>NZ_JBFTQT010000001.1:0-752228 GCF_056399145.1 Rhizobium sp. 01N48
ACACCAGTCCGTTCAGGCGGGTGTCGCGGTAAGCGGTCCACCACGCGACCGTCGAGACGTCGCCGTCGGCCTTGGCCGAGCCTTCATTGAACTTGGCCGGGAGGGGCATCTCCGGGGGAACATGATCCGGGCCACTCACACAGCCCGCGAGAACGGATAATCCGGCAAGAATTGCAATGCGGCGCATGAAATCTCCATAGGCAACGACCGCAAGGCGGTTCGCTAACAATCTATTATCGCTTATGGTTAATTTTTACTTTCCATGTTGCACGGCAAAGTCGCATGGCAAGCTTCGCGAGGAGGGGGCTCGGCGCGTTGAGAGGGGGATCACAGACAATGGGCGGATAAGAGTTCGCTAACTATCGAATGGCAGCTATGCAGCAATATCATTGAATTCAAATCGATAGGATGTTATCTAATTCCATGACAACGAACATGAAGAAGACCTGGACCGAGTTCGCACCGTTGCTGATGATCTGCGGGCGTGGATGGCGCCGAGCGCTGAACGCCGCTTTGACCGACCACAAACTTTCCGACGCCAGTGCCGCACCGCTTATCGCGTTGCTGCGCCATGGCGACCGGATTCCACAGAATGTGCTGGCCGAACGGGTGGGCGTGGAAGGCCCCACACTCGTGCGCGTACTCGACAGTTTGGAGAATGATGGCCTGATCTGCCGGGTCGCCGATGAGGCGGACCGCAGGATCAAGCTGGTGCAGCTTACCGGAGAGGGCACAGCGGTCGCCGAGCGCGCCGAACGTTGTGCGGCAAAGTTGCGAGAGCAAATCCTTGGCGATCTCGATCCCGAACAGGTCGATGCCGCTATCGAGGTTTTGCGCGCCGTCGCGGATCGAACCGCGGCGATAACCGGAACGCAGGATAATGACGAGCAGCCATAACACGATCGCCCCAAGCATCTGGGATGTCGTTTTCTCCATCAAGACCTTCATCGCGGCAATGCTGGCGCTTCTCATCGCGCTTTGCTTCGATCTAACGAACCCGTACTGGGCCGTCGGCACGGTCTACATCGTGGCGCACCCGCTGTCGGGCGCGAGCACGTCGAAGGCGATCTATCGCCTTATCGGTACCGCCATCGGCGGCGCCATGACCATCATACTCGTACCCAATCTCGTCGATTCGCCCGAACTTCTGACGCTGGCAATCGCGCTCTGGATGGCGTTCTGTCTCGCGGTCAGCCTGCTCGACCGCACGCCGCGCAGCTATTCCTTCATGCTGGCCGGCTACACGACCGCGCTCACCAGCTTTCCGATCGTTGCCAGTCCCGAGACCGCATTCACCTATCCCGTCGCCCGCGTCGAGGAAATCGCGCTCGGCATCATCTGTGCGGCGCTTGTCAGCCGTCTGGTCTTTCCGCGCCATGCCGGACCTGTCCTTGCCGAGCGAATCGACAGCTGGGTTCGCGATGTCGCCGCGCTCGCAACCAGCACGCTCAACAGCACCGACAAAAGCGACGCGCTTCACGCCGCCGCCCGCAGGCTGGCGGCTGACGCAGTCGATCTGCACAGCTTCACCACGCACGTCGCCTACRACACATCGGGCCTGCGCGACATGGTCGGACGCACACGCACGTTGCAGCAGCGCATGGTCGCCATGCTGCCCGTCGTTTCCGGTCTTGCCGATCTTCTTCACGCCTTCCGCAAGGCGACCGACGGCAAGCTGACCCCATCGGCCAACGAACTGATCGGCCGCGTGACCGAACTGTTGTCGCATGAGGCCTCCTATGGCGAGGTCGAGCGGCAGGAAATTTTGGCGCTGATGGAAAAGACCGAGCAGGAGGGCCGGGAGCAGCAGGAATGGAACGGCCTTCTCGCCCATAATTTCACCTCCCGCCTGCGCGACCTCTTGCAGATCTGGAGCGACTGTCTGGCGCTGCGCGAGGATATCGAAACCGGCGGCCGCCGCGAACTGCGCTGGCAGCGTTTCGGTACGCTCTTCGACCGCGCGCCGATCCACCGCGACTACGGCATGGCCATCCACTCCGGTCTTTCGGTCATGCTGGCGACCTTTCTCGCCGCCGCGTTCTGGATTCTCACCGGCTGGTCGCAGGGTGGTGCCGCGGCGATGATGGCAGGCGTGCTCTGCTGCATCTTCTCGACGATGGACGATCCCGCACCGATGATGCTGAAGTTCATGTATGTCTCGATCTTCGCCGTCATTGCCGCCTTCGTCTTCCAGTTCGGCCTGCTGCCGTTCGTCCACGGCTACGTTCCGCTGGCTGCGGCCCTGGGACTCGTGCTCATTCCGGCAGGCGTGTTGATGCCAAAGCCGTCGCTGATGATTTACGGCCTGGGTTTCGGCGTGAACTTCCCGACCATGCTAGGCCTTCAGGATCGACTGAACCTCGACATGACGTCGTTCCTGAATTCCAACGTAGCCACGGTAATCGGGCTGGTCATCGCCTGTGGAACGACAGTGCTGGTGCGCTCGGTTGGGGCAGAGTGGACGGCCTATCGCGTGCTGCGCGCCGGCTGGGCGGATATTGTCGCCGTGGCGCGCAAGTCGGATGCCCCGGATTTCGCGCGGATGCTCTACCGCATGGTGGATCGCTTCGGTCTCGTTGCACCGCGCCTGGCACGCATTCCGGTCGAATCGGCCGTCGCCCAGAACGACATATTGGGCGATCTGCGCAATGGCTTGAATACAATGGAACTGCAGCGCCACCGCCAGCTCCTGACCCGCGACAGCCGCGAGGATGTCGCCGAGGTACTGTCGGGAATTGCCGAGTTCTATCAGCAAAAGCAAAAACATGGTCACGCCCAGGCGGGCGAGGGCCTGTTGAAGGCGATCGATAAGGCATTGGCCGACCTTCTTCACCAAAATCCGTCGTCGGCCGTCGAGGGCGCACGCCGGGCCATCACGTCGCTTCGCTACAATCTGTATCCGGATGCGCGCTTCGTGGTGCCTGACGCGACCATTCAGGCCGGCGGACAACTCGCAAAGGAGAACGCGGCATGAGACCGGAACTCGATCTTTATGGCGTCTTCATACCCACGCTGGCAGCAATCGCCGTTGTGGCCTTCTTTCTCAACTCCATCCTGCGGCGGATCCTGGCCTTCATCGGATTCTATCGTCTCGTGTGGCACCGGCCACTCTTCGATACGGCCATGTACTTCTGCCTGCTCGGCGCACTCGCGCTATCTTTGAATAAGGTGTCATTATGAAATCGCTTCTTGCTTATTCCGGCCGCTTCCTTCTGACCGGCGTCGTCGTGGCGCTGGCGGGTGTGCTGGGCTGGCATCTCTGGGACTACTACATGAACGACCCGTGGACGCGTGACGGCAAGGTGCGCGCCGACGTCGTTCACCTGGCGGCCGACGTTTCCGGCATCGTCAGCGAAGTCGATGCGACCGACAACCAGACGGTCAAGAAGGGCGATGTGATCTTCCGCATCGACCAGGCTCGCTTTGCACTGGCGCTGCGCCAGGCCGAGGCGCAGATGGAGAGCAGCAAGGCCGCGCTCGACATGGCCAAGAGCGATCTCGATCTCTACCGCAAACTCGGCGAGAGCTCGGTCACCCGGCAGAAGATCCAGCAGGCGGAGACCACCGTTCAGCAGGACGAGGCGACCTATAACCAGGCCGTCATCAGCCGCGACACCGCGCAGCTCAACCTAGACCGCTCGGTCGTGCGCGCGCCCGTCAACGGCGTGCTCACCAACTTCTCGATGCGTCCCGGCAACTACGTGACGGCGGGCAGTGCGGTAACGGCGCTGATCGATACCGACTCCTACTACATCTCCGGCTACTTCGAGGAAAACAAGCTCGATCGCATCAAGGTCGGCGATGAAGCGCTGGTCTACCTGATGGGCAGCGAGACGCCGCTCAAGGGACGCGTCACCGGCGTTGCAGGCGGCATCGAAGATCGCGAGCGCAGCGATACGGGTGCCCAGCTTGCCAATGTGAACCCGACCTTCACCTGGGTTCGCCTGGCGCAGCGCGTGCCGGTTCGCGTCACGCTCGACGGGGCGCCTGATGGTGCTGCGCTGGTGGCGGGACGCACGGCAAGCGTCACGATCATCGAGTGATCGAACAGTCGCGTGAGGCAGCCGGCTCGGCGCCTCCCACATGATCCAACACGTTACGGCCCACGGGTCCTTCAAGGGCCGTGACGAGGCATGCGCGGATTAAGCCCGTCCGCGCATGCCTGAACCTACCAATGCCCGGTAGCCTGTGAATGCTTGCCATTCGAAGAACGCCTGGGATCAGGAGACATCCGTGGACGATCGCCACGTTATCGAAATTACCAAATGGCTGATGCAGAGCGGGCTGAAAGGCCTCTCCGAAGCCGACCTGCTTGATGGGTTCTGCGAGCGTTGCGTCGCGAACGGTCTGCCGATCGGCCGGTCGGTTGCCGTCATCGACACGCTGCATCCGCTTTATGAGGGACGTGCGTTCCGGTGGGACGCGTTGGAGGCCGTCGAGCGCGTTTCGGCCTATGGCGTCGCCGGGGCGGGCAACTTCGCCGACAACTGGCTGCGCTCGGCGTTTCATTATCTTGAGGTCGAAGGCACCAACGAGGTTCGCCGATCTTTCATCCGTGGCGATGACGCCGAGTTCTTTCTGCTGGACGAATTGAAAGCCGCGGGTTTCACCGACTTTGTCGCCATGGCCCATCGTTTCGGCGATGAGGGGGCGATCGGCGAGATCGATTGCTTCTTCTCGCATTTCGCCACGCGGGCCGCCGATGGCTTTTCGCCGTGCGATCTGGCGGCGTTGCGCGAGCTACTTCCCTGCCTGGCACTGGCGGTCAAATGCGTGACAGTCAGCGGCGTTGCCGGAACGATCGCCAAGGTCTATCTCGGCGACGACGCCGCCAACCAAGTGCTGCACGGCAAGATCACACGCGGGCGCAGCGACAGGATTTCGGCTGCACTCTGGTTTTCCGACCTCGCCAATTTCACCCACATTTCAGATACTGTCGATCCCGAAGAAATCATTCCGATGCTCAACGACTATGCCGATGCGGTGATTTCCTCGGTGCAGGAGGCGGGAGGCGAGGTGCTGAAGCTGATGGGCGACGGGACGCTTGCGATCTTCAAGGGGCAGAAGCCGAGCGATGCCTGTCTTTCGGCGCTGAAGGCGCGGACGCTGCTCGACAAGCGGCTTTCCGACCTGACCGCCCAGCGCCGCATCGAGGGCCGGCCGGTCACGGACGTCTATCTCGGCCTGCATATGGGCGATGTGTTCTACGGCAATATCGGTAGCAAGGACCGTCTCGACTTCACGGTCATCGGCCCTGCCGTCAACGAGGTCAGCCGCATCGTGTCGCTCTGTCGGTCGCTGCAGCGCAAGGTGCTGATGTCGGCAAGCTTTGCGGCGATCGTTCCCTCGACGCAGATCGACCTGACGTCGATCGGCCAGCACGCGCTGCGTGGAGTCAACCGCGCGCAGGAGCTCTTCACGCTTCTTCCCCCGCTGTGACGGCGGCGGTCCTGAGATCGCCGTTGGCCAAATTAGACCTCGCCAAGTAATTCGTCAGACTCTAAAACAGCATATCCGTACAGCGGTTTCCTCAGCCGAGGAGGCAAGGCCGCCTGATGTCGACAATGGGGAATTTCGATGGATCTCTCGAACTGGAAGGGCGTGGAGCGCCCGGAGCGTATTGCTCTCGAAGGACGCTATGTCAGGCTCGAGCCGCTCGATGCCGGCCGCCATGGGCGAGACCTGCTCGCCTCGGCGCAGCAGCCGGGCGCCGACGATCGCTTCCGCTACCTCTTCGAGGACGCTCCCGCCGACATGGCAGCCTTCACCGCGTGGCTGGAGAAGGCCGAGGTGTCGGCGGATCCAATGTTCTTCGCGGTCATCGACAAGCGTAGCGGCCGGGCTGAGGGGCGCCAGGCGCTGATGCGCATCGATGCCGCGCATGGGGTGATCGAGATCGGCAACATCTTGTGGGGGCCGGCGATCGCGCGCAGCCGCGTGACGACCGAGGCGCTCTATCTCTTCGCGAAGCTCGCCTTCGACAAGCTCGGCTATCGCCGTTTCGAATGGAAATGCAACAATTCGAACGAGCCATCGAAGAAGGCGGCTGAGCGTTTCGGCTTCACCTTCGAAGGCGTGTTTCGCCAGCATATGGTGGCCAAGGGCAAGAACCGCGATACGGCGTGGTTCGCGATGATCGATGCCGACTGGCCGAGGCTGAAGGCCGGCTACGAGGCCTGGCTCGATCCCGACAATTTCGACGATGCGGGGCAGCAGAAGAGCAAGCTGCGTTTCGATTGAGGTCTTGCTGATCACTTCGAGCGTCTGTTGAGCCGCTTGGCGATATGATTCCGCAATTGGTGGCAATCTATTGTTATTTAATAACTATTTTTAAAGTGTGCGGCGGCCTGGGTTTCTGGCCGCCGCATTGTGTTTCACACGGCGATGCGCCGCGCGGCCTTGTCGGACGCTTTGCGGTCGTCGCCATATTGCTCGATGATCTGCTTGGCGTCCTCGACCGAAATGCGGTGCTTCTTGGCAAGCGTGACCGCATCATAGGGTCCGTCGGACGCAGCCGTTCGTGTGGCTTGAGCCATCCCCTGTCTCCAATCCATTGTGTGGGTTATCGCGGAAGGCGGATCGCGGTTCGTTGCGACATCTGCTCCGTGGTCCAGACATATATGGGGATTGGGAGGCTTGCGTTCCAGAGACGGTCTGCCGCAGCGAATTTGATTGAGCTGTCATGGAACCCATCGAGTCCTGCAGGTGTTTCCCTGCCAAAGGAGACTTGCATGAAAAACGCGACTGGCATGAAAAAGAAGTCGAAGCCGCCCATCGTCGAAGTCGCCGTTACCTCCGAGGAAGGGCGCGTGGCTGTGGGCATCATGAATGCGGAGCAGGCGCTCGAGCTTGCCGACAGCGTCGATGTCGAGGTGTCGCATCCCGATCACAAAGCGGGGGAGACCGACGTGTTTATCGCCGCCGACGAGCTTCGCGAGCATCCGGCCGTCGCCGCGTCGTCGGCTGTATCGATGAAGACAAGCGAGGCTACGCGGGCCAAAAAGGGCAAGCCGGAAGGACTTGAGACGGAGGCTGCGTTGCAGGAGCACCTGGCCGCTCTTGAGGCCGACGCGCCCGCCGAAGAGGGCCAGCAAGGACCGCCGGCCGATTATGTGCTCGAAGACGACTACGTGGCCGATGAAGACATGCTCGACGAGGAAGGATCGCTGCGGCGGCTTCAGGAGGAGGTCGACAATCTGCGCGCCCGGCTTCACGTCATTCGTGAGCAGGCGGGCACGGTTGTCAGCGCCAATGCCAAATGGGCTGATGCCAGCGCCCACGAGCAGCTCGGGTCTTACCCATGGGCGAAGCTTGCCGGCGCCATGGCCTTCACCTTTGTCGCAACCAGATTGCTGCGGCGGCTGCCGCTGGGTGCGGTCGCAAGTGCGGCCCTGCCTTTGGCGGCGGCAGAGATGCGCCGGCGTTATGATCGATAAAGCCGCTGTTTTCTTGTCCTGACCGGTTGTCCGGTCAGGGGCGAAGCAGGGGAACGTGCGGAGCGGCTGTCTCCGGCATATGGCCGGAAAGGCGCGGATCGTCGATCACCTCGACCAGGAAGGCATAGGGTTTGAAGCCGGCCTTCTGGTAGAAGAAGATCGCCGACGGATGATCGAAGTGGCAGGTGTGCAGCCAGAAGCGGTTGATCGGCCGCGCCCATGCGCGGGCAACCGCCTGGGTGATCAACAGCTTGCCGGCGCCTTGGCCTATTGCATCGGGAACGAGGCCGCAGAACACCAGCTCGCATTCGCCGGGCTCACGAAAATCGAGCTCGAGCAGACCGATCCGGCGACCTTCTTCCGACAGGATCACGTAAATCTCGACATCGGGATCATGGATGATCGCTGTAAGCTTTTCATCACTGATGATCAGCCGCGAAAGCCAGAGCCAATTCTCGCCGACTTCGCGAAACAGCTTGCGATAGTCGTCGAGCGAAGGCGCCTGCCAGCGCTCGAAACGCAGGGTGCCCGGGGCGGGAACACTGACGTCCGGCTTCTCGCGCATTTCGAGACACGTCACGACATTGGCGAGCTTGCCACGCGGAAGTTCGGAATAGCCCATCGGCAGCGGCGGGTTGGTCTTCATTCAATGCGTCCTTGCTCTTCGTCGTCGGCGCCTGCAAGTGCTGGCGAAACCAACCGATCTCGCATTGTGGCATAGCCCTTGGCAACAGTATTTTCAGCAGCCACTTCCCTTCCTCGGGCTTTCGGCCTTACACTCTCTTTCATCTCCCGCTGGATGAATGCTCATGCTGTGCAACAGGACAGTATCGCTCACATCATCCGTCATCGCCGCCGCGGTCGCCGGCCAGGCGCCGACGCTGTTGGCGCAGGAGAAGGCGGCCAGACGCACGCCGCCGGGCGCCATGATTTCCGTCCGCGATGTCATCAAGCCCAATCCGCACGACGGCGCGCTTGCAGCCCCCGTCTTGTCGAATACATGGTGGATCCGGGTGGGGGCGGCGCAACAGCGTGTCGTCCAGCCGGCTGGGCGCGAAGGAATTCAGAACGCCGATCCGGTCGGTAAGCCGCAGTGATGTCGACGCTGCCTTGCGCTGCCTCTGCCTACTCGGCTGACCGGTTCGCTATTCAATCCGTTCCCGATTGAGAACTGGACGTTTCCCGCTGCAAAAATCGACCCGTGTGGCGCGCCGGCCCCGTCGTGCCAGCGTAACAGCGGGCTGTTTACCGTTGCGTACTTACGCCGATGAGGCACTGCCTCTAGTCTTTCTCGATTACCCTTGCGTGGAGGCCTTCACGACGATGAGCAGGCAGGGAGGGGCAGGAGGAACGACCAGCGATGCGGCGCGGCGAGGGCTGGCGCGGCTGATGTTGAAGCTGCCCGGCCTGCGCGCGGGACTGCAGGCCGCTGCATTGCGGTCGCGCGATCTCGACGAGCTCTTCGAGGCCTATGAAATCGCTGCGGTCGCACTCGAGACGTTTCGCCGGAGCGGCGACCTCGCACGGACCAGCGAATATGAAGGGCTCTGTTCCGGTATCGAGGATGATGTAACCCAGCACATCCTACGCACGAATTCGCATATGCCGAAATGAGACGGATTTGCCGCGAACTGTATCATTTATCGGGCTTGTTAGCGTTTCGTATTGCAACTTAATGTTAAGTGCGCGATAGTTTTCCTGTTCTGCTTTAGTGACCAGTGCGTATCGGGGGCGGCCCATGAGTGCTGAAGTACACGGTGAGGGGGCATGCGAAGTCAGCCTTGAAGAGGCCGAGATGGAGCTGGAACGGCTTCTCTCGGACAGCCGCTTCAGGGTATCTGACCGACAGCGCGATATCTTGCGCTATCTCGCCGAGCGGCGGTTTGCGGGTTGCCGCGAGGGCGTAAAAGCCTATTCCATCGCGCTTGACGTGCTCGGCCGCTCCAGCAATTTCGATGCGTCCATCGATCCGATCGTGAGGATCGAGATCAGCCGTCTCAGAGCCGCGCTCGACGGCTACTATGCCGTGTTCGGCGCCGAACTGGGTGTCTCCGTCCATATTCCGAAGGGCAGCTACGTCGCTCTGTTTCCGCAGGAGGTCGTCAGTAGCGGTGCACAGGTCGCGCCATCGCTGCTTGCGCGTCTCCCGCATCCGGCGCTCGCCGATGGCATACCGGAAGGGCGCGCCGTGGTGCCGTCGTCGCTTCCGCTGGTCTCACGACGGTGGATGCCGGCGGCTCTGTGCGTCGGGCTGCTTGTGCTTGCGGGCGCTGCTGGTTGGAAAGCCATCGACCGTCCTGCCGTGACGCTGAAGCCTGCCGTCACCATCATGATGAGCGCGGCCTCGCCTGACATGGCCGGCGAGGCGAGCGTTGCCCGCGACACGCTGCTGACCGCTCTCTCCGCCTTCAGCACGATCGTGGTGACGAGGCCGGGATCGCCGACGCAGCCGGCGCGGCGAGGATACGAGGTCGATCTCAAATATTACGCCGACAGCGATGATCGCTCCGTCTGGTGGCAGGTTGTCGATATCGCGAGCGGCACATTGCTCAAATCGGGACTGGAGCGGGTGGAGACCGAGGGCAAGGAGCCGGCGACGATAAGGCTCGAGATCGCCGGCGCGGTCGCGCGACAGATCGCATCGTCGCGCGGCGTGATCAATGCGCTCGAGGCCCGGGAGGCTCCGGTAGATTCCTTGGGCAACGCTTGCGTTGCAAGAGCCGAATTCATGCTCGACGGTAGTGAAAGCGGCGGCGTCGAAGGGCTTCGCGGATGCCTGGAGCGGACGCTGGCGGGTGATCCCCAGGATCCCGATACCAGCGCAATGCTGGCGCGGCTTTATGCCCGCGATACCGCAACCATTCCGCAAGCCCTTGAGATGGCGAAGTCTGCGGTTTCCACCGCACCTCTGTCCGATCGGGCGCAGGGGGCGCTGATGGCGGCGCGTTTCGCGAGCGGACGGCTGGATGCGGCGATCGATGCCGGAAACAGGGCGATGGCGCTCAATCCCAACAATTCGGCGAATGCCGCGTCGCTCAGCCTCGTGCTGTTTTCCGCCGGCTATTTCAAGGCGGCGAACGACCTCGCGCGGGAGGCTGTCGCGATGGAGGAAACGCCGCCGCGCGACGCCTCGCTGGTGCTGGCGCTTGATGCCTACCGGAACGGCCGGTGGTCGGCGGCGTCGCTTGCCGCCGAGCAGGCCTTGGGAAACGATATCCTGACGCGCGCCATTCGCGTGGCCGCTCTTGGCGAACTCGGTGCGGAGAGCGCTGGGCAGCGTCTGGGGGAGGCGGCAACGGATCGGGCGGCATTTATTGCGGCCTTCCGGCAGGCGGCGAAGATGGCGCAGCTTCGGGCCGATCTCGTCGCCAGTCTTGAGACAGGGCTCGGGAAGGCGGGCGCGAGCTTCGAGGCGGTCGCGAGCATTGCGGGGCAGTGATTTACGGGCGCATTTACCGTTGCGTACTTGTGACGGCGGATGGGGGGATTGAAGGTTCCAAGGTAGCGAAGGGCCTGCCGCGGGACGAATGAGGGGAAGAGCATGAAACTGAGATTTCTGACCGGAGCGCTTCTTGCCGGCGCATCGATGCTGGCCTGCGCGCACATGGCCACCGCCGCCGAACGCGGTGCCGGCTTCTATCTGCTCGGCGGCAAGGGGCCTGCCGCGGGTATTCTTCCGCCACCCGGCGTCTACCTTCAAAACGACATCTGGCTCTATAAGGGCGATCTCGGCGGCGGCACGCAGCTTCCGACCGGTGGCCGCGTCGCCGTCGGCGTCGAGGGCAAGGCCGCGCTCGCGGCGCCGACCGTCATGTGGGTCATTCCTGAGGAAGTGATGGGCGGCCGGCTCGGGCTTGGCGCGACCATCCCTGTCGGCTGGCAAGAGACGATCGCCGATCTAACGCTCTCAGGCCCTGGTGGGGGCGTCTTGTCCGGCGCGACGAAGGATACGATCTTTACCGTTGGCGATCCGCTCGTCAGCGGCACGCTCGGCTGGGATGCCGGTAATTTCCACTGGACCACCGGCGTTCTCGTCAACATCCCGATCGGGGACTACCAGGATGGCGAGATCTCGAACATCGCCTTCCATCGCTGGGGTGCCGATGTCAGCGCTGCCGGAACATGGCTCGATCCGGAGATCGGGCTCGATCTTTCTGCGGCAATCGGCGTGACCTTCAACGGCGAGAACCCGGATACGAACTATCGCACCGGCACCGAGTTCCACTTCGAATGGGCGGCCGTCCAGCATTTCAACGAGCAGTTCGACGCCGGTCTGGTGGGCTACTATTACGACCAGCTGACGGGGGATAGCGGTGAGGGCGCCTTCGGCCCGTTCAAGGGACGCGTGGCGGCGATCGGTGCGACGATCGGTTGGAACTTCAAGGCCGGCGAGCTGCCGATCTCGGCGCGGATCAAATATTTCCACGAGTTCGCCGCCGAGAACCGTGCAGAGGGAGACTCGGTGTTTCTGACGATCTCGATGCCGCTGTCGATCACCAAGCCAGTCGCGGTGCAATAAGATCGGTCATCGTCGCTGGCGTTACTGGTCGAAGGCGAAGACCTTCTTCCAGTCGTTCTTCATGTCGACGACAAGCCAGTTGCGGCGTTCGGCCTCGTCCAGCGCCTTGTCGAGCTTGCCGAAAGCGGATTGGCGGTCATAGGCATATTCACGCGCGCCATCGGTGTGGTGGACGATGAGGGCGAAGCCGGGCTTCCTGGCCGTGACCCAACGCAGCATCTCGTAATCGCCATCGGAATTGCCGGCCACGAAGATCGGCTTGCGGCCGATGAACTTGTTGATCCCGGTGGGCTTGCCGGGGCCGTCATCGATGAAATCGATCTTCGGCAGGCGCTTCAGTACCGGCACATCGCCGACGATCGCATATTGGGTGGCGATGGTGCTGCCCACGACTTGTTGCGGCGGGATGCCATAGAGCTTTTCCGTTACCGGCCGCATGAACTCGACCCCGCCGCCGGAGACGATATAGGTGGTGAAGCCGTTGGCGCGCAGATAGTCCAGCAGCTCGCGCATCGGCACAAAGGTCATTTCGGTATAGGGGCGGCCGGATTTCGGGTGTTTCGCGGTCGCGAACCAATCGGTCACGATCTTTTCGAACTCATCCGTCGTCATGCCGGCATGCGTTGCCATGCCGAGCTCGACCATCCCCATCTCGCCGCCCCGGGCGATGCCCTTGACGTCGCCGTTCAGGATGCTGGCGAAGGGTTCCTTGGTCTTCCATTCGGGATGCTCAGGCGCCAGCGTCTTCACCCGGTCGAGCATGAAGCCGAGCTGGATATAGAAGGGCTGTTCGGTCCACAGCGTGCCGTCATTGTCGAAGACGGCGATACGATCATCCGGAGCGACGAAGCCATCGCTGCCCTCGGTCGTGGTGGCTTTCACGAAGTCGATGATTCGTTGCCGGGCAGGCGTGTCGTTCCACGAGGCCAGCGGTTCCTGCGCAAGCGCCACCGCCGGTGCGGCAAGCAGGGTGACGGCGAGCAGACAGGCGCGGACGGCGGTCAGCAATTGTCCCATCGCGTTCATCGCGCTTCTCCCTTGCGGCCAACCCGCTTGATGCAGCGAAAGCCGACATGGCTGGTCGATGTATCCTCGGGCTCGGCATGGCGGGCGGCGGGGCGGTAGCGGCGGCAGTAATTGGGCGCGCAGAGATGCGAGCCGCCCTTCAGCACGCGACGCGGAATGCGAATATCGGGCAGTCGCGGATCGTAGCTTGCCTCCGCATCGCCGCCGCGCGGGTTGCTCGGAATGCAACAGGAATGTCTCGCGGGCTCCGGATGGCGCGTCGTCCAGTAGTCCGATGTCCACTCCCAGACATTGCCGATCATGTCGTACAGGCCGTATCCATTGGGCGGGAAGGAGCGAACCGCCGATGTCCGTTCCTCGCCCTTCGGCTTGGTCGTCTGTGTCGGGAAGATGCCCTGCCAGGTATTCGCCATCGCCTTGCCATCGGGCGAGAGCTCGTCGCCCCAGGCGTATTCGCTCTCCGATCCGCCGCGCGCGGCGAATTCCCATTCGGCTTCGGTGGCGAGTTCGAGGCCCGCCCAGTCGGCATAGGCCTTCGCATCCGACCATGCCACATGCACGACCGGATGGTCGAGCCTGCCGCGCAGGTCGCTGATGCCGCCGAGCGGACGCCGCCAATTGGCGCCGAACTTGAAGCTCCACCACTGCGAGATGTCGGTACCATTGACCGTCTTCGGCTGCGTGAAGAGCAGGGAGCCGGCCCGCAGCATGTGCGGCAGCGCGCCCGGATAGTCGCTCGCGTCCGGCGCCTTCTCCGCCATGGTCACATGGCCGGTCGCCTTGACGAACTCCATGAACTTGCGATTTGTGACGGGCGTTTCATCGATCCAGAAGCCATCCACCGTCACCGGATGCGCCGGCGCTTCCTCGGGATAGTGCTGGTCCGAGCCCATGGTGAAGGTGCCGCCCTCGATCCAGCGCATTCCTTCCGGGGCCGCTTCCGAAGTTCCGATCTTCTCGAACGCAAGCGCCATCGCTGTCTCCCGATTGTAAGCGATCAGCATCGCGCAGGCGCGCGCGCGAGGTAAGTACGCAACGGTAAATGCCTGATGCGTTTACGGTGCGGGTCCGTAAATGGGCGCTATAGACGAGATGTGCCGAGCGCGATTTTCCCGCGCCCGGCAATTTTGGCTTTCCGCTATTTCGCGCCCGGACCCTGGTCGATCGAGTTCATCAGCGCCGAAATCATCTGGTCGACGCTGAAGCTCGCAGGCCGTTGGCTCGGGGGATATTCGCGGAACGTCTGCAGGAAGGGAGCGACCTTGTAGACGCCATACTGCACGAGATAGGCGTTCTTCATCACCCAGTCGTAATATTGATCCGACACGACATCAGCGCGCTCGTAGGGATCCATCCTGAGGTTGAACACCTTCGGCACGCGCAGGCAGGTGAACGGGTTCGCCCATACCACGAAGCCACCCGGCTGACGCTGTTCGCAGAAGACGATCTTCCAGTTGTCGTAGCGATAGGCGACGAGTTCGCCATCGTCGTTGAAATAGAAGAACTCGTCACGCGCGGACTTCGGTTGTTCTCCCTTGAGGTAGGGAAGCTGGTTGAAGCCGTCGAGGTGAACCTTGAACTGGTTGCCGCTGATCGAGGTGCCTTTCGCAAGCTTCTCCTTGATGTCGCCGTCGCCGGCAGCCGCGACCAGGGTCGGAAACCAGTCGAGGCCCGACATCATCTCGTTCGACACTTCGCCGGCCTTGATCTTGCCCGGCCAGCGGATCATCGCGGGAACACGGAAGGCGCCTTCCCAGTTCGTGTCCTTCTCGCTGCGGAAGGCGGTTGTTGCTGCATCCGGCCAGGAGAACTGGTTGGGGCCGTTGTCGGTGGTGTAGACGACGATCGTGTTGTCGGCGACCTTCAGGTCGTCGAGCGCTTGCAGCAGCTTGCCCACGTCGCCGTCATGCTCGACCATGCCGTCGGCATAGTCGTTGCCCGGCATGCCGCTCTGGCCCTTCATCGAGTCCCTGACATGCGTGAAGACATGCATGCGGGTCGTGTTCATCCAGGTGAAGAAGGGCTTGCCGGCCTTGACCTGCCGGTCCATGAAGTCGATGGCCGCAGACGTCGTCTCGTCGTCGATGGTTTCCATGCGCTTGGTGGTGAGCGCACCCGTATCCTCGATCTTGCCGTCCGCCGATGCCTTGAGGACGCCGCGCGGGGCATTGGACCGCACGAATTCCTCGTCACCCTTCGGATAATAGGGCCGCTCGGGCTCTTCTTCGGCATTCAGGTGATAGAGGTTGCCGTAGAATTCGTCGAAGCCATGTTTCGTCGGCAGGAACTCATCGCGGTCGCCGAGATGGTTTTTGCCGAACTGGCCGGTGGCGTAGCCGAGCGGCTTGAGGGCCTGGGCGATGGTGATGTCACGCGGCTGCAGGCCGACAGTCGCGCCGGGGATGCCGACCTTGCAAAGGCCGGTGCGCAGGCAGACCTGACCGGTGATGAAGGTCGAGCGTCCCGCCGTGCAGCTGTTCTCGGCGTAATAGTCCGTGAACATCATGCCTTCCTTGGCAATGCGGTCGATATTCGGCGTCTTGTAACCCACCAGGCCGAAGGAATAGGCGCTGATATTGGCCTGGCCGATATCGTCGCCGAAGATGACGAGAATGTTGGGCTTGGACGTGTCTTGCGTCGCCGCGGATTCAGCTGCGGGCGCGGGGGCAGCCGGCGCTGCCTGCTGGGCTCTGGCCGGAGAAAGAAAGGTGGTCGACGTCAGCGCCATCGCGACCGCGACCGTTGCCGAAAACAGCTTCTTGGGGAGTGAGTTCGTCATGACGCGCTCCTCACCGATGGATCGTTCAACATTGCGGTCTCCCTTGTGCCGGGCGGCCGGTGCCGCCGGATCTCGATCGTCGTCAGCCGACGCGAGGGGAGCCTTTCGCTTTATGCGCGCGCGCGTAAGTACGTAACGGTAAATGGCGGTGTAACGGCCATGTAAACGGAGCGCTTGCGTGTGAGGTGCACGAAGCGCCGGCATCTATAAAATGCTGTGCGCGCAGATTGCAGCCGCGGTGAAATAGGTGTGCAGCCGCTATTTCACGACCACAACCGGGATCGTCGATCTGGCCAGCACGTCTTGCGTCTGGCTGCCGAGGATCATGCGGACGATGCCGGTGCGGCCATGCGAGGAGATGACGATCAGGCCGCAGTTGCGCGCCTGCGCGGTGTCAAGGATGCCGGTTGCCGCCGAGACGGCTGTTTCGTTGATGAATTCGGCCACTACGCCCGCTTCCGCCGCCCTATGCCGGACAAACAGTTCGGTGGCTGCAAGCTCTTGCCTGACGCCCTGGTCATAGCTCTCGAACGCCTGCCCCAGCACGACGCCCTGCAGCGCAAGGCCGCCGAGCGGCACCGTCACGCAAACGACGGTGACGGGCAGCCCGAGGGTCTTCGCCAATGCCAGACCATGATCCAGCCCCTTGGTGGCCAGTTGCGAGCCGTCGGTGGGGATGAGAATGCGGGTATACATGCGGGGTTCCTCTTTTGGATCTTGGTGGGATCAACCTGGAGGAGTGTAAAGGACCGGGAGTGCGGGGGCTTTGATCGGTGTCAAGTGAGGATGTTAAGCCCTGCGCGCGAGGTTCCACAGATCTGAAACAGCCTCGGGACAGCTTAGACAGCTAAGGCATGCGCAGCAACGATGCCCGTTTTTAGTCGTCGAATGCGCGCAATCGCCGTCTAACATGCTGGTGCCTATATGGACAAACTACTCTTCTCGATCCTTGCCGATGGCAACTCGGAAATTCTTGAGCGCCAGATTTCGGCGATCAATCGTTTCTCGCTGGGCTCTCTTATCTGCATCCATCATGCAAAAGATACGACGCCTCCAGGACCCGACGTGCTTGACCGCATCGCCGCCGGCAACGTCTTCATCAATCCCAATTCCTACGCGGTCCGACCGCACGAAGGCGTCCTGCACGCCCATGTCGGCAACTTCAAATATGCGGTTGCCCAGTCCCTCGATTTCGACAGGATCGTGCTTTTTTCGGCGCAGGAACTGCTGATCAAATCAGGATTGGGCGAATATACGAAGCGTTTCACGATCGGCGCGCAGACCGAGCTCTATGAAAATATCGAGACCGCGAACAACTGGGCCGGGTTTCGGCCGGAAGTCCTGAATTTTCCCGGTGTCAAGCAAATGCTCTCCCTTCTCGGGCTGCCTCTTTTTGCCGGAGGACAGGCGGAAGGGCAGTTCTTCAGCCGGGATGTCTTCGCCCACCTGGAGCGCGTCTTCATCGAGGCGTTTCCGATGGAGCCTTGCGGATTTCCAACTGAGCAGATCGTGCCTGCAACGCTTGGCATGCGCCACGGTTTTGCCGGCACGAACATATCGCTGCCGATCACATTCACGGCGGCGAGCGCCCAGATCGAGATATCCGAGGGCGTTCTCCGTCAGCTCGCGAAGGGTGACGGCGCGCTTCACGCGCGCGCAAGACCGGGCGCCCTGCGGCCGGCTCATATCGGTGCATGCGTGTTGAAGAATGTCTACGCGGTCAGCCTGCCGGCCGATCGACATGAGATCTGGAGCAAGGTGGTGGGCGAGCTGGAAAACAGCTGAGCTGCCCTTCCGTTTCATGCCACGCCGCCAACTCTCCAAGCCGTCAATTTCCTAAGACTGGGCCTGTCGATGACCAAAGTCCTATTTTCCCTGCCAGTACATGAAATGCCCGCCATCGTGCGGGACCAGATCGAGAACATAAACCACTTCTGCCCCGGTGCCACGATCGTCATCCACATATCGGCGGGCGCCGCTGCGCTCGAAGACGAATTTCGGCGGCAGTGCGATTTTCCGAATGTTCTGATCAATCCGAGCTCATACGAGACGAGATGGAACGAAGGCATCTTCCACACGCATGTCAGCAACTATCTCTACGCGCTTGAGCGCGGCGTAGCTTTCGACCGCATCGTTCTGCTGTCCTCGAACGAACTTCTCGTAAAGCCCGGCCTTGCCGAATACATGTCGAAATTCGCCATGGGCAGCCACGTGCAGATCTACGACCTTGCCGCCGATTGGGGCGGTTTCCGTACAGACGTGGCGAGCGACCGGTCCGTGCGCAAATTCGTCGCCAGCCTCGGGCTGACCTCCTACTTCGCGGGGCAGGCGGAAGGGCAGTTTTTCAACGAGCGCATCTTCGCTCGTATCGTTCGGGTGTTCGTCGAGAATTTTCCGATGGCGCCGTGCGGGTTCAACAGCGAAGAGGTGATCCCGCCGACAGTCGCGGCCAGCCTTTCCATGGCCGGCGTCAACTACGCCCATCCGATCACCTTCTGCGACTACTCGACGGCGATCCGGATGACGCCGGAGCTGATCGACCAGATCAGAGCGGGAAAGGGTGCGGTCTACGCGCAGCGGGTGCCGAGATCGATGCGCTCGCCGCATATCGGGGTATCGACCTTCGAGGGGGTTTTCAGCGTCAAGCGCGTGCCGCGCGAGGATTGCGAGCTGCGGCGGTATGTGCGGGGGTTGATGGTTTGAGGGGGTGGGAAATCAGCTCTGATTGGACATTCTCCCAACAGCCCAGCTGCGGACTATAATCATGCAATTCACACCGACTTTTGTGCGGCTGTAACATTCCTATGAACTCTCTGCGAAGCAGTTCGGCAACCGACGTTCTGTAGATACTATGCGGCGTTTTCCTCAAGGCAGTTTTCATGCTGGCCGTAGTTTAGTTGGATCGTGTTGCATCAAAAAGTTCACGACCAGCCGCTCGCAATAGATTTCTGCTAAGTCCGATTGAGGCAGCGGGGTCAAGGCGGCGGCATTCGGGTCGCTTGACATGAACTCTAGCAGCTTTTCCTTCGGCGTCTTCGAGTAGGTTTTCAATAGCCATTCGAAGAATTCTAGGGGATCATCGATATTGTTCCCGTTGCGGTTTTCCTCGCCAAGAAACAATGAGCCATACCGTCTATAATCCTCTAGTTGTTCCGGAGTAAGGGGTTGCCGCAAGATCAAGCTTTTGCCGTCTAGGGTCGTAACTCCTATCATTGCCATGCCTGCAACGTCATCCACCGTCCCCGTGGTCACCGTTGCGATGGTTCCGCCGTTTTCTCCCAAATCATTGAACTGATACGTTTCCCCGACTTTGATGTTTAGGCCACTCGCGTCCGACCGAAGCGAACCGTCGAAAGTGTCAGGAAACACCGGATATTCGCGAAGGGCAGCCATGATTTCGTGGCCGTCGATGTGCTTTCGCTTTAGGCGATACGCTTCCCTTAGTGTGCGAGGCATCGGCTTGCTGAAATCTGGAATGCCAAGGCCGTAGGCAAGCGCGTGGCGAGCGATATTCGTTTCATCGAGATAGCGGTGGAATGGGAGATTTGTCACAAAGACATAGGCCGTCTCATCTGCCTTTAAATCTCTTTCCCGTGCGTCCAACCGCTTTATCGCCTTGTCGAACCAATCGGGCATCTCGTCCCCGGCGCGTATCTCCGCATTCAGATCGATGAATATTAACCTCTTGTCTGCCGCTGGTTTGCTTAGAGCGCCGTTCAAGTGGGCCGTGAGGTTGCGCGTAGCATCGCGGTCGGAGGGCCTTGCGCCGTCGTGGTGGGTCTTGCCCAAGACGCCCTCAACGGCCCGCATCTTTGCCTCTACCCAGTATTTCTGCCCCGTGGATTTCGAGATGGCAGAGAACTCACAATGCTTTGTAGAGTTGTCGGTCTCATCTTCCAGTTCAAGGCGGAAACCCGCACGAAGAAGCGCGCCCGCGACGATTAGCTCGTAGTATGCTCCTTGGAAGTTTTTTACGTCTTTCAAACGTTTGAGATAACGTTCTTGAAGCTCAACGTTGTGCTCTAGCAGATAGAGATTGTATGCGAGGCCGAGATAGCAAATCATCGCTCCCGTCATTGGCGACGATTTCACCACCTTCTTGTCAGTTGCGTCGGAGTGTTCGGCCTGGGCCCTCGCCACCGCATCATACCACTGAATCACCGGATGCCGGGCCGCAAAATCCTTCGCCAGTTCGCCGTTACCCCATTCGGCACCTAGCTTCATTTTTATGTAGGAGAATAGAAAGTCATAGAACGTCAGCCACGTTTCGGAGTGGAAGACGTTCTTTCCGACCGCAACGAAGCGTCTGTCGCCCAGCTTCGTAGAGACGATGCCTCGACCGCGCCCTTGCTGACGCTCTCTGAGCGTTTGCTGCGCTGCTGCTTGACGCATTGCATTTTCAATAGTCTTGGACGGAGGAAGAAGAGGGGCTGGAGAGGAAGCAGCCTCTAAAGCGCCGTGGCACCGTTTGTATTTTTTACCGCTCCCGCATGGACACGTCTGGTTGCGTCCGATTTTGCTCATTGTCCCTCTAAAGTGGTTCGCGCCGGTGCTATGTATACCACACCTCAAGGCGTGTAATTTGCCAGAAAAACCCGAGGTATCGACCTCGACAAGTGAGGAAGCGTATCACCCCCGTACCCATTCAAGTCGCAGCGGAGGGGCGTCCCAACCACGGTCCTTTGGACGGCTAGGGAGCGGTGCGGTGAGAGAGGGCGGCTCGCTTTGCTCTGCTGCGTTCAACACGTACTCGTAGCGCTGGATCACACCTTCGATATAGGGGCGTATAGCCGACGCTGTTGCTCGCCACTCATGGTGCATCCGTAAACGCTTGAACTCGTTCTTCCCCATCAGATGCGCGATGTCGCGGGGCAGTCGCCGACGCTAGTGATATGTCCGCGCCTGACTGACGACAATATGTTTCAAGGCAAGCCCCATTGTGTACCTTCCGCGGACCCGTTTGTGTACCTGAAAGATTGATCAAGCATAGAAATTATTGGTATTTAACGGCTTTCTGGAGAAAAATGGCGCACCCGACAGGATTCGAACCTGTGACCTTTGGAATCGGAATCCAACACTCTATCCAGCTGAGCTACGGGTGCATGCCTGAGGCGGGTTTGAATCGCCTGTCCGATGGGTGGTTCTTAGCCTAGCTTTTGGCTGGCTTCAATCACCAAAATGAAAAGTCCGCCGTTCTGTCGATCGGCGGACCTTGGTTTCTTAATCACACCTGCATGGCGCCGGGGCCGGGGATGGCCTTGGGGGGCACCTTGCCGAGGATGATCATGCCGAGCACTTCGTCCTTGGTCACGTCCTCGGTGCGGGCGTGGCCGACGACCTGGCCGTTCTTCATGACGGAGACGCGGTCGGCGAGGTCGAAGACGTCGTGGATGTCGTGGCTGATCAGGAAGATACCGATGCCTTCCTTCTTCAACTGCTTGATCAGCTCGCCCACCTGCGCGGTCTCCTGCGGCCCAAGGGCTGCCGTCGGCTCGTCCATGATCAGGATGCGGGCGTTGAAGAGGATGGCGCGGGCGATCGCAACCGATTGCCGCTGGCCGCCCGAGAGCGCCTTCACCGGCTCCTTGAAGCGGCGGAAGTTGGGGTTGAGGCGGCCCATCACCTCGCGCGTCGAGGCCTCCATGGCGACGTCGTCGAGCGTGCCCCACTTGGTGCGGATCTCGCGGCCCAGGTAGAGGTTGGCGGCGGCGTCGACGTTATCGGCGACGGCAAGCGTCTGATAGATCGTCTCGATGCCGTATTTCTTGGCGTCGCGCGGGTTCTTGATATCGGCGGGTTCGCCGTCGATCATGATCTCGCCGCTGTCGCGCTTGTAGGCGCCCGAGAGGATCTTGATGAGCGTCGACTTGCCGGCGCCGTTGTGGCCGAGAAGGGCGACGACTTCGCCGGGGTAGAGATCGACCGAGGCATTGTCCACGGCGTGGATGCCGCCAAACGAGATCGAGATGTTCTTCAGTTCCACGAGAGGAGTGTTCGGGCTTGGGGAAGTGCGTTGATCAGTCATATCCAGGCTCCTCTTACTTCGACCGCGAGCGATAGACGGTGTCGAGCCAGACGGCAACGACGAGAACCGCGCCCACGACGACGTTCTGTATGGGGGTATCGACATTGGCGAGACCCATGCCCGACTGCAGCGACTGCATGACGAGCGCGCCGAGCATGGCGCCGGCGATCGTGCCGGTGCCGCCGGCAAGCGATGTGCCGCCGATGACGGCCGCCGCGATGGTGTAGAGCTCGTAGGTCGTGCCTTGCGAGTTGGCGGCGGCGTTGAGGCGGGCGGTCGAGATCGCCGCGGCAACGGCTGCCAGGAAGCCCATCAGCGCGAAGATGCGCACCGTCACCCAGCGGGTCTTGATGCCGGCGAGCTCGGCTGCTTCAGGGTTGCCGCCGATCGCGAAGACATAGCGGCCGAAGCGCAGGCGGGTGGCGATGAAGGTCATGACGATGCCGACGAGAACGGCGATCAGCACCGGCACGGCGATACCGTAGGAGATGAAGAGCCCCGTTTCCGGCCAGGCGATGGCGTTGGCTTCGGCGTATTTCTTGGCGATCGCCACCGGCCAGTAATAGATGGTCGAGACCCAGATGGCGCCGAGCACCAGGGCGCAGCCGAGAACAACCAGGAAATATTCGGCCCAGAGCGGCCGGCGCGGGAAATTGAAGCGCTTGCGCTGGTGGCGCGAGCTGATGATGCCGACGATGATCAGCACGCAGGCGATCAGACCGATGATCCAGCTCCAGGTGGCGCCGACGGAGCCCTCCGCACCGCCGCCCATGATGCGGAAGGTGGTGTCGAGGGGGGCGACCGTCTGGCCCGATGTGACGTACCAGGCAAGACCGCGCCAGGCGAGGAAGCCGCCGAGCGTGACGATGAAGGAGGGGACGCCGAGGAAGGCGATGATGACGCCCTGGAAGAGACCGATCAGCGTGCCGGCGATGAGGCCACAGATGAGCGTGATCAGCCAGGTCCAAGAATTGTCGAAGCCGAGATATTGCGGCAGGAATTTCGCCTGGACGACGCCCATGATCATGGCGACGAGGCCGAGCATCGAGCCGATCGACAGGTCGATGTTGCGGGTGACGATGACGAGCACCATGCCGGTCGCGAGAACCGCGATCTCGGTGGTCTGGACCGAGAGGTTCCAGAGGTTGCGTGGCGTCAGAAACAGCCCGCCGGTGTAGAGATGAAAGCCGATCCAGATGACCAGCAACGCCGCGACCATGCCGAGCAGGCGCGTGTCGATCTCGGTGGCGCGCAGGAAGCGCGTGAAAGGGTTACCCTCCGCCGAGCGCGGATGGCTCGATGAGGATTGCGTGATGTTTGCCATGGGTTTGCCGTTTCCCCCATTGTTTGGGCTCTGGCGCGGGCGCCCGAAAGCCCTAGCCGAGGTGCCCTGTTCTTCAAATCGACCACCGAGAGACTTCCGAAGCGGCCGCGTGGGGCGCGGCATCGTTGCGGCAGGGAATCAAAGCGTTCGCGGTGCGTTGCGAGGCGGGGAGCGCATCAGTTAGGCTCCAGCCGCATCCGGCGCCGCGGCGAGATCGCCACGGCGCCGGTGTGTTGGCTCAGCTGGCGAGGATTAGTCGCAAGCCTTGACGCTGCCGGCCTTTACGCCCTGGCAAGCTTCAGCCTTGGTGATCCAGCCTGCGTCGATGACGACGTTCAGGTTGTCCTTGGTGATCGCCTGCGGCTTCAGGAAGATGGACTGCATCTTCACCTTCTTCGGACCGCCTTCGAAGGCGGTGACGCCGTCGATCTTGTCCATGGTCTTGCCGCCGGCGAGGTCGAGCGCGATTTCAGCGGCGCGCTTGCCGAGTTCGCGGCTGTCCTTCCAGACGGAAACCGTCTGGGTGCCGAGCGCGATACGGTTCAGAGCTGCCTTGTCGGCGTCCTGGCCGGAGACCGGAACGGTGCCTGCCATGCCCTGTGCGTCGAGAGCAGCAACCGCGCCGCCGGCCGTGCCGTCGTTGGAAGCAACAACGGCGTCGACCTTGTTGTTGTTGGCGGTCAGGAACTGTTCCATGTTGCGCTGGGCGTTCTGCGGCAGCCAGCCGTCGGTGTAGGCTTCGCCGACGTTCTTGATCTTGCCCGCGTCAACGGCAGCCTTCAGCACTTCCATCTGGCCGGCGAACAGGAAGTCCGCGTTCGGGTCGGAAGACGAGCCCTTGATGAAGACGTAGTTGCCTTCCGGCTTGACCTTGAACACGCCTTCAGCCTGCAGGCGGCCGACTTCCTTGTTGTCGAAGGTGATGTAGAAGGCGGCCGGGTTTTCGATCAGGCGGTCGTAGCCTACGACCGGAATGCCTTCAGCGGCAGCCTTTTCGATGGCCGGGCCGATTGCGTCCGAATCCTGAGCGAGAACGATGAGGGCGTTGGCGCCCTGCGAGATCAGCGATTCAACGTCGGTCAGCTGCTTTGCGGCGGACGACTGGGCGTCTGCGGAGATGTACTTGGCGCCCTTGGCTTCAAGCGCCTTCTTGATGGCGGCTTCGTCGGTCTTCCAACGCTCTTCCTGGAAGTTGGACCACGACACGCCGACCACGAGGTCGGCAGCCATTGCGGCGGTATGCACCGATACGAGGATGGCAGCACCTGCCATCAGCTTCAAAACATGCTTCATAATATCCTCCCGAATAGAATGCGGCCAGCCCCAGCCAGTGGTTCCTCCGGCCGCCGCGATGTGCTGTCGGGAAAGGTTTTCATTATTTTCTCGACAGTCGAGAAAATAAGTGTCAGAGAATTTTTCAACTGTCAACACCGCACTACCTGTGAATGATCTCTCACGTGGAGGTTGTTGGAGATACGGTGTGAACGAGGGGTGGAATGCACGCGGGAATAGGGCGGCCTTCATGCTGACCAGATCGAGCACGGAACTGGTGCGCCAGCGCAACAGCGTGCTGGTGCTTGCCGCGCTGAGGCGCCACGGCGCGCTGTCCCATACCGAAATAGCTGATTTCACCGGACTTTCCTCGGCCACCATTTCGGCGATTACCGCCGATCTCGAAAAGGGCGAGGTGATCGAAAAGTCCGAGCAGCAGGCGGCGAGTGGCCGGGGGCGGCCGCGCGTGCAGTTTCGCCAGAGACGCGACAGCGGCTATCTGATCGTCGTCATCATTTCGTCGGATGGCGTGCAATATTCGCTGGTGGACTACGCCGGCACGCTGATCGACCGGTTCGGCGAGGACCGCTCGCATGATCCCGATGGCGCGGCTCGATTCGCTGATGCTGTCGGTGAGGGGCTGGAGCGGCTGCTCGAGCGCTCGCGGTTGTCTCGGGACAAGATCAAGCTGATCTCGATCAGCAGCAAGGGGCTTGTGAGTTCGGATGATGCCGTGCTGTTGTGGTCGCCGATCTTCGGCAGCGACCGGATCGATTTCGAGGCGGCGCTGAGGCCCGCATGGCAGGCTAAGATCATTCTCGACAACGAGACGTTGCTGGTTGCCGCAGCGCTTGGCGCGCGTGAGGATGCGGGCAATCCCGAGGGGCTGCGGTCGCTGGCGGCTTTGTCGCTGGGACACAGTATCGGGCTCGGGATCGTCCGCAATGCGGGGCCGGCGGAGCGGGAGATTTCGGCGCCCAATTTCGGGCACATGCTGCATGTGGCCAATGGCGGGCTTTGTCGGTGCGGAAGCAGGGGGTGCATCGAGGCCTATGCCGGGTTTTACGCCATCCTGCGCATGGCCTTCGAAGTGCCTGACGATACGATCCCGGCGAAGTTCGTGCCCGTCGGCGAGCTGGACAAGATCGCGGCGCGGGCGCGCCAGGGGCACCGGATGTCGGCGTTTGCCTTTCGGCAGGCGGGGCTGGCGCTCGGAAACGGGCTGTCGCGGCTGCTCAGCCTCACCGAGCGGATGCCGGTGGCGATCACCGGGCCCGGCACTCGTTACTACGATCTGCTGAGGCCGGGGATAGAGGAGGGGCTTGCTCAGTCGCACATGGTCAGGATGCAGGGCATGCCAGAGCTGCGCGTCGTGTTCGACGAGCCGCTGCTCGTGTTCGAGGGGCATCTCAACCGGGCGCTGTCGGTCATCGACGGGGATATCGTCCAGGGCGGGTTCGGTTAAGCGGCGGATGTCCTGCGTCGGGTGAGCGTCCTGCCGATCTTCTGTCCCTGCATCTCGATGAACCTGTGCCCGACGGCCGACAGCGCATAGACGATCGGGATGGTGATCGCGATGGAGAGCAGGAAGCGCTGGAAGTCGCTGATGTCGTGGCCATGCGCCTTGATCAAGTAAGCGATGACGGGCTGCATGACCAGTAGGTGGATCAGATAGGCGCCGAAGGAGAGTTCGCCGAGCTCGTGGCAGAACTTGTTGCCCATGAAATCGGAAATCCGGTTCAGCGGGTTTGCCAGTGGGCGGGGTAGATGGGCGTGGAAGATCAGCGCGAAGAAGGCCACGACAAGTCCGAGGCGAACGACTTCACGCATGACGGTCATGCCACCGCCGATCGGGATCGCCACGAAGGCCAGCGCCAGGAGGAAGTGGACGAGGGCGCGTGGGGTTGAGGCGTTGAGCGCGCCGGCAAGCAGCATGCCGGATGCGAAGACGTGCATCTTCAGCGGCAGGAAGGCCGGCATCGGGAAGTTTATGCCGACGAGGCGCAGCGCCATGGCGATCGCAACGCCGGCGATAACCACGCCGATACTCCCGCGCAGCCATCCGAGCCTGTGGATGAAGAGCATCAGGAAGGGCAGGGCGGCGTAGAACTGCATCTCAAGGCTGATGCTCCAATCTGGCAGCGGCGTGCGGAAGGCGTGCGCAGGCGAGAGGCCGAAGAGGAAGCTCACATGCAGCAGCACATTCTCAAGGCTACCGTCGAGATAGCGCTCGGGCTGCTGAGGGGTGACCTCGAGGAAATGATCGATCACCATGCGGCTGTCGAAGATGACGGGGCCAAGCGCGATGGCGATCGCCAGCATCACGTAATAAAGCGGGGCGATGCGGAAGAAGCGGCGGGTCCAGAAATTCGACCATGTCGAGATCTCCGACCACGGCTCCTTGTCCTGGCGCAACTGATAGTGAAACACCATCAGGAAGCCGGAGAGCATGATGAAGAGATCGACGCCGAGATCGGGATCGCCGATCAGTGGCAGATGCCATCCGGTGAGCAGCATTGCGTGTCCGATCAGCACCCATAAAGCGGCAATGCCACGCAAGCCATCGAGGCTGCCAATTCGCCCGGAAGAGCCCGAAATATCCGCCATCTATTGGTCACCCAGTTCGTCGGAGGTGGCATGAATGGCCGGAAAGCTGAAGGAATCCAATGGTGATTTAGATATCTAGCGCAATGTAACATGCGTCAGACGCGCGGAAAAATCGCTAATATACAAACGCAGGCAATGCACTTGCGAGCACCGCGCCAAAGTTCGTTTTGTGATCGGACCGGGCGATTGTTACATGCGGCGTTAGAGGGCAGGTGCTGCGCCAGCGGCAAAAACGAGAAATGGCCGGGTCGGGCCCCGGCCATCTCCTATGTAGCTTTCGGTCGGGAGAAAACCGTCAGCCGATCTTGATCAGCTTGCCTTCCTTGACGGACTGGACGGCCGCGTCGGCAAGCACGAGGGCGGCGAGGCCATCGGCGCCCGAGGGGGAAATCTTGGCGCCCTTTTCGATGGCGGCGATGAAGCTCGCGATTTCGTTGGCATAGGCTTCGGTGTAGCGGGTCATGAAGAAATCGTGCAGCGGCGGGCGGGTGTAGCCTTCGCCGTTGGCGACTTCGATCGATACGGCGCGCTGGTTTTCGGCCGAGACCATGCCCTTGGAGCCGTGCACTTCGATGCGCTGGTCGTAGCCATAGGTGGCGCGGCGGGAGTTGGAGATGATCGCCTGCTTGCCCGACTTGGTCTGCAGGATGACGGAAACGCTGTCGTAATCGCCGGCTTCGCCGATCGCCTTGTCGACGAGGACGGCGGCCGTTGCTGTGACGGCGACCGGCTCTTCGCCGAGCAGGAAGCGAGCCATGTCGAAATCGTGGATCGTCATGTCGCGGAAGATGCCGCCGGAGCGCTTGATATAGTCGACGGGAGGGGCGCCGGGATCGCGCGAGGTGATCGTCACCATCTCGACTTCGCCGATGCGGCCATCGTCGATGGCATGGCGTACGGCCATGAAGTGCGGGTCGAAGCGGCGGTTGAAGCCGACCATCAGCTTGCCCTTGGTCTCTTCCACGACCTTGATGCAGGCCTTGACGCGCTCGACGGAGAGGTCGACGGGCTTCTCGCAGAAGATCGCCTTGCCTGCGCGGGCAAAGCGCTCGATCAGGTCGGCATGGGTGTCGGTCGGCGTGCAGATGACGACGGCGTCGATATCGCCGGCGGCTTCGATCGCCTCGATGGTGCGGACTTCGCAGCCGTAAGCGGATGCAATGGCGTTGGCGGCCTCCGGAAAGGCGTCGGCGACGGCAACGAGCCTTGCATTGGCATCGCCGCTGACTGCCTTGGCGTGAACCTTGCCGATACGACCGGCGCCGAGAAGACCAAATCTGACTGTCATGACTTCCTCCCTAGAATTCGGCTTTCCCTCTCGCGGAATGGATGGGCCGAAATTATCTCCTTGTGGAATTTTCATTCCATTTTATCCGCGCGTCGTCAAGGCCGTGGGCCTTTCACATTTTAAGAAACCATCTTAAAGACACGTAACAGTTCATATGTGGGAATGAGATGCAGCTGATCGATCCAAACCATCCGGCCTACCGCGCGCTTTGGGTGCGCGTTCTCATCGTCGCGGTCTGCTTCGGCTGGACCGGGGTCGAGGCCTTGTGGGGCGATCCCTTCTGGGCGGTGCTGGCGGCCGGCGCCGGCGCTTATGCCGCCTACGTGCTGCTCTGGTCCTACAAGCCTGCAGACCCTACAGAGGAAAAAGCGGCTGTCGAGAACAAGACGGCCGAGCCTGCCGAAACGCAGGACGCTCCCAAGAACGACGCGTAGTCAGCGCCTGGCGCTTCTCGTCTTGCGGCGGATCGCTTCGTCGATCAGCTGATTGGCGATGGTCATGCGCTTGGTGGCGTTGTCGCGAAACAGTGGGTGGACGCGATCGGGATGATTGGCCTTCGCGAAGCCGCGTCGCTTGTCGCTGAGGCTTTGGATGGTGTCATTCGGCGAGATCGCCAGTTCGGCGGCGATTTCAGGCAGCGCCGTGCGGGCGAGGTGCTCCGGCATCACCGGTTCGGGCTCGATCTCGGGGAGTGGCTCGGCCACCGGCTCGGGTGATGGCTCAGCCGGGGGAGAAGCGTCGGTCGTCTCTCGCGGCGTTTCGAATTCCAGATTGTCGAAATAGGCCTGGCCGGGCCGCGCCGAGGGTGCGGATACGCCCTCCATCACGTCAAAGGCTAGGCCCGTCGTGAAGCCCGGCATGCGGTGCGAAACGGGAGCGGCCTCTTCACTAGCTTCGCCATCCTCTTCCTTCAGGCGATCGAGCACTGACTGGAACAGCGATTGTCCGAATAGCATGGAGCCTCCCTTGCGCGAATGCGCATAGAACGCGACCAAGATGGCGTGGGGCTTGTGAGGCCCCATCCAACCATTCAGGTCCCGCCCTTCCGGCTTTCGGCCAGAACCAGATCATAAAGCAGCCGCGCGCTCGGGGGCAGGGCGCGTTCCCTCGCGGTGATCAGGCTGTAGGGCCTGACGTTGATCTCGAAATCGATCGGCAGCACGCGGACATCGGAGGCGCGCGAGCGCTGCGCCGCCAGGAAGTGGGCGACGTCGATGGCGATCGGAGCGATCGCGTCGGTCTGGCAGATGATCGCGCAGGTGAGCAGCAGCGACGAGGTGTTGACGATATTCTCTGGCACGGCAACGCCGCGCGACAGGAACATGTCCTCGATCGTGCGCCTGAGCAATGTGCCGGGCGGCTGGAAGACCCAGTCATAGTCCGTGAGATCGACCATGGTGGCCACACCCTTCTGTAATAGAGGGTGGCCGCTGCGCACGATCAGGCAGGCGCGCTCGACGCCGATCTCCTGCACCTCGAAAAGCCGCGGGTTGAGATCATCCGGGATGCGGCTGATGACGAAGTCGTGGCGGGCGGCCAGAAGTTCGCGGGCGAGCACGTTGCTGGTCTCGACCTGGATGTTGACCTCGATGCCGGGAAGCGCCGTGCGGATCTGCTTGATGGCGGGGACGACGAGGCTCATGGCGGGGGCCGTCACCGCGCCGATGAAGACCGATCCGCCCTTACCGGATCTGAGCTCGGCGATCTCGCGGCTTGCCTCCCTGAGTTCCAACATGATCTTGCGCGCACGCCTTGCGAGTGCCTCGCCGAAGGTGGTGAGCACCACGCCACGGGCAACGCGCTCATAAAGCGGAGTCTTAACAATGGTCTCCATTTCCGACAGCATTCGCGACGCGGCGGGCTGTGAAATGTTAAGTGCTTCGGCAGCCGCCGAAATCTGGCCGCTATCTTCGATTGCGACGATCATGCGCAGGTGATTCAGCTTGAGTCCCGACCGCAGAAGGCCGTCATCCCCAAAAATCTCTGTCTGTATATCCACGTTCTCTAATGCCACATGCCCTGAATTGCTCGACATGGTTGCAGCCTCCCCACTGCTCTCCATCAAAAGTAATACTTTTTAACGATATACCAAATTTGTTATGCCTTTTGCCACTTATTCTATTTGACAGTTATAGGAATCCATACCAGTTTGCCGCCGTGTGCTGGTTGGCACTCAACACGTGTGAGAGCGTGGAGGAGACCTACTTCGTTTCTCGCTATTGAAGTATTATCCAATACGAAACCCGCCACAGTTCGGGGTGGGCGAGGAGTCGCCCGCGCATTTATTAACTTAGGGAGAGAGAGATGAAATCCATTATCTCATTGATGGCAGCTGCCGCGTTCGGCGTTGCTTCGTTCGTTATGCCGGCTGTTGCCGCTGACAAGGGTCTCGTCGGTATTGCCATGCCGACCAAGTCGTCCGCTCGCTGGATCGACGACGGCAACAATATCGTCAAGCAGCTCCAGGACGCCGGTTACACGACCGACCTGCAGTATGCAGACGACGACATTCCGAACCAGCTGTCTCAGATCGAGAACATGGTCACGAAGGGCGCGAAGGTTCTCGTCATCGCTTCGATCGACGGCACCACGCTGTCGGACGTGCTGCAGAAGGCTGCTGACGCCGGTATCAAGGTCATCGCTTACGACCGCCTGATCCGCGATTCGGCCAACGTCAGCTACTACGCAACCTTCGACAACTTCCAGGTCGGCGTTCTTCAGGCCGGCACGATCGTCGACAAGCTCGGCCTCAAGGATGGCAAGGGCCCGTTCAACATCGAGCTCTTCGGTGGTTCGCCTGACGACAACAACGCCTTCTTCTTCTACGATGGCGCAATGTCCGTCCTGCAGCCTTACATCGACTCGGGCAAGCTCGTCGTAAAGTCCGGCCAGACCGGCATGGACAAGGTCGGCACGCTGCGTTGGGACCCGGCAACGGCCCAGGCTCGCATGGACAACCTGCTGTCGGCTAACTACACCGACGCCAAGGTTGACGCCGTTCTGTCGCCTTACGATGGTCTGTCCATCGGCATCATCTCCTCGCTCAAGGGCGTAGGCTATGGTTCTGGCGATCAGCCGCTCCCGGTCGTTTCCGGCCAGGATTCGGAAGTTCCTTCCGTCAAGTCGATCATCGCAGGCGAGCAGTATTCCACGATCTTCAAGGATACGCGCGAACTGGCGAAGGTTACCGTTGCCATGGTTGATGCCGTCATGTCCGGCAAGGAGCCTGAAGTCAACGACACCAAGACCTACGACAACGGCGTAAAGGTCGTTCCGTCCTACCTGCTGAAGCCGGTTGCCGTCACCAAGGAGAACTACAAGACCGTTCTCGTCGACAGCGGCTACTACAAAGAAGACCAGCTGAAGTAATCTGACGAACGCCGGAATCCGCGCCTTCGCGCGCGGGTTCCGGTTTCCGATTTTTAAAACGCCAGGCCGATCTTACGGCCACGGCGCTGGAATTTTGATCATGGAAAATACACTCCTCGAAATGCGGAACATCACCAAGACGTTCCCGGGCGTAAAAGCGCTCGAGAATGTGAACCTCAAGGTTCGCCAGGGTGAGATACACGCAGTTGTGGGGGAAAACGGGGCCGGCAAGTCGACCCTGATGAAGGTTCTTTCCGGTGTCTATCCCTCGGGCACCTATGATGGAGAGATCTTCTACGACGGCGACGTCCGCAATTTCAAAGTCCTGAAGGACTCCGAAGAAATCGGCATCGTCATCATTCACCAGGAACTGGCGCTCGTACCGCTGCTCTCGATCGGGGAAAACATCTTCCTCGGCAACGAGAATGCGAAGAGCGGCGTCATCAGCTGGGAAACCACCTTCAACCGCACCAAGCAGCTGCTCGCCAAGGTGGGCCTGCGCGAATCTCCGAACACGCTCGTGACCGACATCGGTGTCGGCAAGCAGCAGCTCGTCGAAATCGCCAAGGCCCTGTCCAAGAGCGTCAAGCTGCTCATTCTCGATGAACCGACCGCGTCGCTCAACGAAAGCGATTCCGATGCGCTGCTGAACCTCCTGATGGAGTTCCGCAAGCAGGGCATCACGTCGATCATCATCTCGCACAAGCTCAACGAGATCCGCAAGGTCGCCGACCAGATCACCGTTCTGCGCGACGGCATGACCGTCAAGACGATGGACTGTCATAAGGAAGAGATCAGCGAGGACACCATCATCAGAAACATGGTGGGTCGCGATCTCGAAGACCGCTATCCGCCACGCTCGGTGCCGATCGGCGAAACCATCTTCGAAGTGAAGAACTGGAACGCGTTTCACCAGCAGCATCGCGACCGCCAGGTTCTGCACGACATCAACATCAACGTCCGCAAGGGCGAGGTGGTCGGCATCGCCGGCCTGATGGGTGCCGGCCGTACCGAGTTCGCGATGAGCGTGTTCGGCAAGGCCTATGGCCACAAGATCACCGGCGAAGTCTATGTCGACGGCAAGCAGGTGGACACCAGCACCGTTCGCAAGGCGATCGATGCCGGTCTTGCCTACGTGACCGAAGACCGCAAGCATCTCGGTCTCGTGCTCGCCGACAACATCATGCACAACACGTCGCTCGCCAATCTGGCGGGGATTTCGAAGAGCACCGTTATCGACGGCATCAAGGAAAGCAGGGTCGCGACCGACTATCGGTCGAAGCTGCGCATCCGTTCGTCGGGCATCTACCAGGAGACGGTCAACCTCTCGGGCGGGAACCAGCAGAAGGTGGTTCTGTCCAAGTGGCTGTTCTCCGATCCCGACGTGCTGATCCTCGACGAGCCGACCCGCGGTATCGACGTGGGTGCAAAATACGAAATTTATACTATCATCAACCAGCTTGCTGCCGATGGAAAAGGCGTTCTGATGATCTCGTCGGAAATGCCGGAACTGCTTGGCAACTGCGACCGCATCTATGTGATGAACGAAGGTCGCATCGTCGCTGAACTGCCGAAGGGCGAAGCGAGCCAAGAAACCATCATGCGCGCCATCATGCGCTCTGGGGAGAAGAAACAATGACTCCTGTCAACCCGACCAGCCACGAGGAAAGCAACGTCGTTTCCGTCGTCGATTACATCCGCGGCAACATTCGTGAATACGGCATGCTCATCGCGCTCGTCGCGATCATGGTGTTCTTCCAGTTCTACACCGGCGGCATCCTGTTCAAGCCGGTCAACCTGACCAACCTCGTTCTCCAGAACTCGTTCATCGTCATCATGGCGCTCGGCATGCTGCTGGTCATCGTGGCCGGGCATATTGACCTTTCGGTCGGCTCCATCGTCGCCTTCGTCGGCGCGCTGGCGGCGATCTTCACCGTCTCCTGGGGCATGAACTTCTGGCTCGCGGCCTTGCTTTGTCTCGCGATCGGCGGCGTCATTGGCGCGGCGCAGGGCTATTTCATCGCCTATCATCGCATTCCGTCGTTCATCGTGACGCTGGCCGGCATGCTGGTGTTCCGCGGCCTGACGCTGACGGTTCTCGGCGGCAAGAACATCGGCCCGTTCCCGAAGGAATTCCAGATCATCTCCACCGGCTTCCTGCCTGGCGACATGGTCGATATCTTCGGCGTACCGACGCAGATCACCTCGTTGGTGCTCAGCGTCATCCTGCCGGTCATCCTGTTCTACCTCGCATGGCGCCGCCGCAAGGTGAACGAAAGCCATGGCATCGACGTCGAGCCGATGGGCTTCTTCATCGCGCAGAACGTCATCATCTCGCTGGCGATCGTCGCGCTCGGCTACCTGCTGTCGACCTATCGCGGCCTGCCGAACGTTCTCATCGTCATGCTGGTGCTGATCGCGGTCTACAGCTTCGTGACCCGCAAGACGACGATCGGTCGTCGCATCTACGCGATGGGCGGCAATGAAAAGGCGACCAAGCTTTCCGGTATCAACACCGAGCGCCTGAGCTTCCTCACCTTCGTCAACATGGGCGTTCTTGCTGGTCTCGCCGGCATGATCATCGCGCTGCGCCTGAACTCGGCGACGCCGAAGGCCGGCGTCGGCTTCGAGCTCGACGTCATCGCGGCCTGCTTCATCGGCGGTGCTTCGGCATCCGGCGGCGTTGGCAAGATCACCGGTGCCGTCATCGGCGCGTTCATCATGGGCGTCATGAACAACGGCATGTCGATCGTCGGTCTCGGCATCGACTTCCAGCAGATGGTCAAGGGTCTCGTGCTGCTCGCAGCCGTCTTCTTCGACGTCTACAACAAGAACAAGGGCTAAGCGCTTCGGCGCTGCCCACCTATTCGCAGTGACTTGAATTCGCAGTGACGTGAACTTGTAATCCGGCTCCCTCGGGAGCCGGAATGGCGGAGCACATTCCGCGCAATGGAAAAAAGGATGAAGACCGTGCTTATTTCGCAGATCAAGGGTTCGAACGGAGAGATCGTCGTCGCCGTGCGCGAGCCGGGCGGTACCGCGAAAGCCGTCAACAATGCCGGCAGCGTCTATGCGCTCGCCATGGAAGCCGCAAACGGTGGCAAGTCGCTCGCATCGGTTATCGAGGCGCATGGCCTGGGTGACACCGTCGATCTGGAAAAGGCTTATGCCGAAGGCCGCTTCCTGCCGCCGATGACGCATCCTGACGCAGCGCACCTGCATCTGACGGGCACGGGCCTGACGCATCTCGGCTCGGCCGCGACGCGCGACAGCATGCACAAGAAGACCTCCGAGGCCGCGGAAGAAACGCTCACGGACTCGATGAAGATGTTCAAGATGGGCCTCGAGAACGGCAAGCCTAAGGCTGGCGAAAAGGGCGTTCAGCCCGAGTGGTTCTACAAGGGCAACGGCTATGGTGCGGCTGCTCCGGGTGCCGCGCTCGTCTCCCCATCCTTCGCGCTCGACGGCGGCGAAGAGCCGGAGATGGCAGGCATCTACGTCATCGCTGAGGACGGTACGCCGTTCCGCATCGGTTTCGCGCTCTCAAACGAGTTTTCCGACCACGTCACCGAGCGCCAGAACTATCTCTACCTCGCGCACTCCAAGCTGCGTCCGGCAAGCTTCGGCCCAGAGATCCGCATCGGCGCGGCGCCTGAGGATATCCGCGGCACTTCGCGCATCAAGCGCGGCGACAAGGTAATCTTCGAGAAGCCCTTCCTGTCGGGCGAGGCGAACATGTCGCACACCTTCGCCAACCTCGAATACCACCACTTCAAGTATGGCCTGTTCCGCGTCCCCGGCGACGTTCACGTCCACATGTTCGGTACGGCGACGCTGTCGTTTGCCGAAGGCATCAAGACGGAAGAGGGCGACGTGTTCGAGATCGAGGTTGCAGACTTCGGTCTGCCGCTGCGCAATCCGCTGAAGATCGACGCCGAAGAAGAGATCGTCGTCAAGCAGCTCTGATTTCTCAGCTCTGGTTTCTAGGGCCCGGCGCATTGGCTGTCGGGCCAGTCTTTCATAAGCGGTAAAGGAGGCTTGCAGGGCCCATGACCATTTATCAGAACCTGATCGCCGGCGAATGGATCGGCTCGGACGCCACCAAGAACATCAACCCGTCGGATACGAACGAAGTCGTCGGCCTCTATGCCGATGGTTCGGCCGAAGACACCAAGAACGCGATTGCCGCCGCCAAGGCCGCATTCCCGGCCTGGTCGCGCTCCGGCATCTGGGAACGCCACGTCATCCTGAAGAAGGCCGGCGACGAGATCATGGCGCGCAAGGACGAGCTCGGCGCGCTGCTTGCCCGCGAAGAGGGCAAGACGCTTCCGGAAGCGATCGGCGAGACCATCCGCGCCAGCCAGATCTTCGAATTCTTTGCAGGCGAAGTGCTGCGCCTTGCCGGCGAGACCATTCCGTCGGTCCGCCCGAACATCGGCGTAGAGATCACCCGTGACCCGCTCGGCGTCATCGGCATCATCACGCCCTGGAACTTCCCGATCGCCATTCCGGCCTGGAAGATCGCGCCGGCGCTCTGCTACGGCAACACCATCGTGTTCAAGCCGGCCGAGCTGGTTCCGGCCTGCTCCTGGGCGATCGTCGATATTCTCCACCGCGCGGGCCTGCCGAAGGGCGTGCTCAACCTCGTCATGGGCAAGGGCTCGGTCGTCGGCCAGGCCATGCTCGACAGCCCCGATGTCGCTGGCATCACCTTCACCGGCTCCACCGGCACCGGAAAACGCGTCGCCGCCGCTTCGCTCGAGCATAACCGCAAGTTCCAGCTGGAAATGGGCGGCAAGAACCCGATGGTCGTTCTCGACGACGCCGACCTCAATGTCGCCGTCGAAGCCGCCGCCAATTCCGGCTTCTTCTCGACCGGCCAGCGCTGCACGGCCTCCTCGCGCCTGATCGTCACCGAAGGCATCCACGACAAGTTCGTGGCAGCGCTTACGGCCAAGCTCGAAACGCTTATCGTCGACAACGCGATGAAATCAGGCACGCATATCGGCCCCGTGGTCGACGAGAAGCAGCTGAAGACCGACACCGACTATATCGAGATCGGCAAAAAGGAAGGCGCCAAGCTCGCCTTCGGCGGCGAGCTCCTGAAGCGCGACACGCCCGGCTTCTATCTGCAGCCGACGCTGTTTACCGAGGCCACGAACCAGATGCGCATCTCCCGCGAGGAGATCTTCGGACCCGTCGTCTCGGTCATTCGCGTCAAGGATTACGAAGAGGCACTGGCCACCGCCAACGACACGCCGTTCGGCCTATCGTCAGGCATCGCGACGACCAGCCTCAAGCATGCGACGCACTTCAAGCGCAACGCCGAAGCCGGAATGGTGATGGTCAACCTCCCGACAGCCGGTGTCGACTTCCACGTTCCGTTCGGCGGCCGCAAGGGCTCTTCCTATGGCCCGCGCGAGCAGGGCAAGTACGCCGCCGAATTCTACACATCCGTCAAGACCAGCTACACGCTGGCCTGACGTCAAAATAGCGATACGGGCCGTCGCGAGGACGGCTCGGCATCCCTCAAAAGGCAGAAGACAATGTTTAAAAAAGCGGAATGGCCGCGCAAGCTTCGATCGCAGGAATGGTACGGCGGCACCAGCCGTGACGTCATCTATCACCGCGGCTGGATGAAGAACCAGGGTTACCCGCACGACCTGTTCGACGGCCGCCCTGTCATCGGCATTCTCAACACATGGTCGGACATGACGCCGTGCAACGGCCATCTGCGCGAACTGGCGGAGAAGGTGAAGGCCGGTATCTGGGAGGCTGGCGGCTTCCCGATGGAAGTTCCCGTCTTCTCGGCATCCGAAAACACCTTCCGCCCGACCGCGATGATGTACCGCAACCTCGCGGCGCTCTCGATCGAGGAAACCATTCGCGGCCAGCCGATGGACGGCTGCGTGCTGATGGTCGGCTGCGACAAGACCACGCCGTCGCTGCTGATGGCGGCCGCCTCCGTCGACCTGCCGTCGATCGTCGTAACCGGCGGTCCGATGCTGAACGGCTACTTCCGCGGCGAGCGCGTCGGCTCCGGCACGCACCTCTGGAAGTTCTCGGAAATGGTGAAGGCCGGCGAGATGACGCAGGCCGAGTTCCTCGAAGCCGAGGCTTCGATGAGCCGTTCGTCGGGCACCTGCAACACCATGGGCACCGCGTCCACGATGGCGTCGATGGCCGAAGCGCTCGGCATGGCGCTCTCCGGCAATGCCGCGATCCCGGGCGTCGACTCGCGCCGCAAGGTGATGGCGCAGCTGACCGGCCGCCGCATCGTGCAGATGGTCAAGGACGACCTGAAACCATCAGACATCATGACCAAGCAGGCCTTCGAAAACGCCATTCGCACCAATGCGGCGATCGGCGGTTCGACCAATGCCGTCATCCATCTGCTGGCCATGGCCGGCCGCGTCGGCATCGACTTGACGCTCGACGACTGGGACCGTTGCGGCCGCGACGTGCCGACCATCGTCAACCTGATGCCATCGGGCAAGTACCTCATGGAAGAGTTCTTCTATGCTGGCGGCCTGCCTGTCGTCATCAAGCGCCTCGGCGAAGCTGGCCTCCTGCACAAGGATGCGCTGACCGTTTCGGGCGAAACCATGTGGGAAGAGGTCAAGGACGTCGTCAACTGGAACGAAGACGTCATCCTGCCGGCCGAGAAGGCACTCACGCAGTCCGGCGGCATCGTCGTTCTGCGCGGCAACATGGCGCCGAAGGGCGCCGTTCTGAAGCCATCGGCTGCTTCGCCGCATCTGCTGACGCATCGCGGCCGCGCTGTGGTGTTCGAGGATATCGACGACTACAAGGCCAAGATCAACGACGACAATCTCGACATCGACGAGACCTGCGTCATGGTCATGAAGAACTGTGGTCCGAAGGGCTACCCAGGCATGGCCGAAGTCGGCAACATGGGTCTGCCTCCCAAGGTGCTGAAGAAGGGCATCACCGACATGGTGCGCATCTCGGATGCCCGCATGTCCGGCACCGCCTATGGCACCGTCGTTCTGCACACCTCGCCGGAAGCCGCCGTCGGCGGTCCGCTCGCCGTCATCAAGAACGGCGACATGATCGAGCTCGACGTGCCGAACCGTCGTCTGCATGTCGATATCTCCGATGAAGAGATGGCGCGCCGCCTGGCTGAGTGGAAGCCGCAGCACGAGCTGCCGACCTCGGGTTATGCGTTCTTGCACCAGCAGCACGTCGAAGGTGCCGACACCGGTGCCGACCTCGACTTCCTCAAGGGATGTCGCGGCAGCGCGGTTGGCAAGGACAGCCACTAATCGGTCGTTTCGATCGGGTGAATTGACGAGGAGGCGGGGCGAAAGCTCCGCCTTTTCCGTATCCGGGAAGCGCACGCCCCGCGCGCGGGAAGCAGGGAAGTTATAGTTAAAGATTTAATAAAATCGTGTTAGCTTGACCTCGCACTGCAAATGACGACGAGGCCAGACATGCGCAAGCCCGCGCCGAAGACCACCCATCACGACGCCGACGGGACCGAGACGGAAGACAATCGCCAGCTGGTGAACCGTCTGCTCGAGAACGCGCAGCGTGAGGTGAGGGCGGAGGCGCCTGTTGCTGTCGAAGAGGCTCGCGAGACGCGCCATTCGGTGCTCGAAATCGCCGTCCTCGTCTGCTTCATCCCGTTCTACTGGCTCTATTCGCTGGCGACCCGCCGCACGGCTGAAAAATACGAGAGCCTCTGAGCCTTCACGATCCGCTCCCAAGCGACCATTGTGCTGGTCAACTGATATCGCTGCCTTATGTGTCCTCACATAGGCAACGAACGCGGGAGGAGCGCGCAAGGGCTAAGAACACGATCTGCGTATGGTACGACAAGGACGCGGAGGAGGCAGCGCGCTTCTACGCGAAGACGTTTCCTGACAGCTCCGTCGGGAAGATCACGCGCGCACCGGGGGATTATCCCTCGGGCAAGGAGGGGCAGGTGCTCGTCGTCGAGTTCACCGTCGCTGGCGTTGCCTGCATCGGCCTCAATGGCGGCCCCACGTTCAAGCACAACGAGGCCTTCTCGTTCCAGATCTCCACCGAGGATCAGGAAGAGACCGACCGCTACTGGAACGCAATCGTCGGCAATGGCGGCGAGGAGAGCGCCTGCGGTTGGTGCAAGGACAAGTGGGGCGTATCATGGCAGATCACGCCGCGCGTGCTGACGGAGGCGATGAACGCCGGCGGCGCCGAGGCCAAGCGCGCCTTCGATGCGATGATGGACATGGGCAAGATCGACGTCGCGGCGATCGAGGCGGCCCGTAGGGGCTGAGCGATCTCGGCCATATTTCGTGTCCAGACCGCCTGTCGCCCGGAACGAAACGGGCGTCCTGCCGTTATCGCCGCAGGAGAGCGTCAATGCCAGGAGTGCGGAAATTGATTGTGCTGAGCGCGTTCAACATCGATGACAGCGGCGCTCTTGTTCATGCGTTCGAACCGCGACGGATGAAGGGCGAGGATACGGCCGTCTATGTCGCCGAAACGATGGTCAACGACTACGCCGGCGTGGTTGTCTGGTGCCGTGAGGCCAATGTCGCTGTGGGCGAGCAGGGGCCGTCGATCATTCTCTTCCAGTCGGGGCAGGTGCCAGAATTCGATTAAAAGCGTTCGACTAGAAGCGTTAGATTAGCAGAGTTCGAGTAGCAGGGCGTCCGCCCGGACCGTGGCGGGCGAGGGCAGCATGACCGTATATTCCGTCAGGCACATCACCCAATACAGCTACAAGCGCCCGGTCACCTTCGGCCAGCATCGGGTGCTGTTTCGCCCGCGTGACAGCTTTGATCAGCGGCTGCTCGATGCGACGATGGTGGTCGAGCCGACGCCCGCGCGGGTGCGCTGGATCCACGACGTGTTCGGCAATTGCATTGCGCTGGTCGATATAGAGGGCGCGTCAGATCATCTCCGCTTCGAGACCAACATCCGGCTGGATCATACGCCCGAGGTTCCCGTCGAGTTCGAGATGGACAGCGAGGCTTTGACCTATCCCTTCTCCTATGAAGAGGACGAGCTTCCCGATCTCAGCTGCACTATCGCCCGCTCTTATGACGATCCCGAGGGGGCGGTGGCGCACTGGGCGAGGCAGTTCACCGGCGCAGGCACTTCGGTGCAGACCGGGCATATCCTGATGACGCTCTGCTTTTCGATCCGCCAGAGCTTCGTCTATGCGCGGCGCGTCGAGCGGGGCACGCAGACGCCTGTGGAAACGCTGCAGCGGCGACAGGGGACGTGCCGGGATTTCGCGCTTTTGATGATGGAAGCGGCGCGGTCTCTGGGTTTCGCCGCGCGTTTCGTCACCGGCTACATCTATGTGCCTGATCGCGACGGCTCGCGCACGCTCGGCGGCGGGTCGACGCATGCCTGGTGCCAGGTCTATCTGCCGGGCGCGGGCTGGGTGGAGTTCGATCCGACCAACGGCATCGTCGGCAATCAGGACCTCATCCGCGTCGGCGTCGCCCGCGACCCACACCAGGCGATCCCGCTCTGGGGGAGCTATGACGGTACCAGCGACGACTTCGGCGACATGCTCGTGCAGGTCAACGTGACCACCGAAACATGATGCCGTGAACCGGCGGTCCAGCGTGGAACCGATCGGTGCCGGTGACGTTCCCTGAAAGCGCGCCAATGCCGCCGCGCCGCTTTTCGAGAAGGAACGATCATGAAGATCCATGCCGGTTTCACGATAGGGTATGAATGCGTGCAACCGACGCCGATGCTTCTAACGCTCAACATCCATCCCTCGAGACGGGTCGATCTTTTGACTGAGCAGGTGCTGGAGTTCGACCAGCCGATCGAAGCCTGGGGCTACATCGACGATTTCGGCAATGCCTGCACCCGTATCGTCGCGCCGGCGGGGATCACCACCATCTCGACCAGCTTCGACATTTACGACAGCGGCCAGCCTGATGTGATACCCCTTGAAGCCGTGCAGCACGAGATCAAGGACCTGCCCGACGACGTGCTCGTCTTCCTGCTCGGCAGCCGCTACTGCGACACGGATCGGCTCGCCGATTTCGCCTGGGAGACCTTCTCGGCCACCGCGCCCGGATGGACCCGCGTGCAGGCGATCACCGATTTCGTGCACGGCCATATCCGCTTCGACTACATGAACGCCGATCTGCTGCGCACCGCGCATGGCGGCTACACGGACAGGACCGGCGTGTGCCGGGATTTCGCGCATCTGGCGATCACGCTTTGCCGCTGCATGAACATTCCGGCGCGCTACTGCACCGGCTATCTCGGTGACATCGGGGTGCCGAAGGATCCAGCGCCGATGGATTTCAGCGCCTGGTTCGAGGTCTATCTCGGCGGCCACTGGCACACGGTGGATGCCCGCCACAACACGCCGCGCATCGGCCGCATCCTGATGGCGACCGGCCGCGATGCCACCGACGTCGCGATCTCCACGGCGTTCGGCCCGGCGCGGCTGGCGCAGTTTAATGTCGTTACCGATGAGATCGCCGCGGGCGATACCCTGCTGGCGATGCCATTGATTTCTAGCTCTGCGACTGACTCTGAGATTGCCCCTGGTCCGCGACCTTGACGATCACCTGCAGCTTTTCGCCCGGCGTGCCGATGCGCATGCCTGATACGGGTGCTGCGTCCTTGTAGGAGAGGCCGCTGGCGATGCGCACATAGCGCTCGTCCGGGCAAATCTTGTTGGCGGGATCGAAGCCGACCCAGCCGAGACCGGGAATATGCGCTTCGGCCCAGGCATGGGTTGCCGCCTGCTCGATCTTTTCTTCCATCATCAGATAGCCGGAGACATAGCGCGCGGGAACGCCGAGCGCATGGGCGGCTGCGACGAAGATATGGGCGTGGTCCTGGCAGACGCCGGTCTTCTTCTCCAGCGCCTGTTCGGCCGTGGTTTCGACGTCGCTGGTGCCGGGCTGGTAGTTCACCGTCTCGTGGATCGCGCCCATCAGCGCATGCATGCGGCCAAGCTCGTTGTCGCCGCTGACGCCCTTGATAAGCTCCTTCACCAGCTTGCCGGGCTTGGTGCGCGGCGTGTCGCGCAGGAACAGCCAAAGCGGGCAGAAGCCGGTGTGCGGGCCGGTGACGCCGTTCATGTCCCGGGTCTCGACCTCTCCTTCGGCAACGATGCGCGTCACCTGCTGCTCGCCTTCCAGCGAGACGAGGTTGACGTGGTTGCCGAACTGGTCGTCATACTCGACCTCCGGCTTGGCGCCCTCGACGTGCAGCGACCAGCTCAGCACCTGCTGTCCCGGGCCGGATGGCGGGGTCAGCCGGAGGCGCTGCAGCGAGAAGGCGGAGGGTTCGTCGTAGCGGTATTCGGTGACGTGGCTAATCTTCAGTTTCATGTCGCGACCCGCCTATGCGTAGAACCGGTAACCGTCGGAAATTTCCTGTCCGAGCTGGTTGTTGCGTGAGACGAAGTCCTCGAGGAATTCGTGCAGGCCCTGATCCATGATGTCCTTGATCGCCTGCTTCTTCAGCGATTGGCGGATGGCGTCGGCGGTGTCGTGCGCCTTCAGCCGCTCGCCGTAATCGGTGGCGAGGTGGCCGAGTTCGCTGGTGATCTTCTCGTAGCAATAGGCGAGCGAACGCGGCATCTGGCCGTTGAGGATCAGGAAGTCGGCGATGTTGGTGGCGCGATATTCGCCGTCATAGGCCCAGCTATAGGAGCGGTGGGCGGAGACGGAGCGCAGGATCGATTCCCACTGGACGTTGTCGATCGAGGTGCCGACGGCGGAGACGGCCGGAAGCAGCACGTAATACTTCACGTCGAGGATGCGGCTGGTGTTGTCGGCGCGCTCGATGAAGGTGCCGATGCGGGCGAAGTTGTAGAGCTCGTTGCGCAGCATCGAGCCGTGCAGCGCGCCGCGGATCAGGCCGGCGCGGTGCTTGATGACGTCGATCGCCTGCGGCAGATCGGCCGGCTTCAGCCGCTTGGACAGCAGCTCCTTGAGCTCGATCCAGAACTCGTTGGTCGCTTCCCAGGTCTCGCGGGTCAGCGCCGTGCGCACCATGCGGGCGTTGTTGCGGCCGAAATCCACGCAGGACATGACGCTCGACAGGTTGGTGCGGTCGCGCAGCAGGTAGTCGATGGCATCAGGGCCGGTCAGCTTCGAATGGCCCTCGTCATAGGCTTCGCGGACGCCGGCGCTCTGCAGCACGCCGTCCCAGTTGTCGTCGCTGCCGCTGCTTCTGGTCAGCGACATGCGGATGCCGGCATCGATGAGGCGCGCGATATTCTCAGCGCGCTCGAAGTAACGGAACATCCAGTAGAGGCCGTTTGCGGTTCTTCCGAGCATCAGATCAATCCTCCAATACCCAGGTGTCTTTGGTGCCGCCGCCCTGGCTGGAATTGACCACCAGCGAGCCCTGCTTCAGCGCCACGCGGGTGAGCCCGCCGGGAATGATCTGCACCTTGTCGGAGACCAGCACGTAGGGGCGCAGATCGACGTGGCGGGGCGCGATGCCCTTGTTGACGAGGATCGGGACGGTGGATAGCGCCAGCGTCGGCTGGGCGATGTAGTTGTTCGGCTTGGCGCGCAGCTTTTCGGCGAAATCGGCGCGTTCCTTTTTGGATGCCGTCGGGCCGACCAGCATGCCGTAGCCGCCGGAGCCGTGCACTTCCTTGACCACGAGCTCTTCCAGGTGCTCCAGCACGTATTTCAGGCTGGAGGCCTCCGAACAGCGCCAGGTCGGCACGTTTTCCAGAAGCGCCTTGCGGCCGGTGTAGAACTCGACGATCTCGGGCATGTAGGAATAGATCGCCTTGTCGTCGCATATGCCGGTGCCCGGCGCGTTGGCGATGGTGATGTTGCCGGAGCGGTAGACATCCATGATCCCGGGGATGCCGAGGGCGGAATCCGGGCGGAAGGTCAGGGGATCGAGGAAGTCGTCGTCGACGCGGCGATAGAGCACGTCGATTGCCTCGTAGCCGCGCGTGGTGCGCATCTTCACCTTGCCGTCGATCACGCGAAGGTCCGACCCCTCGACCAGCTCGACGCCCATCGTGTCGGCCAGGAACGAGTGCTCATAATAGGCGGAGTTGTAGATGCCAGGCGTCAGCACGGCGACGCGCGGCTTGCCCTTGCAGCCGGGAGGGGCGAGCGAGGCGAGCGACTGGCGCAGGAGATAGGGGTAATCCTCGACCGGGCGCACCTTGTTCTCGTGGAACAGCTCCGGGAACATGTGCATCATCGTCTCGCGGTTTTCCAGCATGTAGCTGACCCCCGAGGGCGTGCGGGCATTGTCTTCCAGAACGTAGAACTGGTCCTCGCCGGTGCGCACGATATCGGTGCCGACGATGTGGGTGTAGACGCCGCCGGGCGGGCGAAAGCCGATCATCTCGGGCAGGAAGGCATCGTTCTTTTCGATCAGTTCGCGCGGAATGCGGCCGGCGCGGATGATCTCCTGCTTGTGGTAGATGTCGTCGAGAAAGGCGTTGAGCGCAATGACGCGCTGCTCGATGCCCTGGGCCAGCTTGCGCCATTCGCGGCCGGAGATGACGCGGGGGATGATGTCGAAGGGGATGAGCTTTTCGGAACTGTCGGCGTGGCCATAGACCGCGAAGGTGATGCCGGTCTTGCGGAAGATGTTTTCCGCATCGCGGGATTTGGCGATCAGATGAGCGCGATCCTGATTATTGTACCACTCAAAGTATTTTTCATATGGCTGTCGAGGGCTTTCGTCCCCGGTGATCATTTCATCAAATGCCAAAGGTGTGGCTCCCCTTTTTTCTTCATTTGAGTACAACGGAGAAAGCAATGCAAGAACCATGCTCAGTTCAAACGGAAGATTCATAAAATCATAGCTATCGGCGAAAATAGCCGAAAAACTGAGCATTTCCGGGAAGGTAGCGCCGGGGCGACAAAGAGCAATTGTATCTCGTCGCTTAAAACATGAGCATGTGATTATTTTCCACGCGCGACGCGATTCATTTTCGGGCGATCGAGATGCTGGAGCGATTTTCCGACGGCTTCAACGAAACTTACAATAAGCATCAACGCTTCGCCTTTGACTGCCGGCACCCGCAGCGGCTATCTCGCCCCATTTCCGTTTTCCAAGGCCGCCCATGTCGCTTGATCGCCTCGCACCCGCCATCTTCGTTCTCCTGTGGTCCACCGGCTGGGTGGTGGCGAAATATGCGGCCATCCATTCCGAGCCCTTCACCTTTCTCGCCATTCGCTTCGCGCTGTCGGCGCTGGCCTTCCTGGCGCTCTGTCTCGTGCTCAGGGTGCAATGGCCCGGTAGGGCAGTCATGTGGAAAGCGATCTATTCAGGGCTCTTCCTTCACCTTTTCTATCTCGGCGGCCTGTGGTGGGCGATCGCCAATGGGGTGCCGGCCGGCATCTCCGGCATCATCGCGGCGCTGCAGCCGCTTCTGACGGCGATGGCCGCGCCGCTTCTGATCGGCGAAAGGCTGCAACCGGCGCAGAAGGCCGGGCTCGCGCTCGGCTTCGTGGGGATCGCAATCGCCATCTCGCCGAAGCTTTTCGACCCCGCCAACGCCAATCTCGCCCATGCCCTCGTGCCGCTTGCGATCAACCTGTTGGCGATGGCATCGGTCACCTATGGAACGCTCTACCAGAAGAAGCACCTGCAAACAGGCAATCTGCCTGCCATCGCGACGCTGCAATATGTCGGCGCGCTCATCGTCAGCGTGCCGCTGATGCTCAGCTTCGAGCGCATGCATTTTGACGGCTCGGCAACGGCGGTCGCGGCCCTCGTCTGGTCGGTCTTCGGCCTGTCGATGGGCGGCGTCGGGCTGCTGCTCTATCTGATCCGGCGCGGGCAGGTGTCGCGCGCGGCATCGCTGATTTATTTGATGCCGCCGACCGTGGCGCTGGAGGCCTTCATCGCCTTCGGCGAACCGCTGACCCTGCCGCTCATTATCGGCACCATCGTGGTCGTTACCGGCGTCTATCTGACCAACCGGCAGGCGGTCGCGCCRCTGCGGAAGCAGGCGCAGTAGAGCTCAGCGAGCAGGCCCAATAAAAAAACGGCGGGATCTCTCCCGCCGTTCGTTATTCAATCGCGTCTAAAGCTTACGCGCGTTCGCGACGCTGGCCGCCATTGCCGCCGCGCGAGGGGCCGCCGCGGCGGTTGCCGCCGTTGCCTTCGCGGCGTTCGCCGCCACCGTTACCGGCATTCTGCTGTGCGCCACGGTCTTCACCATGCTTGCGGGCCGGACGGCCCTGGCCGTTGCGGGGGGCATTGCGGGCGCCGCCGCCGGGCTGGTGACGGTTTGCGTCGCCATGGGCGTGGTTGCCGTGCTGCGGGCGCTGCTGCTTGCGGGCCTGGCCTGCGCCACGGAAATCCGAGGTCGAGGCGAGATCGTTGTCAGGGCCTGCCGTGACCGGCGCGACTTCGCCGCGACGCTGGCCACGGAAATCCTCGTTGCGCTGCGTCTGGCGTTCCGGACGGGGACGACGCTCGCGGCGTTCCTCGTTGGCGCGGACTTCCTCGCCAGCTTCCGGGCGCGGACGGCGCTCGGGGCGACCGGCGCGGGCGTTGCCACGGCCTTCGCCACCCCTGCCTTCACTACCACGACCTTCACCGCCACGACCCTGGCCCTGGCCACGGTGGCCATTGCCGCTGCCGCGCTTCGGCGCCGCGTTCATGTTGGCCGGGGCTTCGCCAGAGGCAACCGCGATCGAGATGTTCATCAGGCGCTCGATATCGCGCAGCAGACGGGTCTCGTCCGGTGCGCAGAAGGCGATCGCAATACCATCGCGGCCGGCGCGGGCCGTACGGCCGATGCGGTGGACGTAGGCGTCGGGCACTTCAGGCAGATCGTAGTTGTAGACGTGGCTGACAGCCGGGATGTCGATGCCGCGAGCGGCGACGTCGGTCGCGATCAGCGTCTTGATGTCGCCGTCCTTGAAGGCCTTCAGCGCGCGCTCGCGCTGACCCTGGCTCTTGTTGCCGTGGATCGAGGCGACGGAGTAGCCGACATGCTCGAGATGCTTCATCAGCTTCTCGGCGCCGTGCTTGGTGCGCAGGAAGACGATGGCGCGGCCATCGGGGTTTTCGGAGAGCGACTTCTTCAGAAGGTCGGTCTTGTCGTTCTTGCCGTTGACGAAGTGGACATACTGCTCGACCTTGTCGGCAGCCTTGCCCGGAGGCGTCACTTCGACCTTGACCGGATCGGTCAGGAAGTCGGCGGCGAGATCGGCGATCGCCTTCGGCATGGTGGCGGAGAAGAGCATCGTCTGGCGACGCTTCGGCACCATCTTGGAGATCTTACGGAGATCATGAACGAAGCCGAGGTCGAGCATCTGGTCGGCTTCGTCGAGCACGAGGTAGCGCACGGCGGTGAGGCCGATGGCGCGACGGGCGACGAGATCGAGCAGGCGGCCGGGGGTGGCTACCAGGATGTCGGTGCCCTTTTCAAGCTGCAGCTGCTGCTTGTTGATCGACACGCCGCCGACGACGACGTTGATGCGCAGATGCGACTTGCGCAGGAAGTTCTTCAGGTTCTGGGCGATCTGGTTCACCAGTTCGCGGGTCGGCGCCAGGATCAGCGTACGGGTGGTGCGGTTGTCGGGGCGGCGTTCTTCCGGGATCAGCTTTTCGATCAGCGGCAGGCCGAATGCGGCCGTCTTGCCGGTGCCGGTCTGTGCAAGGCCGATCAGGTCGCGGCCTTCGAGAAGAAGCGGGATCGCCTTTTCCTGGATGGGGGTCGGCGTTTCGATACCGAGCTGGAACAGTGTGGCGACGATCGGCTTGGAGACACCAAGCGATTCAAAATTGGTCAAGTCATAACCTTTTCAGGGGCGCCAAAACAATACCGCCGGAACGCGGGTTTGCGGTCCGGTGTTACTCTGGCGTCAAGAACCCCGCGTGAAGTGGGAACTTGTCTTGTTGGAAAAAGCTTTCCAGCGCTTCTGCCGCGTCCCTTGGGATGCGGTCCATTCGAAATGCGCTTTTGTCCTTCTTCCTGCATCCTATTTGCTGGCAGGGGCACGCTCACGCGGCGGCCGGAAGGTGAAAGCTGGCCTGCATTTGGTCTAGTTCGGCCGGAAAGTCAAGGGGAGGGGCGCAAAAGGCCGAGCAGGGCCACGGCGCGGACGAGGTGTCACGCGCGCCGTTGTCGGGCGATCGGCTGAAATGTCAGTACGGGCAGACGCGAACGCGGTAGGCCTCACCCCATCCGTTGCGCCGCCATTCGAGATGGCAGGTGCGACAGGGCTGGACATAATGCGTGCGGTAGACCGGATAGGCGCGGTAGGGCCGGTATGCCCTATAGGGATATCCGTAGCGATAGCCATAGGCATAAGGATAGCCGTAGCCGTCGGGATAGCCATATGTGTAGGGGTAGGGGCGCAGCGCCTGCGACAGCAGCACGCCACCGACAAACCCGGCCGCGGCGCCGCCCCAGGCGTAATGTTCATGCGCCATCGTCGGCGAGGCTGATGTCAGCGTCGCCACTGTCAGCGTGAGCAGGATAGAGCCGGTTGCCATGCTTTTATGAAGTACGGACATGTTCGCCTCCTGTAGCGGAAGAGTTGTTCTTGAGGCCGGCAGCAGAAGATCGTTGCGGCCTAAGAAATGGCTGCGATTTTAGCACGATTTTCGAGGTGTTGCTTGGCGATGACAGGAGCATAAGCCGCTGCAACCAAGCATGCTCTTCTTCTACTCTTCTCAATTTGCAGCGTTATTTTTGTTTCGCCGGGTCATGGTTAATTCGTTGTTAAACGCCTCTCGGCTATGGTCGATGGCGTAGCAATTTACCTAGTGTTTTCATGGTGGAGCAGGTGTTTTTGGGATCGAACGGGGACATTCTCGAACTGGCATGCGGCCGGATCGCGGATCTGGACAACCCTGCCTATGTCAAGAACAGCGAGCTGCGCTATGTCGCGGTCAACCAGGCCTATGCGGATTTCTTCGGCAAGGAGATTTCCGATTTTATCGGCCGGCGCAGCCGCGAGCTGTTCGACCGTCCGGAAGAGCAGGACCGCGAGGACAAGGAGCGGCGCGCGCTGGTGTTCGGCAGCGAGGAAAGTGCGCTCTGCTTCGACGCGACAGGCGATCTCCATGACCGCGTGCGGATCGAGAGCTTTGCGCTGTCGGAGGAACGGATCTACGTGCTCGGCATGTTCGAAGAGGCACGCAAGGCGGCGCGCCCGAAATGGCCGGCGACGCGGGCGCTCAGTGACAACAGCACCGATATCGACTTCCTGCGCGATGTGATCGAAGCGCTTCCGGTTGCCGCCTTCGTGCGCGACGAGGATCACCGGCTGGTTTATGCCAACGCATCTTACGAACAACTGACGGGACTGCCGCGCGCCGAGTCGCTGGGCAAGACCGAACGCGAGATGTTTGGCACGGCGTCCGGCGACATGGTGAGCCGCGGCCATGTGCAGGCGCTGGCCAAGGGAGAGGCGCGCGATATCGAGAGCCTGGTTCCTCGCGCGGATGGCGGGGTTTATCCGATCCTCGCGCAGATCAACCGGATCGATGGCGGCGACGGCCGGCACTATACGGTCGGGTCCTACTCGGATGTCTCGCTGCTGAAGGAGCGCGAAAGCGCGCTCATCGCCGCGCAGGCGCACACCGAAATTCTCCATCGCGACATGGCGCGCGTGCTGAATTCGCTGCCGGTCGGCGTTCTGATCCTCGAGAGCGATCTCACGATCCGTTATGGCAACCATGCCTTCTACACGATCTCCGAGCTGCCCGAAGGCCTGTTCGACGGCAAGGGCTTTGCCGAGCTCGTCGAATACAACCACACGCTGGGGCGCTATCCGCCGGGCGTGACCGCCGAGGAAATCCTTGCGCGGCGCACCGATCAGTTCCGCTCCGACCAGCCGGCGGCAGCCGAGATCAACTGGGGCGAAAAGTTTCTCCTGGTCGACAGCCGCAAGATCTCGACGGATCGCATCCTGCTGACCTATGCCGATGTCTCGGCCGTGCGCCGGCATGAGCGTGAAATCCACGCCGCCCGCGAAGAGCTCGAAAACCTCGGCGAGCTGATGGGCGATGCGACGCATGCGATGTCGCAAGGGCTGCTCGTGCTGCAGGATGGCGAAATCCTGCTCAGCAACGATGCGCTGGCCGGGATGCTGGACCTTGCATCCGAGCGCGTCGCCGTCGGGCGCAACTGGCGCGAGATGCTGGCCTTCTGCGCCACGCGCGGTGATTTCTCGGAAGATGCCGACCACCTGCTCAACGATATCGGCCAGGCGCTTGCCGACGGCCAGCCGGCGTCGCATCTGTTTCGTGTGCCCGATGGCCGCTGGGTGCAGATGGACGTCATGGTCAGCGCGCGCCGGCACTGGGTCGTGCTGTTCACCGACATTTCGGCGATGAAGATCCGCGAAGTCGACCTGGAGAGCCTGCTTGAACGCGCCGAGGTCGCCGATCGGGTGAAGTCGGAGTTCCTGGCCAATATGAGCCATGAAATCCGCACGCCGATGAATGGCGTTCTCGGCATGGCGGAACTGCTGTCGAAGACCAATCTCGATACGCGCCAGAAGACCTTCGTCGATATCATCACCAAGTCCGGCAATGCGCTGATGACCATCATCAACGACATTCTCGACTTCTCGAAGATCGATTCCGGGCAGATGACGCTGCGGCGCGTGACCTTTGATCCGATCGAGGCCGTCGAGGACGTGGTGACGCTTCTGTCGTCGCTGGCGGCGGAAAAGAGCATCGAGCTTCTGGTGCGCGTCATGCCGGGCCTGCCCGCCGCTATCATCGGCGACGCCGGGCGTTTTCGCCAGATCGTCACCAATCTCGTCGGCAATGCCGTCAAGTTCACCGAGCGGGGCCATGTGCTGGTCGAGCTCGGCTATGTTGCGGGTGCTGCCGACGAGATCATGGCGACGCTGCGCATCGAGGATACCGGGATCGGCATGCCGAAGGACCGACTCGACCAGATTTTCGGCAAGTTCTCGCAGATCGATTCTTCCTCCACGCGGCGTCACGAAGGCACCGGCCTGGGGCTGGCGATCACCGCCGGTCTCGTCGATCTGTTCGGCGGCTATATCGAGGTCGACAGCGCTGTCGGCGAAGGCTCGGTCTTCACCGTCACCCTGCCGTTTACCGTCGGCGCCAGGCGGGCCGAGCCGCGGCCGCTGCCGGTCAATGTGCGCGGCGCACACGTGCTTGTCATCGACGACAACGCCGTCAACCGCCAGATCCTGACCGAGCAACTCACGCAATGGGGCTTCGATGGCGCGGCGGCCGAAGACGGCGTCGAGGGGCTCGCCATTCTGGAGGAAGCCTTCGCGCTCGGTGTTTCGATCGATGCGCTTGTGCTCGACTACCAGATCCCCGGCATGAACGGCGCCGATATCGCCCGCCTGCTGCGCGCCGACGAACGCTTCGCCGACTTGCCGATCGTCTTCCTGACGTCGATGGATATCTCCGGCACCGAGAAGGAATTCGCGGCGCTGAACGGCCAGGCGCATCTGATGAAGCCGGCGCGGGCCAACGTGCTGCGCAATACCATCGTCGACGTCGTCCGGACCAACCGTATCAGGCTGGCGCCGACGCTGCGCCCCGTCATCGAGGCGCCGCCGCTGGAACCTGAATTATTGCCGGAACCACTCAACGAAAGAGCGCCGCCGTCCTTCATCGATGTGCTCGTCGCCGAGGACAATGAGGTCAACCAGATTGTCTTCACGCAGATCCTGCAGGCTACGGGTCTCAACTTCCTCGTCGTCAAGAACGGCGAAGAGGCTGTCGAGGCCTGGGAAGCCTATACGCCGCGCATCATCATGATGGATGTATCGATGCCCGTGATGAACGGCCACGACGCGGCGCGGCGCATCCGCGAGCTTGAGCGCGGGCAGGGGCACCGCGTGCCGATCATCGGCGTCACCGCGCACGCGCTCGACGCCGACCGCGATCTCTGCCTGGACGCCGGCATGGACGACTACATGGCCAAGCCGATCAGCCCGGAACTGCTGGAAGAAAAGATCGCACTCTGGCTCGGCAAGGAAAGCCGCGCGAGCGGGATTTCGCTGAGCTGATCCGGATCTCGACCTAACCCTCGGCGCGCTTGACGCCGCAGAGCATTTCGCGCTTGCCGGCGAAACCCGGACGGCGCTCGACCGCAAAGCCGGCGGCGCCCAGATTGCGCCGGACGAAACCGGCGGCGGCGTAGGTCGCGAAGGTGCCATTGGGGACGGTCTTTTCGCAGACGAGCGTCATCAGCTCCTGCGACCACATGTCGGCATTTCGCGATGGGGCGAAGCCATCCAGATACCAGGCATCGAAGCCGGCCTTAGCGGCCGCCACGCCATCGAGCGCCCGACCGCAGACGACGCTGAGCGTGGTCTGCTCGTCGAGCTTTAAGGACAAGGTGCCCTCGGGCTGATCGGGCCAGGCCGAGACCAGCGCGATGCGCTCGGCGTCGATCTCCGGCCAGTGCGACAGCGCGCGGTCGATCTCGTCTCGCCGCATCGGGTAGAGCTCGAAGGACATGAAGTGCAGATGCTGTCCTTCCGCGCGCTCCAGCTTCCAGTTCCTGAAGGTCTCGGCGAAGTTGAGGCCGGTGCCGAAACCGAGCTCACCGATCAGGAAGTTTTGCGCCTCGGCCCATCGCTCGAGCAGGCCGTTTCCGGCGAGGAAGACATGGCCGCATTCGAGGCGGCCGTCGGTCTGGCAATAAAAATGGTCGCCAAAGGCCGGCGAATAGGGCATATCGCCGTCGCGCCATTCAAGCGGCCGGTTCGCTATCTCAGCCTGTGCCAAATTAATCTGATCGGGATCGATGTCTGTCATGTCAACAGCCGATAGTCCGGCCTTGCCCTCGGGTCAATCGTCCACTGAACTGTTGATCGTCGGCGGTGGCATCATGGGCCTTTGGGCGGCCGTCTACGCCGAGCGCATGGGGATCGACGCGGTGCTGATCGATGCCGGCGTGCTCGGAGGTGGGGCGAGCGGTGGCCTGCTCGGCGCGCTGATGCCGCACATGCCGGACAAATGGAACCCGAAGAAGCAGTTTCAGTTCGATGCGCTCGTGGCGCTTGAGGCCGAGGTGGCGCGGTTGGAGGCCGAGACGGGTCTCTCAACGGGCTACCGTCGCTCCGGCCGCCTGATCCCGCTGCCCAAGCCGCATCTGCGCGATATCGCGCTCGGACATTCAGCCGATGCCGACAGCCATTGGCATGCCGGCGAGCGCCGCTTCCATTGGCATGTGATCGATACGCCCGCAGTATCCGGCTGGCCGGACGCTTCCGGTATGGAGGGCGGCTTTGTGCATGACACGCTGGCCGGCCGGGTGGCGCCACGATCGCTGACGGGTGTGCTCGCAGCGTTCCTCCGCCGCGCCAAACACATCCGCATCATCGAGAATTCAGCTGTTCGCGGCATAGATGCCGAGCGCGGGATCGCCGAGACCGATGAGGGGCCGATTGCCTTCGGACATTGCATCATTGCGGCCGGTTACCAGTCGTTTCCGCTTCTGGCGCGCGACACGGCGGGCCTGACACAGCCGCTCGGCCAGCCGGTGAAGGGACAGTCGGCGCTTCTGAAGGCCGATATCGATCCTGGCCTCCCGACAATCTTCCGCGACGGGCTCTACGTGGTGGCGCATGAGGGCGGGCATGTCGCGATCGGCAGCACCAGCGAGAACCGTTTCGACGCACCCTTTTCGACCGACGGGCAGCTGGATGTGCTGGTCGAGAAGGCGCGGGCGCTGGTGCCTCTGCTGCGCGATGCGCCCGTTTTCGAGCGCTGGGCGGGGCTGCGCCCCAAGGCGATCGACCGCGACCCGATGATCGGTCCGCATCCCGCGCATGAGAGACTGCTGGCGCTGACCGGTGGCTTCAAGGTCAGCTTCGGCCTAGCTCACCGGCTCGCCGAGGCGGTGGTGCGTATGGCAGCTGGCAGCGCGATACCGTTTGCGGTGCCCGAGAGCTTTCACCTGATCAATCATATTCACGTCGCTTCACGCTAAAGTGCCTCGCGCTCGCTTGAATTTTCTCGTTTCGCCTACGCTTTTCCGCTTTTCGCCGTCTTGATCCTGAAATCAGCGGCCACTTTCGCGAGATATTTGGCAATTCACGTTAAACGTGAATTAGCACTCGCTGTCCTTCGTCAATCTGTCATGCAAATCGCCTATCTGCTTGCAAAACGGCGGCGCGCTGACGAGTCGCGCCTGGTGCCGACGGAGAAAATTGCATGCGATACGCCATCTGCTTCACGCCCGCCGCGAATGACCCGCTGTCGCATGCGGCTGCCAATTGGCTTGGCCGAAACGTGTTTTCTGGCGAAATGGTGGAGCCCACGGCGATCCGCGGGCTCAGCATCCACGAGGTCGCCTTTCATACGGCGGTGCCGCGGCGCTACGGTTTTCACGGCGCGTTGAAGGCACCATTCCGGCTTGCTACCGACATGTCGGAGCCGCAACTCCTGCGGGAACTGATGCGCTTCTGCGGCACGCTGACGCCATTTTCCATTCCGCGGCTCGAGGTTGCGCGCACCGGTAGCATCTTCAGCCTGGTGCCTTCGCTTCCCTGCGACAACGTCCAGTATCTGGCCTCCTCGATCGTGCAGCAGTTCGACCAGTTCCGGGCGCCGCTCAGCGATGCCGATATCGAGCGCAGCGATCCGGATGGGCTTTCGGCGGCGCAGTTCGCCAATCTGCATCGCTGGGGATGCCCCCACGTGATGGACGAGTTCCGCTTCCACATGCCTTTGACCGGACCGGTCAGCCTGGTCGACATGTCGCGCATCGAGCGATCGCTGCGCAGCGTTTTCGAGCCGGTTCTCGTCGATCCCGTAAAGATATCGAACGTGGCGCTGATGGTCGAAGAGGGCAATGGCGGGCCGTTCCGGGTGCATTCGCTGCATCCGATGGGCAAGGTCAGCGCGCGGCGCGAGCGGGTTCCCGTTCCGGCCTAAGCGGTTGTGCCACAAAGGCAAAACTCTGTTGCGCAGTTTCCGCCTCGACATTCGCTCTTGAGGTGTTACCGTTCGCCGACTTTCTGGAAGGTGATTTCATGGTATCCGAGACTTACCCGCGCAATCTCGTCGGCTATGGCCGCAACACCCCCGACCCGAAATGGCCCGGCGGCGCCAATATCGCCGTGCAGTTCGTCATCAATTACGAAGAGGGCGGCGAGAGCTGCATTCTGGATGGCGACGCGGCCTCGGAAAATCTGCTGTCGGAGATCGTCGGCGCGGCGGCATGGCCCGGCCAGCGCAATCTCAACATGGAATCGATCTACGAATACGGCTCGCGGGCCGGTTTCTGGCGGCTTTGGCGGATGTTCACCGAGCTCAAGGTGCAGGCGACCGTCTACGGCGTGACGCAGGCCATGGCGCGCAACCCCGAGGCGGTGGCGGCGATGAAGGAAGCCGGCTGGGAAATCGCCAGCCACGGCTACCGCTGGTTGGAATACAAGGATTTCCAGGAAGAGCTGGAGCGCAAGCATATTCTCGAAGCCGTGCGGCTGCACACCGAACTAACAGGCGAGCGGCCCTACGGCATGTACCAGGGCAAGCCATCCGACAACACGCTGCGGCTGGTGCAGGAAGAGGGCGGCTTTCTCTACTCGTCGGACAGCTATGCCGACGATCTGCCTTTCTGGGTGAAGGGCGTGGACGACAAGCCGTTCCTCATCATTCCCTATACGCTCGAAACCAATGACATGCGCTTCGCCACGCCGCAGGGCTTCAACTCGGGCGACCAGTTCTTCACCTATCTCAAGGATGCCTTCGATACGCTTTATGAAGAGGGTGAGGCGGGCAGCCCGAAGATGATGTCGATCGGCCTGCATTGCCGGCTTGTCGGCCGCCCGGGCCGCGCGGCGGCGCTGAAGCGCTTCATGCAATATGTGCTGGAGCACGAGAAGGTGTGGATCCCGCGCCGCATCGAGATCGCCGAGCATTGGCACAAGCACCACAAGCCGGAGGCCATCTGATGATCGCGCGCGACGAGTTCATCTCCCGCTTCGGCGGCGTCTTCGAGCACTCGCCCTTCATCGCCGAGCGCGCCTTCGACGACGGTTTCGTCGGCGAGACACTCGACGTCGACCGCGTGCACACGGCGCTGGTGGCGATCTTCCGCGCCGCGAGCCCGGAGGAACGCCTCGGCGTTCTGCGCGCCCACCCCGATCTCGCCGGCCGCCTGGCGATCGCCGGTGAGTTGACCGAGGATAGCAAAAAGGAACAGGCCGGCGCCGGCCTCGACCGGCTGAGCCCTGAGGAGCACCAGCGCTTCACCGAACTCAACCGCGCCTATGTCGAAAAATTCGGCTTTCCCTTCATCATCGCGGTAAAGGGTCTCGACAAGCAGGCAATCCTCTCGGCCTTTGAAAAGCGCATCGACAACAGCCGCGACGCGGAATTCGAAACGGCGACGGCGCAGGTGGAACGCATCGCGCTCCTGAGGCTCGAGGCGCTTCTGCCCTCGCGCTGATGGCGCCGCTTTTCTCTTGTCCGTCCGCCGCTTATAGTCGTCGAGAGGGAGCGAGTGCGATGCGACCATCGGAAGTGCTGGAGCAAAACAGGCAAGCGATCCGCGAGGCGACCAAGCGCTTCAACGCGGCGAACCCGCGTGTGTTCGGCTCGGTGGCGCGGGGCGAGGATCGGGCGGATAGCGATCTTGATATTCTGGTGGATGCGCTGCCCGGAAGCACGCTGCTGACGCTGGGCGGTTTGCAGGATGCGCTCGATCAGATGATGCTTGGCACTGAGGTCCACTTGCTGACACCGGGTGACTTTCCGGAAGATGTGCGCCGTGAGGTTCTGAACGAAGCAAAGCCGATATGAGCCCGGAGCGGATCGCCAAGCTTCTCGATCGTATGAGGCAGGCGGCGGCCGATGCCCATCGCATGATCGAAAACGTCAGCAGGGAAGAGTTCATCGATAATCTTGTCCTGCAACGGGCCGTGGGCATGAGCCTGCTGATGGCTTCAGAAATCGCATCGCAGTTGCTCAAAGCGCATCCGGAGTTTGTGTCCGAGCACCCGGAATTTCCTTGGGCCGCCATGCGGGGGATGCGCAACCGCATTGCTCACGAATATTTCGACATCGATTTGGATAAGGTGTGGGCCACCGCGAAGGAAGATGTCCCCAATCTGCTGACGGCGCTCGATTTGGTTCGCAGTTGGCGAATGCAGGGTGAGTAGCCGGCGGTCATGCTGGCCACTTTTCTCTTTTCGATCCGCCGCTTATAGTCGTCTCACAGGAGCGAAGACGATGAGACTATCGGAAGTGCTGGAGCAAAACAGGCAGGCGATCCGCGAGGCGACCAAGCGCTTCAACGCGGCGAACCCGCGTGTCTTCGGCTCGGTGGCGCGGGGTGAGGATAGGGTGGATAGTGATCTGGATATTCTCGTCGATACGCTGCCGGGGACGTCTCTTTTCGATCTCGGTGGATTGCTGGAAGAGTTGAAGGATATTCTGGGGACGGATGTTCATCTTATGATACCGGGCGACTTCCCCGAAGATGTCCGGCGGCGCGTTCTCGAAGAGGCCAAGCCGATATGAGTTCGTCCATTATTCTTGCAGAGTGGTAGTGTGAGAAGACGATGAGACCATCGGAAGTGCTGGAGCAAAACAGGCAGGCGATCCGCGAGGCGACGGCGCGCTTCAACGCGGCGAACCCGCGTGTTTTCGGCTCGGTGGCGCGAGGCGAAGATCGGGCCGATAGCGATCTCGATATTCTGGTCGATACGCTGCCGGGGACGTCTCTGTTCGATCTCGGCGGATTGCTGGAAGAGTTGAAGGATATTCTGGGGGTGAAGGTGGATCTGGTGACGCCGGGCGGTCTGCCTGAGAACATTCGCGAGCGTGTTCTTTTGGAAGCGACCCGTATATGAGCGCGGAGAGGCTGGTCGATTATATCGGCAGGATGCAGGCCGCCGCCGAACAGGCGCGGATGCTCACCGAAGACATGGACGAGCAGGCCTTCCTGTCCGACGTGCGCACGCAGCTTGCGGTGACCATGTCGCTGGTGCTGCTCGGCGAGGCGGCATCGCGGATCGCCAGCAACCATCCGGAATTTCCTCGTGAGCATGAGCAGATACCCTGGGCGCAGATCCGGGGCATGCGCAATCTTATGGTTCACGATTATTATCGCGCCGATTTGCCCGCGATCTGGACCACCGTGCGGCGTGACCTGCAGACGCTGATTTCCGATCTCGAATCCCTACGCCACTGGCGCATACAAGGCGAATGACGTGACAGACTTCCTCGATATCCAGCCGCTGACCAAAGCCGCCTTCGCGCCGTTCGGCGAGGTCATCGAAGCCGATCCTGATACGATGCGGTATATCAACAACGGCACCACGGAGCGGTTTCATGCGCTGGCGTCGGCCGACGTTGTGGGAGAGGGCGCTCGTGTTATCATCAACCTGTTTCGCGGGCCGCCGCGCGATTTTCCCTACACGGTCGGGATGATGGAGCGGCATCCTTTCGGCAGCCAGAGTTTCTCGCCGATCTCCGGCCGACCGTTTCTGGTCGTCGTGTCGGAGGACGAGGGCGGCAAGCCGGGGCGTCCGCAGGTGTTTCTGGCGCGGGGCGATCAGGGCGTGAACTACGCCCGTAATGTCTGGCATCATCCCTTGATGTCGCTTAGCGCGGTCGGCGATTTCCTGGTTGTCGATCGCGACGGGCCGGGCAACAATCTGGAAGAATATTTCTTCGACACTCCCTTTGTCATCAGCGAGCCCATTTCATGACCGGATTGACCACCCATGTCCTCGACACCGCCTCCGGCAAGCCGGCCGAAGGGTTGAAGATCGAGCTGTTTCATATCGAGGCCGAGGTTCGCCGGCATGTGAAGACCGTCGTCACCAATGCCGATGGCCGTGTCGATGGCGGGCCGATCCTTGTCGGCGAGAGTTTCAAGGCCGGGACCTACGAGCTTCTGTTTCATGCCGGCGATTATCTGCGCGGCACTGGTGCTGCGCTACCGCATCCCGCCTTCCTCGACCTCGTGCCGATCCGCTTCGGCATCGCCGACGAGAGCGCGCATTATCACGTGCCGCTGTTGATCTCGCCCTATGGCTATTCGACCTATCGCGGGAGCTGAGGCATGCGTTTCGCCGCGATTGCCGATGTGCATGGCAACCATCTGGCGCTGGAAGCGGTGCTGGCCGATATTGAAGCGCTGGGGATCACAGAGATCGTCAATCTCGGCGATTGCCTGAGCGGGCCGCTCGAAGCGGGCAAGACGGCGGACCGGCTGATGTCGCTTAATGCTTTGACGGTGCGCGGCAATCACGATCGCTACCTGATCGAAAGCCCCGCCGACGCCATGCCCTCCTGGGAGCAGCACGCCTATGGGCAGCTTTCGGCAGCGCATCTCAGGTGGTTGCGGAGTTTGCCGTTCAGCGCCGTCTACCGCGACGAGGTCTATCTCTGCCACGCGACACCCGGGCATGACGAAACTTATTGGCTCGAATCCGTCTCACCAGACGGTCATGTCTTCCTGAAGCCTGTCGAAGAGATCGAGGCGCTGGCCGAGGGAATCGAGCAGCCGCTGATCCTCTGCGGCCACAGCCATGTGCCGCGCATGGTTCGCCTCAGCGACGGGCGCCTGATCGTCAATCCCGGCAGCGTCGGTTGCCCCGGCTACAGCGACGACACGCCCTATGAGCACAAGGTCGAGGCCGGACATACGCTGGCCTCCTACTGCATCATCGAAAAGACCGCGTCCGGCTTCGCGCCGCAGTTCCGGACCGTTGCCTACGATCACATGGCGATGTCGCGGCTGGCGCGTGAGAACGGGCGCGACAGCTGGGCGAGTGCGCTGGCGACGGGGTGGGTGCGGTAGGCGTTTGGCGAACGCGGGCGTCTTGTCGCTCAAATTGACATTCGCAACGGCTTGTGTGGTACATCGTACAGTCGTTGCGGGGGATCATCATGCGCACCGTCACGTTTTCAGAAGCCAGAAACGACCTCGCCAGCCTTCTTGACGAAGTCTCGCAGCACCGCGTCGCCGTCGAGATCGTTCGCCGCGGCAAGCCATCGGCGATCCTGATGGACAAGCACGAGTATGAGGGGATGATGGAGACGCTGCATCTCCTGTCCACCCGGGCCAATGCGGTGCGGTTGATGGAGGCGTTCGAGGAAGTCAAGAACGGTCGCTACGAAGAGCATGATCTCATCGAGCCCGAGGACTTCGCCAAGGGCGTCCGTTAAAGACGCGTCGGCGCTGATCTAAGCCGCCGCGTTGCGCTCGATCTCGTGCTTCGCAGCCTTGGCGAGAAATGCCGAGCGCGACAGGCCGGCAGCAGCTGCCACCGCGTCGATGCGGGCCAGAACATCCTCCGGCAGCGTGACATTGATGCGCACCGCCCTGCTGGACGCGGCTTTCAGCGAGACGAGGATAACGACGCCGTCCTTATTCTCCGGGTTTGGCCATGACGGTTTCGAGCGAGGAGGGTTGTGGAAGCGTCTCGCCGTCCTCGATCAATCCCTCGACGTGAAAAGCCAGAGCTTCTTCCGCCATTTCGCGCGCCTCGTCCAGCGTCGAGCCAGCCGTGATGGCGCCGGGGAAATCCGGAAAGGAGACGCCGTAGTCGCTCTTAGCGTCCTTGTGGATCAATCCAATATAGTTGCGCATGATCACCTCAACTTCAGGCCCGACTGCTTCTCGATGCTGCGCAACGTCCCGATCGGAATGTCCCGTTTGGGATGCGGCACGTCAAGCGGCCCTGCTTGTCCGCATGTTTGAACTGGGCATGACTGACACTGGCGATTGCTGGCCTTGCGGCTGACCTCAAACCAGCCGGCTTTCTGCAGCAGGGCAATAACGTTGGCGCCCTTGATCGGGCTGAATCATACACAATGATGTGTATGATTCAAATCGCGCCTACTGCCGTCCCGCGATGATCGAAGAGTTCACGTCCTTGATGTCGCGCTTGCCGCAAAGCGCCATGGTGACGTCCATCTCCTTGCGCAGGATGCTGAGCGCCAGCAAAACGCCTTCCTTGCCCATGGCGCCGAGGCCATAGAGGAAGGGGCGGCCGATGTAGGTGCCCTTGGCGCCGAGCGCCACGGCCTTCAGCACGTCCTGGCCGGAGCGGATGCCGCTATCGAGGTGGATTTCGATCTTGTCGCCGACGGCGTCGACTATACCGGGCAGCATGCTGATCGAGGAGGGGGCGCCGTCGAGCTGGCGGCCGCCGTGGTTGGAGACGATAATGGCGTCGGCGCCGGTGTCGGCTGCCGCCTTCGCATCCTCGACGTCGCAGATGCCCTTGATGATCAGAGGGCCGCCCCACTGTTCCTTGATCCAGGCGACGTCAGCCCAGGAGAGCTGCGGGTCGAACTGCTCTGCCGTCCAGGAAGACAGCGAGGAGAGGTCGGAGACGTTCTTGGCGTGGCCGACGATGTTGCCGAAGGAGCGGCGCTTGGTCTGCAGCATGTCGAGGCACCAGAAGGGGCGCGTCGCCATCTGCCAGATGTGCTTGGGCGTGAACTTCGGCGGCGCGGAGAGGCCGTTGCGCAGGTCCTTGTGGCGCTGGCCGAGGATCTGCAGGTCGGCCGTCAAAACCAGTGCCGAGCACTTGGCGGCCTTGGCGCGGTTGATCAGGTTCAGCACGAAGTCCTTGTCCTTCATGACGTAGAGCTGGAACCAGAAGGGCTTGGTCGTCACCGAGGCGACGTCCTCGATCGAGCAAATGCTCATGGTCGACAGCGTGAAGGGAACGCCTGCCTCTTCGGCCGCCTGCGCCGCCAGCATCTCGCCATCGGCGTGCTGCATGCCGGTCATGCCCGTCGGGGCGAGAGCGACGGGCATCGAGACCTTCTGGCCCACCATCGTCGTCTCGAGCGTGCGGTTCGTCATGTCGACGAGCACGCGCTGACGCAGGCCGATCTTGGAGAAATCGCTTTCGTTGGCCCGGTATGTCTGTTCCGTCCATGCGCCGGAATCGGCGTAGTCGAAAAACATCTTGGGGACGCGGCGCTGAGCGAGGGATTTCAGATCGGCAATGGTGAGAGGTTTCGTCATGGATAAGACTTTCACATCTGAATAATGCGACCGGCCATATCACATATAAATTGCATTCGAAACGGTATCTTTTCCCGCTCGTGTTCGCGTTCCCTCAGGGGATCAGCAGCAGGCTGCCGCTGCTCCGTCCGGCCTCCAGTTCCGTGTGGGCCGCGGCGGCATCGGAAAGGGCGAATTCGCGGGTTGGAAGCGCGAGAATGCCGAGCCGGATGGCCTCGATCGCGGCCGTGGCCGCCTCCAGGTAGAAGGCCGGATCGATGCTCGCCGCCATGATGCTCGGGTGCGACAAAGACTTGTTCGGGCGGAGCGCCTCGATCGCCACCGGCGGTATCGGCCCCGCCGCCTGGCCGACGCTCGCGGCCATGCCGAATGGGCGGATGCACTGGATGGTTTTCGCCAGCATCGCGCCGCCGATACCATCATAGCCGATATCGACGCCGCGCCCTGATGTCAGCGCCATGACGTCTGCGACAAGATCGGCATCGCGGCCGATCACCAGATGGTCGGCGCCGTTTGCGGTCGCGAGTGCCGCCTTCTCCGCGTTGCTGACCGTACCGATGACGGTGGCGCCGAGGTGCTTGGCCCAGCGCACCAGAAGCGTGCCGAGACCGCCGGCGGCGGCGTGCACCAGGATGGTGCTTTCAGGCGTCACCGCGTGGATCCGGTGGAGCAGCATATAGGCCGTCATGCCCTTGAGCATCATGGCGGCGGCCTGTTTCGAGCCGACATCATCGGGCAGGCGGATGGCGCGATGCGCCGGCAGCAGGCGCGTCGAGGCATAGGCGCCGACGGGCGCGCCCATATAGACGACGCGGTCGCCGGGAGAGACAGTCATGACGTCGGCGCCGACCGCCTCGACCACGCCGGCACCTTCGGCGCCGATGACGGCGGGGTAGGCGGGGAGCGGATAGAGGCCCTTGCGATGATAGATATCCAGGAAGTTGACGCCGATGGCGTCGTGGCGGATGCGGATTTCGTTTGGTCCCGGCGCCTGCGGTTCTTGCGGGGTCATCTGCAGCTGTTCGATGCCGCCAGGGGTGGCGAGGGTGATTGCGATATCCATTCCGATCTCCTGTGCCTGTCTGGCGCCGAAGATGGGGGATGGTTGCGTGATTGAAAATTCCCTATGATCTCACATCGCTTGGGAAAAAATGATCAATGCTTGATTGGGAAGATCTGCGCCATCTGCTGGCGCTGTCGCAACTCGGAACCTTGTCGGGTGCCGCGCGGGCGCTCGGGGTCGAGCATGCAACGGTGTCGCGGCGGGTGGCGCATCTGGAGCGCGAGATCGGCGCGAAGCTGGTTGACCGGCGCGGGCGGCGGATCCTTTTGACCGCGGAGGGCGCGCGCGTCGCCGCGATCGCCGAGCGCATGAGCGCCGATGCCATGACCATCGCGCGGGGCGGCATCGGCGCCGATCAAAGCCATGTCGGCGAGGTCCGCATCAGCGCGCCGCCGGCCTATGCGGGTGCTGTTCTGGCGCCGCCGCTGGTGCGGCTGAGAGCGCGACATCCCGGTATCCGCGTCACGCTCATCGGCGAAACGCGCTATGCATCGCTCGGGCGGCGGGAGGCGGATATCGCGGTGCGGCTCAACCGGCCTGAGAGCGGCGACCTGACTGTCTCGAAGATCGGCGAGGTGGGTTTCCATGCCTATGCGGCATCAGGTTATGCCGAGCGGGTCGACGAGCGCGACTGGACGTTTATCGGCTATGACGAGGGGATGGCGTCGTCGCCGCAGGAGGAGCGGCTGGCCGAGATCGCCGCCGGTCGGCCGATCGCGATCCGGGCCTCGACGCTGGAGTTTCAGGTGGCGGCGGTCAAGGCCGGCGGCGGCGTGGCACTGCTGCCCGATTTCATGGCAGAGGTCCAGGGGTTGGCGCGGCTCGATCTTGATGGCGCCGATATCACGCGGGATTTGTGGCTCGTCGTCCACAGCGACATCAAGGATGTGCCGCTGGTGCGGGCGGTGATGGATGCGTTGCGCGAGCGTTGACGGTGCAATGGCTGAATAGATGCGGATTTCCGGTTCGGTGGGTGTCGGAATAGCTTTGACCGATCCGTCCTTGAGGAGAACACAAGAGGAGGAAGCGATGCGAGAGTTGATCCTGGCCATGGCGATGACGCTCGATGGTTTTGTCAGCGGCCCCGAGGGTGAGACCGAGTGGATTTTCACCGGCGACGAGGAGGCGATCGCCTGGAAGGTGGAGAACGCCTGGAATGCCAGCCTGCACATCATGGGCAGCCGCACCTTCGAGGGAATGGCGCGCTTCTGGCCGACATCGACCAACGTCTTCGCACCCGCGATGAACCAGATTCCCAAAGCGGTGTTTTCGAAGAAGGGCGCCGCGATCCTGCCGCAAGCGATCGAGACACCTGTAGCGGGCGAGCCGCAACCCGGCGCCGATAGCTGGCACACGGCCTATGTGGCGAGCGGCGATCTCGCCGAGGAAATCGCCAGGCTGAAGGCCAAAGACGGCAAGCCGATCATCGCCCATGGCGGCGCCACCTTCGCGCGCAGCCTCATCGCCCATGATCTGGTCGATCAATATATGCTGATGGTCTATCCGCTGGCGCTCGGTCGCGGCCAGCCGATCTTCTCCGATCTGGCGCAGCCGAGGCAGTTGCAGCTGGTCAGCACGCGCGTGTTTCCCAAGGGCGCCATCGCGCAGGTCTATCGGCGGGGTTAGAGCGCGCCCTTCGCCGCCACACCCGCGACATAGGTCTCGACGCTCCGACCTCAAGCGGACTGTCGTGGGCCATGTTCCATGAAGTCCAATGCATCGAGCGCGCGTTCGCACGCGTCGCCGATATAGCTTTGGCCGAAATCGGTGGGATATACCTCCTCGACGATTTCTTCCTTGAAAGCTTTCATTCGGGCCTGAATGCGAATGCGGACGCGGCTGTAAATGTCCGGCGTTAGAAACGGCGAGGACGATGCCTGAGCCAGTTCGGCTGGCAGGGCGATATAGGTTCCTGCGAGATCGAAGATGTCTCGGGCCTTGAAGGTTGAGCCGCGCAGATAAATCTTCTTGGCGATGATTTCGCAGGGGCGTTCGCGGACAATGGTGCGTCCCTCGAACTCAAGCGGGGTAATCGCGTCTTGAAGAAGTGGCGACGCGCCAAGAAAATCGATCTCACCGATGCCTTTGACAATGAGCTTCAGATAGTGGCCCGGATACTGGTAGTCGGGACGCAGCGTCTCGTCATTCCAGCAGATGGACCTTGTGACCGGATTTATAACCGGAGCGAGCTTCTGGATCAGTTTCGCGGAATCGAGAAAAGCGTCGATGTCGTAGCTGAACCGATGGCCCAGATCGAGGGCAAGCGCGGTTCCGCCACCGAACGTCCAGCCGGGTGCGGGCTCACCGGCTGTCGTGATGGAGTCGACCGCTCTCAGCGTCAGCCGCATCAGTTCCTGCCACTGGGTCGGCAGCCATCTCCCGGATCCATCGCGCATTCTCGTAGTCCTCATCGACGTTCCAGAACGAAAGCGCCTTCGAAAGACTATCGAACGTAATTGCGCCTTCGACAACCATGTCAATGATGACTTCGACGCCGACCTCGCGGAAGAAGGCGCGAACATGCGGGCGCCAGCGTGGATCGGTCGTTGACAGGGCGAGGCATGAACTGAGCGTATCGGCGTCGATATGGCTCGGCAGTGGCGCGTTGACTGTTGTCAGCGCCCGCCAGATCGCTCGATGTTTGATCGTATCAGCCATCCGACCTTTTTATCAGGCCGGCATGCAAGTCTCAAGTTTACCGAAGAGCACCCTTAGCCTCCACACCGGCGACATAGGTCTCGACGATGGCGCGATCATCCCCCATGGTTTGCAGCAGGAAGAGTTCTTCCGGCAGCGTTTTCACCACTTCCATCTTCAGGGCCATGGCCGGCGTCGCGCTAGCATCGAGCACCACCACGTCGGCGTCGGTGCCCTTGTCGAGCGTGCCGATGCGGTCGGAAAGCGAGAGGGACTGGGCGTTGCCAAGCGTCATCAGGTAGTAGCTCTCCAGCGGGTTCAGGCGCTCGCCGAGCAGCTGCTGGATCTTGTAGGCCTCGTCCATGGTGCGCAGCATGGAATAGCTCGAGCCGCCGCCGATATCTGTGGCGACACCGATCCTGACCGGCTTGTCGCGGCGCATCAGCGCCTTCAGCGGGAAGAGGCCGGAGCCGAGGAAGAGGTTGGAGGTCGGGCAGTGGACGGCGATGGCGCCGGCCTCGCTCATCGCGTCCGCCTCGCGCTCCGACAGGTGGATGCAGTGGCCGAAGAGGGTCTTGTCGCCGAGCAGGCCGTAGCGGGCGTAGATATCGGTGTAGTCGATCGCCTCAGGATAGAGCTCGCAGGTGAACTTGATCTCGTCGTGGTTCTCGGAGAGGTGCGTCTGGATGTGGAGGTCGGGGAATTCGCGGGCGAGCGCCTGCGTCGCTTCCATCTGGGCGGGCGTCGAGGTTATGGCGAAGCGCGGGGTGATGGCGACGTGGTTGCGGCCCTTGCCGTGCCACTCGGCGATGATCTCTCGGGTCTCGTCGTAGCCCATCTCAGGCGTGTCGAGCAGGCCCTGCGGGGCGTTGCGGTCCATCATCACCTTGCCGCCGACCATGCGCATGTTGCGCTTCATGGCTTCGGCGAAGAAGGCGTCGGCGGAGGTCTTGTGCACGGAGCAGTAGGCGACTGCTGTCGTCGTGCCGTGGCGAATAAGCTCGTCGTAGAAATGCGTGGCGATACGCTGAGCATGCGCGCTTTCGACGAAACGGCATTCCTCGGGGAAGGTGTAGGTGTTCAGCCATTCGAGAAGATTGGCGGCATAGGAGGCGATCACCTGCATCTGTGGGAAATGCAGGTGCATGTCGATGAACCCCGGCATGATCAGATGCGGGCGATGGTCGATCTCGACAGTATCGGCTTTGGCCTTGGCCTTGACCTCGGCATAGGGGCCGCTTTCGACGATGACGCCATTGTCCATCAACAAGCCGCCATCGGTCTCGTAGCGATAGCTTTCGCTGTCGTTCAGGCTCTGAGGTGCCCTGACGAAGGAGAGCAGGCGGCCGCGGAGAAGGGTTTGGGTCATGGGCGTTCGCCTTTATCGATTGCGTGTCGTCGTCGGAACAGGGCTCAGGGCGCCGGTTTGGCGGGAAGGGCCGCCACCGATGCGGCGCAGCCGTATAATGTCCTGCCCTGAAATACCAGCTTTGCCGAAAGATCGTAACGCTTCGCGGATGCGCCGTCGACGCAGGTCTCTTTGGTGACTGTCAGCGTGTAGCGCTGCGGCGGGTGAGTGATGGTCCATGTGGCGCTGTCTTCAGTCATCGCCATCGGGCCGGGGTTTATGGTGATGACGTCGTTCTTGCCCGCGCGGCTGAAGGTGATCTGACCCTCGCGGATGCTGAGCGCCCAGAAGGGGCCGGTGCCCAGCACATTGACCTCGCCCCAGAGATCGGTCGGGGCGGTGATGTCACCAGAGATGTTTGGAGGCACGGTGCCCGTGGTCTTCACGTCTTCCTGTTTGGCAATGGCCTCCTCGGCCCGCGCTTCCGTCCATGCCAGCCCGAAGAGGGCGATAAGATTGGCCAGAAGCAGGGGGCGGAGGCCTTTGATCATTCGCGTTTGCCCTCGACCGCGCTTTCGAACCAGGCGACGAGCAGCTTGCGCTCATCCGGCGTGATGTCGGTGACGTTGCCCGGCGGCATGGCGTGGCTGCGGCCGGCCTGGATGTAGATCTCGCGGGCGTGCGCCGCGATCTCTGCGTCGTTTTCGAGGATCACGTTCTTCGGCGGCCGCGCCAGGCCTTCATAAACAGGCTCGGCGGCATGGCACATGGAACAGCGTGTGCCGACGAGCTGCTTGACGGCGGGAAAATGCGGATCGCCGGCGAATTGCTGGAAGGCCGGGGCGACGGTTTCGGCGGCTGCGTCCTTCTCGCCGGTCAGCACCTTGGGAACGGTGGAAAGCCACATGATCAGGATAAACAGGATCACGGTCGCCAGCCACGTCCAGGTCGGGCGGCCCTTGCGGGCATGGGTGGTGTTGAACCAGTGGCGGATGGTGACGCCCATCAGGAAGACAAGTGCTGCGATCACCCAGTTATAGGCCGTGCCAAAGGCCAGCGGATAGTGGTTCGACAGCATGAAGAAGATGACGGGCAATGTCAGGTAGTTGTTGTGCAGCGAGCGCTGCTTGGCSATSKMGCCATATTTSGCRTCCGGCGTKCGGCCGGCGATSAGRTCSGCSACGACGATCTTCTGGTTGGGRATGATGATCATGAAGACGTTGGCCGACATGATSGTSGCSGTRAAGGCGCCGAGATGCAGGAAGGCGGCGCGGCCGGTGAAGAGCTGCGTATAGCCCCAGGCCATGAAGACGAGCACGGCATAAAGCACCACCATCATGCCCCAGGTGTTCCGCCCGATCGGAGACTTGCAGAGCAGGTCGTAGACTATCCAGCCGACGGCCAGCGAGGCAAGCGAGATGGCGATGGCGACCGGGGCGCTGACATCGAGCACGTGGCGATCGATCAAAAACAGATCGGCGCCGCCGTAATAGACGATACAGAGCATCAGGAAACCGGAGAGCCAGGTGAAATAGCTCTCGTATTTGAACCAGGTCAGGTGCTCGGGCATCTGCGCCGGCGCCACCAGATATTTCTGGATATGGTAGAACCCGCCGCCATGCACCTGCCACTCCTCGCCATAGGCGCCGACGGGCAGATGCGGACGCTTCACCAGGCCGAGATCGAGCGCGATGAAATAGAAGGACGAGCCGATCCAGGCAACGGCGGTGATGACGTGGAACCAGCGGGCCGCAAAGGCCAGCCATTCCCACGCTATGGCGTATTCATACATTCAGTTCCCCTATTCTCTCCGATTCAGCAGTGTGCAGAATGTTTTGCCGGGAGAAAAGGGGGATTAGGGCAACACCGCCACGTTGTAGGTGCGGAAATCACGGCTTTCGGACGTAGAGTGGGAATTAGGGTGCCATCGCTCCAGCCGCTTACCCTCTATGTCGCCAATGGAGCGCTGTGTCAGTCCCGCATATCCTTACTTGGCAATCTTGCGCCTTCGAGCGATTGAAGCAGTTCATCGGCGGTGCCGAAAACATTGCCATAACCAGCCTTGATGGCTCTTGCTTCTTCCATCGCGGCCATCGTCTTCGCGTTGGGACGGGTCAGTTCCACGGGCCGCGCTTTGTCATGGGGAATCCTGGGCACGATCTTCTTGTCCATCAGCGCAGTCTCCAGCGGCGCATCGCATTGTCGATCTCGCGCGCGATCTCCTCGGGATGCTTTCCAGCCAGCGCGTCGCCCGCCACCTGATTGAAATAGCCGGGATCTCGGGTGTCGAAGCTAGCGGGTCGGCCGTCCGGCGATGAAGCGCGGGGCGGGATTTGGGTGCCTCGTTGGGCACCGCTTCCACATCGGCTAAACTCGAAACGTCGCCGAGATTTTTCTGCAGGTTGATCGAGCGAATGGTCGGCATATCGAGCGCTCCCAACATTTACGCAAATTTACATAATGCCGGCTCCGCGCGCAAATATTTCCCGCCACCGCATTTGAATGCTCGCGGTGAAGCAGAGCCGATCAGACCGCCGCCATTGAAATGCCAAGACTTCATTACAGTTTTACTCAAGGCCGCCGAGACGAGGGGAAACCGCATCGGCGTGGCGGCGCATTCATCGACGGAGAAGATGCTGATGCGCAGTATTCTTGTGGTTGTGATGATTGCCTTTTCGTCCTGTGTTCAAATCCCCGGCGTCCAGACCAGTGGCGCTCAGGCCCATGACGCCCCGTCAGGCTGGGCGTACGAGCCCTATTGTTGCAACGGCGACAACGAGACGGGCGATTGCCAGATGATCCCGCCGAAAAGCGTCGCGATCACGCCGAACGGCTATCGAGTGACGCTTCTGCCGGGGGACCACCGGCTCGTCACCCACGCCCACGTCTTCCTGCTGCCGATGGGCCGTGCGATGAAATCGGGCGATGGCGATTATCATCTCTGCCTGTTTCCCAACGAGGATACGCCGCGCTGCTTCTATGCGCCCGAAATGGGCTACTGAGCGCTCTCCCTGTCGCGGGCGATCTCCTCGAGGATCCAGCTGCGGAAGGCCTTGATCTTCGGGACGTTGCGGCGGTTTTCGGCGTAGACCAGCCAGTAGCCGCGATCGTCGGTGCAGGTCATCTCGAAGGGCTGGTAGAGGCGACCCTGGGCGAGTTCGTCGCCATAGAAGGCTGGTGTCAGGATGGCGACACCCTGGCCGGCCATGGCCGCACTCGCCTCGAAGGTCTGCGAGCCATACTGGCTGCGCGGGCGCGATTCCAGGCCGAGATCGGTCAGGCCTGCCGCCTTGAACCAGATCTGCCACCAGGGATCGGTGGCGCCGATGATCGGCAGTTTCATCAGATCCTCCGGCTTGTGGATGCCGCCGACGCTTTCCGCCAGCTTCGGGCTCAGCATCGGGGTGAAGTCGACATCGAGCAGCTTGTCGGCGATCAGCCCGCGCCAGTTGCCGTCGCCCGAGCGGATGGCGACGTCGACGGATTCGCGGGTGAAGTCGATCAGCGCTTCCGACGTCGACAGCCGTACCGCGATCGCAGGATGCCGGAGCTGGAAGGTGCCCAGCCGGCGCGCCAACCAGTGCGAGGCGAAGGTGGCGATGGTGTTGATCAGCAGCGTCGATTCGATCTCGCCGCGCGCCTCGGCCATTGCCTCGTTCAGGAGCACGAAAGCGTCGGACACTTTCGGGAGCAGCAGTTCGCCGGTGTCGGTCAGGCTGATCTGTCGCGGCCGGCGTAGGAACAGCGGCTCGCCGATATTCTCCTCCAGCAGTTTCACCTGGTAACTGACGGCCGTCTGCGTCATGCCGAGTTCGTCGCCGGCCTTGGTGAAGCTGCCGAGCCTTGCCACGGCCTCGAAGACGCGCAGCGCATTCAGCGGAACCTGCTTGGACAGCTTCATGGATAAGTTCTCTTTATGCATGCAGACGGTTGTTCGATTGGAATTGCAGCATTAATCGGCGCAATCTGCAAGTCATCAGATCAGATTATCGAGGTGATGTCATGGCTTGCGTAACCGACGAACACATGGCCCAACGCGTGGCCGAACCGACCCCTAGCCGGGCTTTCGAGGGGCTGGCGCATCAGTTGCGAGGGCTTGCCGTGCGTCTGGCGCGACCGGACCGGCTGGATCTCGAGGGCATGCCGGATCGCGTCAAGCGCGACCTCGGCTTCATGGACGGGCGCGATCCCTATATCGAGGATGCGCGGACGCGGTAGGCGGCGAGCGCGGTCAGGATTTCGGCCGCGGTCATGGCGGCGATCACTTCCGGGCGCTTGTCGCGCACCTGTTGGCCGCCGATCGGCAACGTCAGCCGCGCCATCCATTCCTTCTCGCCACCCGCCTCGCGCTGCAGCCAGCTTGCGAAAGTGGCGCGCTTGGTGGCCGAGCCGATCATGCCGGTATAGGCGAGATCGGTACGGGCGAGCGCCTCGCGGGCGATCAGGAAATCGAGCGCATGGTCGTGGGTGAGAATGACGACGACGGCGCCCGCGCGCATCTCCTGCACCAGCGCTTCCGGCATGGCGACGAGCCGGGCGTTGATGCCTTCAGGCAGATGCGCGAGTTCGTCTTCGCGGGTTTCGATCACGGTGACGTCGAGCGGCAGCGGCGAAAGCGCTGTCGCGAGCGCGCGCCCGACATGGCCGGCGCCGAACAGCCAAACCTCCGGCCGCCGCTCCGCCTCGTCGTTGCGCCGCTCCTCCAGCTCGCGGATCACGTCCTCCGTCACGCGGCGAAACCGCAACTGCGTGCGCCCGCCGCAGCATTGGCCGATCTCCGGGCCGAGGGGGATATCCATCATCTCGCGGCCGTCGGCGCCGTGCAGAAGCTTGCGGGCGTTGGCGATCGCCATGAACTCGAACTGCCCGCCGCCGATGGTGCCCCAGATGGTGTCGATGGCGACCAGCATGAAGGTGCCGGTTTCGCGCGGGGTGGAGCCCTGGGTGCCGGTGATGTCGATCAGGATGGTGTCGGGGTGGGTGACGAGAAATTGGGGGAGGGTGGTCATTTTGGGATGACCGGGGGGATTGTGGGGATGAGGCTGGTCGTGGTGGGGCCTTTATGGGCGGAGTTTATGAAGGTGAGCTTTGTGGGTGTGATACCCCCCTCTGCCCTGCCGGGCATCTCCCCCACAAGGGGGGAGATCGACTCGTGGCGAGGCTTTCGCAAGAATTGAGCGTGGAGCGATCGGGTGCCCCCAGCCAATCTCCCCACCTGTGGGGGAGATGCCCGGCAGGGCAGAGGGGGGTGTGCCACGCCCACGAGGCCAGCAAATCCTGCGAGCCCAGCAAACCCACCAAACCCCACATTCCCCGTCATACCGCCTTCATCCGCTCGACCGCCATCAACACCCGCTCCGGCGTCGCCGGCGCGTCCAGTCTCGGGCAGACCTTGTAGTCCGCAACGCTCGCCACCGCCATCGACAGCGCTTCCAGCACCGAAATCGCCAGCATGAAGGGTGGTTCGCCGACGGCCTTGGAGCGGCCGATGGTCTGTTCGGCGTTTTCGGACCATTCGGCCAGCTTGACGTTGAAAATCTTCGGCCGGTCGGAGGCGAGCGGGATCTTGTAGGTGGAGGGGGCGTGGGTGCGCAGGCGTCCCTTGGCGTCCCACCAGAGCTCTTCCGTCGTCAGCCAGCCCATGCCCTGCACGAAGGCGCCCTCGACCTGGCCGATGTCGATCGCAGGGTTCAGCGAGCGGCCGACGTCGTGGAGGATGTCGGTGCGGTCGATCAGATATTCGCCGGTCAGCGTGTCGATCGAGACCTCGGTGCAGGAGGCGCCGTAGGAGTAGTAATAGAAGGGCGTGCCCTTTCCGGCGGCGCGGTCCCAGTGGATCTTCGGGGTCTTGTAGAAGCCGGCGGCCGATAGCTGGACGCGGGCGAAATAGGCCTGGCGGATGAAGTCAGGGAAGGGGATCTCCTGGTTGCCGACGCGCACCCGGTTGGGCAGGAAGGCGATCTCGGAGACCGGGACGTCCCACTTCTCGGCAGCGAAGGCGACGAGGCGTTCCTTGATCTGGCGGGCGGCATCATAGGCGGCCATTCCGTTGAGATCGGTGCCGGAGGAGGCGGCCGTGGCGGATGTGTTGGGCACCTTTCCTGTGGTCGTCGCGGTGATCTTCACATGCTCGATATCGATCTGGAAGCTGTCGGCTAGAACCTGCGCCACCTTGGTGTAGAGGCCCTGGCCCATCTCGGTGCCGCCATGGTTCAGGTGGATCGAGCCGTCCTGATAGACATGGACGAGGGCGCCGGCCTGGTTGAAGGCGGTCAGCGTAAACGAGATGCCGAACTTCACCGGCGTCAGCGCGATGCCCTTTTTGATGTAGCGGCTGTCGCGGTTGAACTCGATGATCTCTCGGCGCCGCGCCTGGTAGTCGGCGCTCTCCTCGAGCTCGCCGACGATCCGCTCGAGAATGCTGTCCTCGACCTCCTGGTGATACGGCGTCAGCGTGCGGCCGGAGCCGGGCTGGCCGTAGAAATTCAGCTTGCGGACCTCAAGCGGGTCCTTGCCGACGGCATAGGCGATTTCCTCGATGAAACGCTCGGCGCCCAACATGCCCTGCGGTCCGCCGAAGCCGCGAAAGGCGGTGTTGGAGACGGTGTGGGTCTTCAGTGGTTTCGAGGTCAGGTGCACATGCGGGTAGAAGTAGCTCGAGTCGGCATGAAACAGCGCGCGGTCGGTGACTGGGCCCGACAGGTCAGACGAGAAGCCGCAGCGGGCGGCATAGGTGGCGTCGACTGCGTGGATGCGGCCTTCCTCGTCGAAGCCGAGTTCGTAATCGACCATGAAGTCGTGGCGCTTGCCTGTCGCGGCCATGTCCTCGTCGCGGTCGGGGCGGAACTTGATTGATCGTTTCAGCTTCTTGGCGGCGATGGCGGCCAGCGCCGCAAACTGGTTGCCTTGCGTTTCCTTGCCGCCGAAGCCGCCGCCCATGCGGCGCACGTTCACCGTCACGGCGTTGGAGGGAATGTTGAGTACATGGCCGACGATGTGCTGGATCTCGCTCGGATGCTGGGTCGAGGACCAGACGGCGACCTCGTCGTCCTCGCCGGGAATGGCCATGGCGATCTGGCCTTCGAGATAGAAATGCTCCTGGCCGCCGATCCGCATCTGGCCTTTCAGCCGGCGGGTGGCGTTTGCCATCTCACTCTTCGCCTCGCCGCGGCTCAGCGTCATCGGGCTGGTGACCAGCGCGCCGCCGTTTTCCAGCGCGCCGTCGATGTCGCTCCAGTGGGCGAGGTCGCGATACTCGATCTTCGCCTTGCGGGCGGCGCGGCGCGCGATATCGCGGGTCTCGGCGATCACGGCAAAGATCGGCTGCTGGTGGAACTCGACCTTGGTTTCGGCGAGCAGCGGCTCGTCGTGGCTGCCGTTGGAACTGACGTCGTTGATCCCCGGCACGTCCTTGCCGGTGAAGACCCAGACGACACCGGGGGTGGCGGCGACCTCGGAGAGGTCCATGCTGACGATCTCGGCATGCGCCCGGTCCGACAAGCCGAGTGCGCCGTGGAGCAGGCCTGCGGGCTCCGGAAGGTCGTCGATGTAATCGGCGGTGCCGGTGACGTGCTTGTGGGCGCTGTCATGGCGGCGCGAGGCGTGCATCGGGCCTGAGATGATGAAGGTGGGGTCGGGGAAGGCAGACTTGTCCATCAGGGGTTGCCTCCTGTGGTGGGTGTTTGGGTGTGGGTGATTATTGAGTGCGTGCCGCGTGGCCCCCTCATCCGACCCTTCGGGCCACCGACCTGGGGTGGGCCGCTCGCTCCATCTTCCCTTCGCCCCATAGGGGAGAAGGTGGCCCGAAGGGTCGGATGAGGGGGCTTCACGACACAACGCTGCGTATCAGCAATCATCACGCCACCTCCTCAAACCGCCGCAGCTCCGCCGGCGCACCCGTCGTCTCCAGATAGAACCGCGTCAGCAAATTCTTCGCCGTCAGCTGCCGATACGCAGCCGTCGCGCGCCAATCCGAAAGCGGCTGGAAGTCGGCGTCGAAGGCATCTCGCACCGCCTCGATCGTCTCCTCATTCCACGGCCGGCCGATGAGTYCGTTTTCGACGGCGCGGGCGCGCTTGGGCGTGCCGGCCATGCCGCCGAAGGCTATTCTCACATCGTTGACGTCGCCCTGTTCATCCAGCGTCAGATAGAAGGCGCCGAGCACGGCGGTGATGTCCTCGTCGCGGCGCTTGGTGATCTTGTAGACGGCAAAATGCGTGTCCTCAGCCGGATAGGGCACGAAGAGGCTTTCGACGAACTCGCCGGGGCGGCGGTCCTGCTTGCCGTAGTCGATGAAATAATCCTCCAGCCGCAGCATGCGGGTGCCCTCCGTCGAGCGCAGCTTGACGGTGGCGCCGAGCGCGATCAGCGGCGGCGGGCTGTCGCCGATCGGCGAACCGTTGGCGATGTTGCCGCCGATCGTGCCCATGTTGCGCACCTGCTCGCCGCCGATGCGGGTGATCAGCCGGCCGAGCGTCGGGACCTTGCTGGCGATCGTCTCCAAGGCGCGGGTGTAGGTCACGCCGGCGCCGATGGTGATGCCGCCTTCGCCTGACGTAATCGTCTGCAATTCCTGGAGATGATTGATGAAGACCACCGGGTTCAGCGCCCGCATCTGCTTGGTCACCCACAGCCCGACATCGGTCGAGCCGGCAACGATGGTCGCCTTCGGCTCGTCGGCCAGAATGCGCGCCAGCGCCTCCAGCGAGCCCGGCACCAGCAGACGGTCCTCGCCCGATGCGATCGAGATCGTGCCCGATCCCTGCATCGCCCATAATCTCGCGACGATGTCGGAGCGGGTGCGCTCCAGCGGGTCGAACAGCGCGCTCGGCCGCGTCCTCGCCACCTGTTCGGCGGCCTTGACGATCGGCTCGTAGCCGGTGCAGCGACAGAGATTGCCCTGCAGCGCCTTTTCGATCTCGGCGCGATCGGGATTGCTGTTTGCGAGCCACAATCCGTACATCGACATGACGAAGCCGGGGGTGCAGAAGCCGCATTGCGAGCCGTGACAGTCGACCATCGCCTGCTGCACCGGATGCAGCGTGCCGTCTTTCGCGGCCAGATGCTCGACGGTGACGACATGGGTGGCGTTCAGCGAGCCGATGAAGCGGATGCAGGCATTGACCGATTCATAGTGCAACTTGCCGTCGATCAGCCGGCCGACCAGAACCGTGCAGGCGCCGCAGTCGCCCTCGGCGCATCCTTCCTTCGTGCCCGTCAGGCGACGCTTCAGCCGCAGGAAATCGAGAAGCGTCTCGGTAGGCTTGACGTCTTTCAGCGTGACGTCTTCGCCGTTCAGGATAAAGCGGATGCTGTCGTTCATGTCGTTCCCGGTTTTTCTCTTTATTTGAAATGGTTATGCCGCCGTCCAGCCTCCGTCAATCGAGATGTGGGTGCCCGTCACCTGGCGGGCTTCGTCGCTGGCGAGATAAAGCGCCAAGGCACCGATCTCCTCGGCCTTGACGAATTCATGCGTCGGCTGCGCCTTCAGGATCACCTCGGTCTTGACCTGTTCCTCGGTCATTCCTCGCGCCTTGGCGGTATCCGGGATCTGCTTTTCCACCAGCGGGGTCAGCACGTATCCCGGGCAAATGGCGTTGACGGTCACGCCCGTTTCGGCAAGCTCAAGTGCGGCCGTCTTCGTCAGGCCGAGTATACCATGCTTTGCCGCGACATAGGCGGATTTGAACGGCGAGGCGACGAGGGCGTGCGCCGAGGCGATGTTGATGATACGCCCGTGCTTCTTCTCCTTCATCAGCGGGATTGTCGCGCGCATCGTGTGAAACGCGCTGGAGAGATTGATCGCGATGATCTGATCCCACTTGTCGATCGGGAAATCCTCGATCTTCTCGACATGCTGGATGCCGGCATTGTTGACCAGCACGTCGACGCTGCCGAAGGTCTTGGCGGCGGTGGCGATCAGGTCGGCGATCTCGTCGGGCTTGGTCATGTCGGCCGGGTGATGAATGACGCCGGCTTTGGAGAGTGATTCAAGCCGTTCGGTTATGCCCTTGATTTCCTCGGGCTTTCCGAAGCCGTTGAGGACGATGTTGTCACCCTTGCCGGCAAACGCGGTGGCGATCGCCAGGCCGATGCCGCTGGTGGATCCGGTGACGACGACTGTTCTGGCCATGAGGTTCTCCGATTTGTCCTTCGACGCGGTTGTGAGGAGCGTAGTCCGGAATCGGTTGGGCTGGCAATTGGCTACGATAGAAGGTGGAAACCTTGTGTATCGGTCTTGCGCGGATAGTCTCGCCACGCAATCTAGCGCGTGACGCGAGTGAAGCAGGAGAAGGCTGGCGGAAAAGGAATTTCACTTTTGTTTCTTTTCACATTCGTTTGCCTGCATTATTCATTCAATTCGAAGCAGTTCATGGGAGGATGACAATGGCGGGGTATGTACTGGCGATCGATCAGGGGACGACGTCGACGCGGGCGATCGTGTTCGATGGCGAGATGAAGATCGCCGGCGCGGGCCAGAAGGAATTCAAGCAGATCTATCCGCAATCCGGCTGGGTCGAGCATGATCCGGAGGAGATCTGGGACAGCGTCGTCTCGACCATCAAGATGGCGATCCGTGAGGCGAAGATCAGCGCCAAGGATATCGCAGCACTCGGGATCACCAACCAGCGCGAGACCGTCGTCGTCTGGGAGCGCGAGAGCGGCAAGCCGATCCACAACGCGATCGTCTGGCAGGACCGCCGCACGGCAAGCTACTGCGACAAGCTGAAGAAGCAGGATCTGGAAAAGACCTTCACCAAGAAGACCGGCCTGCTGCTCGACCCCTATTTCTCCGGTACCAAGCTCTCCTGGATGCTGGCCAATGTGAAGGGTGCGCGGGCGCGGGCGGCCAAGGGCGAGCTCTGCTTCGGCACGATCGACACGTTTTTGATCTGGCGGCTCACCGGCGGCAAGAGCTTCGTCACCGACGCCACCAACGCCTCGCGGACACTGATGTACAACATCGGCAGCAACGAATGGGACAAGGACCTGCTCGAAATCCTGCGCGTTCCCTCGGCGATGCTGCCCGAGGTGAAGGATTGCGCGGCCGATTTCGGCGTTACCGAGCCTCACATCTTCGGCGCGGCGATCCCGATTTTAGGCGTTGCCGGCGACCAGCATGCGGCGACGATCGGCCAGGCCTGCTTCGAGCCGGGCATGATGAAATCCACCTACGGCACCGGCTGCTTTGCCGTGCTCAACACCGGCGCCGACATGGTGCGCTCGAAAAACAGGCTCTTGACGACCATCGCCTACCGGCTGGATGGCGAGACGACCTATGCGCTTGAGGGTTCGATCTTCATTGCGGGTGCGGCCGTTCAGTGGCTGCGCGATGGGCTCGGCATAATCGACAGCGCGTCGAAGACCGGCGAACTGGCCGATGCCGCCGACCCCTCGCAGGAGGTCTATCTGGTTCCCGCCTTCACCGGGCTCGGCGCGCCGCACTGGGATGCGAACGCCCGCGGCGCGATCTTCGGCCTGACACGCAACAGCGGCCCCAAGGAGTTCGCCCGCGCAGCACTCGAGGCGGTCTGCTACCAGTCGCGCGACCTGCTCGACGCCATGCACAAGGACTGGAAGGGTGGCGTCGACGAAACGGTGTTGCGCGTCGACGGCGGCATGGTGGCCTCCGATTGGACGATGCAGCGGCTGGCCGACATTCTCGACGCACCGGTCGACCGCCCCGTGATCCTCGAGACCACGGCGCTGGGCGCCGCCTGGCTCGCCGGCAGCCGCGCGGGTGTCTGGCCCGACAAGGCGGCTTTCGCCAAGAACTGGAAGCGCAACAACCGCTTCGAGCCCGATATGGACGAGAAGACCCGCGCGGCAAAGCTCAAGGGCTGGCGGAGCGCGGTGAAGCGGACGCTTAGCGACGCCTGATGCGGGTGCGCCGGCGGCGTCTTTGACGGCTCCGCCGATCGTTCTACAATGCCTGCCAATCTTGACATGTGGAGGAGCGGGCATGGTGTCGATGACGGTCGAGCTGCGCAATGTCGCGGGAACCCAGGCGGCGATGGGATGGGCCGGCGGCCATACGCTCGTCGTCGACAGGCCGCAGGGCAAGGCGGGCGGGCAGGGGCTCGGCTTCAACGGTGCGCAGCTGCTGGCGCTGGCGCTCGGTGGCTGCTTCTGCAACGACCTGCGCTATGTCGCCGAAGAGATGGGGTGCGAGCTCGGCAGCATTGCGGTGTCTGTCACCGTGGAGCTCGATGGCAGTCCGCTGGTGACGACCGCCGCGCATATGCAGGTCGCCTGCGAAATGGCCGACGGCTCCAGCGCCGACGCGGTGATCGAGAAGGCAAGGGCTAGCTGCATGGTCAGCAATTCACTTCAGCGCGGCGTTGCCGTCTCGATCGAGGCGGTTCGCTAGCGTTAAGCCGCAACCACCTGCCGCTGGCGTTTCGCGGGCGGTGAGTACAGCCAGCCGGCGCCGCCGCGGTCGGCCACGGCGCGGATCGCCAGCGACAGGCCGATGGCGATGACCACCACCAGCGGCGCGGTGAGATAGCCGAGTTTTCCGCTTTCGCCGATCGCGGCGGCGATGGTGGCGACCAGGAGCGAGACGATCATCACATGGGTGACGTAGACGGGCAGCGTGTTGCGGCCGAAATAGGCGAAAGCATTGCGCACACTCTCCCAGCGCGACAGGAGCACCGCCGTTCCGCAAAGCCAGGCGAGGCCGGCGATAGAGGAGGCCAGCGCCCAACTGCCCTTGTCGACGGCCTGCAGCCGCCAGCGCAGCACATATAGCGCCGAGAACAGAAGGAAGCCGCCGAGCGCCGTCAGAAGCGGGCGGGCGGTGATGAGGTGCACGACCGAGCGCCCGTACCAGCAGCCGAACAGGAAGAAGACGAAATACTGCAGCACGTTGCGATGGGTGAAGAGATCGATCGATATATGGTCGCCGAAGGTGAGGACCGAGACGATGGCGGCGATTGCGATGGTGATCGCATGCGGCGTCGATTGCAACAGCTTGGTCGCGACCATGAAAATGGCGAGCGCCCAGATGAACCAGATGCCGGTGTTCGGCGCCCACCACATTTCCAGCAGCTGATAGGGATCGCTGCCCTCCGTCGGCACGAGCGCGTTCTGCTGCACGTAGCGGAAGAACAGCCAGCGGGCGGTGCTCCAGATGGCGAAGAGGTAGACCAGCAGCCAGATCTTGCGGCGCAGGAAATCGCTCCACGGCGCGCGCATGGCCGATGCCGCCAGGAAGCCGGAGACGGTGAAGAACAGCGGCATGCGGATCGGCGTCATGATGGCGCTGAAGCGGGCGTAGAGATCAGGCGCTATGGCGTGGAACTGGTGGTAGAGCAGGGTGTGATAGATCACCACCAGGATGATCGACATGCCCTTAGCGATATCGAGCCATTCGATACGGGTCTTCTCCTGCCGCTGCTCCAAGTGCTGCCCTCCATTTCGCATTGCAGCAAATAGAAGGGGGGATTGAGGCGAAAACGTGGGATAGCAGAAATTTACAAGCGCTATCCGCAGTTGTCTTCTGTGGGAGGGCGCTCAGAACGGATTGACGTAGTTGGTGATGGCGATCTGGCGAAGCAGCACTTTGCGGATGATGTGCGTCGGCGTGACGTGATCGGTGTAGATCGCCGCATCGCCGGTGCTGCCCGCCGGCAACACGTCGGCGAAGTGCTTGTCGTCGAGCCTGATGCGGACGGCAAGCGGCAGGGAGGCGATCTCCTTCGGCGCCACGGCGAGACCCGAGGTCTGCGTCTGGCCACTCGCCACCGCCTGCAGCACGCTCTCCACCTTGCCCGGATAAACGTTGCCCGGCGCGTATTTGAAGGTGATCTCGACCGGCTGGCCGGGGGTGATGTAGCGCGCGTTGATCTGTGCGATCTCGATGCCGATGATGGTGTCCGACGTATCGATGAAGGCCATGACGGGCGCCAGCGGCAGGCTGCTGACGCGAGCGCCCTTGCGAAGCGCGAGATTGGTGACGTAGCCGTTGGCGGGCGCCCGGACCACCGTCTTGTCGAGGTTCCACTGCGCCTCGGCGATCTCCGCCTTCAGCTGGTCGGTTTGCGCCTGCGCCTGCTCGACATCGAAGCCGCGGCCGGCGCCCGTGGTTTGCAGCCGCGTCGTCTCGGAGAGCCTCAGGGTGGCGAGTTCGAGCTGCGCCTTCAGGGCATCGAGCTTGGCCTGATAGGGCACGGGGTCGATCCGGAAGAGCACGTCGCCAGCCTTCAGCGGCGTGTTGGCGATAACAGGGACATCGATGACCTCGCCGGCGACATTGGGGACGATCGCCACGGAATTGCGCACGACCAGTGCCGCTCCCTGCGGCGCCCCCCAGCCCATCGGAATGAACAGGCCGATCAGGAGCAACAGGAAGACCAGCGCCGGCGATACCTTCCAGAACAGGTTGAAGGGCACGATCTTCAGCTTCACCAGCAGGAAGAGGATGACCAGATAGACGTTGAGGAGAACGACGATCATCGGTTCTTCTCCGCATCCGGCACGCGTGGGACGTCGACATAGGCCCAGATCACGACCAGCGGCCAGAAGGCGAAGCCGAGCAGCAGCGTCACCCAGCCGCCGACGCTGACGGCCTGAGCCCAGGGATGATTGCGCCTGCGGGCGATCATGCCCGGCAGCATCGCCAGGAAGAGGATGACCGCAAGCGTGCTGGCCGCCAGCACGATCAGCACGATCCACGCGAAAATATCGACGGCGCTCATGCGGGGTCTCCCTGCCGGTCAAGATCGACGGCAGCAGACCATGCGGCGACGCTTGCACGGAAGTACGCAACAGTAAATGCAACGGTGCTGCATTCGCTCTCGCCCGACCGCGAGCCCCGACCTCCACAATTTTTTGCTGCGTCCTGTCGGCGGGCGGGTTACTCCTTCGTCATTGAGGAAGAGGAGTATGAGATGCTGTATGCGATCCTTTGCTATGCCGATGAAGAGCGGGTTTTCTCCTGGACCAAGGAGGAAGAGGACGCCGTGATGGCGAAGCTTTATGCGGTTCAGGCGCCTTTGGCCGAAAGCGGCAAGCTCGGGCCTGTCGGCCGGCTGATGCCGACGACGGCGGCGACCACGGTGCGCAAGGGCAAGGAGGAGCCGCTGGTGCTCGATGGTCCGTTTGCCGAGACCAAGGAAGCGCTGCTCGGTTTCTACGTGGTCGATTTCGACACGCTGGAAGAGGCTGTCGCCTTTTCCAAGGAGCTTTCATCAGTCAATCCCGGCTCCACATCCTATGAAATCAGGCCGTTCTACGTGTTCCGGCCGGGAGAAAGTGCGACATGACAGACATTGCCTGGATCGACGTTACACTGTCATCCGCCCGGCCGAAGGCGCTCGGCGCGCTGCTCAGATATTTCCGCGATCTCGATATCGCGGAAGAGGCCTTTCAGGAGGCGTGCCTGCGCGCTGTCAGAACCTGGCCGGACAAGGGGCCGCCGCGCGATCCGACGGCATGGCTGATCTTCGTCGGCCGTAACAGCGGTATCGACGCGGTGCGCAAGCGCTCGAAGACCCAGGCGCTGCCGGATGAGGAGTTGATCTCCGACACGGAGGATGCCGAGAGCGATATCGCCGAGCGGCTGGATACCTCCAACTACCGCGACGACATTCTCAGGCTGCTTTTCATCTGCTGTCATCCCGACCTGCCGGCGACGCAGCAGATCGCGCTGGCTTTGCGCATTGTCTCCGGCCTTTCCGTGCAGCAGATCGCCCGCGCCTTCCTGGTCGGCGAGAGCGCGATGGAGCAGCGGATCACGCGGGCCAAGGCGCGTGTCGCCAAGGCCGGCGTGCCCTTCGAGACGCCGGATGCTGCGGAGCGGGCCGAGCGGCTGTCGATCGTCTCGACGATGATCTATCTCGTCTTCAACGAGGGCTACAGCCAGGCCGACCCCAAAGCCGAGGCCTGCGCCTTTTCCGATGAAGCGATCCGGCTGGCGCGGCTTTTGCTGCGCATCTTCCCCGGCGAACCGGAGCTGATGGGGCTTCTGGCACTGATGCTCTTGCAGATCTCACGCCGCCCGGCGCGCTTCAGCGCCGACAACGAGATCGTGCTGCTGGAGGATCAGGACCGGTCGCTCTGGAACCGCGAGCTGATCAACGAGGCGTTGGCCTTGCTCGACAAGGCGATCCGCCACCGGCAGCCGGGGAGCTACCAGTTTCAGGCGGCGATCGCGGCGCTGCATTCGCGCGCCAAGAGGGCTGAGGATACCGATTGGGAGGAGATCGAGCTGCTCTATCGTGCGCTGGAGCGCATGCAGCCGTCTCCGGTCATTACGCTCAACCGGGCGGTCGCCGTCTCGAAGCTCAGAGGGCCGGGCGAAGCATTGACGCTGGTGGAGACGCTTGGCGAAAAGCTCGACGGTTATTTCTATTATCACGGCCTGCGCGGTGGGCTGCTGAAGCAGATCGGTCGCCCGCGGGAGGCGCGCGAGGCTTTCGATCGGGCGATCGCGCTGGCACATTCGGCACCCGAGGCCGCGCATATTCGCCGGCAGATCGACAGCCTGAAGATGGAGCCGGCGCTGCCGGCGGTGAAATAATTCCAGAAATAACCTTGCGCCTTGTCGGATCGGCGACATCTCACACGTTCTTGTAACAGACTGATCAAGAACAGGTTTCACGAAACAGGAGACGACACATGACCGCCATGCACGAGCTTATTCTCGTCCGCGAATTCGATGCGCCGCGCGAAAAGATCTTCAAGGCCTGGACCGATCCCGAGCTGATGAAGGAATGGTTCGTGCCGCGTCCGTGGACGATATCTGACGCCAAGCTCGACGTGCGCGCCGGCGGCGCCAACCTCATCGTCATGCGCAGCCCAGAGGGCCAAGAGTTTCCCAATCGCGGCGTCTATCTCGAAGTGATCGAGAACGAGAAGCTGGTCTTCACCGACGCCTATACCAGCGCCTGGGTGCCGTCCGAAAAGCCGTTCATGACGGCGACCGTGCTGCTCGAGGATCTCGGCAATGGCCGTACCAAGTACACGGCGACGGCCGTGCACTGGACCGCCGAGGACAAGAAGACCCACGAGGAGATGGGCTTCCACGAGGGCTGGGGCAAATGCGCCGATCAGCTCGCCGAGCTTCTGGCGCGGATGTGATTTGGAGAGCGTCCACCCTCATCCCGGCCTTGTGCCGGGATCCAGCGCGATCAAGTCCTTGATCGCAGAAGGCTCTTTTTCGCCGCGCGGACGCGCGTCGGCTGGATTCCTGTCACAAGGACAGGAATGAGGGAGGTCTTCGGTTCATGCGGCGTACGAGGCGGTTCGCAGGGTGATTCCGTTCAGGCTCTGAAGTGATTGAAATGAGAGTCGGATTTGGTGGTGCGCTGACATCATCCCATCAACTTTATCGAACGATCCGTTCTAGAATTTGTCATTGCGCCCCACCTCGGCCATCCTTATCTGCAATCTAAAGATTTCAACGGGATGCACGCCATGGAACTCGGCCTTTATACCTTCGCAGACGTCAACCCCAATCCTTCGAGGAGCAAGGGGGCGGAAGGGGCCGAGAGGTTGAAGCATCTGATCGAGGAGATCGAGCTTGCCGATCAGGTGGGGCTCGACGTCTTCGGGCTGGGCGAGCATCACCGGCCGGATTATGCGGCGTCCGCACCGGCCGTGGCGCTGGCGGCGGCGGCGGTGAAGACGAAGAACATCCGGCTGACGAGCGCCGTCACCGTGCTTTCCTCCGACGATCCGGTGCGGGTGTTTCAGCAGTTCTCGACGCTCGATCTTCTTTCCAACGGCCGCGCCGAGATCATGGCGGGGCGGGGGTCGTTCATCGAATCCTTCCCGCTGTTCGGCTATAATCTCGAGGATTACGACCAGCTGTTCGAGGAAAAGCTCGACCTGCTGCTGGCGCTGCGCGACAGCGAGGCTCTGACGTGGTCGGGCGAGATGCGGCCGGCGATCAACGGGCGCGGCGTTTATCCCCGGCCGTTCCAGGATCCTTTGCCGGTGTGGATCGCCGTTGGCGGGACGCCGCAGTCGGTGGCGCGCGCCGGCGCGCTCGGGCTGCCGGTGGCGCTTGCCATCATCGGCGGCGAGCCGCATCGGTTTGCGCCGCTGTTTGATCTCTACCGTGAGGCCGCACGCCGAGCAGGGCAGGATCAGGCCAAGCTCAAGACATCGATCAACGTGCACGGCTTCGTCGCCGACACGACGGATGCGGCGGCAGACCAGTTCTACGGGCCGCAGGCGGAAGTGATGAACCGGATCGGCCGCGAGCGCGGCTGGGGGCCGACGAGCCGCCCGCATTTCGACGCCTCGCGCGGGCCGAAGGGCGCGCTCTTCGTCGGCGATCCTGAAGTGGTGGCCGAGAAGATCATCGCGCATCACAAGCTGTTCAAGAACGATCGCTTCCTGCTGCAGATGGCGATCGGGCTGATGCCGCACGACCAGATCATGCGCGGGATCGAGCTCTACGGCACGAAAGTCGCGCCGATCGTCAGAAAGGCATTGACTGAGAGCGGCGAAGGGGCGAAAGCCAGCGCCTAAAGCAGGAGCTTCATGGCGTAAAGGATGAATTGGATTTCCCCCGGCGTCGTGTTCTGTTCCAGATTCGAGAGCCGGCCGACCGGCCGTAACCTTAGGGCCGGAAACGGAATTTCATGATTATCGAGACTGAAGACGAACTCCTGAAGCTCAAAGAGATCGGCCGCATCTGCGCCAATGCGATCCAGATCATGGCGTCGTCCATGGAGCCGGGGATCACCACGCAGGAGCTCGACGATATCGGCCGCAAGGTGCTCGAAAGTGCTGGCGCGCGCTCGGCGCCGGAGTTCTGCTATCAGTTTCCGGGTGCGACCTGCATCAGCGTCAACGAGGAGATCGCGCACGGCATTCCCGGTTCGCGCGTCATCCGCCCTGGTGATCTCGTCAATATCGACGTTTCGGCGGAAAAGGACGGTTTCTTCTCCGATACCGGCGCCTCCTTCGTCGTGCCGCCGTCGAAATCGAAGCTCGACAAGCTCTGCCGTGACGGCAAGCGGGCTCTTTGGGTGGGGCTCAATCAGGTGAAATCGGGCGAGCCGCTGGCCAAGATCGGCCAGGCGATCGGCGCGTTCGCGGCCAAGAACCGCTATACGCTGGTGGCGAACCTCGCCAGCCACGGCGTCGGTCGTTCGCTGCACGAGGAGCCGGGCGAACTTTCGACATGGCCGGACCCTTCCGAGAAGCGGATCATGACCGACGGGCTGGTCTTCACCGTCGAGCCCTTCCTGTCGCTCGGCGCCACATGGGCCGAGGGCGGCGACGACGCCTGGACGCTCTATGCCGATCCGCAGGCGCCGACGGTGCAATACGAACACACCGTGGTCGCGACCCGCAACGGGCCGATGATCCTGACGCTGCCGGATGGGCAGGCGTAAAGCTGGCTTCGACGATCTGTCTTAAGATATAACGGACCTACAATGCGAGACGCCCTGCTCAGAGAGCAGGGCGTTTTCATTCGGCTTGATGAAGCCAGCTTGATTAGTCGTTCTTGGGCTGCTGCAGGATTTCGGCTGCGGCGCGTTCCAGGATGCCGGCGATGCGCTTGGCTTCGTCCTTCGACCAGGGATAGCGCAGCTTCAGCGCCGATTTCAAAAGCATGCGGGCGGCGACGACTTCGCTCTTGTCCTCGGGGAAGGCTTCTTCCTCGCGTTCCCTGCCATAGCTTTCCGGACCGCGGCTTTCCGGATCGAAGATACGGCGCACATGCGCCATCTTCTCGCCGATGCGTTCCAGCTTTCCAAGCGTCATTTCGATCATGGAACTATTCTCCTCGACCTGTTTGCGGCCGCTTTCGGTGATGCGGTAGAGCTTCTTCGTGCCCTCCGCCTCGACCTCGGCAAGGCCGGTTTCTTCCAGATAGGTCAGTGCCGGATAGATGACGCCGGGGCTCGGGACATAGAAGCCGCCGGAGCGCTCTTCCAAAAGCTTGATCAGCTCGTAGCCATGGCGCGGCTGTTCGGCCAAAAGCGCCAGGATCACCAGCTGCAGGTCGCCTGCCGCGAACTTCCGCCCCATGCGAAAGCCGCCGCCACCCATCATTCCACCTCTAAAACCTCTCATCGATCACTCCTTATGATGTATCGTTGATTATGTCGTAAAACATATATCGTAAGATATGGCGTTTCAAGGGCGGGCCGAAAATTTCCGGAATTGATGAGTTCATCAGAAAATCTTGATTGCGGCACGCGGTGTGCGGCGCGATAAGCGAGCCATGTTGGCTCGCAATGAACTTCCTCATGCACCCCTGTTTCGCACGGCGCTGGCCGGAATGATCGCCATGGCGGCGGCCATGGGTTTCGGGCGCTTTTCGTATACGCCGATCCTGCCCGGGATGATGAGCGGCGTGCCGCTGTCGGCTGCCGATGCCGGCTTCATCGCGTCGGCCAATTTCGTCGGTTATCTCGTGGGCGCGGTTCTCGCCGCCTATGGCTGGGCGGCGGGGCGCGAGCGCAAGGTGGCGCTGTCGGCACTTCTCGCCAACGCCATCCTGCTCGCCGCGATGGCGATGACCCATTCCGTCATGCTCTTTGCCGTCATCCGCTTTCTCGCCGGCCTCGCCAGCGCGTTTGCGATGATCTTCACCTCGTCCATCGTGCTCAGCCACGGCGCTGCCGCCGGCAACGACCATGTGCAATCGGCGCATTTCGGCGGGCCGGGGGCGGGGATCGCCTTGTCGTCGGTGATGGTCTTCGTCATCGGGCTCATCGCGCATGGTGGCCCGGATGCCTGGCGGATCGACTGGATCGGCGGGGCGATCTATTCGGCGATCAGCCTCGTGCTCGTCTGGCTGCTTTTGCCTGCGGGCCCCGTTGCGATTGGGCAGACCGGCAAGGAGCCGCCGATCACGTGGAGCCGGCCGATGCTGCTCGTGACACTCTCCTACGGGCTGTTCGGTTTCGGCTATGTCATCACCGCCACCTTCCTCGTCACCATCGCCCGCATGGCGGCATCAGGTGCCGTGGTCGAGTTCCTCTGCTGGTTGATCGCCGGACTGACGTCTGCCGTCGCGCTGTTTGCGTGGAAGCCTTTCGTGCGGCCGCTTGGGCTCGGCTGGATCTATGTGGCGGCCCTTCTGGTCGAAGCGCTCGGCGTGCTCGCGACCGTCATGCTGCCGCCATCGGTGGCGCCGCTGATCGGCGGGGCGCTATTCGGCGCGACCTTCCTTGCCATTACCGCCTACGGTCTGCAGATCGGCCGCAAGCTGGTACCATCAAGCCCGCGCCGGGCTTTCGCGATGATGACGGCGGCCTTCGGCTTCGGCCAGATCGTCGGTCCGATCGTCGCCGGCGCGCTTGCCGAGCGCACGGGAAGCTTCGTCGCGCCCACCTATGTGGCGGCAGTCGCGCTCGTCGTCTGCGCCGTCATGGTCATGCCTGTGATCAAGAAGCTCTCCTAAGCGGTTACAATTGCGTAACAATGGCGTCAGGCCATTGCCGCTTTCCGCGAACTGCCTTAATTTCCGGCGCAATCGCTCGTATAGAGCTTGCGAAGACACTCGTTCAGGAAAGCAATCCCACCCGTGTTTCTATCCTACTTCCCGAAGCCGAAACTCTTCTTCACATCGGCCGTCGTCTGGGCGCTCATCGGCGTTCTCCTTTGGTATTTCGGAGGCTCGAGCCTCGGCGCCGCGATCGGCCTGCCGCCGCTGGCTGCCGGGCAGGATGCGCCGATCGGCGTGTCTGTGTTCTGGTCGACGCCGTTCCTGTGGTTCTACATCTACTACGTCGTCTTCGTCGCCATCTTCGCCGGCTTCTGGTTCACCTACAGCCCGCATCGCTGGCAGATGTGGTCGGTGCTCGGCTCGGCGCTGATCATCTTCAACACCTATTTCTCGGTGCAGGTCAGCGTCGCCATCAATGCCTGGTACGGTCCGTTCTACGACCTGATCCAGCAGGCGCTGGCAAAGACGGCGCCGGTCACCGCCTCGCAGCTTTATCTCGGCATGCTCGGCTTTGCCGGCATCGCCTTCGTGGCGATCACCGTCGGCGTGCTCAACCTGTTCTTCGTCAGCCACTGGATCTTCCGCTGGCGGACCGCGATGAACGAATACTACATGGCCCACTGGCCGAAGCTGCGCCATATCGAAGGCGCCTCGCAGCGTGTGCAGGAAGATACGATGCGCTTCTCGTCGACGGTCGAAAGCCTCGGCGTCAGCCTGGTGAGCTCTGTCATGACGCTGATCGCCTTCCTGCCGGTTCTTTTCAAGATCGGCGCCAGCATCACCGAACTGCCGCTGATCGGCGACGTGCCGCATGCGCTCGTCTGGGCGGCGATCTTCTGGTCGGTGTTCGGCACGGTGTTCCTCGGCCTCGTCGGCATCAAGCTACCCGGCCTCGAATTCCGCAACCAGCGCGTCGAGGCCTCCTACCGCAAGGAACTCGTCTACGGCGAAGACCACGCCGACCGCGCCACGCCGCCGACGGTGGCCGAGCTCTTCGCCAATGTGCGCCGCAACTATTTCCGGCTCTATTTCCACTACATGTACTTCAACGTCGCCCGCATCTTCTACCTGCAGGCCGACAACCTGTTCAGCCTGATCGTGCTGGTCCCGTCGATCGTCGCCGGCAAGCTGACGCTTGGCCTGCTCACGCAGATCAACAACGTCTTCGACCAGGTGCGCGGCTCGTTCCAGTACCTCGTCAATTCGTGGACGACGATCGTCGAGCTGCTCTCCATCTACAAGCGCCTGCGCACCTTCGAATCCGCCATCGACGGCGAGCCGCTGCCGGATATCGATCAGCGCTATCTGGAGCGCGAGCAGGGGGTTATTCACGCCGACGGCTAGTTCGCGGGCGGAATGGATTTTGGGAGACGCCGCGTGTCTTGGATGCGCGGCGTTTTTTGTTTGTGTGGGGTAAAAGACCCTCTCTGCCTGCCGGCATCTCCCCCACAAGGGGGGAGAACGCTGGGGGCGACCGCTCGCTCTACGTTTGCTGTCTGGGCGAGTGATAGCCGCGAGTCTTCTCCCCCCTTGTGGGGGAGATGGCCGGCAGGCCAGAGAGGGCATGACCCGGCAAAGCGCCAAACTTATCCCACCCACCACGCACACCAAAACCGCGCGCGAAGCAAAACCTCGCGACGGTCGGCGTCATAAGACGGGAAGGGCAGGCGGGTTGTTGTCGGTGGTACTGGTTGTCAGGCTTTCCGCCTGCCCGATCACCTCGGTTTCCGGTTCGCCCGACCCGACAGGAGCGTCTCTCGGATCGGTCTTGCCGGTGGATCATCGGCCCTGACGGCGTCATATCCTCTTGGCAACCATCACCACACGCCGGATTTCGAGCGGCTGAGCATCCGGTTCGCGACCCGGCTCCCAGTGCGGTGACGAGGGGAGTATGTGCGGGGTGGTGTGGGGTGGGGATGAGAAAAGTGGGGTGACGGGGTTAGGGTGTTGAGCGGGTTGAGGGATTTGTTTTGTGGGGTGGGTGATTGTGCCCGGGAGGTGGGGTGGTGGTATGGGGGGCTGATGTTGTGCCTCGAATGCCCTCTCTGGCCTGCCGGCCATCTCCCCCACAAGGGGGGAGAAGACTCGAGGCTATCGCTCGCCCGGACAGCAAAAGTGGAGCGAGCGGCTGCCCCCAGCGYTCTCCCCCCTTGTGGGGGAGATGCCGGCAGGCAGAGAGGGCGTTACACGGTAAAGCGCTGACCTAGACCCTCACAACCCCGAAGCCGGCGTCCCCTGCAGCTTGCCGCGTGCCTTGATCACCGGGATCGCCTCCGAATAGCTCACACAGGCCACATCCTCCCGATGGCAGACATCGCTCACCAGACGGTCGAGCGCTCGCCAATAGGCGCCGCCGTTCATCTCGACGAAGTGGAAGCCGAGCTGCAGCGGAATGCGGTCGCCTGCGTATTGCTTGTCGAAGGCGCTTTTGAACGCTCTGTAGGCGCGGTCTTCGAATTCCTTGCTGTCGGCCTTGTCTTCCTCGCCCTTGGAGTGGCGGACGAAGAGGTTGTAGTCCATGCCGACGATCGGGCGGTCGCGCGGGCCCTCGGGGATCAAGGGAAGGCCGAAGCGGATGATGCCGCCTTCCTCGACTGGCATGGCCGGACCCTTGGTGACGAGGCTGGCGTCATAGGTGAAGCCGGCCTTCTTTTCGGCGGCGATCATGTCCGAGCCAGCGGTCGCCGACAGATAAGGGGCGCGAAAACCGTGGATGCCGTGGTCGACAAGGTCCTGCCAGCCCTTCGGCTCTTCCAGATTGACGCCCTTCCAGGCGTTCTTCAGCGTCCGGTAAAAGGTGGCATATTCGTCCGACCAGTCGGCCTCGCTCCACTGGCGGCCGTCGAAATGGCCGCAGGCGTGGCTGGAGATGTCGTGGCCCTCGAGATGGGCGTGCCAGATGTTGCCGAGGCGCTCGCGGATCTCGTCGTCGCTTTGGGCGAAGCCGATGTTGGAGCGGCCGGGCTTCTGGTGCGGCGCCTGGTAGGCCTTCTTCATCTCCTTGTTCATCAGGAAGGTGCAGGAGAGGAAATAGGTGAAATGCGCGCCGTTCTTCGCCGCCATCTCGCGGCTCTTTTGCCACAGCGCGTTGTCGTGGGCGCCGTCGAAGGAGATCATCACCAGCTGCTTCGGCTTTGCCGCCGGGTTGGCGTTTGTGGCGCCGTCGGCTGTCTGGGCGAGCGCCGGGGTAATGGACGGCGCCAGCAGCGAGAGCGCGAGCGAAAGGGAAAGACAGGAACGAGAGATAAAACCAGACATCAAAGTAGACATGGGCACCGCGACAATTTGTTTCGGGCTTTTCTGTTACAGAATTGAGGCGAAGCTGCGGTGCCGCTGGCATTTTCCTGCACACGACGATAAGCCTGTCTCATAGTCAAAACAGGAATTTAGCGATGCAGCTTCTCATCTTGAGCCTCATCCTCTTTATCGGCCTTCACCTGATCCGCGTCATCGTTCCGGATTTCCGCCGGTCGATGATCGACAAGCTCGGCAAGCCTTTATGGGGCGCCGTCCACGGCATCCTCAGCATCGTGACGTTGCTGTTCCTCGCCTACGCCTTCGATCAGGCGCGCGGCATGTATGGCACGCTCTACAATCCGCCGATCTGGATGGCGCACATCACGCTGACCCTGATGCTGATCGCGATGATCTGTCTGGTGGCGGGCTTCCTGCCCGCCGGGCATATCCGCGCCAAGCTGAAGTTTCCGCTTCTGGTGGCGATCAAGATCTGGGCGCTCTCGCATCTTCTCGCCAATGGCGAGCCGGAGGCGATCGTGCTGTTCGTGGCGTTTCTTGCCTGGGCGGTGCTGCTCAGGATCTCGATGAAGCAGCGGCTGCGCAATGGGGAAATCACGCTGCCGGTGTTCGTCTCCGCCAAGTATGATCTCTACGCTGTCATCATCGGCGCGGTGCTCTGGGCGGTCATCCTGTTCAAGCTGCACGAACTGGTGATCGGCGTTTCTCCGCTTGTGATGTAACGATTCTTTCACATCCCCCTTACAACGGATGCAAAATGGGGTAGAAGGCCCGACAATGTGCGTGCAACCCGCATGATTTTGCATATCCGCTGCCGGAGACGAGAATGGCATTCAACGACGATAGCTTCATTCGTGAGGTCAATGAGGAACTGCGTTCGGACCAGATGAAGGGTGCGTGGCAGCGTTTCGGCCGCTACCTCATCGTGCTGGCCGTCCTCATCGTTCTCGGCACGGTCGGCTACAAGGTGTTCCAGTATTGGGATAACAACCAGTCGTCGGGCACCGGCGACCAGTTCATCGCCGCCATGAAGCTTGCCGACGAGAACAAGAGCGACGAGGCGCTGACGGCACTCGAGAAGCTCGAGAAGGAAGGTCACGGCGACTATCCGATCCTGGCCCGTCTGCGCGCCGCCTCCGTGCTTGCCCAGAAGGGTGACGCCACGGGCGCCATCGCCGCCTTCGACGTGATCGGCAAGGACGCCAAGGCGCCGGCGCCGATCCGCGATGCCGCCAAGATGCGCGCTGCATGGCTCCTGATCGAAAACGGCACCTACGAGCAGGTCTCGGCCCAGGTCGAGGAAATGGCTGTTCCGACCAATGCATTCCGCCACTCCGCTCGCGAAGCGCTCGGCCTTGCCGCCTACAAGGCCGGCAATATGGCTCAGGCCCGCCAGTGGTACCAGGCGATCGCCGACGATGCGCAGTCACCGCGCAATGTTGCCAATCGCGCCCAGATGATGCTTGATAACATCACCGCATCCGGCAAGGCGCCCGCCGCACAGGGCTGAGTTTAGGGTATTTCAATGAGCTTTACGGTCGCGATCGTCGGTCGCCCGAATGTCGGCAAGTCGACGCTTTTCAACCGGCTGGTCGGAAAGAAGCTGGCGCTTGTCGACGACACGCCCGGCGTCACCCGCGACCGCCGCCCCGGCGACGCGCGCCTGATGGGGCTGACCTTCACCATCATCGATACCGCCGGTCTGGAAAAGGCCGAGGCCGAGAGCCTGCAGGGCCGCATGCGCGCCCAGACGGAAGCGGCGATCGACGAGGCCGACATCTCGCTCTTCGTGGTCGACGCCAAGTTCGGCCTGACGCCGGTCGACAAGGAACTGGCCGAGATGCTGCGCCGTCGCGGCAAGCCTGTCGTGCTCGTCGCCAACAAGTCGGAAGCCAAGGGCTCTGACGGCGGCTTCTACGATGCCTATACGCTCGGCCTCGGCGAGCCGGTGCCGATCTCTGCCGAACACGGGCAGGGCATGCTCGACCTGCGCGACGCGATCGTCGAAGCGGTCGGCGAGGATCGCGCCTATCCGCCGAAGGAAGATATCGCCGAGACCAACGTCAACCTTCCCCACGAGATGGAAGAGGACGAGGATTACGAGCCCGAATACGACGACACCAAGCCGCTGCGCGTGGCGATCATCGGCCGCCCGAATGCCGGCAAGTCGACGCTGATCAACCGCTTCCTCGGCGAGGACCGCTTGCTCACCGGCCCCGAGGCCGGCATTACCCGCGACAGCATTTCCGTCGAGTGGGACTGGAACGGCCGCACCATCAAGATGTTCGACACGGCGGGCATGCGCCGCAAAGCACGCGTCACCGAGAAGCTTGAGAAACTGTCGGTCGCCGATTCCTTGCGCTCCATCCGCTTCGCCGAAACCGTGGTCATCGTCTTCGACGCGACCATTCCCTTCGAGAAGCAGGACCTGCAGCTGGTCGACCTCGTGGTTCGCGAGGGACGCGCCGCCGTTCTCGCCTTCAACAAGTGGGACCTGATCGACGAGCCGCAGGCGCTTCTGGCGGACCTGCGTGAAAAGACCGAGCGGCTGTTGCCGCAGGCGCGCGGTATCCGCGCCGTGCCGATCTCCGGCCAGACCGGCCGCGGCCTCGACAAGCTGATGCAGTCGATCATCGATACGGACATGACGTGGAATCGCCGCATCTCGACCGCCAAGCTCAACCGCTGGCTGGATTCGATCACGACGCAGCATCCGCCGCCGGCCGTCTCCGGTCGCCGCCTGAAGCTGAAGTACATGACCCAGGTGAAGGCACGCCCGCCGGCTTTCATGATCTCGTGCACCCGCGCAGACGCGCTGCCGGAATCCTACACGCGCTATCTGGTCAACAGCCTGCGCACGGATTTCAACATGCCCGGCGTGCCGATCCGGATCATGTATCGCGAGAAGGACAATCCGTACGAATCCAAGAGCGGCGGACGCCGCAAGCCGCAGCCTGCCAAGTAGCAGCTTGGCCCAGTGACATGTCGGGTGCCGCCTGAAGCGCGGCGCCCGCATTCCGCTTCTTTAGCGATGAAGATGAGCTGTCTCAGCCGTCGAAGTAATAAATCGGCTCGCGCGTCAATTCGCCGTTGCCGACGTGGCCGTAGACGTCCTTTCCAAGAATCCAGAAGCTTATCGCCTGGGTCTCCATGGAAAAGATGTAGTCTCCGGATATCCAATGCTCGGCTTTACTTCCGGATAGCGAAAACAGGTGTTCGCCGGCCTGGTACATGACCGCCTTGTGCGACTTCGAATCATATAGATAACGTTCGTCAGCCATGTTGCGCCCTGATTCTACATGCAAAGAATCTCACGCTGACCTGCGTTTGTCTAATAATCCTGATTTAATATGTATGACTATTTTTGGTATAAAGGCCGTCGTGGCTGCCCGCCGGAAGGGCAATTCTTGAAAATTATGTGACAGGCTGTCGGATGCGGCTGCTGTCGGACGTCTTGATGGGGAGGGCATGGATCGCCTTTTATAGGGCATCCGCGCCGGATCGGTTCGCACAGGGAGGTGCACGATGATGAGCCATTCGCATCAGGGGTCCTATCGGTGGGTGATCGTGGCGGCCGGGGCGCTGATGACCTGCGTCGCGCTCGGGGCGATGTTTTCGCTGGCGATCTTCCAGGAGCCGATCGCGCTGGACACCGGCTGGTCGCATATCGGCATCGCCAGTGCGATGACGCTCAATTTCATCGTCATGGGGATCGGCGGCTTCGTCTGGGGCGCTGCAAGCGACCGGTTCGGGCCGCGCGCCGTGGTGCTGGTGGGCGCAGCATTGCTCGGGCTGGCGCTGGTGCTTTCCAGCCGGGCGGTGACGCTCCTGCAATTCCAGCTGACCTATGGCATCCTCGTCGGCATCGCCGCCAGCACCTTCTTCGCGCCGATGATCGCGGCGACCACCGCATGGTTCGACGAACATCGCGGCCTTGCCGTCTCGCTGGTCTCGGCCGGCATGGGCGTGGCGCCGATGACCATCTCGCCCTTCGCCCGCTTCCTGATTTCGGCCTATGACTGGCGCACCGCGATGCTGATCATCGGCATCGGCACCTGGGTGCTGCTGGTTCCGGCCGCACTGCTGGTGCGACGCGCGCCAGAGAGTGCCGAGGATGAGGCTGGCGCAGCGCCGGTTGGTGGCGCGACGGCCATGGGCTCAACGCCGGCGGAGCGCGGGAACGCGCGGCTCTCCGACGTGTTCCGGTCGCCGCAGTTCATCGTGCTCGGGCTCACCTTCTTCGCCTGCTGCGCGGCGCATTCGGGACCGATCTTCCATATGGTGAGCTACGCGACGATCTGCGGCGTGGCGCCGATGGCGGCCGTCAGCATCTACAGCGTCGAGGGACTGGCGGGGCTGGGCGGCCGGTTGATCTACGGTTCGCTTGCCGATCGCGTCGGCGTCAAGCCTGTGATCGTCGGCGGGCTGCTGATCCAGGCAATTGCGCTGATGGGTTATCTCTTCGTCAGCCGGCTCGGAGAATTCTACGCGCTGGCGATGATCTTCGGCAGCGCCTATGGCGGCGTCATGCCGCTCTATGCGGTGCTGGCGCGCGAATATTTCGGGCAGAAGATCATCGGCACCGTCTTTGGCGCCGCCACCATGCTCTCCAGCCTCGGCATGGCCTTCGGCCCGCTGATCGGCGGCTGGATCTTCGATCACTTCGCCAATTACTCCTGGCTGTTCATCGGCTCGGCGCTGGTGGGGCTGGGTGCTGCCGCGATCGCGCTGGCGTTTCCGCCGCTGCCGGGTGAGCGGGGGAGACAGGTGGTGGGGGCTGCGGAGTAGGGGGAGTTTGGCGAGGTGTGGCGCTTGGGGCTGATGGGTGTAGCGTGGCGATAGAGCCGCAAACCCATTCGTCCGTCATGCTCTGCTCTATCTCGCTTCTTGCTCCGGCCGCCAACCTCTCCACCCTCATCCCTGTGCTTGTCACAGGGATCCAGCCACGGCGCGTCCGCGCCGTGAATAACCTGCTGCGGTATTGCGTAGAAGAAGGGTCCCTTCGCCGCGCGGACGCGCGTCGGCTGGATCCCCGCCACGAGGGCGAGGATGAGGGAGTTTGAGGCAGGCGTCGCGCCTGACCAAGACCGATGCGTATGGGGTGGTCGTCGTGCCGAGGCCGCCGTATCCAGCGCAGTGAGCATCCCTAAGGCCTAAGGAAACACTTCACACCATCGTTGCCGCATCCCCATCGCCAAGGCGCTTGTTGCGCGGCAGGGACTTGGCGTATTGCCATGCCTTCTTCCACTTCGGGGTGATCACCCCGTTGGCGGCGCGGATGTTGGTGATGAACTGCAGCGTTGCCGCTTCCCAGGAATATTGGACGGCGAGTTCGCGGGCCTTTTGCCGCGAGGCGGAAAGCGCCGCGAGGCAGGCGATGCGCAGATCGTCGTCGAGCGCGCCGACATCGCTATCCTCGCCGATGATATCGAGCGGGCCGGTGACCGGATAGGCGGCGACGGGGACGCCCGAAGCGAGCGCCTCAAGGATGGTGTTGCCGAAGGTGTCGGTCAGCGACGGGAAGACGAAGACATCGGCCTGGGCATAGATCGCCGCCAGTTCCGGCCCGACCTTGAGGCCGGTGAAATGCACATCCGGATAGCGCTTCTCGAGCTCGGCGCGGGCCGGGCCATCGCCGACGACGACCTTGGAGCCGGGCAGATCAAGATCGAGAAAGGCCGGCAGGTTCTTTTCAAGCGCCACGCGGCCGACCGTCATGAAGATCGGGCGGGAGAGGCCGAAGGGCTTTTCCTCGAGCTCGGCGGGGTGGAACTGGTTGGCGTCGATGCCGCGGCTCCAGGGCATCAGGTTGCGGATGCCCTTTTCGGAGAGTTCGCGCGCCAAAGAGGGCGTCGCCACCATGCAGCCGGCGCCGGAATTGTGGAACCACTTGACGAAGGCGTAGAGCCAGCCCTTCGGAATGGGGAGCCGTGCGGCGACATATTCGGGAAAGCGGGTGTGATAGCTGGTGGAGAACGGCATGCGGTTCTTCAGGCACCAGCGCCGCGCCGTCAGCCCCAGCGGGCCTTCGGTCGCGATATGGACATAGGACGGCTTGTGCCTGGCGATTTCGCGGGCGACGCTGCGGTAGCGGGCGATCGACAGGCGAATTTCGGGATAGGTGGGGCAGGGAATGTTGCGGAACCCCTGCGGCGTCACCATCGCCACCTCGACGCCGATCTTGGCGAGCTCGCGGTTGGTGTTTTCGATCGAGCGGACGACGCCGTTGACCTGCGGATGCCAGGCATCCGTGACGATGACCAGCCGCTCCGGCTTGCCCATCGGCAAGGCGGTCGCGTTATCGCCATCGCTGGCATTTTGCAGGCGTTGCAACATGATCCGACTTCCATCCGCGCCATCGGCGCACCGCTCCGGGCGGGCGCCGGATAATCGATTCCCGCGCTCATATTCTCGCTGCTGTCGATGATGGAAATATTACAGGGTGGACGGTACAGCCTGATGCAACCGGGGTGGTGATCTTGGGTTGTGTGCGGTTTGTTGTTTGCAATCGGCAATGTGCTATCCCTAGCTGCAGTTAGGGGAACAATCCATGTTGAAACGATTGCGGGTGCTGGCGTTGCTGGCGGCCACGGCTTTGGCCGGCTGCGCCAGTGTGGATGCGACTGATATTCAGAAGTTTGGCGTGGCTACGGCGGCGGTCGCGCAGGCGGCGCGGGATGCCGGTACGCTCAACGACGACATGACGTACACGATCCGGCTCGAGGATCACGCAGGGCGATTTGCGAGGGGCGGACTGCGTTACGCATTTCCTCCTCCTCACAGGGATAGATCGCGCATCTCGACCGCTTGGGACGTTCAGGTTGCATACGCCAATGCACTTGTCGCATATGCCGATGCGCTGACCAAGGCGGCAGCCGGTGTCAGCGGTACCGACATCGGCACTGCGGTAGACAATCTGAAGAGCGCGGCCGCAAAGGCTGCTCCAACCGCTTTTGCGCATCCGGTGTCATCGCAGGTCGCGAACGCTTCGGTGATCATTGCAAAGCAGGCGATAAGTTGGGCCGCATGGCAGCAAATCCGCGCGGCAATGCAACGTGCACAGCCGGCAATCGTGCAAGGCAATGCCCTGCTTGCCACCGACTTCGGGAAAATGGGCCACGCCATCGACGAGCGCTACAAAGACTGGCTCATGATGAAGCAACGCGTACTTGACTCGATCCGGGCGAATGGGAGCGCTAGGGAGCGTTATGATGCGTACCGCGCATTCGCTTCAGAGCAACAAACCCTGGCCAAATCGCTGGCCCTTCTGACGTCGGTGCAGGGCGGTGACGAGCCTGGTTACGTCGCAGTTCTGAACAAGATGGCGGCTGCCCACAAGGCATTGGCGGAAGGGCAGCAAGATGCATCGACACTTGCCGAATTCCTTGCCGCCGCGCAGCAATTTCAAGCCCTTGCACAGATTTTCGCAGCTAACGGAGACACGTGATGACGACAAATCAGGATGCTTACGATCGGATACGGGCGGGAAAGGTTGCCGCCAATCTTGGCTATTCCCAGGCGCAGACGGTCTCTGACGCCAACAGGTTTCTCGATCTCTACTACGTCTATGACGACGAGCTCGACAAGCTGGTGGCAGACGAGCTCATGAAATCGTCGGGCCAATACAAGGTACTGACACAATCCTTGAAGGGCGCGAAGAAGGATCTGGAGGATATCATCGACAACATCCAGAAAATCGTGCAGACGACCGAGGCAGCACTCAAGATCGCGACGATCTTCAGCAAGATCATCGCAATCATCTGACCGCTCGACAGCTCCTCAAACCCCAAGCTTATCCTTCGCCACCAGCGCCCCATGCTCGCTCACAACCCGCGCCGCGACCTTGGCGGCGAAGCGGGCGGATGCGGAGGCGTCCCGGGTTTCGAGATAGTGGGCGATGAAGGCGCCGTTGAAGCTGTCGCCGGCGCTTGTCGTGTCGACGACCTGCTCGACCCGCTGCGAGGGCACGAAGGTCTCTTCGCCGTCGAAATCGAGCGTTATGCCGTCGGCGCCGTTCTTGACGACGACGTCGCGGACGCCGAGCGCGCGGTAGCGGTGGATGGTCGCCTCGATCGAGACGTCGCCGAAGTGCAGGGCCTCGTCCTCGAAGCTCGGCAGCACCATCGATGCGGCGCGCGCGCCTTCGCTGATGGTGGCGTGCATCTCGTCATAGCCCGACCACAGGCGCGGGCGGATGTTGGGGTCGAAGGCGACGAGCTTGCCGGAGGCCTTGGCGCGGCGTGCTTCGGAGAGCAGCGTGTCGGCGTCGTCGCGCGAGAGGATCGCGAGCGTGATGCCGGAGAAATAGACGACGTCGGCGCCTTCGATCGCCTGGCGCAGGAAATCGGCATCGGCGGCAAGCTGGCGGGCGGCGGAGTTGTCGCGCCAGTAGCTGAAGGATCGTTCGCCATCCTTCAGGCTGATCATGTAGAGGCCGGGTGCCTTGCCCTTGATGCGGCGAATGCTTTCCGTGCCGATGCCGGCTTCAGCGAAGAAGGCGACCATTTCGTCGGACATGGCGTCGTCGCCGAGCGCGGTGCAGTAATCGACCGACCAATCCTGATCAAGGCAGGCGCGGGCGTACCAGGCGGTGTTCAGCGTATCGCCGGCAAAGCCCTTGCGCAGCAGCCCGGCGCCGGCCTGCGACAGCTCCACCATGCACTCACCGATCGATAGAAAACGTCCGCCCACTGCCAGCCTCCCAGATGTTGCGTGTTCGCTGATACGCGCCGCGCGCCGCACTTACAAGCGCGGATTGGCCGGATATCGCGATGTGCGGCTCGCGGGGCTGGCCGGTGTCTTTGCAACTGGCGCGCAAAAAGACGTGAGCGCGGTTGTCTTTTACTTTCTGCGCTTTAGTCTCGGATGGACAGGAACAACGGTAGGGATCGGCGACAGATGGTGGTTCGGACGGGCGGGAATGCGGACTGGTGGCGGGGTGCTGTTGTCTATCAGGTCTATCCGAGATCGTTTCAGGATACGAATGGCGACGGGCTCGGCGATCTCAAGGGGATCACGAGGCGTCTGCCCTATATCGCCAGCCTCGGCGTCGACGCGATCTGGCTCTCGCCCTTCTTCAAGTCGCCGATGGCCGACATGGGCTACGACGTCTCCGATTATTGCGACGTCGACCCGATTTTCGGGACGATCGCCGATTTCGACGAGATGATGGTGGCCGCGCATGCGCTGGGGCTGAAGGTGATCATCGACCAGGTGATTTCGCATACCGCCGATGTCCACCCATGGTTCGTCGAAAGCCGCTCCAGCCGCACCAACGACAAGGCGGACTGGTATGTCTGGGCCGACCCGAAGCCGGATGGAACCGCACCCAACAACTGGCTGTCGATCTTCGGCGGGCCGGGCTGGGAATGGGACGGTGTGCGCCGGCAGTATTACCAGCACAATTTCCTCACCTCGCAGCCGGATCTGAACTTCCACAACGCGGATGTTCAGGACGCGCTTCTGAAGACGGTGAAATTCTGGCTCGACCGCGGCGTCGACGGCTTCCGGCTGGATACCGTCAACTATTACTTCTGTGACAAGCTATTGCGCGACAACCCTCCGCACGAGCCCGATACCAGCGATGGCGGGCTGGATGCGCCAGACACCAACCCCTATGGGATGCAGAACCATCTCTACGACAAGACGCAGCCCGAAAACATCGGCTTCCTGCAGCGTTTTCGCGCGCTGCTCGACCGCTATGAGGGGCGCACGACTGTCGGCGAGGTGGGCGACGGTGCGCGCTCGCTGAAGACGGTGGCGGCCTACACCACCGGCGGCGACAAGCTGCACATGTGCTACACCTTCGATCTCCTGGGACCGGAATTCACCGCCGCCCATATCCGCAACTGCGTCGATGCTTTCCAGAAATCCGTGGCCGATGGATGGGTCTGCTGGGCCTTCTCCAACCACGACGTCAACCGCCATCTTAGCCGCTTCGCCAAGACGGTCGAGGAACGGCCTGTGGTCGCCAAGCTGGCGATCTCGGTGCTTGCGGCGCTGCGCGGCTCGATCTGCCTCTACCAGGGCGAGGAGCTTGGCCTGCCAGAAGCCGATCTCGCCTTCGAGGACCTGCGCGACCCCTACGGCATCCGCTTCTGGCCGGCCTTCAAGGGCCGCGACGGATGCCGCACGCCGATGCCCTGGGAAGCAGCCAAGGCGCATGCCGGCTTCACCACGGCCGAGAAATCCTGGCTGCCGGTGCCCTATGAGCAGGCAGCGCTCTCGGTCGATGTGCAGGAGGGCGACGCGCATTCGGTGCTCACCCACTACCGCGACACGCTGGCCTTCCGCAAAAAGCATCGGGCGCTGATCGACGGGGCGATGACCTTCCTCGACACGAACCAGGATCTGCTGGTGTTTACCCGGAAGAAGGAGGGCGAGACGCTGCTTTTTGTGTTCAACCTGACACGGGAGCCGGCGTCGTTTGGCTTGCCTGCGGGGATAGTGCTTGGCGAGCGGATGGAGATGCCGGGGGCGGGTGGAACGGTCGACGGCGGCAAGGTGGTGCTCGGGGCGCTGGAAGGGTTTTGCGCGCGGGTGGTTTGAGGCTTCGGGAGATTGGATCGTGAGTACGAATACCTACCCACTCAAGCTGCCGGCATCCCTCAAGGAGGCCGCCGCGCGTCTCGCGAAGGCTGACGGTGTATCTCTTAACCAATGGATCGCTTCGGCCGTCGCGCAGAAGGTCGGCGCCGTTGAAACGGTGCAGGCGTTCCTCAAGAGCCGAGCAGGGGTGGCGAGTGGGGATGGCCTGGCGGGCGTGTTGAAGAAGGTGCGCGACGTCTCTCCGGTTGATGGAGATGAATTGTCTCGCAAGTGATATGATCGGATTGTTTCGCAACGGACGAACGAAGATGACTGAAGAGATATTCGATTTTGATCCCGCCGAAATGCTCGATTCTGATGAGGCTGTCGAAGCCTATCTCGACGAACTCCTGAAGACGGGCGACCCGCAGTTCATCGCTTCGGCGCTTGGCGTTGTCGCACGGGCTGAAGGTATGACGAAAATTTCGCGAGAAGCCGGGTTGCGCGCGAGAAGTGAGTAGATATCCAGCCTAAGCCAATAGCCGGTCATAATCGGCATGTGAGCCAATCCACCACCAGACAAAATCATCGCCATCACGAACGGCCAGTGCTCGCCATGACGCGCCGACCCGAACGGACCAGAAGCGGCCGACGTTCTTGAAATGCAGCGAGGGATGTTTGGGGTTGGATTTGAGCAGTTCGAAGCTGTCGTCGGCCACTCGTTTTACCCGCTCCGGCAAGCGCTCATAGGCTTTCCAGAAATCGGGAGTGGCGTGGTGGTTCAAAGCCGTCGGGTCTTGCCGGAGCGAAAATCATTAAGCGCCTTGTCAGCAAGGCCGTCGAGCTTGCCGGCGGTAACGTCGCTTTCGATGCGGCGATCCCACTTTTCCGCCTGAAACGCCTCGAACCATGCCGAGAACGCTTCGAGGTCCGGCGGGTCCAGTTCGCTTACGAATTTTTCGATCTGCTCAAGCTTGGTCATCGCGAGCTCCTGTCGTTGTCGAAGCTATGCGCTCTGTTGTCGTTTGCCAAGCCGAGCTCACCCGATCAGCTTGAACTGATCGACATCCACCATGCCCATGTCCGATATCTTCAGATGGGGGATAACAGGCAGCGGCAGGAAGGCGACCTGGAGGAAGGGTTCTTCTAGGGTCGTGCCGAGGGCGTAGGCGGCTTTTCTGAGGTCGTGCAGCGTGTCGCGGACGGTTTCGTAGGGTTCGAGGCTCATCAGGCCGGCGAGCGGCAGCGGGATCTCGCCGGTGACCTTGCCGTCCTCGACGACGACGAAACCGCCCTTGATTTCGCCGAGCCGGTTGGCGGCCATGGCCATGTCGTCTTCCGAGACGCCGACGACGCAGATGTTGTGGCTGTCATGGCCGACGGTGGAGGCGATCGCGCCCTTCTTCAGGCCGAAGCCCTGGACGAAGCCGTTGGCGTGGTTGCCGTTCTTGCCGTGGCGCTCGATGACGGCAACCTTGATGATGTCGTTGTCCAGATCGACCGCCGTCTGGTTGCCTTTGACCGGCAGGCGATAGCGGCGGTGCTCGGTGATGATCTTGCCCGGCATGACGCCGATGACAGGTGTTTCGCCATCGGCAACAGGTACGCCGAAGTGGGCTGCGTTGACCGTTCGCGCCTTGACGCTGTCGAGGCCGACGGGGGCGACGGGCTTGCGGGTTTCGAAGAGCGCCGAGGTGACCTTGCGGCCGGCGGAGAAGACCATTTCGGCCTTGCAGTTTTCCAGGCTGTCGAGGAGGACGAGATCGGCGCGCCAGCCGGGGGCGACGAGGCCCCGGTCTCTAAGCCCAAAGGCGCGGGCGGCGGAGATCGAGGCGGCGCGGTAGATGGCGAGCGGCTCGACGCCGTTTTTGATCGCGGTGCGGATCATGTAGTCGAGATGGCCCTGCTCGGCGATATCGAGCGGGTTGCGGTCGTCGGTGCAGAGCGCCAGATGCGGCGACAGGCGCTCGGTGATGATCGACATCAGCGCGTGCAGATCCTTGGAGACGGAGCCTTCGCGGACGAGGATGTGCATGCCCTTGCGGATCTTCTCCAGCGCCTCTTCGGCGCTCGTGCATTCATGCTCGGTGCGGATGCCGGCTGCGAGATAGCCGTTGAGGTCGTTGCCGGAGAGAAGCGGCGCGTGGCCGTCGATGTGGTCGCCCTGGAACGCCGCGAGCTTCGCCATGCAGACGGGATCCTTGTGGATCACGCCGGGGAAATTCATGAATTCGGCGAGCCCGATGACCTTCTCGTGGTCGCGGAAGGGCAGGAGCTTTTCGATCGGCAGGTCGGCGCCTGATGTTTCCAGATGCGTGGCGGGGACGCAGGAGGAGAGCTGGACGCGGATGTCCATGATGGTTTGTTCGGCAGAGTCCAGGAAGTAGCGGATGCCTTCTTCGCCGAGCACGTTGGCGATTTCGTGCGGGTCGCAGATCACGGTCGTGACGCCGTAGGGGAGCACGCAGCGATCGAACTCGTGCGGGGTGACGAGCGAGCTTTCGATGTGGAGATGCGTGTCGATGAAGCCGGGGACGACGATGCGGCCGGATATGTCGATCTCGGTCTTGCCGTTGTAACCGCCGCAGGTGCCGACGATGGTGTCGCCGGAGATGGCGATATCAGACTGAACCAGTTCGCCCGTCACCAGATCGAAAAACCGCCCGCCCTTGAGCACGATATCGGCCGGTTCGCGGCCGGTTCCCTGGTCGATGAGGCGTTCTAGTCTTTCGGTCATGGGGCTCTCTGGTTCGGTGTCGTTGGGTGGCCACTCTAGAGAGGCAGGCGCTCGATGGGAAGGCGCGGATCGGTCTTGTCCTCGTCCATGCGGTCGCAGGGGGCGCCCCGTTCCGGGGTGGGGCAGGGTTGCGCCTACTCGCTCTTGCCGAGGGCGCCGATCAGCGTGTGGATCTGCTGGTTCAAGGCTTCGATCTCGGTCAAGGTCATGCCGGAACGGCTGAGCAGCGTATCGCCCAGGCATTTGCTGCGGGCGAGCATGTCGCGGCCCGCTGATGTCAGGAAGACGTTCACCTGGCGCTCGTCGAGCGTCGAGCGTCGACGTTCGAGGAGGCCTGCCTGCTCCAGCCGCTTTACCGGCGGGGTGATGGTGCTCGATTCCAGCGACAGCCGGTCGGCGATAGCGCCGATCGTGGCGCCATCCTGCTCGCCCAGCACATTCAACACCAGATACTGGGGATAGGTGATGCCCATCTCGTCCAGCATCGGCTTGTAGGTGCGGTTGATCGCGAGGCTTGCCGCATAGAGCGAAAAGCACAGCTGGTCGTCCAGCGGCGGCGTGGTAGCGCCGGAGGCGGGGGGCTTGGCAGAGCCCATATGGGAGGCGTGTATCTGGTCGGTCATGCCGAGGCTCCATCTGTCTGTCCAGATATCATTACCATAAAAATGATATCGCGATAATCTTTTTCGTAGACAAGAAAATCTGGGGTGCTATGAATATGTTTATCGCGATATCGATTATCGCGAAAACAAATGGAGATGAACATGACTGACGACATCCAAAATGCCTCAAGACGGCATGTTATGGTCGCAGGGCTCGGCCTCGTCGCGACGGCCGCTGCCGCCTCCTTCACCAATTCGGCTGAAGCCGCGAGCCACAAGCATTCCGCAGCCGCCAACCAGAAGACCGCTCATTCGACAGCTAAGGACAAAAACGCCATGACCAGCAGCTACATCACCACCAAGGACGGCACGCAGATCTTCTATAAGGATTGGGGCACCGGTCAGCCGATCGTGTTCCATCACGGCTGGCCGCTCAGTGCCGACGACTGGGATGCGCAGATGCTCTACTTCCTCGGCAAGGGCTACCGGGTGATCGCCCATGACCGTCGCGGCCACGGTCGCTCCAGCCAGCCGGGCTACGGCAACGACATGGACACCTATGCCGCCGATGTCGCCGAACTCGCCGAACATCTGGATCTCAAGAATGCCATCCATGTGGGCCACTCGACCGGTGGCGGCGAAGTCACGCGTTATGTCGGCAACTACGAGAGCCGCGGCCGGATTGCCAAGGCGGTACTGATCGGCGCGATCCCGCCTGTCATGCTGAAGTCCGACAAGAACCCCGGCGGCCTGCCGCTCGAAGTGTTCGATGGCTTCCGCACGTCAATTGCCGCCAACCGCGCGCAGTTCTATCGCGACATCCCCGAAGGTCCGTTTTACGGCTTCAACCGGCCGGGCGCCAAGGTCTCGCAGGGCGTGATCGACAATTGGTGGCGGCAGGGGATGATGGGCAGCGCCAAGGATCAGTATGATTGTGTCGAGGTGTTTTCCGAAACCGACTTCACCGACGATCTCAAGAAGATCAAGGTTCCGGTTCTCGTCATGCATGGTACCGACGACCAGATCGTGCCGATCGCCGATTCGGCGCTGCTTGCCGCGAAGCTCTTGAAGAACGGCACGCTGAAGACCTATGACGGCCTGCCGCACGGCATGGCGACCACGCATGCCGAGATCATCAACGCCGATCTCCTGAAATTCTTCCAGGCCTGATCGAGGCGACTTGTGGCGAAAGCCATTTCGAAGGATCCGCAAACGAAAACCGGGCGCCCGCGAGGGCGCCCGGTCTGTATTTGATCGCAAAGGCGAGCCGAATTACTCGGCGGAGACGATCTTGCCGTCTTCCCACTTGTAAAGGGAGAAGCTTTGCGAGGTCAGGTCGCCGGTTTCGCCGTAGGTGAGCTTGCCGATGGCGGTTGCGATCGGCTCGCCGGCCTTCAGCGCCGTTGCGACAGCTTCGGAATCTTCGGCGCTTTTCGCCTTTTCGATACCGGCCTTGATGACTTCGACGGCGGCGTAGGCGTTCAGCGTGAAGGCTTCGGCCGGGATGCCCTTGGCCTTCAGCGCGTCGGCGGCAGCCTTGGAGTCGGGGCTCTTGGTGGCATCGACGGCGTTGGTGAAGATGGTGCCGGCGGCAGCATCCGTGCCGATGTTCCAGAACTCGGTGTTCGACAGGCCGTCGCCGCCGATGATCACGGCATTGACCTGCAGGTCATGCAGCTGGCGGGCAAGCAGGCCGCCTTCCGGGTGGTAGCCGCCGAAATAGACGACGTCGACCTTCTCGGCCTTGAGGCGGGTGGTCAGCGCGCTGAAATCCTTGTCGCCGGGCGAGAGCGCGTCGTCGAGGACTTCCTTGATGCCGCCGGCATTGATCGTCGCCTTGAAGTTGTCGGCGAGACCCTTACCGTAAGCGCCCTTGTCGTTGATGATGGCGATGCGCTTGTCCTTGAAATTCTTCAGGACGTAGTTCGCAGCGACTTCGGCCTGCTGGTCGTCGCGGCCGCAGGTGCGCAGAACGTTGGCGAGGCCACGCTTCGTCAGGTCAGGGGCGGTCGCGGTCGGGGTGACCATCAGCACGCCGTTTTCAGCGAAGACGTCGGAAGCCGGGATGGCGACGCCCGAGGTGACCGGGCCGACGACGAAGCGGATGCCGTCGCCGACGAGCTGGTTGGCGGCCGAAACGCCCTGCTTGGGTTCGCCCGCGTCGTCAGCGGTCTTCAGCACGACCTTCTCGCCGAGGATGCCGCCGGCCTTGTTGATTTCGTCAACGGCGGTCTGGGCGCCGTTCTTCACCTGGTCGCCGTAAGCGGCAACCGGGCCGGTCAGCGGTGCGATCAGGCCGATGGTGATGTCGGCATGCGCCAGCGGCGCGAAAGAGATGGAGGCAACCAGCGCCGCCGTCAGGGTCTTCAGGGTCATTTTGTCTCTCCTTGGATGGGTCTTCGACCCGCGACTGTCCTGCCGCTGCGATCAATCCAGGCCGTACAAACATCCATTTCCGGATGCGCCAAAGACGACGGACTGCGCGCGGCAAACGCGCCAATCGGCCATGTTTGGCTCGAAGGACGCATGGCAAGTTTATTAGGAATTTCGAGGTGAATGCGCAAGAAGATAAAGAAACGCGGCCCGTTTTTGCCATGATCGGCAAAAATCACGCCGGTTTTGGCAAAGTTGGATCAAGTTTTCGCGATTTTGGAGCGGTAGCGGCGGCGGCACAGTCGCGTGTCTCGGACTTGAGCGAACAAAAAAGGATCGGCAGACCAGAGGTCGCCGATCCATCAATATCAAATGGTGCTAAAAATAATCAGCCGCTCCATAAAGAAACGACCGGAAACGATGTGATGTGGGAAATCAGGCCGCGGACTTGGCGCGGACGGGTTCGGCGTAGATCTGTGTCAGGGTTTCGAGAATGCGAATGACCTGATCGGAGGTGCTGGAATAGTAGATCGTCTGTGCGTCGCGGCGGGTCTTGACCAGCTTCTGGGCGCGCAGCTTGGAGAGGTGCTGCGACAGTGCCGACTGGCTGAGGCCGACTTCGGTGGCCAGCGCGCCAACAGGGATCTCACCCTTGACGAGATTACAGAGGATCAGAAGTCGCTTGGGATTTGCCATTGCGGACAACAGTGCGGCGGCAACATTCGCGTGAGCGGTCAAATCAATTGTGTCCATAATCATCTTCCCATGGAAACGGAATTCAAAAAAACGTCTGCCTGAAATTGCCGACGCTGAAAACTAGCAAGAGGGGTTCAAGATTGTATATAGCTAAATTTCAGGTATTGAGTATTTCATGTTAGATATATGTGAATAAAGTTCAACGCGGCTGCTGACGGGTGTGTCAAACTCGTGTCGCACCAGCAAATCGCCCGAAATCACATCAAAACCAGCGCAATCGACTCCACAAATAGCCCATTTGGTGCCCGTACGGGCTTTATGCGCGATCGCTGTTTTCCTTGCCAAATCCGGCTCCTGGGCTAGCAAATCTTGCACTACCTCGGCAGCGTTTGACGCAATCTCTTCGTTGGCCGCGGAGCGGATGATCAGCTCTTCTCCGCCTAAAATGTAGGCGCGGCCGAAGCCGCCATTGAGGCTTGCGCTCTCGGGAATCAGCCGGAAAAACCTGAAATCCGGGAAATCGACGTAGAGTTTGGCTTTGGAATGGCGGGCCAGAAAACGGTCACGAATGCGTGTGTGGGCCGTGCTGTCGCGCTCGACGGCTGCCGCGCGGCACTGAGTCGTCAGCCGCGCATAGGCCAGCGGGTCGCCCTTGCCGGGCTCGCCGGTCAGAAGCGAGGCGCGCGGATCGGCATCGAGCGCGCGGGTGTGCGCCGAAAGGCCGGAGACGAGGATGACGGGAACGCCATCGAAATCGGTACCGAGAAGCACGCGGCTGGCGAAGGGGAAGCCGGTGTTTGGGTCGAGGACCGCAATGGCGGCGTAGCGGGCGGAGCGGAGAAGAGTGCGCGCCAGCCTGCGCGCCTCTTCGTCCGTTTCCCTGATGACAGAAGCTTGATCTTTCATGTCCACTTTTCTGGCGCAAGCGGACGGCCGGATCAAGCCTGTTCTTTCTTCCTGTGCTGCGTCAAACCGGCCACCACGTCCTGGGCGGAAATCGTGCCGATGATGGCGCCGTTTTCGACCACGCCGATGCTGCCCGGCTGGCGGGCGAGCGCGTCGAGAATATCGATCAGCGGGGTCTCGGCCTTGGCTGTGCCGCTGACGCTGGCACTGCTTGCGGCATCGCCGAGGCCCGCATGCATGACGTCGCGGGCGGTCAGCATGCTGATCGGGTTCATGTGCTGGACGAAATCGGCGACATACTGGTCGGCCGGGTTCTTGACGATATCCTGCGGCGTGCCGCACTGGATGATGCGTCCGCCTTCCATGATGGCGATGCGGTTGCCGATGCGGAAGGCCTCGTCGAGGTCGTGGCTGACGAAGAGGATGGTCTTCTTCAGGCGGCGCTGGAACTCGAGCAGTTCATCCTGCAGGCGGGTACGGATCAGGGGATCGAGCGCGGAGAACGGCTCGTCCATCAGAAGGATCGGCGCGCCGGTCGCAAACGCCCGGGCAAGGCCGACGCGCTGCTGCATGCCGCCGGAGAGCTCGTTGACCTTGCGATCGGCCCACTTGGTGAGGTTGACCAGCTCGAGCTGTTCGGCCACGCGCTTCTTGCGCTCGCCCTCGGCCATGCCGGCGAGTTCGAGGCCGAAGCCGACATTGTCGGCGACCGTGCGCCACGGGAGCAGCGCGAACTGCTGGAACACCATGGAGACGGTGTGCATGCGCAGATCGCGCAGGCCCTTGGCCGAGGTCTTGTAGGGATTGACCGGGCCTGATGCGCTGTTGACGGTGACCTCGCCGCGCACGACGGGGGCGAGCCCGTTGACGGCGCGCAGAAGGGTCGACTTGCCGGAGCCGGAAAGACCCATGAGCACGAGGATCTCGCCCTCCTGGATTTCCAGCGAGGCGTCGGCGACGCCGAGCACCAGCCCGGTTTCGGCGCCGATCTCGTCGCGGGTCTTGCCCTTGTCGGCAAGAGTGAGGGCGGCCTCCGGCTTGTCGCCGAAGACGATGCTGACATTGTCGAAGCGAACCGCGGTCATGCGCCGTCTCCTTCACCCGCCACGCGGAACATTCGGTCGAGGATGATCGCCAGGATGACGATGCAGAGACCTGCCTCGAAGCCCTTGGCGACGTTGACGGTGTTGAGCGCGCGCACAACGGGAACGCCGAGGCCGTCGGCGCCGACGAGTGCCGCGATGACGACCATCGACAGCGAGAGCATGATCGTCTGCGTCAAGCCGGCCATGATCTGCGGCGTGGCATAGGGAAGCTCGACCTTGCGCAGCACCTGCATCGGGGTTGCGCCGAAGGATTCGGCGGCTTCGACCAGTGAGGGGGGCGTCGAGATGATGCCGAGGCGCGTGAGGCGGATGGGGGCAGGGATGGCGAAGATCACGGTGGCGATCAGGCCGGGCACCATGCCGAGGCCGAAAAGGATAAGCGCTGGTATAAGATAGACGAATGTCGGAATGGTCTGCATCAAGTCGAGGATCGGCCGCAGCAGCGAGTTCACCCAGGGGCGGCGGGCAGCCGCGATGCCAAGGGGAATGCCGACGATCATGCTGACGAAGGTGGAGGCGAGCACCAGCGCCAGAGTCGCGGTCGTTTCCTTCCAGTAGCCCTGGTTCATGATGAACAGCAGCCCAAGACAGGTGAAGACGGCGACGACGACCGAGCGCCTCAGCCAGTAGGCGATGGCGGTGATGGCCAGCACGACGATCAGCGGGTGCGGCTTTTGCAGGACGAACAGGATCCCGTCGATGACGTGGGACAGCACGAAGGCAAGCTGGTTGAAGAACCAGTCGGCATTGGAGGTGAGCCAATCCACGAAGGCTTTCGCCCAGGGACCAATGGGAATTTTAAAGTCGGTGATCCAGTTCAAGGGCGTGCCTATCCAGAAAGAACAACAACAGGGGCGAGGATAGCGAAAACGGGGTGGTCAGAGCCACCCCGTCTTTCGATATCAGAGGCCGAGGCTTTTCTTGACGGCGGCAACGCCGTCGCCGCTGCCGTCAAGCGTCTTGACGCCTGCGAGCCACGGCTCGATTGCCGTCGGATTGGCCTTCAGCCATTCCGTCGCGGCCTTTTCCGGCTCGTCGCCGTCGTTCAGGATCTTGCCCATGATCTGGTTCTCCATCGGGAGAGAGAAGACCATGTTCTTGAGCATGGTGCCGACGTTCGGGCATTCGGTCAGGTAATTGGCGCGAACGTTGGTGAACACCTTGGCGCCACCGAAGTCAGGACCGAAAACGTCGTCGCCACCCGTGAGATAGGTGAGCTTGAAGTTTTCGTTCATCGGATGCGGTGCCCAGCCGAGGAAGACGACCGGCTTGCCGGCCTTCTCGGCGCGAGCAACCTGCGCCAGCATGCCCTGCTCGGAGGATTCGACGACCTCCATGCCCTTCATGCCGAAGGTATCCTTCTCGATCATGTTCATGACCAGACGGTTGCCGTCATTGCCCGGCTCGATGCCGTAGATCTTGCCTTCGAGATCTTCCTTGTGGGCGGCGATGTCCTTGAAGTCCTTGATGCCGAGCTCGGCGCCCTTGGCGTTGGTCGCCAATGTGTATTTCGCGCCGGTCAGGTTCGGGCCGAAGGATTCGACCGACTTGTCATCGATGAAGGGACGAACATCCTTTTCCTGGGTCGGCATCCAGTTGCCGAGGAAGATGTCGATGTCCTTGTTCTTCAGCGACTGGTAGGTGACCGGTACGGAAAGAACCTTCACGTCGGGGGTGTATCCGAGACCCTTGAGGATCACGGATGCGGTTGCTGTTGTCGCGGTGATATCGGTCCAGCCCACATCCGACAGATGGACGGTGGAGCAGCTGGCGGGATCAGCGGAATATGCGGCGGTTGCGACAGAGAGTGCAGCAACGGTTGTGGCAGTGATCAGTTTGAATGCGCTTGTCGTTTTCATTTATAGACTCCCAGTCTTACGTTCCCAAGCCAATCACCAATAGCCGAGTTTTACAAGCGACCTCAGTGCGTTTGCGCCGCATTGCGGTATCCGATTGCGACGTGTCGTATTTAATGGATCGCTTGAATTTTGTCAGTTTTGAAGGGGTTTTCAGGCAATTTTCTGTGATTAACGACGGCCGGGGGTTTTCTTGATCGTATACAGCTTTCAAGAAGCGGAGAGACGGAGAATGCAATGGCGAAGCTCTACTTCAACTACTCGACGATGAATGCCGGCAAATCGACGATGCTGCTGCAGGCCGCGTATAATTACGAGGAGCGCGGCATGCGCGTTCTCCTGCTGATCGCGGCGTTCGACGAGCGGGCGGGCAGGGGCATCATCGGCTCGCGGATCGGGCTGCAGGCCAATGCGGTCGCCTTCGAGCAGGATGCCGATCTGTTGTCGCTGATCGCCGAGCAAGGGGCTGCGGGCGAACCGATCGCCTGCGTCTTCGTCGACGAGGCGCATTTCATGACGCGCGAGCATATCTGGCAGCTGGCGCGCGTCGTCGATCGGCTGAATATCCCCGTCATGGTCTACGGGCTGCGCACGGATTTCCAGGGCAAGCTGTTTCCGGCCTCGCAGGAGCTGATGGCGATTTCCGACGAGATGCGCGAAGTGCGCACCATCTGCCATTGCGGCCGCAAGGCGACGATGGTCGTGCGCCTCGACGGCAATGGCGCGGTGGCCCGGGAAGGGGCGCAGATCGAGGTCGGCGGCAACGAGAAATACGTGTCGCTCTGCCGCCGCCACTGGGACGACGCCATGAACGGTGAGTGGGTCGCCGAGGCGGTCGAATAGGCTTCTTCCATTTGAGAATGAACAGCTCTAATTTGACGGCATTCGATTCCCCGGGGATATCAGGTGCGCAAGCCTGTATCGTTTGACACCACATTTGATGCTGCCAGTGCGATTGCCGACGAACTGCCGGTGAAGGTCAAGACCTGTGCCGATTTCGTCGGCGAGTTCGCGCGCCATCCTGCCGAGATCGACGACGAGCGCTTTCTGGTCGAAAACGAACGCTTCCAGGGTTTCGCCGCTGATGCGAGGAACCTCGCTGAGCTGCTTGCCGAGCTGGTGGCGACGCTGGATGCGATGACCGTCAGGGTGTCGTCAGATCTCGACAGTTTCCGCGGGCTGACGGCGACCGAGCGGTTTATCGGGCATTTCTCGCGGCAGCGCATGTGGCGGCGCCACAGCAGCCGTGTCAGGGCCGCGCCCGTGGTCGAGCGGCTGCGCGACCTGATGGTGAAGTCCGACGGGGTTGCCGGGCTCATCACCCACCATCGCGCCGTCGTGCTCACAGCCCACAAGGAGGCCGAGCGCCGGCTGGTCGATATCGTCGAGCGCCGACGCCGGCTGGTGGACGAGATCGACATCGCCCGTATCCGCATCAAGGAGCTCAATGCCCGGGCGCTGACGACGCAGGGGCGCATCGGGGTTTACGGCAGCAAGGCCGAGTGGGACCGGATGGAGGAGGAGCGCAAGGCGCTGAAGGCGCAGGCCGATGAGGTCTCCACCCGCGAGCACGAATTGCGCGACGAGAGCCAGCGGCGCGAGCGTTTCATCGGGATATTCCAGCTTCTGGTGGATGGGCTGAACACCGAGATCGGCCAGTGCAACACGCTGATGCGCAAGCTGATGATCGATACGGAAGAGCGCTTGCTGATCTATCAAGCCCAAGTTGATACCGATATTCCGGGCTCGAAGGTGCAGATTTCGTCCGAGCTGTTTCCCAATATTGCCGATGCCATCGTTCTCTTCGAACGCGACATGCTGTTGCCGCAGGAGATCGAGCACCGCAAGCGCACCGCCGACGCGCAGTTCGGCAAGCGGTTTCCCGCCTATGCGCATCAGAACGAGGATGTGCCGGGCGCGCCTTTGATCGACACGATGAAGATCTCCTCGCGGCTGCGCTTCCGGATGCCGCGCCTTTAGGCGTGCCGCCTCTAAACAGGGCCGAAGAAACAATAATATCAGCACGATGTTGCCGTTTCGGATGCGGATGCATATTTGAGAGCGGGTGAAACACGCGCTTTTGGATGCAGAGGGGAATGGGCGATGCTTGACGGAATCTCCGGTTTTTTCAGATCGATCGGCCGGGCGATTGGTCGTTGGGCACGGCTTTTCGTGGCCTGGGCCTTCTGGCCGTTGATGGCCGCGCGCGGCTGGTATGGTCGCCGCAGCTGGCTGGTCAGGCTTCCCGTCATCGGCGTGCTTTTGCTGCTTGTCGTGATGTACGGCTATTTCTTCGTTCAGACGCAGCTGTGGACCGGCTTCAACCCGTCCTTCGTCGACCAGTACAAGCTTGCGGAGCGCAAGGTTCAGGTTGGCCAGGAAATTCCGCCCGCCGAGGGCGCGACCACGCCTGCGGCCAAGACCTGCCAACGCTCGGCGATCGTCGACGTCACGGCCGATCTCACCGATTTCAACGTCAACCAGAACTCATGGATCTCCTCCATGCTGCTCTATCGTCTCGGCTTCTTCGGGATCGATTGGGACCACACGCCGTTTCTTGACAACAAGGCCTCGTTCCAGCGCGGCGTGAACCAGGCGCTCCGCCGCACCTCGGCGGAGCTCGTCGATACGCTGGGCCGCGTGCGCGGCACCTCGGGCATCAACAATGATCTGCAGAGCGCGCGCGGCAACCTGCAGTTCGACGAGTACAGCTGGTATTTCGGGCTCAATCCGTTCGGCCCGAAGACGCCAACGCCAAGCTATTATCGCTCGGCGATCGACAGCCTTCGCAAGTTCAATACGGATCTGTCCAACTGCAACGCCGTCTTCGATACCCGCGCCGACAACCTCATCCAATTCATCGACCGTATCGCCAACGATCTCGGCGGCACCGCCGACATGCTGGCGGAGCGCTCGGCCAACCATGCGAGCGGCTGGTTCGATACGCGCGCCGACGATCGCTTCTGGTTCGCCTATGGTCAGCTCTACGGCTACTACGCCATTCTGGCGGCCGCCCAATCGGACTTTTCGCGGGTGATCGCGGAGCGCAATCTCGGCGCTCTCTACGGCGCAACCAATGCACAGTTCCAGGCGGCGTTGCGCATCCAGCCGGCGATCATCTCCAACGGTCGCGAGGACGGCTGGATCATGCCGAGCCATCTGGCGACCATGGGCTTCTATATTCTGAGGGTGCGCTCCAACCTCGTGGAGATGCGCGCGGTGCTCGGCCGATAAGGGCGAGCATTTTGGCGCGGCCATTGGCGGCGCCGGGCGCGGCCTGGCGTCAGGTGATCAGCTTGTAGCGGATCGCCTTGGCGACCAGCTGGGTGCGGTTGACGCAATCGAGCTTCTTGATGGCGCTGGTCATGTAGGCGTTGACCGTGTGGTCCGACAGCGACAGGATCTGGCCGATCTCGATGGAGGTCTTGCCCTGCGATGTCCAGCGCACGACTTCGCGCTCGCGGGCGGACAGCGGTGGGTGCTCGTTGGTCTTGGCCGATTTCACCAGATTGAAGGCATCAAGCGCGTGCAGCATCAGCATGTTGAGCTCGTTGACTTCCGCCTGCCCGAGCGGCGAGCGCGTGCCGGAGAACCAGAACAGCAGCCGCTGGTTATCTGCGGTATAGGCCGGGAAGGAGATACCGAGCCGCATGTCGAAGTCGGCTTTCAGCTCGCTGAATTCGGCGGGCAAAATGCCTGTCTTGTCGCAAAGAGTCCAATGCCTGGGCAGGGCCGAGGCGGCAACGCCAGTCGAAAACATCGGGAGCTGCATGAAGCGGGCGCGGTCGAACCTGCTGATATAGTCGGCGGGAAGGTTGCTTTCGATCAGCAGGGACTTGAGCAGGAAGCTCTCGGACGTCGGCGCGTCCATCAAGGTGGCGTACTTGAAACCGAAAGCCTCGGCGATGCGAACCAGAACTTGAGCGAATGCCGGCCTGGTCTTCACGGCTGCTATTTCAGCCGTCAATACTGACTGCCTCTCCGAGGTAGTTACGTACGACATTAACAATTTCCTGCGCGCCAACAACTTCAACCATAAGATCGACTATCTGATATATTTGCTAGTCGGAAATTGTGCAGCGCACATTGAATAGATTAATGTGTTATAATTTAAACACGAAAAATCTCTCATTGGTTGTTTTTAGATTCTTGTAAATCAACCTTTTGTCGTTTTTGGCCGATGCGCTCACGAATTGAGCGTTGTGGCAAATGAAAAGGCAATGATTTGCCTTGCGCCATATGTCGCAGGCGGCTCAGCCGCCCGCGAATCAGTCGGCTCTAGATTTTCGAGGTGTCTTTTGCCTTTTTCATCAGCTGCTCAAGGAAGCCGAGCATGACGGCGGAGACGACGAAGGCGAGATGCATGGCGGTGAGCCACATGATCTTGCTGTCGGTGAATTGATTGGAATTCAGGAAGACCTGCAGGAGGTGGATCGACGAGATGGCGACGATCGACGAGGCGACCTTGATCTTCAGGCTGCCGGAATCCAGCTTGCCGATGAAGGAGACATCGGTTTCGTTGTCGTCGAAGCGGCTGACGAAATTCTCGTAGCCCGAGATCATCACCATGACGATCAGGCTGGCGACCAGCGCCGCGTCGATGAGGCCGAGCATGGCCAGGATCATCTCGCCTTCGTCATAGGTGAAGACGTTGATCGCCACCTTGGAGAACTTGTAGGCGAAGGAGATCGCGTAGACGGCCAGCGACAGCGCCAGCCCCAAATAGAAGGCGACAAGGATCCAGCGGCTGGACAGAATGATGCGCTCGACGATGAGCTCGAGTGATTTCATGGTTTACCCCCGTAAATGCTGAATCAATGCGTTGGTGATAGAGGTTGATGATGTGCTTGCGCAACCGGCGCAGGGTTCAAACTTTCGGTATATTTCACCATTGCGTTGGCATAAACGTGACCTTTGGACGATGAATATATCTGAGGGCGGCATGGCTGAGTATAAAACCGACATCGAGATCGCGCGCGCCGCGGTGAAGAAGCCGATCTACGAGATTGGCGACAGGCTCGGCATTCCGGCGGCGCAGCTGTCGCCCTATGGCCACGACAAGGCGAAGATCAGCGCCGAATTTACGGCGGCGCAGGCGGGCAAGCCCGACGGCAAGCTTATTCTCGTCACCGCCATCAACCCGACGCCGGCAGGCGAGGGCAAGACGACCACGACGGTGGGGCTCGGCGACGGGCTGAACCGGATCGGCAAAAAGGCCACGATCTGCGTGCGCGAGCCATCGCTCGGCCCCTGCTTCGGGGTGAAGGGCGGAGCGGCCGGCGGCGGCTATGCGCAGGTCGTGCCGATGGAGGATATCAACCTCCACTTCACCGGCGATTTCCACGCGATCACGGCGGCGCATAACTTGCTCTCGGCGATGATCGACAATCACATCTACTGGGGCAACGCGCTCGACATCGACGTGCGCCGCATCACCTGGCGGCGCGTGATGGACATGAACGACCGGGCGCTGCGCGAGATCGTCGCCTCGCTCGGCGGCGTCTCCAACGGGTTTCCGCGCGAGAGCGGCTTCGACATCACGGTTGCCTCGGAAGTCATGGCGATCCTGTGCCTGGCGTCGGATCTTCACGATCTGGAAGAGCGCCTCGGCAACATCATCATCGGCTATCGCTTCGACAAGACGCCTGTATTCGCGCGCGACCTGAAGGCCGATGGCGCCATGGCCGTGCTTCTCAAGGATGCGATGCAGCCGAACCTGGTGCAGACGCTGGAGAACAATCCGGCGCTGGTGCATGGCGGCCCGTTCGCCAATATCGCGCACGGCTGCAACTCCGTCATCGCCACCAAGACGGCGCTGAAGCTTGCCGACTACGTGGTGACCGAGGCGGGCTTTGGCGCGGATCTCGGCGCAGAGAAATTCTTCGACATCAAGTGCCGCAAGGCCGGGCTGAAGCCGGATGCGGCGGTGATTGTCGCGACCGTGCGCGCGCTGAAGATGAATGGCGGCGTGGGGAAGGGCGATCTCGGACGCGAGGATGTCGGCGCTGTGACGCGCGGCTGCTCCAATCTCGGCCGCCATGTGGCCAATGTCCGCAAGTTCGGCGTGCCCGTCGTGGTCGCCATCAACCACTTCGTTTCCGATACGGATGCAGAAGTGCAGGCGGTGAAGGCCTATGTCGCGCATCTCGGCGCGGAAGCCATCGTCTGCCGCCATTGGGCGGAAGGCTCGGCCGGTATCGAGGAGCTGGCGTGGAAGGTGGTGGAGATGGCCGAATCCGGCAACGCCAACTTCGCGCCGATCTATCCCGACGCCATGCCGCTCATCGAAAAGATCGAGGAAGTCGCCGCCCAGATATATCACGCCGGCGAAGTCAGTGTGCCGAAGACGGTGCGCGACCAGCTGAAAGCCTGGGAAGAGCAGGGCTATGGCAATCTGCCTGTCTGCATCGCCAAGACGCAATATTCCTTCTCCACCGACCCCAACCTGCGCGGCGCGCCGGAGGGGCACGTCGTTTCGGTGCGCGAAGTGCGACTATCGGCTGGCGCCGGCTTCGTCGTCGTCATCACCGGCGAGATCATGACCATGCCCGGCCTACCGAAGTCGCCGGCCGCCGAGCGCATCCATCTGAATGAGGATGGGGCGGTCGAGGGGCTGTTTTAGCTTCCTAGATCGCTTCAAGAGGCTCTGTTTCCGATTCACCCAGTCGCCACAAGCCGCTGACGCTATTGCCATTTTTCAATGGCAATAGCGGTATCCGCCCTTGCGCTCGAGCACGTCGAGATGGAAGTGGGTCTCGTGGGCGGCGTCGCTTTCGGGGTCGAGGACCGTCGTGAAATAGAGGCAGCCGGCGGCGCTGACGGTGCGCTGGAAGGCGCCGATCAGGGTCGAATCCTCGCGCCTTGGCTTGACCGCGATATCCTCGCCCTTCTCGAAGCTGAAGCTTGCGATATCGACCGCGTTGCCGCGCGCGTGTTCAGAGATCTTGCCGGTCTCGGCGCTGTTGCGCAGGCGGCAGATATAGGAGGAGGCCTGGTTGATGGTGGTGATGCGACCCTGATCTGCCGCTGCAATGGCCGCTGCCGGGATCACCGTGCCCTTCATCCATCGCGCCAGGGCAAGTGCCACCGGGCAGCGAAAGACGCCATCCGGCTTGAGCTTGATGCCGGGCAGGGCTTCGGTGACCTTGATCGGCTTGTCGATGCCACAGCCGTTGCCGTCGTCGATACGGCTGAGATCGGTGAAGACGACGCCGAGGCTCTGCAGCTCCTTGACGCATTCGGAGTGATCGGCCTCGCTTTCCGGCTCGATCGTCAGATGCTGCGCTTCGAGCGTCTGCTTGTCGGGAAGGTTGGGGCCCTGCACCTCGCGCTTGGGCGCGGCGGCGTCCTTGCTCGTCGTGTCGGAGGAAGGGGCAGGTTTATCGCCCTCTGAGATGTTCTCGCCGGGTTTCGTGTCCGGCTTTGGAACATCGGGGCTGGCGGCGTCGGGTTCTGCGACGTCTGGCTTAGTCTCCGGTTTAGGCTGCGGCTTGGGCGCGACATCGACGTTTGCTGGGTCGTCAGCCTGCTGTTCGACCTGCTTGTCGCCTGGTTTTACTTCCGGTTTGGGGCCGGTCTCGGGCAGGCCCGCGCCGGTCAACATGATGAGGCAGAGGAATGCCGTCGCGATATGGGCTGTTTTCTTCACGCATCCATCCATCGTTTCGGTCCCAGCCGTTAACAACGTTTGGAGGCGGATTTCGTTGCAATTTCGCAACGTTGATCTTCATCATGAAAACATGACTGTTCAAATCATGATATCTTGGCGGAATATATTGACAACCATACTCATGTTTTTTATGCGGCAAGAAGAAGGCGGAATTATTCGCCTGAACACCTAGCCAGCCCCTCCAAGCGCAGACGCGCGAAGACCAGCCAGCCCGGTACTTTTTTCATTGAGGGGTTGATTATGGTTATCCGACATTGGCGCTCGGCGCTTTTGGTGRGCGCGGCGTTTGTCTGCGCTGGTCCGGTCTCGCAGGCGCTGGCGCAGAGCGCGCAGACGACGACGCCGGCTGCAAATGCTGAGACGGACGAAAACGGCACGACGCTGCAGAAGATTGTTGTGAAGGGGAAGCGGGTTGTGAACGCCGGCGATGCCGAAAACACGCCGCTCGCGACCGAGACGAACGAACGCACGCTGGAAGCCAAGCAGGTTCGCAGCATCGAGGATCTCGGTCGTACGATCGATCCAGGCGTCAATTTCAACCGGTCGACCAACACGGTCAACATTCGCGGCCTCGAGGGCAATCGCGTCGCGACGTTGGTCGACGGCATTCCTTTGAGCTACTTCAGGGACGGCGCACGCGGTACCAGCGGCGGCACAGACAGCTTCGACTTCTTTTCGCTGACCACTGTTGATGTCGTGAAGGGTGCGGATTCGAGCCGTATCGGCGGCGGTGCAATGGGCGGCGCCCTGTTGCTGCGTACGCTTGAGCCCGCCGACCTGATCGGCGAGGGCAAAGACTGGGGCGGCAAGGTCGGTAGCGGCTATGACAGCACGGATCACAGCTGGTTCAATGGCGCGGCGGTCGCCAAGAAGATCGAGAACACCTCGATCATGTTCCTCGGCAGCTACAAGAAGGGCAACGAGCGACAGACCCAGGGTACGGTCGATACTTATGGCCCAACGCGGACTAAGGCCAATCCAGCCGATTACGATCAGTACAACATGCTGTTCAAGCTCCGGCAGGACACAGATTCTGGTCATTCGTTTGGTTTTACAGCTGAGCGCTTTCGGTCCGATAAGGACACTGATCTGAAGCAGGGTCAAAATACCTTGGCGACCTCGACCTACCGCCCTGGCCAATATACGTCCACGGATCTGAACGAGCGTACCCGTGTCTCGCTTGACTACGAATATGAGGCTCCAAGCACTGACGGTCTGATCGACGCGGCACAGGCGACGCTCTACTGGCAAAAGCAGGAGCGGATGATCGGCAACGACGCCTATCGCTACGTCAGCGTGCCTGGGCCATATCAACGTCGCAATAGCACCGACGAATCTGGATTTGGCTTCAACGGCTATATCGACAGCGGTTTCAAGACGGGAGAAGTTGACCACGTCTTCACACTTGGTACCAGCGCGTTCATTTCACAGGCAAGCCAATACTCGGCGGGATTCGACTCTTGCCCGGCGACCGGTCCTTACGTCAGTCCGTATACGAATTGTGCGATGCTTCACACCAACCAGTCCGATATGCCGGACGTTGACAGCAAGCAGTTTTCTGTATTCGCGCAGGATCGTATGGAATTCGGCACCAGTGGCTTCTCCCTGACGCCCGGCTTGCGATTTGATTGGTACGATCGTTCGCCGCAAGATACGCCCGCTTATACAAACGGCGCGATGGAACCAGTCATGCCCCCGGGCTCCCAGGACAGCGCTTGGTCGCCCAAGCTTCTGGCCGAGTACGAGGTCAATGATCAGGTCACGATCTTTGCCCAATGGGCAATGGCTTTCCGTGCGCCAACAACGAACGAGCTCTATCTCACCTATGGCGCGCCTACCACCTACATTCAGATTGGCAACCCGGACCTGAAGCCTGAGACCAGCAACGGCTTTGATATCGGTGCTCGCTTCGGGGACGATGATTTCGGCGGGTCGGTCAGCGCGTTTTATAATCGCTATCGGAACTTCATCGACACACGTGCCTTGACCAATGCGGAAGTCATTGCGGCAGGCTATGATCCTCTGGACTACAGTAGCCGAACTGGCTACCAGAACGTGGCGCGCGCGCAGATCTCAGGCGTGGAACTGAGCGCTCACAAGCAGTTTGCCAACGGCTTCAATGTTCGCGCCGGCTTTGCTTATACCCGCGGCATGAACCTGATCACCAATAAGGAGCTAAACTCCGTCGCTCCGATGAAGGGGACGATCGGTGTCGGTTACGCTGCCGAACAATGGGGTGTCGATGCGTTGCTTACGGGGGTTGCTGGCGTGTCCGACAAGTCGACCGCGACTTTCAAGGCTCCGGGCTACGGCATCGTCGACCTGACCGCATGGTGGGAGCCCGAGCAGATGAAGGGCCTCCGCATCAATGCCGGCGTCTACAACGTCTTCGATCGTACATACTTCGATGCACTCAACACGAAGACCACCACGATTGCCGCCGCGACGAAGGATTACTATTCCGAGCCAGGCCGCACCTTCAAAATCTCGCTGACCCAGCGCTTCTAAAACAATCGAAAGGGCGGCCACAGAGCCGCCCTTTTTCGTGGCCGCATTCGCCTCTTGCGCTCTCTCTCATCTCACGCTAACAATTCCGCCCATGAACATGTCCTTGAACATCGCAATCTGGTGGTGGGCTCGCTAAGGCGGCCTCGACCAATCGTGTCCAAAGACGACGATGAGCCGCCCGGAAAACACCAGGCGGCTTTTTTTGTTTTTAAGGCCGCCTGTCATCCGGGCCGATAACGGAGTGAAGCAATGGTAACGATCATCAGGGATGACGGAGCGGAGATTTACGAGACCAAGGGTGGCATCACGGTCACGCGGCAGCGCCGGGCGATCCCTTATGCCGACGCGGTCTCCTCCTATATCGACAAGCTCGACGAGCGCCGCGGGGCGGTGTTTTCGTCGAACTACGAATATCCGGGCCGCTATACGCGCTGGGATACGGCCGTGGTCGATCCGCCGCTCGGCATCTCCTGCAACGGCCGTAAGGTCTGGATCGACGCCTATAACGAGCGCGGCGAGGTCATTCTCGGCTTCGTCACCGAGCGGCTGAAGACGATCTCCGAGCTCGAGCTCGGCGCGGCGACCAAGCGGCGGCTCGATCTCACCGTGAAAGCGCCGGACCGGGCGTTTACGGAAGAAGAGCGCTCGAAGATTCCGACTGTTTTCACCGTGCTGCGCGCCGTTACCGATCTCTTCTATTCGCAGGCCGATGCCAGCCTCGGTCTCTACGGCGCCTTCGGCTACGATCTGGCCTTCCAGTTCGACGCCATCAACCTGAAGCTCAYGCGTCCCTCCGACCAGCGCGACATGGTGCTTTATCTCCCTGATGAGATTCTGGTCGTCGACAATTACTCGGCCAAGGCCTGGATCGACCGCTACGATTTCGAAAAGGGCGGCCTGACCACCGAGGGCAAGGCCGGCGATATTCCGGCCGAGCCGTTCCAGCGCACCGACACCATTCCGCCGAAGAGTGATCACCGCCCCGGCGAATATTCCGAGCTGGTCACGAAGGCGAAGGAAAGCTTTCGCAAGGGCGACCTTTTCGAGGTCGTGCCCGGGCAGAAGTTCATGGAGCGTTGCGACAGCAAGCCTTCTGATATTTCCAAGCGCCTGAAGGCGATCAATCCGTCGCCTTATTCCTTTTTCATCAATCTCGGTAACCAGGAATATCTGGTCGGCGCTTCGCCGGAGATGTTCGTGCGTGTGTCGGGCCGCCGCATCGAGACTTGCCCGATTTCGGGGACGATCAAGCGCGGCGACGATCCGATCGCCGATAGCGAGCAGATCCTGAAGCTGCTGAACTCCAAGAAGGATGAGTCCGAGCTCACCATGTGCTCGGACGTCGACCGCAACGACAAGAGCCGCGTCTGCGAGCCGGGTTCGGTCAAGGTCATCGGCCGCCGGCAGATCGAGATGTATTCGCGTCTCATCCACACCGTCGACCATATCGAGGGACGTCTGCGCGATGACATGGATGCCTTCGACGGCTTCCTGTCTCACGCCTGGGCGGTTACCGTCACCGGTGCGCCGAAGCTTTGGGCCATGCGCTTTATCGAGAGCCATGAGAAGAGCCCGCGCGCCTGGTATGGCGGGGCGATCGGCATGGTCGGGTTCAATGGCGACATGAACACGGGGCTGACGCTGCGCACCGTGCGCATCAAGGACGGGATCGCGGAAGTCAGGGCAGGGGCGACCTTGCTCAACGATTCCATCCCCGAGGAAGAAGAAGCCGAAACCGAACTGAAGGCGTCCGCCATGCTCTCCGCCATCCGCGATGCCAAGGCCGGCAATACGGCCAAGGCCAGCCGCGACGTCGCCACTGTGGGCAAGGGCGTCAAGATCCTGCTGGTCGACCACGAAGACAGCTTCGTGCATACGCTGGCCAATTATTTCCGCCAGACGGGCGCCGAGGTTTCGACCGTGCGCTCGCCGGTGCCGGAAGAGATTTTCGACCGGCTCGATCCCGATCTCGTCGTGCTGTCGCCCGGCCCTGGCAACCCCAAGGATTTCGACTGCAAGGCGACGATCAAGAAGGCACGCGCCCGCAACCTGCCGATCTTCGGCGTCTGCCTCGGCTTGCAGGCGATCGCCGAGGCCTATGGCGGCGAGCTGCGTCATCTGGCACTGCCGATGCACGGCAAGCCGTCTCGCATCCGCGTGCTGGAGCCGGGCCTGGTATTCTCCGGCCTCGGCAAGGAAGTGACCGTCGGCCGCTACCACTCGATCTTCGCCGACCCCTCGACCCTGCCGCGCGATTTCATCATCACGGCGGAGAGCGAGGATGGCACGATCATGGGCATCGAGCACGCCAAGGAACCGATCGCGGCCGTGCAGTTCCATCCGGAATCGATCATGACGCTCGGCGGTGACGCCGGGATGCGGATGATCGAGAATGTGGTGGCGCATTTGTCGCGGAAGGCGAAGACGAAGGCGGCTTGAGGGGATTTCTCTTCTCCCCGGCGGGGAGAAGATGTCCGAAGGACAGATGAGGGGGCGAGCGAAGCGAGGCTTTGAGCGCATACGAAAAGCTGTGGTTTACGGGGTGCCGTGAGGCCCCCTCATCCGGCTGCCGCCACCTTCTCCCCGTTGGGGAGAAGAGACTCGTGGTGGGCCGCTCTCTCCCTCTTTCCTCACCCCCGCCGCTGCACAATCGTCACATTCATCCGGCTGCGCAGCCTGAAACCCAGCTGCTCGTAGAGCGCGATCGCCCCCGTGTTACTCGCATAGGCGTGCAGAAACACCTCTTCACCGCGCGCCGCGATCTCGCCGGCGACGAAGCGGAAGAGGAGGGTGCCGAGGCCGCGTTTCTGGAAATCGGGGTGGGTGCAGAGGCCGCTCAATTCGGAAAGACCGGGGTGGCGCATGCGCTGACCGGCCATGGCAGACAGGCGGCCGTCGATCTTGATGCCCCAGAAGGTGCCGAGGCGCTGGGCGCCGAGCGTGAAGGGGCCGGGTTTCGTCAGTAGCGCCAGCGCCAGCATCTCTTCGGCATCGTCAGGTGTCAGCGGCACGATGCTCATGTCGTCGATGCGTTCGTAGGGTCGGTCGCCGATCATCTGCACGAGCGTGCTTTCGATCAGCACATCGTGGCCATCAGGGATGATGATCGGGCCGGCTTCGACCAGCGCCATGATTTCGCCGGGCGCGGAAAGGGCGGCCAGCGCTAACAGGCTCTCCGGCGTGTCGTCGCGCGGGGCGGCGAAGGGGACGATCGAGGTGGGGTAACGCATCGCGAGCGGGCCGCCTTCTGCGAGATCGGCATGCACCGTCAGAAGCGCGTTCCAGGCGGGACGGTCGAGGCTGTGGGTCACTGGTGGTTCTCCCTGGTCGCGTTGTGGGCGTATCCGGGACGCGGACCGGTCCGACGCACTTTCACTCAATTTAGAGCTGTTTGCCGGTCAATGCCATCATGTCGATCGCTTCAATTTCCGCTCTTTGGAGTCTGCTGGGAGGGCCGCGGCTTGGTTTGCCAGGGCTGTGGGTGTGATGCCCCCCTCTGTCCTGCCGGACATCTCCCCCACAAGGGTGGAGATCGACTCGTGGTTTGCTCCCCATCCAAACGTTGATGTCGGAGCGAGTGGCCGCGCCCAGCCAATCTCCCCACTTGTGGGGGAGATGCCCGGCAGGGCAGAAGGGGGTAACGCAGCCTCGACCCATGCTTTCATCCAACCACACCATTGACATCCGCCCCCAAATCAGAACGTTTCAGGAACGATCAATCGGGAATCCTGCGCGTGTCTACTGGTGAAAAGTTTATCGTGATCCCTTACCGCAGCAATCGCGGCAAGCTGGTGCCGGGCGAGATGCGGCAGGCGTCGAATCCGATCAGCGCGGAGAAGATCGCGTCCGCCATGTCGGAGCGCTTCGCGGGCGTTGCGGCCTATGCGATCACCGTCGACGAAGAGACCGGCGACATGCTGTCGCCACGGCTCTTGGCGCAGTTCGGCGAGATCGCCGATCTCAACCCGTAAGGGTTACGATGGAGACCTCGCTCTATCTGCCGGTGAAGGCCTTTCTGGAGACGGCGGGGTATGTCGTGAAGGGAGAGGTCGCGAGCTGCGATGTCGTGGGCTTGAGCGAAAGTGAGCCGCCGGTCGTGGTCGTTTGCGAATTGAAGATGTCGTTCAATCTCGAGCTTATCCTGCAGGCGGTCGACCGGGCGGCGATGGCCGATGAAGTCTGGATCGCGGCAAGGGTCTCGGCCAAGGGGCGGGGGCGGGAGGCGGACAGGCGCTATCGCGATCTCTGCCGGAGGATGGGGATCGGCATGCTCGGGATATCCGATACCGGCGAGGTCAGCGTGATCGTCAGCTCCGTATCGCCGATGCCGAGGACCAACCCGAAGCGGCGGACGCGGCTTGTCAAAGAGCATCGGAAAAGACAGGGCGACCCGGCGCTCGGCGGTGCCACGCGCTCGCCGATCATGACCGCCTACCGGCAGCAGGCGCTGATCTGTGCCTCGGCGCTGCAACAGGGGCTGGTGCGGCCGCGCGATATGAAGACATGGGTGCCGCAGGCGGGGCGGATAATGCTCGACAATGTCTATGGCTGGTTCGACCGGCAGGGGAAGGGCGTCTATGCGCTGAACGAGGCCGGCGAGGCGGCGCTGCTGCGCTGGCCGCAGACGGTGGTGTTTGGTGGCGATGAGGGTGAGGAGTAGGGGTTGCAAGCATTCGGACCGGTTTTGGCCCATTGCGGACGTCTTCGTCAGGAACGTTTCGCCGCGTAGCCCCCTCACCCTACCCTCTCCCCGAGGGGAGAGGGGAAGAGACCGCAGAGGGTGCCGCTTTCCCCTTCTCCCCGGCGGGGAGAAGGTGCCCAAAGGGCGGATGAGGGGGCTCCGGATGCTGAGTTAGCTGCATCCACGGGTCACTTGCGCACGAAGGCGCGAACCTCAGTCCGCGATTACATATCTGCGTTGCACAATAAGCAGTACGCGTTTGCCTAAAACAGGAGCATAAAGCGCGCAGTGCCGCACGTAAGGATATTTGCCATGGATTGGTTTCCCATAGTCTTCGTGATTTTCAAGGTTCTCGCGTTGGGCACGGGAATGTACTTCGCCATCAAGTGGCACTACGACCAGGTGGATAAGCTTGAGAGAGGCTCGGTACTGCTCGCGGGCGGCAAGATCGCGGGAGCTTTCGTGCTGGCGCTCTTGGGCGTTGGGGTTGTCGCCTTCGTCATGAGCAGCATGCTTGGTTTGGACCTGGGTCTCTGACGGCGACCTAGGCGCAAAACTAGCTAGGATTTTCCCGACAACAGCGAAAGCGCGGCACCGGGAACCCTTTGGTGCGCCAGCCATTGCACCGGCGTCACGCCGACTTCGATGCGGAATGCCGCGCGTAGTGCATGGGCGTCAGGGAAACCGCTGCGCAAGGCGACGTCGTCCAGCCCGCGTACGCCGGCCACCAATAGTTCCTTCGCTCGTGCCACGCGAACGCGTCTTATCCATTCGCCGAGACTACCTCCGGTACGGGCCCGGATATGGCGTGTCAGGCTCCGGCGGCTCATGTTCGAGCGTTTGGCCAGTTCATCCAGTGAAGGCGGCGCGATGGGATCGGCGCGTAGGCCTTCGAGAAGTTCGGTCACTCGCCGATCGGCAGTCGATCCGATGGCTGGTCGCTCGATCAGTTGCGGTTGTCCGCCCGCGCGCTGAGGGGCGACGACGAGATGGCGAGCGATGCGGTTTGCTTCACCGATCCCGCAAATCCGGCCAAGCAGATGCAGGCAGCAATCCAGACCCGAAGCGACACCGGCGGACGTCAGGACGCGGCCTTCGTCCACGAACAGCGCGGCCGCATCGACCGTTACATGCGGATAGCGGGCCGCGAAGGTTTCCGCGTGCGCCCAATGGGTCGTTGCGCGCCGCCGATCCAGCAGTCCGGCCTCGGCAAGGCCGAAAGCCCCGAGGCACAAGCCCACGACGATGGATCCTCGAGCATCGGCCGCCTTCAGCTTGGCAACGATATCAGGCGATACGGGCTCGTCCACGCTGCGCCAACCCGGTAAAATGACGATATCGGCGCCATCGACGGCTTCCAGCCTATGGGCGGCCTCGATAATCATGCCGCCGCTCGTGTTTAGCCGGAACTGATCAGAGCACACTTGAACCTGATGCCCACCCGCAAGGAGCGCCTCGCCAAACACGGCCAGCGGCGTGGACAACATGAAGGGGCTGATATGGTCGTAAGCGATGATGGTGATGCGCATTGGCCCGATTTACACGATAAAAGGCAATCAGGCCACTCAACGGCGACGAAATCGGATGTCATCACTGTGGGCGAAACATCAAATGGAGCCTCCTGATGACCCGCACCCTTCTCGTGATCGACGTTCAGAACGACTATTTCCCCGGCGGCGCGCTGCCGCTCTGGGAGGCCGAAGAAACAGAGAAGCGGGTCGTCGAAGCGATCCGGCAAGCACGCGCAAGGGGTGACGGGATTGTTCTCGTTCGGCACGTGTCGACAGCGCCTACGGGCCTTTTTGCCGCCGGCGGCCATGGCGTTGAGATCCGCCCGGCTGTTCTGGCTGCGGCTGGCGATGCTCCGGTGGTGACGAAGCAGTATGCGGACGCATTTCAGGAGACGAACCTCGCAGATCATTTGAAGGGAACGACGGAATTGCTGATCTGCGGGATGATGACGCAGAACTGCGTGGTGTTTACGGCATTGTCACGCGCTGCGGAGGACTTCCAGATCAAGGTGATCGACGATCTTTGCACCGCGCCTTTGGAGGTCGTCCACCTGATCGCCTTGAGTGCCTTGCGGTCCAAGACGCAGGTGATCCATTTCTCCGAGGTTTGAGGCGCGGCCAATCAGCCCGTCGACCTCCTGTCGGCACTTCCACTTTGACAAATCGCCATTTCTGGCCCATATCCCCCGCAACAGCCGCCTGCGCGATTTTCGCGCGGGCGGTTTTGCGTTTGAATGGCGTTGTTTCTGCAATTCGTTCGCATCCGCACAGGCATTTGGACATCTAAGAAGGCAGAGGGACAGAGATGAGCGAACAGGGAAACCTTACGGTTCGGAAGCTGGCATTCTGGGGCATTCCGATGTCGCTTGGCGTCATGGGGCTGAAGATGGTGGCATGGTGGGTCACGGGGTCGGTGGCGCTTTTGTCCGACGGGCTGGAATCGACGGTCAACGTCGTGGCCGCCTTCATCGCCTTCTTCGTGATCCGCTATGCGCAGAAGCCGGCCGACCATGACCATCCCTTCGGGCACCACAAGGCGGAGTATCTCTCGGCGGTTACCGAGGGTGTGCTGATCGTGGTCGCCGCTCTTTTGATCGTCAACGAGGCGGTGGGGCATCTCGCCGATCCGCGCATGCTCGAGGCGCCGGTGCTCGGTCTCGCCATCAACTTCGCGGCCGGCGTGATCAACGCTGTCTGGGCGCGGCTTCTGATCACCACAGGGCGCAAGTATCGCTCGGCGGCGCTGACGGCGGATGGCCAGCACATTATGTCGGATGTCGTGACTTCCGTCGGCGTGCTGATCGGCCTGCTGCTGGCGCTTGCCACCGGCTATGCGATCTTCGACCCCATCCTCGCCATTCTGGTCGCGATCAACATCCTCTATCAGGGGTGGAAGGTGATTTCGCACTCGATCGGCGGTCTCATGGACCAGGCGGTCGAGCCGCAGGAAGAGGAGGCGATCAAGGCTGCGATCGCCACGCATGCGACGGGTTCGCTCGGGGTGCATGATCTGAAGACGCGTCGCGCCGGCGCCGTCACTTTCATCGATTTCCATCTTGTCGTGCCGGCCGCAATGTCTGTAAGGCAGGCGCACGATATCTGCGATCGCCTTGAGGATGCCATCCGCGCCGTGCATCCGGGCTCCAGCATCGCCATTCACGTCGAGCCGGAGGGCGAAAAGGCCCACGGCATCCGCGTTAAAGTCATCAAGGAGGCTTGAATGCCCAATACAGACGTCTCCAGCCTGTCCATGCTGGGAAATCAGACCGAAGCGCCGACCTCGCCCGAGACGGCGGTGCTCGAGAAGGTGCCTGCCAGCAATGCCGGCACCGATTATGTCGTGCGCTTCACCGCGCCCGAATTCACCTCGCTCTGCCCGATGACGGGGCAGCCGGATTTCGCCCATATCGTCATCGATTACATCCCGAACGAATGGCTGGTGGAATCCAAGGCGCTGAAACTCTTCCTGCACTCCTTCCGCAACCACGGCGCCTTCCACGAGGATTGCTCGATCTATATCGCCAAGCGCATCGTCGAGCTGCTCGATCCGAAGTGGCTGAGGATCGGCGCCTACTGGTATCCGCGCGGCGGTATCCCGATCGACGTGTTCTGGCAGACCGGCAAGCCGCCCGAGGGCGTTTGGCTGCCCGACCAGGGTGTCGCGACCTATCGTGGTCGTGGTTGATCGGCTGCGGCTGAGTTTAGTCGGCTGATTTGGCGGGATCGGCGGGGAAACTCGCCCTTTCCATGCGCAGCGGGCGCTTCTCGCCGCCAAGCCAGCCACGGATGAGGTTGCGGGCCTTGATCGCCTCCAGCTTCATCCTGAGCAGGTTCTTGCGCAGCTTGCTCGGCGTGAAGGCGCGGTCGATCGACTTGCGGATGAAGGCCGCTTTGTCGGCGCTGCCGTCGAGGAACTGCATCTGGATGACGGGGGCGGGCTCGATCTGGTAGGCCTTCAGCCAGGCGCGGTGCCACATATAGGCGTCGAGCAGGCCGTAGGTTTCGGTATCCTTCAACATGCGCGCGGCGGCACGCGGGCCGATGACATAGCCGGCCGTGCCGACGCGGTTCTGAAACACGCGACGGGCGCTATAAGTGCCGTCGGTCCAGAGCGGATGTTTCGCGACGATATGATCGCGCGGCGCGAATTCCAGATCGTAGGCGATATCGTCGCCATCGGGGCGCGCCTCGATGCTTGCCAGCGCGTCGGCGAAGCTCTCCGACAGCACGGCGTCGTCTTCCAGGATCAGCATCCGCTCACCGCTATCGATGATCCTACGCCAGGCGATGCGGTGCGACGTGAAGCAGGCGACGTCTTCGCGCAGCGTCGGGCTCGGCCAGCTGTCGGCAGCCTTCTGACACTCCTCGGGCGTGAGGTCGCGGGCCTCGAAAGCATCCAGAAACTCGAAATTCAGGCCCAGCGCCTGCATCTGCCGCGTCTGAAAGCGACGCCTTGTTTCCTCGGCCTTGCGGCTGATGATGAGGGTTTTCAATGCTCTGTCGTCCGCTCTGCGTTTCGTGAAGTCAGTGATCGCGGCGGACCATATCGATGCCGGGGGGGCTTATCAATCGGTCGCGGGCCGCATGCACCGAAAGCTTGCATAAGGCTGCGTTGCGACAACGACGCCACGGTCAAGTTAGGATTGCATCGATCGCCTCGTTCATTCGTAGGAGCCTCATCCTATCGGGGTAATTGCAGTCCTGAGTTTCATATCTAGTGTGGCGGAGGACAATTTCAGCGAGTGGGCAATTGCGAGCGGCGGTGCCCACGGTCAGTCACACGGTTTCACATATTGGGTGTTCGGATGCTTCGAAATCTTATTTTCGGATGTGCCGCATTGCTTGCGGTTTTTGTCTCCGGCGGCATGAGTGCCAAGCACGAGATGTTTCCCTGGCCCCAGCTTTCGGCGCTGAAACACCGATTTGCCGCGCCTGAGGCGGCGCCGCCTAGCCGCTACACCTTCGACGACAAGGAGCGTCTCATTGGAGACGAAACGAAGACGGCGGTCGCATGCCCCGCCCAGACCGATCGCACCGCCGTTCTCCTGGTGCTCGGCCAATCGAACGCGGCCAATGACGGCGGCCAGCGGCACCGGTCGCAGTATGGCGAGCGGGTGATCAATGAGTTCGATGGCCATTGCTTCACCGCCGCATCGCCGCTCCTCGGCTCGACGGATACGAAGGGCGAATACTGGACCGGGATCGGCAATTCGCTGATCGCATCCGGGCGGTACGACAATGTCGTCATTGCGCCAGTTGCCTATTCCGGCTCCGAGGTAGCTCGGTGGGCCGATGGCGGCGATATCAACCCGGTACTCGTCGACAGCACGAAGAAGCTTCACGACGCGGGCTATCGCGTGACCAACGTGCTTTGGGTGCAGGGCGAGGCCGATTTCGTCCTGGGCACGAGCACGCAGGCCTATGAACAACGCTTTCTGTCGATGGTCGGGACGCTACGTGGGCTTGGCGTCGCAGCGCCCGTCTACATCTCGGTGGCGACCAAGTGCCTCGAGCCCCGGAATGGCGGGCTGAAGCAGCATGCCGTGGATAATCCGATCGAGCGGGCGCAGCTTGCCTTGCCGAAGAGCGGCAACGGCATCGTGCAGGGCGTGAACTCGGACGCGCTGCTCAATGGCGACGACCGCTACGACGATTGCCACATCGGCGGCTCGGGCGCCGAGAAGGTTGCGGCTGCATGGCGCGATCTGCTGCTCGCCGGTCCGCAGTTGCAGGCGTCATCGCAATAAGGGGGCGCAAAGCGCTGGTTTGGTGGGGCCGCTTCAGCGCGGCCCCTGATGCGTTCGCGGCGGCCGTCAGACGTTGAAGCTGTCGTCGTTGCCGAAGTCGGACTGATCGTCGAAATTGTCGCCGTCGTTGTCGTAATCGGCCTGCTGCAGGCCGCTGTCGTCATTGTTGTCGCTGTTATCGGCGACGTTGTTGTCAGCGACGTGGCGCGTGTTGTCGGCGTCGTTGGAGGCCTGCTGGCTGCCGCCGTCATTGTTGTAATAGTTGTTGATGACGGTTTCTTCCGTCGGTGCGCTTGATGGCGTGGCACCCGAGCCGAGGCCGAGCGAAGACATGTGGTTGCCGCTGAAGATGCCGCTCAGTGAATTGGCGAGCAGCATGCCGCCGGCGACACCGGCCGCCGTGCCGAGCGCGCCCTGCAGGAAGCTGCCGCCGGCGGATGGGGCGGACGCCTGCTGGCTCCAGGGGCCGGAGGGTTGCTGCTGCATGCGTGGGGCGGTGTCGAAGCCCTGGTTTTGCTGAATCTGCTGGCGCGGGGCGCTGCCCCATGGGCCGATTGGTGCAGCGTCCGAAGCTGTCGGTTGTTGGCGCGGCTGCGGCGGCTGGCTGCTGCCGAAGATCGAGGAGAGGAAGCCACCGCCTTGCTCGGCCTGATGGTTTTCGCTCTGGTTCGCCTCAAGCTGGCGGACGCGTTCTTCCAGCTCCTTGATGTGACTGGCGGCGGCCTCGAGGCCCTTCTCCTGCACGATCACGGCCTGCGCCAGATAATAGGCCGCGTATGGCTGTTCGCGGGTGCTTTGCTCGACCAGCTGTTCGGCGTCGCGGTCGCGCGGCGTTGCGGCTGCGGTGCGGACACGCTCGAAAAGGGCGGTCAGGAGTTGGCGTTCTTCGGGTGACATCGGCTGTCTCCTTTGCTGCGTGCTCGCATATGGTCTCAAGTGGATCGCTTGAGAAGGACGTAGGAACGGATTGAGACTTTTCAAAGCCTCCACAAGTTACATTTCAGTAAGTCTGCTCAGAAGCCTCGTAGGTATGCTGGTCCCCAGACATTCCGGCCCTAACCATATCTTCACCCGTTCCGTGGCTTGTCTTTTTCACGCATTGTTTTACGCATTGAGTCGCACTATGTGCGGGGAACCCGAATTTACGTGAGAGAGGTTCGAATGAACGACGAAGACCAGGACGACAAGACGAAGGAACTGCCGCTCGGCAAGGAAACGGAGGCGAACCTTTTCAAGTCGCGTTCCATCTTCATCTATGGACCGATCAACCAGGAACTGGCGCAGAAGGTCTGCTCGCAGCTCGTGGCGCTTGCCGCGGCCAGCGACGAAGACATCCGCATCTACGTCAATTCGCCCGGCGGCCACGTCGAATCCGGTGATTCGATCCACGACATGATCAAGTTCATCAAGCCGAAGGTCTGGATGATCGGAACCGGCTGGGTCGCCTCTGCCGGCGCGCTGATCTATGTCGCCGCCCCCAAGGAGCAGCGCCTTTGCCTGCCCAATACCCGCTTCCTGCTGCACCAACCCTCGGGCGGCACGCGCGGCATGGCGTCCGACATCGAAATCCAGGCACGCGAGATCATCAAGATGAACGAGCGCCTGAACAAGATCATGGCTGACGCCACCGGCCAGTCCTACGAAAAGATCGCCGCCGACACCGACCGCGACTACTGGCTCTCCGCCGAGGAAGCCAAGGCCTACGGCCTGGTCTCGCGCATCGTGACGTCGCAGAGCGACATCTGATCGGATTGAGATAGAAGCGCCCTCGTTTGCCGGATGGTGGGCGAGGGCGCTTTTTTTGTTTTTGTGGGGTATTGCTTTCCCTCATCCCGGCTTTGTACCGGGATCCAGCCACGGCGCGTCTGCGCCGTGAATGAGCTGCTTCAAGTTATTTGCCGCAAAAGAGTCTTCTCGCCGCGCGGACGCGCGTCGGCTGGATTCCCGCCACAAGGGCGAGAATGAGGGAGGTGGGGGAGGCAACCGGCCCATCTGGCCTTGTGCCCCCGTTTGCGATACGGCTGCATGACGCCATTCTTCGCTCCGAGTCCCCCCATGCTTAAAGACTTTTCCGTGCAGGCCCTGTTCATGGGCGTTCTCACCGCTTTCGTCGGTTTCGCCAGTTCGTTCGCCGTCGTGCTGCACGGGTTGCAGGCGGTCGGCGCGACCGAGGCGCAGGCGGCTTCGGGGTTGATGGCGCTTTCGGTCTCGCTCGGGATTTGCGCGATCATGCTCAGCGTAACCTCCAGACTGCCGATCAGCATGGCTTGGTCGACACCAGGGGGCGCGCTTCTGGCTGCGACCGGTGTGGTCGAGGGCGGGTTCAACGCGGCTGTCGGGGCCTTCATCATCTGCGCGTTGCTGATCGTTATCGCGGGACTATTCAGGCCGCTCGGGCGGGCGGTGGCGGCTATTCCGGCGCCGCTGGCCAATGCGATGCTTTCGGGCGTGCTGATCGGGCTCTGCTTCGCGCCGGTCAAGGCGGTTGGGTTCAATCCGTTGCTCGGGCTGCCGATCGTGCTTGCCTGGATTGTCGTCGGCGCCTTCAAGCGGCTCTGGGCTGTGCCGGCCGCGCTGGCGGCCTTCGTGCTGGTCGTGGTTTTCGGCGTCGATGTGCCCGTGGGCGCGCTTGATACCGTCAAGCGCTCGCTGGTGCCGACGGTCGAATTCGTCATGCCGGTGTTCAACGTGCCGGCCTTCGTGTCGATCGCCTTGCCGCTCTTCATCGTCACCATGGCCTCGCAGAACATTCCAGGGATCGCGGTCATGAAGGTCAATGGCTATGAGACCAAGCCCGGGTCGCTCTTTGCCTCCACCGGCTTCTTCTCGCTTCTGTCAGCACCCTTCGGTGGCCATGCCGTCAATCTGGCGGCAATCACGGCGGCCATGTGCGCCGGGCCGGACGCGCATCCGGATCCGAAGCGGCGCTATTGGGCGGTCATCGTGTGCGGTATCTGCTATCTCATCCTCGGGCCGCTTGCGGGAGCCGTCACCGCATCGGTGGCGCTGGCACCGCCGATCTTGATCCAGGCGGTGGCCGGTCTTGCGCTGGTCGGTGCCTTCTCGGGCTCCGCCATGGCCGCCTTCCAGGCGCCCGATACGCGGGAAGCAGCGGCGATCACTTTCCTGGTGACGGCATCAGGCGTCTCCTTCGGCGGCATCTCCGGCGCCTTCTGGGGGCTGCTGGCCGGTGGGCTGATGATGGCGTTGCAGCGATTTGTGAAATCGAGGTAGCATATCGGCCACAATGACGGCGTTTTGTCGCCTCGGAGGTGGTCGATGCGCTTTGTGAACCCGATAGCCTTCGTTCGCGACATCGATCTGTCTCGGGCTTTCTACCGCGATATCGTCGGACTTATCGTGCGTGAGAATTTCGAGCATTTCGTGCTGTTCGATACCGGCTTCGCGATCCATGATGGCAAGGCGCTGGCGCGGACGGTCTGGGGACAGGTACCGGCCGAGACAACGCCTTATGGACGGCAAAACCTGCTATTGTATTTCGAGCACCACGACATCCATGCCGCTTTCTCAGCGATCGGGCCGCAGGTAGAGCTTATCCATCCGCTGGAGCGTCAAGCATGGGGACAGCATGTCTTTCGCTTCTATGATCTTGATGGGCACGCAATCGAGATCGGCGAGCCGATGAATTTTGGAGAAAGCCGTGATGAAGACCATTTCGGCTGAAGAACTCGACAAGAAATTCGACGACGGCGAGGATATCAGCGAATATCTCGACTGGACGACGGTCCGCGGGCCGGGCCAGGAACTGACACCTGTTGCCTTCGATCTGACCGTCGATGAGTTGCGTGCGCTGGATGCCGAGGCGAAGCGGCTTGGGGTGTCGCGGTAGGATCTGATTCAGCTTTGGATCGCTGAGCGTCTTTCGTCCGTCGGGCAGCGCTGAATTCGTGCAGCTGGCAAAAAGATGGGCAGGCACTTGCCAGTTTTTCGCGCGGCGGCTATACAGGCCGGCATGAAGAGCACGGGCATCATGATTTCTGAGCAGATTGCACGCGGGCGTATCGCCCTGCGCGACAATACGCGCGCCCTGACCTCGCTTCTTCTCCTCGGCCTTACGCGCGGTTGCCGGGTCCGTTGAGGAGCGCCCGGCGGCCCAAAGCCCGCCGGCCATAGCTCCTCTTCACATATCCCAAAAATCGATCAACCGGACGCTTTGCGCCGGATTCGTCATCGCCAACAGGCAGGCCATGCGCTATGACGCGGCCAGATGACGGGAATAGGAAGAGAAGACATGGACACGAAGACCCGCTCCCACGGCATGCCTGACGCGGCGATGAAGTATCGCCCTTATCCGCAGGTCAACATCCCCGATCGCACATGGCCGACCAAGACGCTGACCAAGGCGCCGATCTGGTGTTCCGTGGACCTGCGCGACGGCAACCAAGCCCTGGTTGACCCGATGGGTCACGACCGCAAGGCGCGGATGTTCCAGCTGCTGCTCGACATGGGCTTCAAGGAAATCGAGATCGGCTTCCCGTCGGCCTCGCAGACCGATTTCGACTTCGCGCGCTGGTGTGTGGAGCAGGGCAACGTTCCCGACGACGTGTCGCTGCAGGTGCTGGTACAGTGCCGTCCCGAGCTGATCACGCGCACCTTCGAAGCCCTGGAAGGCGCCAACAAGCCGATCGTGCATTTCTACAACTCGACGAGCGAGCTGCAGCGCCGCGTGGTGTTTGCCAAGGATGTCAACGGCATCAAGCAGATCGCGGTCGACGCGGCGAAGATGATTTCCGACATGGCGGCCAAGGCCGGCGGCGGCTATCGTTTCGAATACTCGCCGGAGAGCTTTACCGGCACCGAGCTCGAAGTGGCGCTGGAGATCTGCAACGCTGTCATCGGCGAAATGAAGCCGACGCCCGACAACAAGCTGATCATCAACCTGCCGTCGACCGTCGAAATGGCGACGCCGAACGTCTATGCCGACCAGATCGAGTGGATGTGCCGCAATCTCGACAATCGCGAAAACCTGATCATCTCGCTGCACCCGCATAACGACCGCGGCACCGGCATCGCCGCCGCCGAGCTGGCCTTGCTGGCCGGCGCCGACCGTGTCGAAGGCACGCTGTTCGGCAATGGCGAGCGCACCGGCAATGTCGATGTCGTGACGATGGCGCTCAACATGTTCACGCAGGGTGTGGATCCGGAGATCGACTGCTCGGATATCGTGCGCATGAAGGACGTGTTCGAATATTCGAACCAGATGCCGATCGGCGAGCGCCATCCTTATGTCGGAGAACTGGTCTACACGGCCTTCTCCGGCTCGCACCAGGATGCGATCAACAAGGGCATGAAGGCGATCAAGGTCGCCAACCACCCGGTCTGGGAAGTGCCGTATCTGCCGATCGATCCGCAGGATGTCGGCCGTTCCTATGAGGCGATCATCCGCATCAACTCGCAGTCCGGCAAGGGCGGCATCGCCTATATCCTGCAGCAGGATTACGGGCTCAACCTGCCGCGCAACCTGCAGGTGGAATATCGCGAGGAGATCCAGCGGATCACCGACGAAGAGGGCAAGGAACTGCCGTCGAAGCGGATCTACGACCACTTTATCGAGCGTTACGTGACGCAGCCGAAGGGCCGCATCAAGTTCGTCGATCACCAGACCTTCGCCGATCCCGAGCGCAAGGGTGTGCGCGTGGTTTCCGCCGAGATCACCGATAACGGCGTGACGAAGACGATCGAAGGGCGCGGCAACGGTCCGATCGACGGCTTCATCAATGCGCTCTCGGAGTATCTCGGGGTCGAGATGGCGGTGCAGGATTATTCCGAGCACTCGCTGCAGCACGGCTCGAATGCGTCCGCCATCTCGTATGTCGAGACGTCCTATCCCGGCGGCAAGCTCTTCGGCGCCGGCATCAGCACCAACATCGTCGGCGCATCGCTGGAAGCGATCGTCTCGGCGGCGAACCGGGTGCTTGATGTGAGGGCCGGCAAGGCCTGATTGCAGGCTGGTTAGTGGCGGCGAGTTCTTCGCTCGCCGCTATCGGCGGTGCCGCGACATCCCCATCATCTCCTCATCCCGGCCTTGTGCCGGGATCCAGCCGACGCGCGCCTGCGCGGCGAGAAGAGTCTTTTGCGATCAAGGACTTGATCGCGCTAGATCCCTGTGACATCGCCCGGGCAAAGCCTGGGCACAGGGATGAGGGTGGAGAGGTTTGCGGCGAGACACCAGGCAGCGAGCACGTTGACCGCCGCTTTTGACGGCGCCTTATCTCAAATCGCGGTGGCGATCTGCATGGCGAGTTGGCTGAGCGACGCCTCGGAGGAGGGGCCGATCAGCATGTAGGAGGTGCCGGCATTGTGCCAGGTGACCAGGCCGATCTCGTCGCGGATCGTTTCCTTAAATTCCTCGGCGTCTTCAGGCTGGTTGTCCTTGCGGAAGGCGATGGTGGCGAGGTCGCCGTCCGAGCTGGTGTAGACCAGCTGGCCGACCGGGCGGCCGTTTGCCAAGGTGACGCGGGCGCCCTGGAAGGTCCATCCCTCGGAGACGAGATCGGGGACGCGGAAGGCGACGCCGACGGTTGTCGTGAGCCAGGTGGAGATTTCTTCCGGCTGCGTGGCCGGGACTTCGAAGATGTGGCGCGGCTGGCGGGCGAGCAGGCGCTGGTTGGCGAGCATGTCGCCCAGCCATTCCGTCGTTTCGCTCGCCTGCGCGGCATCGACGGCCTGCGCGGTCTGCGCCGCGGTATGGCCGGTGCCGACGATATAGCCGATGCCGCAGCCGGCGATGAGAAGCACGATGCCGGCCACCAGCGCCTGCGGGCCTGACGGCGCGAACTTGAACGGCTGGCGCGACTGGCGCGGCGCGACCGGGGCCTTGGGCGGCTGCACGCTCTTGATCGAGCGCACCAGCGCCAGCGGAACCGGCTCCTTCAGGATGTCGTCGAGCCGGCGCTTGCCGAAATCGGCGCCGTTGCGCAGCTTGTCGTAGATCCGACGCGCGCCATCGTCGGTTGCCAGGCGCTGTTCCAGCTCGTGCTTCTGCTCGGGCGTCGTCTCGCCATCGAGAAGGGCGGTCAGCTGGGCATCGAGCGGCAGTTTCTTGAAGTCGAGCAAATCAGAACCTGTGGGGATGATCGTCGGCGAGGCTGGCGAAGTGCAGTTTCGCCTGCGCCAGTTGCGACATGATGAGGGTGGGGGCGACGCCCATGATGTCGCCGGCCTGCTGGTAGCCATGGCCTTCGATCGACACCAGCAGGAAGGCGCTGGCGATGCCCTCGGGCATCTCCGCGATCATCCGGTGGATCGCGTCGGAATCGATGATAGCGGCGCGGTCGCGCGTGGCGGTGCGGATATCGGTGACGTTGGTCTTGTTGACCGCATGCGGCTTGCGCTTGCGGTGGTCCTCGCTCCATTGCTGACGCATCAGCGTGTAGACCCAGCTGTCGAGCCGGCCTTCGCCCTGCCATTGATTGCTCTTGGCAATCGCGCGCTGACAGCCGGCCTGGACAAGCTCGTCGGCGCCCGCCGCATCACCCGCGAGCGTCATCGCGAACCGCCGCAACCGGGGCAGAAGACCCACTAGATCGCGTCTGATGTCGATGGTCGTCACAGGTTGACGCATGGTTTTCCCAAGGTGAATGCCTGGTATCGGGAGCCGTTACGGATCCCTGACCTGGCGCATGTGCGAATTATATCGTCTCTGTGTCCTTTATGAAACAAATCGCCGCTGCTTCGCAAGCAAAAGGCCACTTATCTCACGGGTTCCCAAAGCTTTTTTCGGGTGATCCCTCGGGCTCAATAGGTCCTGTAGCCGTGGAGCGACTGGAGGAGCGAGCGGTAGGCCCACGTGTTCTCGCCGCCGCGGTCGCGGATCTCGACCAGCTGCACGCGCGCGCCTTGCTCATCACCCTGTTCCATCAAAGCTTGGCCCATATATGACCGTGCGAGAATATAGTTCCCGTCGGCCTGCAGCGCCTTGCGATAATAGGACATGCCAAGCTCCATCCGGCCGGCCTTGCGGTTGGCGTAGCCGAGATAGTTCAGGATGCGCGGGTCGTTCTGATTACGGGCGAGGTTGAGCACGGTGATGGCGTTGTCGTACTGGCCGGCATAGGCGAATTCGCGGGCGGCCTTGTAGAGATCGTCGTCGTTGAAGGTCTGCTTGTTCGGCGTGACGCATTCCTTCTTCTTCTTGTCCCAGACCTTGCCGTCGGCGCACTTGGTGGTGGTTTCGGTCTTCGGCGGCGGCTTGGTTTCGTCGCTCTCTTCGCCGGCGGCGAAGGCGGGGGCAGAGAAGGTGAGGGCGAGGCAGCCGGCGAGCGCCAGGCCTCGGAGCGTACGGGTCGTGGATGGCATGCGACGTCTCCGAATATAAGATCGCTAATATAAGGAGTGTACGCCTAGATCGGGAAATACCAAGAGGCGATCGGTTGCGATTTATGGTTTTTCGCCTGAGTTCGCGCAGTGATTCAACTTGCCGCGAAACTGATTCCGCAAACGGCGCTAAAGCCTGAAGATATCGACGCTTTCCGGGTTGATGTCGTCGCCCGAGGGGCTGAGGCTGAAGCGTTCGCCCTTGAGGCTCCAGGCGCCGGGGGAGCCGTCGATGCTGAAGAGATTGTAGGCGGCGGGTGGCTTGGAGCCGCCGGGGCCTTGCGAGCCCGAGGCGATGCCGACGACAGGAACCGGGCCTGTCTGGCCGCGCAGCCAGTGCACCGTGTTCAGATGCGTGTGGCCATGCAGCACGAGCTCGGCGCCGCCGGTGGAGATGACGGCGGCGAAACGGCGGATGCCGATCATGCGCTTGTGGAAGGATGTGGCGCCACGAATGGGCGGATGGTGGATCATGACGACGCGAAACAGCCCGGCTTCGCCGGCGGCGCGCAGCATGTTCACCGTCTCGCGGGCCTGTCGTTCGCCGAAGAAGCCGCTGGCGGCGAAGGGTGGCGTTGCCACCGCCGTCGAGCAGCCGACGATCGCGACTTTTCCGCGAATGCGCAGATAGGGGAAGATGTGCTTGTTTTCCTGCCATTCGGCAGGGGCGAGATCGCCGCGCACGTTATCGTACCAGGCGCGCATCGATTTTTCGTAGGCGCCGGGCACATAGGCGTCGTGATTGCCGGGGACGACGGAGTAGTCCTTGGGATCGCCGAGTTCGCGCAGCCAGCCGGCGGCGGCGCGGATTTCAAGGCCGCTTGCGAGATTGACGAGATCGCCTGTGATCGCCATGTGATCCGGCTGCTTTTCGCGGATATCGTCGAGCAAGAGATCCAGCGTGCCGCCGAAAAGGTGCTTGCGCCGATTGCGATGCCAGTTCACAAAGCCGGTGATACGCTTGGAAAAGAGTTCACGGAAAGAGATGTGGGGCAGCGGCCCGAGATGGACGTCTGAAATGTGCGCGAGCTTGAACATGGGTGCACACATAGCTCACGGCAGCCGTATTTCAAACACATCTCCTCGCACATCTGCTTGAACGGATTGATGGAATTGGAAGACGCGTGAAAGAAATCCGCCACTGGCAATCGCGCCTGATGATGCGCGTGGTGCATATCTACTTCGCCTTCGCGCGCGGAATGACCATGGGCGTGCGCGCCGCCTGCTTCGACGACAGGGGCTACGTGTTTCTCGTGCGGCACAGCTACGTGCCCGGCTGGCACATGCCGGGCGGCGGTATCGAGCGCAACGAGACGGCCGAGGACGCGCTCGTCAAGGAGCTGCGCGAGGAGGGCAATCTCGTGATTGTCGGCCGGCCGGAGCTCGTTCAGGTTTATCTCAATACCTCAGCCACGCGGCGCGACCATGTCGTGTTCTACCGCGCCAAGGTCGAGCAGACGGCGCCGAGGGCGCCGGACCGCGAGATCGTCGAATGCGGCTTCTTTGCGCTCGACGCGCTGCCCGAGGGGACGACGGCGTCGACGCACCGTCGTCTTGCGGAAATTGCCGGGGAGCGGCAGCCCGACCAGGTCTGGTAGGCTGGGCGGCTTAGCTTGCGTTCAGGCTGCGGCGCGTTCGCCGCGACCGTGCGGGCGGTCGAGGTCCAGTTCCGGGCCGACAGGGACGATACCAGTGGGGTTGATCGTCTTGTGGCTGCGGTAATAGTGGTCCTTGATGTGGCGGAAGTCGACCGTCTCCTTGATCCCTGATGTCTGGTAGAGATCGCGCAGATAGGCCGAGAGGTTCGGGTAATCGGCGATGCGGCGGATGTTGCACTTGAAGTGGCCGACATAGACAGGGTCGAAGCGTACCAGCGTGGTGAAGAGCCGCCAATCGGCCTCGGTCAGGCGGTCACCAAAGAGATAGCGGCCCTTGCCGAGGCGGTCTTCCAGCATGTCGAGCGTTTCGAAGAGCTTCAGCACGCTTTCCGAATAGGCGTCCTGGGTGGTGGCAAAGCCAGCCTTGTAGACGCCGTTGTTGACGGTGTCGTAGACGAGCGCGTTTAGATCGTCGATCTCGGCGCGCAGGTCTTGCGGATGGAAATCAGTGGTCGAGCCAGTCAGCGCGTCGAAGGCGCTGTTGAACATGCGGATGATCTCGGCGGATTCATTGCTGACGATGGTGTTGGTCTTCTTGTCCCACAGGACAGGCACGGTGACGCGGCCGAAATAGTGCGGATCGGCCTTCACGTAGATGTCGGAGAGCGCCTTGGCGCCGAAGAGCGGATCGCCGGTGGCGCCGTCGCCGACCTTGAATTCCCAGCCCTTTTCCAGCATCAGCGGATCGACGACGGAGACCGAGATCAGGTCTTCCAGCCGCTTCAGCTTGCGGAAGATCAGCGTGCGGTGCGCCCAGGGACAGGCGAGGGATACGTAGAGATGATAGCGACCGGCCTCGGCCTTGAAGCCTTCCTTGCCCGACGGGCCGGCGCTGCCATCCGGCGTGATCCAGTTGCGGAACTGCGAGGCGGCGCGCTTGAAGTGACCCTTGGTCTCCTTCGTATCGTACCAGACGTCCTGCCAGACGCCGTCGACCAGCATACCCATGGTGTCTACTCCTTCGATCTTTCGTTGCCCGTTAGATATCGCGCTTGGGCGGATTTTGCAGTGGGGCAAAAATTGAACAGTGCGTCACGCGCTGATTGCGCCCGGCGGTGCGATTGCTACTTGACGCTCAAGGCGGCGATCAGCGCGCGCAGCGCCGGCGGCGATTGGCGGCGGCTCGGGTGGTAGAGGTGGAAGCCAGGGAAGGGCGGGCACCAGTCGTTAAGCACCTGCACCAGCGCTCCGGAGGCGATCTCGTCGGCCACGTCGTGCTCCATCATATAGCCGAGCCCGACGCCGGCGCGCACGGCGGCTGCCGGAAGCTCGCCATCATTGACGATAAGCGGGCCGCTGGTGCGGATCTTGATCTCCTTGCCGTCTTTCTCGAACTCCCAGGGAAGCAGCCCACCCGAGGTCGTCAGGCGGTAGCCGATGCAGGCGTGGCGTTCGAGATCGTAGGGTGTGTCCGGCGGCGGGATGCGGGCGAAGTAGGAGGGCGTGCCGACGACGACGGTGCGCAGCTCAGGCCCGACCCGCACCGCGATCATGTCCTTCGCCACCGTCTCGCCGAGGCGGATGCCGGCGTCGAAACCTGAGGCGACGATGTCCGTTAGCCCGTCCTGGATGATCACCTCGACGTTGATATCGGGATGGGCGAGCAGGAAAGCGGGCAGCTTCGGCACCAGCACCATTCTGGCGGCGTAGGCGAAGGTGGTGATGCGGACCGTGCCGGACGGGTTGTCGCGCCATTCGGCCAGCGCTTCGAGGCCGCCCTCGATATCGGATAGCGCCGGGTTGAGCGATTGCAGAAGCCGCTCTCCGGCCTCGGTCGGCGCGACGCTGCGGGTGGTGCGGGCAAGCAGCCGGACGCCCAGCCGCTCCTCCAGACCGCGCATCGCGTGGCTGAGTGCCGAGGGCGACATGCCGAGGACGGCGGCTGCGCGGGTAAAGCTGCGCTCGCGGGCGACGGCGGCAAAGGCGAGGAGATCGTTGAGCGTTCCGCGTTCCATTGCTGCATTCTGCTCACAAGTTCATGCGACGGGCAACCGCTAATCCCGTGGGGTCCGCCGGCCTAAATGGAGGGGTGTGAACAAGGAGCACGGATATGGACCTTACCAGCTATCGCACCCTCGGCCGCTCGGGACTGATCGTCAGCCCGCTGGCGCTTGGCACCATGACCTTCGGCGCCGGGCGATGGGGCGCCAATGAGCAGACCTCGCGGGCGCTGTTCGACGCCTATGTCGATGCCGGCGGCAATTTCATCGACACAGCCGACATCTATTCGGCGGGGAGGAGCGAGGAAATGCTCGGCGCGTTTCTCTCCGACAGCGGGCAGCGCGACCGGCTGGTGGTGGCGACCAAATCAGGATTTCCGCGCGGCGCGGGCACGCCGCTCTGGGGCGGCAACGGGGCTAAGAACATCCGCCTCGGCATCGAAGGTTCGCTGAAGCGGCTACGCACCGACTATATCGACATGTACTGGATGCATGTGTGGGACCAGACGACGCCGGCCGATGAAGTGTTGCAGACGCTTTCCGACGCCGTTCGGGCCGGCAAGATCCTGCATTACGGCTTTTCCAACACGCCCGCCTGGTATGTGGCGCGGATCGCGACGCTGGCCGAGGCGCATGGGCTGCCGAAGCCGATCGGCCTGCAATATGCCTATTCGCTGATCGATCGCGGCGTCGAGCTCGACCTCATGCCTGCCGGCGCCGAGTTCGGGCTTGGCATGGTGCCCTGGAGCCCGCTTGCGGCCGGCCTTCTGACCGGCAAATACGGTCGCGAGATGCTGGCAGAGGCCGGGCGGGCCACCGCGCTGCCGGACAAGACCTCGGAGACATCGGAGAGCGGCAGCAATGGCCGGCTGAACGGCGACAATCCTTTCGGTGGCATGCTGTTTACCGAGCGCAATTTCGATGTGGTCGATGTGGTGACATCAGTCGCGGCCGAAATCGGCCGGTCGGCGGCCGAGGTGGCGCTTGCCTGGGTGGCGCGCCGCGCCGGCGTTTCCTCGGTGCTGATCGGCGCCAGCCGGGTGGAGCAGCTGCAGCAGAACATCGCTTCGCTGGATGTTGATCTCGACGAGGCGATGCTCGAGAGGCTGGAGCAGGCAAGCGCGCTGCCGCTGCTCAACCCCTATTTCATCTTCCAGATGCCGACCAGCCGGCTGTTCGGCGGCCAGACGGTCGAGCGCTGGCCGAGGGGATGATTGCGCCCGGCCTTGGCCCTATGTTGAGCGCAACATAACGCAGGCTGGTCGCGATTGGCAGGTTCAAGACGCGATCAGCCATCCGTCGAGATGGTCAGGGCTCTCCACTCCTCGATCTCCTGCTGCAGTTCACGGACGCGGTCCGATACGAGCTTCAGGGCATCGCTGCCGAGCAAGAGTTGCGGCGGCGGTGCGTCGGTTTCGATCAAAGTGAGGACGGCTGCGGCGAGCTTGTCGGGGTCGCCCAACTGCTTGCCGCTCTTCTCCTGCCGCGCGGTGCGGATCGGGTCGAAGATCGCGTCGTAATCGGCGATCGATCGTTCCGTCCTGACCATGGAGCGTCCGGCCCAGTCGGTTCTGAACGAGCCGGGACAAAGGGCTGTGACATGCACGCCGAAGGGCGCCATCTCCGCACGCATCACCGCCGATATGCCCTGCAGCGCGAATTTGCTGCCGCAGTAGTAGGCGATGCCGGGCATGGTGATCATGCCGCCCATCGAGGTGACATTGACGATGAAACCCCGGCGGCGCTGGCGAAAGCGCGGAAGGAAGGCCTTGGCGACCGCGACGGCGCCGAAGACGTTGACGTCGAACTGGCGGCGCATCTCTTCGATCGGCGATTCCTCGAGCACGCCCTCGTGGCCATAGCCGGCGTTGTTGATGAGGACGTCGACCGGACCGTGATCGTCTTCAGCCTTTTGGACGACATCGGGGATGCGGTCGAAATCCGTGACGTCGCAAAGCGTGGTGATGACGCCCGGCAGCGCTTCGGCAAGGGTTTGGCGCGAGGCCTCGGAGCGGACCGTGCCGATGACCTTATGGCCCATTTTCACGGCGCGAGCAGCAATGGCGAGGCCGAAGCCGGAATTGGCGCCGGTGATGAATATGGTCTTGCGTGACATGATCAGCAGGTCTCCTTGATATTGAGCGGATTGATTAATACTCTTGGAGACAAGCTGTTTCGATTGCGGATTGTCTGAGTATGTTGCCAAATCCTATCAAGGTGGACCATGTCGGCTCGGCGCGCCGCAGGCTGGTGGAGCTTGCCGGGGCGCTTGCTCCCGCGCAGGGGTATAATTTGACAGCGCTGCCCTCGGTGCGCCTGCTGCGGACGGAAGCGGTGCTTCACGACATCCCCGTCCTCTACAAGCCGGGGGCTGTTTTCGTGCTGCAGGGAAGCAAGCAGGGCATGCTCGAAGGGGAGGTCTATCTCTACGATGAGGATCACTATCTGGCGGTGTCGGTTCCCGTGCCCTTCCGGATGCGGTCGATCGCCAGTCCCGAGCGCCCGCTGCTTGCCGTCTATGTCGATTTCGACATGCAGATGGCGGCCGAGATCGCCATGCAGCTGGATACGCACGGCGGATTGGCGGATGATAAGCCGCGCGGTCTGGTGTCGAGCAGGATGTCACCCGACATCGAGGACGTGCTGCTGCGTCTTCTGACGGCACTCAGAAAACCCACCGATGTGGCGGTTCTCGGCGAGGGACTTTTGCGGGAGTTGCATTATCGTGTGCTGATGGGGCCGCAGGGCGGGGCGATGATTGCCGCCCTTAAACGCCAGGGGTCGTCCGGCAAAGTGGTGCAGAGCCTGGGCTGGCTGCGCGAGAATTACGGCGCGGAGATCTCGATCGCCGATCTGGCCAGGCAAGTGGGCATGAGCATTCCCTCCTATCATCTTCGCTTCAAGGAGCTGACGGGCAGCAGCCCGATGCAATATGTGAAGGCGATGCGGCTCCATGAGGCGCGGCTGATGATCGCCCGCCACCGCAGCACGATCGCGGAGATTGCGGCTTCGGTCGGCTATGCCAGCCCGGCGCAGTTCAGCCGCGACTTCAAGCGGCATTTCGGGCGCACCGCATCGGAGGAGGCGAAGTGGGTGCGCCACCACCTCGGTGAAATCGTCTGAGTTTCATTCCGGGAGGGGGCGGCAATCTTTTCCCATAGACGGCCGATTTTTTTCCTGCTATCGGCCTTTTCACGATTTCAGGAACCCGATTTGATGTCCGCATCCAGAACCCTGCGACGACGCTGATGCTCCCGAACGCCCAAGGGCGTGTTCGAGAACCCATCATTTTGTCTATCCGGTTTCTGTCTCTTCATGCACAAGCACGATCTGGTCTACCTCACTGAGGACGCGTCGCACGACGCCGCCATCGAACACATCAACGAAGAAGCATTCGGCCCAGGCCGGCACACTCGTGCTGCCGCGCGCATTCGCGAGCAGGGGCCGCATGATCTGTCGCTCTCCTTCATCTGCGCCGATGACGGCGAGACGATCGCGTCGGTCCGGATGACACCAGTCATGGCCGGCGATGTGCCCGGCCATCTGCTCGGGCCGCTTGCCGTTCGCCCCTCGCACAAGAACCGCGGCATTGGCCGCGAGCTGGTGCGGATCGCGGTGGAAGCGGCCAAGCGCAAAGGTTCCGAGGCTGTCATCCTCGTCGGCGATCCGCCCTATTACGGGCCGCTCGGCTTCGAGAAGGTGGCCTATAACGCGCTGACCTTTCCGGGGCCGGTCGATCCGGGCCGGGTACTCGTGGTGCCGCTCGGCGAGGACGTGCATGGGCGGCTGAAGGGCGTAATCGGCTGGCGCAAATAGGTCATCTGTTCTATTGAGCTATCTTAGGGTCGCCGGTTTTGGTGGTCTTTCAGATGCTTGAGGGGGAGAAGGCATGGCGCGCATTTCAATCGACGAGGCGCTGGATCGCGCGGGGACCGGACCGTTTCAGCGGCGGCTTCTCGGCATTTTCGGCCTTGTCTGGACGGCGGATGCGATGCAGGTGCTGGCGGTCGGCTTCACCGCCGCCTCGATCGCCGCGAGCTTCGGGTTGACGGTGCCACAGGCGTTGCAGACGGGAACGCTGTTCTTTCTCGGCATGCTGATCGGCGCCTATGCCTTCGGCCGGCTGGCCGACAAGGTTGGGCGGCGCAATGTGCTGCTGCTCACGGTCGCCTGCGACGCGGTGTTCGGGGCGCTGTCGGTTTTCGCGCCGAGTTTCACCATCCTGCTTGTCCTGCGCTTTCTGACCGGTGTGGCCGTCGGCGGCACGCTGCCGGTGGATTATGCGATGATGGCGGAGTTCCTGCCGTCTAAAAGTCGCGGCCGCTGGCTGGTGGCGCTGGAGGGTTTCTGGGCGATCGGGACGCTGATCGTGGCGCTTGCGGCGTGGGCTGCCAGTGTCGCGGGCGTTCAGGATGCCTGGCGGTATATCTTCGCGGTGACGGCGGTGCCTGCCATCCTCGGGCTCGGCCTGCGCCTCTTCGTGCCGGAATCGCCGCTCTATCTCTTGCGCGGCGGTCGCGGGGAGGAGGCGAAGACGACCATCAATCGGGTCCTTGTGGCCAATGGCAAGCCGGCACTTGGTGCCGACGACCAGCTGGTCTCGCCAGCGCATGCGGCCTCCGAAGGCGTGTTTTCGGGCGCGCTTCGCCGTCGCACCGTCATGATCCTGGCGATCTGGTTTCTGGTGTCGGTCTCCTATTACGGTGTCTTCACCTGGATGCCGGCGAAGCTTGCGGGCGATGGCTTCGGTTTCGTCCGGGGTTACGGCTTCCTGGTCTTCGTGGCGCTGGCGCAGATCCCCGGCTATGCGCTCGCCGCCTATGGCGTCGAGGCCTGGGGCCGCAAACCGACGCTGATCGGCTTCTGCCTGTTGTCGGCGGCGGGCTGCCTGCTGTTCGTCGTCTCCAGCGTCGATATCATGGTCGGTGCGTCGCTTCTGATCATGAGTTTCGCGCTGCTGGGGACATGGGGCGCGCTCTATGCCTACACGCCGGAACTCTACCCGACCGCGGTTCGGGCAACCGGCATGGGTACCGCGGGTGCCGTCGCGCGGCTTGGCGGACTGCTCGCGCCGTCGCTGATGGCGCTTGTCGTCTCCGAAGGGCTTGGCGTTGCGATCGGCCTCTTCGCCGGCTTCCTCGTCATCTCGGCGCTGGCGGCGGTGGCGATCGATTCGGAGACGCGGCAGGCATCGATTGCCTGAGGGGCATCTTCAGGTTTCGGGCGTCAGCGCCTTGCGCAGGAACGTCCGCGTGCGGCCCTTCGGGAATTCCGGCAGTTCGCCGAAGATTTCGTATCCCTGTTTCAGATAGGCCTTTAGTGCCGTTGGGCTGAAGGTGTCGATCCAGGCGCCGTGGCAGCCGCGATTCGCGGCTTCCTGTTCGGCCAGCGAGAGGAGCCGGCCGGCGAGGCCGGTGCCGCGTTGGCTTTCGGGGATGAAGAGCAGCTGGGTGAAGAGCCAGCCCCAGGCGGTGTAGCCGGAGAGGCCGCCGATTACTTTTCCATCCTCGTCGCGGATCAGCACCGCCAGCGTCCGCCGATCGGCAGAGCCGACGTCGGCGTGGTTGAAGGCGGTGAGGGTCTCGCCGATGACCGCGAGGTCATCGGGGGAGGGTGTGGCGGTCAGTTCGAGTTGCGGCATCGTGTCAGCGGCCCTCGCGCCACCACATGGCGCCGAAGGCGAGCAGCAGGATGCCGACGCCGGCGAAGCCCGCGAAGAGCGGCAGCGTGTTGATGCCCTTCAGCACGGTCTCGTTGGTCAGGCGGATCTGCATGCGGTCATTGTCGGCGACGCGGATCTGGCCGCGCACCGGCAGGATCGGCGGGATCTCGACATTGCCGTCGGTATCCGAGACGCGGGCGACGAGGCCTCTCGTCTTGTCCGATATCGGCTTCAGCACGTCAGGCGTCGAGATCATCGCCTTGAACTCCGGCGCATCGACGGCGCCGACATGCACGAGCGTGCTCATCTCGCCGTTGCGGATCTCGAAGAGGCCGATTTCGTCCATGCGCTTCTCGGCCTTGAAGAGACCGGGCTCCGACTGGACGAGCGGCAGCGTCTCGGTCTTGCCGGAGGGGTAGCGCACGGTGGCGTTGCCGGGATTGTCGCCGATGGTCTGGCGGGTGATCTCGAGCGTGCGGCCGGAGGCACGGGCGGTGAGCGCTTCTTCTTCCAGCGCCGGTTCCTTCATCAGCCAGTGGGCCACGCGGCGATAGAGCGAGACGTGCGGGCCGCCACCTTCGAAGCCACGGGCCCAGAGCCAGCCCTGATCGGACAGGAGCATGGCGACGCGGCCCTGGCCGGCTCGGTTCAGCACCAGGAGCGGATTGTTGTCGGCGCCGACCATGACGGTCTCGCCCTGCGGCGGCTCGACGCCGACGGAACGGAACCAGCGGCCCCAATGCGGCGGCTCGTCGGTGGAGCCGTCGAGACCACGGGTGACCGGGTGCTTCTTTCCTTCGTCGGAGAGGCGTGGATAGAAGGCCTTCTCGACCATCTGGCCGGTCGGGGCGGCGGGGAGAACCGAGGAGAGCGGCGTCAGCGCGATCGAATCCGGGCCGGCATGCTCGGGACCTGCGGCGATCAGGAGCGCGCCGCCGTTTTCGACATATTGCGCGATGTAGTCGTAATAGAGGATCGGCAGCACGCCGCGATGCTGGTAGCGGTCGAAGATGATCAGGTCGAAATCCTTGATCTTGTCTACGAACAGCTCACGTGTCGGAAAGGCGATGAGCGACAGCTCGTTGATCGGCGTGCCGTCCTGCTTTTCCGGTGGGCGCAGAATGGTGAAGTGCACGAGATCGACGGAGGCGTCGGATTTCAACAGGTTGCGCCAGGCGCGCTCGCCGGCATGTGGTTCGCCGGAGACCAGCAGCACGCGCAGGTTCTCGCGGATGCCGTCGATGACGTGGACGGCGCGGTTGTTGGCTTGCGTCACTTCTCCTGGCAGGGCGGCGACCGAGAATTCCAGCACGTTGCTGCCGCCGCGCTCGACCTTGAAGGAGAAGGGTGTGTCGCGGCCAGGTGTCGCCTGCAGCGTGGCGATCTCGTTGCCGTTGAGCTTGACCGTCACGTCGGCGGTGCCGCCGGGGCTCGGGCCGTCGTCGAAGACGCGCAGTACCAGTTGCTGTTCCTCGTTGACGATGCCGAAGCGCGGCGCCTTGATGACCTCGATGCGGCGGTCGAATTCGTTGGTCTTGCCCGTGATCAGCCCATGGATCGGGGCGTCGAAGCCGAGCGCCTGGTTGACGCCGGGCACGTCGTGGATCTGGCCGTCAGTGAGCATGATCGCGCCGCCGATGCGGGCGGGCGGCACGTCGGCAACAGCGGCAGACAGCGCGTTGAAGAGGCGCGTCGAGGGGGCGTCGGAATCCTCCGGCTCCGTGGCATCGACATAGCGCGGCTCGACGTTGGGGAAGCGGGCGAGGCGGTCCTTCAGCGCCACCAGCGCGTCGTCCGTCATCTTGATGCGCTCGGGCGTCTGCTGGCTCTGGCTGCGGTCGACGATGACGGGGACGACCGTCGAAAGCTGCTCGCGGTCTTCCTGCATCAGCAGCGGGTTGGCGAGCGCTGCGAGCAGCGCCAGCGCCGCGACGGTGCGGATCCAGGCGCCGCGCACGCCCCGGAATATCGCGAGTGCTGCGATGGCGACGACGATGACGGTCAGGCCGGCAAGCAGCGGCCAGGGGATGAAGGGCGCGAAATCAACAGTCATGTCACTGCCCCAGCCGTTCGAGGAGGGCGGGGATGTGGACCTGGTCGGTCTTGTAGTTGCCTGTAAGCATATACATCATGATGTTGACGCCGCTGCGGTAGGCGTATTCGCGCTGCGCCTCGTCAGGCGGCACGGTCGGCAGCAGCGGGACGCCATTGTCGTCCACGGCCCATGCGCCGGCGAAATCATTGCCCGTGATCAGGATCGGCGAGACGCCGTCCGCCGTTGCCGCCGACTTGGCGTTGTTGGAGCGGTTGTCCTGGCGTGCCTCGATCCAGAGCGGGCTACCGGCATAGCGGCCGGGGAAGCTCGACAGAAGATAGAAGGATTTGGTCAGCACGTGGTCGGAGGGGACCGGCTCCAGCGGCGGGATGTCGAGATTGGCGAGGATCTGCTGCAGGCGTTCGCCATTGGCGCTGCTGCCGCCGCTGTTGTCGAGCGCGCTGAACTGGTCGCGGGTGTCGAAGAGCACGGTGCCGCCGGCGCGCATATAAGCGTCGATGCGGTTGATCGAGGCGGCAGACGGCATTGGCGCGGTGGCCGAAATCGGCCAGTAAATGATCGGATAGAAGGAGAGCTCGTCCTTCGTCAGGTCGAGGCCGACGGGGGCTGCGGGTTCGAGCGTGGTGCGGAAGGTCAGATATTCCGTCAGGCCCTCGAGGCCGCGCTCGGAGATGCGATCGACCTCGGCCTCGCCGGTGACGACATAGGCGAGGTGGGTATTGTCGAGCCGCTGGAAGATCTGCTCGTCGCCGGGCTTGCTGTCGTCGGCGCGTGACTGGCCGGGCTGCACCAGGAAGGCTGCGGTGACGGCGACCGCGATCATCGCGGCCGTGCGGGCGGCCGGGCGCAGGCGCGAGAAGGCGCCGCTCATGAACATGACGATCAGGCTGTCGGCAAGCAGGAGCAGGAAGGCGATGAGGAAGAGCGAGGGCTTGGCCGACCATGTCTCGCCGCCGATCAGGCCTTCACGCACCAGCGTCACACCCGAGACATCGAGGGGTTTCAGTTCGGCGTTTGCGGGCAGGACGTTCAAGGCGGTGAACCCTTCCTCGGAGCCATAGAGGCCCGGCGGATTTTCGAAGCTGGCCAGAGGGGCGGCCTTGGCGTTGGGGATCAGCGGACGCGCGGCGCCGGTCTCGGTGGTGAGCGCGCCCTTGGCGGTCAGCAGCCGGAAGGGCGGCAGCGCTTCGGCAGTGGTGGCGCCGCCGGATTGCGAGGTAACGCCGCCGGAGCGCGACAGTTGCACGAGGCGACGCAGCATCTCGACGAAATTGCCTGAGATCGGCAGGTCGGACCATGTGGCCTCGGCGCTGACGTGGAAGAGCACGATGCGGCCTGATGTCATCGGCTTCATCGTCACCAGTGGCGTGCCGTCGGCAAGGCTTGCCCAGGTGCGCTCGGCCAGATCCGGCGTCGGCTCGGCCAGCACCTGGCGCTTGACGGTGACATCGGTCGGGCGCGCCATGCCGGCGAAGGGGCCGAAATTGGGGAACTCTGCCAGCTGCTGCGGCTCGGCCCAGGAGAGCGCGCCGCCAAGCGCGCGTTCGCCCTGGCGAAGCGTCACCGGTACCAGCGGATCGTCGGCGGGGGCGGCCGCCAGTCGCGGGCCTGCGAAGCGGATGAGCGTGCCGCCATTGTTGATCCAGCGCTGCAGCGGATCATAGGTCTCCTGCGGCAGGCGGCCGATATCGGCCATGACGATGACCGAGGGGTTCTGCGCCAGGAGATCGGGAATGGAGGTGGCGAGATCGGGCGCGTTCGGTTCGATCAGGTCGGCATAGGGCTGCAGGGCGCGCTGGATGTAATAGAGTGGCGAGAGCAGCGGCTGAAAGCTGTCGCTGGCCTCGCCCGACAGAAGTACGACGCGGCGGCGCTTGAAGCCGTCGTCGAGCAGGTGGACGGCGCCGGCCGTTGCGTGGTTGTCGATGCTGAGCCGCGCGAAGTCGTTGCGCATCTCGAAGGGGGCGGTGATCGAGCCTGAAGCCACGGACTGGCCCGGCTGGAAGGAGACGGAGCCCGAGGCGATGGCGCGGCCTTGCGCATCCTGGGCGGTCAGCGGCAGGGTGGCGGCCGAGGCGCCGTCGAGGCGGGTCGCGGTGACGGTCATGGCGTCGGCGGCGTTGTTGGCTCCGGTGATTGCCACCGTCTGCGCGGCGTCGCCGGCGATCAGGCGCAGTTGGCCGGGCTGCAGGTCGGAGAGTTGGCGCACCGTGGCGTCGTTGTCGTTGGCGGCGGCACCATCGGTCAGGAAGGCGAGCGTGCCGGGATGCACGCCGTTCAGCGCCGCGCGCAGCGCCTCGAAGGCGCGCTGGCGGTCGGGCACGAGCGGCTGCGGCTCGGCGGCGCGCAGTTTTTCGCGGGCGACGGCTGCGGTGCCCGCTACGGCATCGTTGCTTGGATCGGCAGTAAAGGTGATGGATACGGGCAGGCCAGCGCTGTCGGCGTCGTCGATCAGCGCCTCGGCGGTCTGCACGCGACGCTCCCAATCGGGCGCGGTCGCCCAGCCATTATCGACGAAGAGCACGAGAGGGCCGCCCGCGGCGATCGAGCTGGTGCGCGGGTTGAAGACCGGATCGGCGATGGCGAGGATGACGGCTGCGGCGAGCAACATGCGCAGCAGCGTCAGCCACCATGGACTTTGCGCCGGCGTTTCCTCGCGCTTCAGAACGGTTGCGAGGATGCGCAGCGGCGGGAAGACTTCCGTCTTTGGGCGCGGCGGGGTCAGGCGCAGCAGCCACCAGATGACGGGAAGCGCCACAAGGGCGCCGAGAATGGCTGGATAGGCAAAGGCGAATGGAAGCGCGTTCACAGCTGGCCTCCATGCGTTGCTTTCCCGGGCAAGCTAGCTTTCCCGGGCATGCCGGAGAGGTGCATGTGGACGGCGACCAGCGCCTCGGAGGCGAGGTGATCAGTGCGATGGCTGATGAAGGTCCAGCCGAGGTGGCGCAGGCTCTGGCCAAGGCCATCGCGGCGGCCGAGATAGGCGCGCGTATAGGCGTCGCGGATGTTTTCGGCGCGACCGGAGGTGAGCTTCGAGCCGGTCTCCGGATCGGTGAACTCGGTGCGGCCGGTATAGGGAAACAGCTCCTCGGCGGGATCGGCCACCTCGATGACATGACCGCGCAGGCCGCGACGAGCGAGCGGGCCTATGCGGGCCATCACGGCCTCGGCATCATCGAGGAAATCGCCGATCAGCACGAGGTCGCTCGAGCCGCGGATCATGGCGGTATCCGGCAGGCCGCCGGTGAGCGGCGCGTGCATCAGTGCGACGGCGAGGCGCTCGGCGGCGTTGCGGGCGGAGATCGGTTCCATCACGCCGGGGCAGCCGACGCGTTCGCCTGAGCGCGCGAGGATTTCGGCGAGCGCCAGCATGATGACGAACGCGCGGCTTTCCTTGGAGACGCTGCCGAAGGTGGACTTGTACATCATCGACGGCGACATGTCGGCCCAGAGCCAGATCGTGTGGGCGGCTTCCCATTCGCGGTCGCGGATATAGGTATGATCGTCACGGGCCGAGCGGCGCCAGTCGATGCGCGCCAGGCTCTCGCCTTCGCTATAGGGCCGGAACTGCCAGAAATTCTCGCCGATGCCACGCTTGCGGCGGCCGTGCCAGCCGGCGATCACGGTGTTGGCGATACGCTTGGCCTCGACGAGGCAATCCGGCAGCAGGCTGGCGCGCTGCCTTGCACGTGCAAGGGCATCGCTGCCTGGGGTCGGAGTGACGGTCTGTCCGATCGATGCCACGCGTGAGGCTTCCTTCCTGAGCTTAGCCCTTGGCCTGCTTCACCAGCCCGGCGATCACGTCGCGCACCGACATGCCTTCGGCGCGGGCGGCGAAGGTCAGCGCCATGCGGTGCTGCAGCACGGGCTCTGCCAGCGCGTGGACATCGTCGAGCGACGGGGCGAGGCGGCCTTCATAGAGCGCGCGGGCACGGGCGCAGAGCATCATCGCCTGGCCGGCGCGCGGGCCGGGGCCCCAAGCAACGTTCTTGTCGGTGGCGGCGTTGCCCTGGCCGGGGCGGGCGGAGCGGACGAGCGCCAGGATGCCGTCGACCACCTTGTCGCTGACCGGCATCTGTCGGATCAGCGTCTGGATCTCGATCAGGCGCTCGGCGCTCAACACGGCCTGCGGCTTGGTTTCGGCAAGACCCGTGGTGTCGAGCAGGATCTGCCGCTCGGCGGCGAGTTCGGGGTAGTTGACGTCGACCTGCAGCAGGAAGCGGTCGAGCTGTGCCTCGGGAAGCGGATAGGTGCCTTCCTGCTCCAGCGGGTTCTGGGTGGCGAGAACGTGGAAGGGCGTCGGCAGGTCGTAGCGTTGGCCGGCGACGGTGATGTGGTACTCCTGCATCGCCTGCAGCAGCGCCGACTGGGTGCGCGGCGAGGCGCGGTTGATTTCGTCGGCCATCAGCAGTTGGGCGAAGACCGGACCCTTGACGAAGCGGAAGGAGCGGCGGCCGGTCTCGTCCTGGTCCATCACTTCGGAGCCGAGGATATCGGATGGCATCAGGTCGGGCGTGAACTGGATGCGGTTGGCGCCGAGGCCGAGCACTTCGCCGAGCGTGGTGACCAGCTTGGTCTTGGCAAGACCGGGGACGCCGACCAGCAGGGCGTGGCCGCCCGAGAGAACGGCGAGCAGCGTGTTTTCGACGACGCTCTCCTGGCCGAAGATCACCTTGGCGACCTCGCTCCTCACTGTGGCGATATCGGCAAGCGCTTTTTCTGCAGCGGCGACGATCGCCTTTTCATCGAGGGGGGCTTCGGTCTTCATCATACCCATCAGGCATCTCTCCAGCGGCTGATCTCATTCGTCGCGAATCGTCGGACTTTTACACGTGTGCCTCATACCCGATAGAGTTATGAAGATGTTGCGGGCTGACAAGTTCGTTTCGAATGACTATCTCGTGACATTCCTGCGTTAAGTGCAAACAGAGACGGAACAATGGCAACCGAAGAGATCAAGGCAGCGACCGATGCCGCGGATCTGGCCGCGCTGATTTCGCGCGCCGCGGGCGATGGTGGCGATGCGAAACGCGGTCTTCCGCCCGTCGAGAAATGGAATCCGCCGTTTTGTGGCGATATCGACATGGAGATCCGCGCCGACGGGACGTGGTTCTACATGGGGACGCCGATCGGCCGGGCGCCGCTGGTGCGGCTGTTTTCCACGGTTCTGCGCAAGGATGAGGATGGCAAGACATACCTCGTAACTCCTGTGGAAAAAGTCGGTATCCGGATCGTCGATGCGCCGTTCCTCGCTGTCGAGATGAACGCCTCCGTCAGGGACGGGCAGGCGGTGCTGACCTTTCGCACCAATGTCGGCGATGTCATCGAGGCTGGCAAGGCGCATCCGATAAGGTTTGTCATCCACGGCGATAACAATGAGTTGAAGCCATATCTGCATGTGCGGGGGCGATTGGAAGCGCTGGTGTCGCGGGCTGTGATGTACCAACTCGTGGAACTTGGCGAGACTGTTGATGTCGATGGTGTCGCGATGTTCTGCCTGCGCTCCGGCGGCGAGACCTTTCCCGTGATGCCGGCGGCCGAACTGGATGCGCTGTCGCGATGATAGAGGTTCAGACCAGAGACGGCGCGCTTTATTCCGCAGCCGAATTCAGGCGCCGGGCGATGCACCAGATGGGCGGGCCGGTCGATCTGTCGTGGCGTGAGCATGGCGATCATATCCTCAATCCCGAGATCATCGCCCAGGTGGAGACCTTCAAACTCCGGGACGCCGCCGTGCTGGTGCCCGTCATCGACGACGGCGACGAGGCGCGGGTGATCTTCACACTGCGCACCTCGACACTGCGCAAGCATTCCGGCCAGATCGCCTTTCCCGGCGGCAAGATCGATGGGGCGGACGAGACGCCGGAGCAGGCCGCTGTGCGCGAGGCCGACGAGGAGATCGGGCTGAAGGGCTCGTTCGTCGAGACGGTGGCGCGGCTGCCTGTTTATCTGGCCTCGACGGGGTTTCGTATCACGCCTGTTTTGGCGGTGGTGCAGCCCGGCTTTGATCTCAAGCTCAATCCCGATGAGGTCGACGACGTCTTCGAGGTGCCGCTCTCCTTCCTGATGGCGCCCGGCAATCACATTCGCGACAAGCGGATGATCGACGGGCTCGACCGACATTTCTATCGCATGCCCTATGAAACCAGAATGATCTGGGGCATCACCGCGGGCATTGTCCGCACGCTTTACGAAAGGCTTTACGCATGACCAACCTTGCTCACGAAGCATGGTTCAACGACCCGGCGCTGAAGCGCGTTTTCTCGCTGCTGAATGCCGATGGCGGCGAGGGGCGCGTGGTGGGTGGCGCTGTGCGCAACAGCCTGATGGGGCTCGCAGTCAGCGATATCGACGTGGCGACGACGCTGACGCCCGATGTGGTGATCGAGCGCGCCAAGCAGGCCGGGGTCAAGGCTGTGCCGACGGGCGTAGAGCATGGGACGGTGACACTCGTCATCGACCGCAAGCCGTTCGAGGTGACGACGCTGCGCGCCGATGTCGAGACCGACGGGCGGCGGGCGACGGTGGCGTTCAGCACGGACTGGCAGACGGATGCCGAGCGGCGCGACCTCACGATCAACGCGCTCTATGTGGGCGAGAGCGGCGAGGTGGTTGATCTCGTCGGCGGGCTTGTCGACATAGAGAAGCGCAACATCCGCTTCATCGGCGATGCGGCGACCAGGATCAAGGAAGACTACCTGCGAATCCTGCGCTTCTTCCGCTTCTTTGCCTATTACGGTTCGGGGCGGCCGGATGCGGACGGGTTGCGGGCGTCGGCGGCGGCCCGCTCCAAGCTTTCGACGCTTTCGGCCGAACGGGTGTGGTCGGAGATGCGCAAGCTGTTGTCGGCGCAAGATCCGGGCCGCGCGCTGTTGTGGATGCGCACCGTCGGCGCGCTGACGGAAATTCTGCCGGAGACGGAAAAGTGGGGCATCGACGCGATCCCGGCGCTGATCGCGACCGAAAAGGCGCTCGGCTGGGCGCCGGATCCGCTGCTGAGGTTGGCTTCTATCGTGCCGCCCGACGCCAAGCGGCTGGAGGCGATGGCGGCGCGGCTGAAGCTAGCCAATGCGGAAGCGGCGGTTTTCAAGGCCTGGGCGAATGCAGCGCCTGTTAACGACGAGATGTCGATGGCGGCCTTTGATCGGCTGCTTTATCGCAACGGTGCCGAGGGTATCATCACGCGGCTGAAGCTGGCGCTCGCGGTGGCGCGGGGGAAGGCCGAGGGAGACATGGCGGAAATGGCGCGATCGGCGCGGCTGAACAAGCTGCTCGATCATGCGAATGCATGGGTAAAGCCGAGCTTTCCTGTGAATGGCGGGGATGTGATGGCGGCGGGCATTCCATCAGGCCGGCAGGTCGGGGAGACGCTGGCTGCGCTGGAACATCAGTGGGTGGAGGAAAACTTTGCCTCCGACCGGGCGACGTTGCTCGCCCGGCTTTCAGATCGCGTGAAATAAGGCGATCGCGTCCGATGATCAGGCCGCGTTCGCTTCGTTGCGGATGCGGGCCTTGATGTTGTCGACCATGTTTTCGCGGATGATGGTTTCGCCATGCGCGGATTTCATATGGTCGACGGCGCGGCGTACGACTTCGGCGTCGTCGCTTGCGCGTGTGTGCCAGCTGCATCCGGGGACCAGCGTTCCACATTCGAAAAGTCTCATCGTCTCCTCCTGACTTGAGTTCTCAATGACGCTTATGCGTTTTGTGGGAATGCTCCAGGGACGGGAAGGTTCCGGCCGGTTGTCGCACCGGCCGTAGGGATCGCATGTTTCAAGCGATCATGAATGTGTCCATTCCCCGGACCGTGAGCCCGATTATTCGGGCATTGCCCAAGCGCGGTAGCAATCCGTGTGGGCGCTGTTGTTCTGGCCCTTGGTGCGGCGCGACAGCTCTTCGGCGGACAGGCCGCCGGCGAGTTGAAGCTTGACCTGTTCCACAAAGCAGGAAAGGGGCAGATCGGAACCGCTCTTGGCCTTCAGCGCTTCGGCCAGCCTGTTGAGCAGCTCAGGTGTGTCGATTGGGCGGGGTGGCTGTTGAGCACCTGCCGTCGCCGGTGTTCCACTCTGTATCGTCATGACAATCCTCCTCCGATTGTTGAACGCGTACATGCATGAAATGGGTATCCGGTCCGCTTATTAAAAGCCTCTCACACGCAGTTTACCGATCTTTCCTCCCAGTTACGGCCAGCGAACGGCGGGGGGTAGCGATGAGAGAATGGACTCGACATTCCCACCCGTTTTCAAGCCGAAGATCGTTCCCCGGTCATATAGCAGATTGAACTCGACATATCGCCCACGGCGAATCAATTGTTCTTCACGATCTTGTTCTGTCCACTGTTTATTGAAGTTGGAGCGAACAATCCGTGGATAAACCATGGCGAAGGCGCGGCCGACATCGCGGGTGAAGGCGAAATCGGCGCTCCAGCCGCCGGCTTCCTCGCTCGAATGCAGCCAGTCATAGAAGATGCCGCCGGTACCGCGCGCCTCGTTGCGGTGCTTGAGAAAAAAGTATTCGTCGCACCACGTCTTGTAGGCGTCGTAATCGGCAACGCCGGCGTGGCTGCGGCAGGCGATCTCCATCGCCTTGTGGAACAGTCTGGTGTCGTCGTCTTCCTGGGTGCGGCGGCGGTCGAGCACCGGCGTCAGATCGGCGCCGCCGCCGAACCAGCGGCTCGATGTGACCACCATGCGGGTGTTCATGTGCACGGCGGGGACATTGGGGTTCACCGGGTGGGCGATCAGCGAGATGCCGGAAGCCCAGAAGCGCGGATCGTCCTTGGCGCCGGGCATCTGGGCGCGCAGGTCGGCGCTGAACTCGCCATAGACGGTGGAGGTGTGGACGCCGACCTTTTCGAAGACGCGGCCTTCCATCATCGACATGCGGCCGCCGCCACCGGCGCCGTTCTCGCGCTTCCAGTCTTTGGCGACGAAGCGGCCGGGCTCACGATCGGAAAGCGGTCCTGCGAGCTCATCCTCGATCGCTTCGAAAGAGGCGCAGATCTGATCGCGCAGGCCCTCGAACCAGGTGCGGGCCATCTCCTTCTTGTCCTCGATATCCGCGGGCAGGCCGATCGGAAGTTCGGGTCGTTCCATAGTCGTCGTCTCCGGTACGCGCGCGGGCAAAATTCGAGTCATGCCCACTTCAATCGCCCCTGATAGCAGGTCGTTTGGCATAGCGCCAACAGCCCAACGGCGTTGGTGAGCAGGCTTCAGATTCGACTCGCAATATTCAGACGTCGATACTACCTTTCCATTAGAGGTAGGTTGTATGACGAAGATCCCAGGACCGCCGTCATTTGACGGCTTGAAACGAAGGATTGCCAAGCACCGGGCCGAGGGTACGCCGCGCAAGAACGATCGGTTCGTGCGGCAGACCTATTGCCTGGCGCTGCTCGATGCGCGCGCCAAGGCCCGCGAGTGGTTCGACGAATACCCCAAGGCCGCCTACTGGACCGAAGTCGAGAGTTGGCGGCAGCTCGACGGCGACCAGATCGAGTTCACCATGCGGCGTCTGCCATCGGCCGATTGAGGCTTATTCGGCGGCGTCGCGCAGGCGGCTTTCGATCAGGAGGCCGCTTTCATCCAGGATCGGATGTGCGACCGACACGATATGGGCGTTGATGCGCTTCAGGTCGCGCAACATGTCGAGATGCAGCGAGCTCGTCTGCAGGCTGTCGGCGCGGCCGTCGCGCAGGCGTTCCAGATGGCGCTCGGAGGATCGCTTCTCCATGCGGCGCACTTCCACCTTCACTTCCATCAGCTGACGGGCGAGATTGAAATCGCGGGTTACGAAGATCGTCTGGGCGATGCGGAGGTTCTCGAGCGTCAGGTGGAAGAGCTTGCTGAGTTCCTCATAGCCGTCCTCGGAGAATTTCAGGCCGAGCGAGACCTTCTTGGCGACCTGCGGCAGCAGGCCCTTTTCGATGATGTCGCCGATATGCTCGAGATTGATGGCGTAGTCGATGATGACGATCGAGCGGCGTCCATCCTCTTCGCTGAGGCCGCCGCGGCCGAGCTTGGAGAGGTAGATCTTCACTTCCTGCTGCAGGCTGTCGACGCGCTTCTCGAGGGCGGCGATCTCTGTCAGCTTCGACATGTTGTTGCGCTCGAAGGCATCGGCTGCGCGTTGCAGCATGCGCTCGATGAGGTCGCCAACACCAAGCACTTCGCGGGTGGCGCTGGCGAGCGCCACGACCGGCGTCGAGAGTTCCTGCGGATCGAGATAGCGCGGCGCGTTATCCGGCTGCTCGTCCTCGGGGACGAGCTTCAGCATCAGGCGCGATAGCAGCCGCGAGAAGGGCCAGGCGAGGGCCGCAAGCAGGAGGTTGAAGCCGAGATGGGCATCGACCGGGAGCTTGGCTGGCGACAGCGGGAGGGTCTCCAGGAGATCGGCGCCGAAGCCGGCGAGCGGCAGCGCGATCAGGCAGCCGATGGCGCGGACGATCAGGTTGCCGAGCGTGACGCGCTTGACCGAGGCCGGGCCGGAAAGCGAGGCGATGACGGGCGGGATGGCGCCGCCGAGATTGGCGCCGAGCACCAGCACGATCACAAGACCGGCCGACAGGATGCCCGTCGAGGCGAGCGACAGGATGAGGACGACGGCGGCGAGGCTGGAAGAGGAGATGAAGGCGATGCAGGCCGAAAAGGCGAGCGCCACCGGCCAGGCATTGTCGAGCAGGCCGATGAAGGCCGAGAGAGCTGGCGACTGGCGCATCGGCTCGGTGGCGCTGCTCAAGAGGTGCAGCGACAGCAGCATGAGGCCGATGCCGATCAGTGCCTGACCGCCGCCCTGGCGCGACGTCGAGCCGCCGCGATAGAGCACGATGCCGGCGAGGATGACGAGCGGCGACAGCCACTCGATGCCGGTCGCGACGATCCAGGCGGTCACGGCGGTGCCGACATTGGCGCCCAGGAGCACGATCTGCGCCATGCGCGGCTTGACCAGCTCACGCTCGACGAAGGAGGCGACCATCAGGGCGGTCGCGGTGGAACTCTGCAGCGCAATGGTCGCAACGAAACCGGAGACGAAGGAGCGCAGGCCGCTCTTGGTGCCGGAGGCAAGCCCGGTCCGCAGACGCGCGCCGAAAGCGCGCGATACGCCATCCTTCACCTGCGACAGGCCGAACAGCAGCAGGGCTACGGCGCCGAACAGGTTGATCATGACGATTGTGGATTCCATGCGAGCTTGTCTTTTTCTATCTCTTGGCGCCTTCAGTGGCGCTTTTTGCGACTCTCTGGTTGCGGCAAATCATTGAAATATCGGCATATCATCCGATTTTTTGTTTGCCCGGCTAAAAATTATACGCCTGATCGGCGATTTCACAACGCCGTTCGCGACATTATGCGCCGCTGAACCGGCATTTCCGTGGCAGGGTCAGGACCAGACGGTCTGACGCATGGCTTCGCCCGTGATCATCGCCGCCGAAACCGCGACATTGATCGAGCGCTGGCCTTCGACCATGGGCACCAGGATGCGGGCATCGGCGGTGTCGTGCACATGATCGGGCACGCCGGCGCTTTCGCGGCCGAAGAGCAGGATATCGTCGGCGTGGAAGTGAAAATCGGTGTAGCGGCCGGATGCCTTGGTGGAGGCGAGCACGAGGCGGCGGCCGGTTGTCTTGCGCCAGTTCTCGAACTGCTCGAAATTGACATGGCGGGTGAGGGCGGCGGCGGCGATGTAATCCATGCCGGCGCGCTTGAGATTGCGATCCGAGATGTCGAAACCGGCGGGCTCGATGATATCGACGGCAAAGCCGAGGCAGGCGGCGAGCCGCAGGATGGTGCCGGTGTTGCCAGGAATATCGGGCTGATAGAGTGCTATTCTGAGGTCCGCCATGATCGCCCCGTTTGATCGCTTCTGTCCGGCCTGACCTAGTGCAAGTGCGGTTTTGGTGCAACAGCCTGCTTTTTGGGCGCGAATCTTTGGCTTTCGGCAAGTTTGGGCTGGAAAACCCGTCAATTTCGCGTTATCGGTGCATATCTTCAATCGCCAACAAGGGAGCGCCAAGATGAATGCATTGCCGTATGTCAGCCTCCCGTCCGCCAATCTGCGGATCATGGCGACCCGACGCTCTTAAAGCGTCCTTTTCTTTCTGATTTCCCTTTCGTAATCCATTGCGCGGCCATGTTGGCCTCGTCCCTTGAACGTCCACTGCCCATATAAGCCGTTGCGCGTCTGTGCCGGCGAGTGCAGGAACGCTGAAGTTCGGAGCATTTTCATGTTTGGCTGGTTTGAACAGCGTCTCAATCCTTTCCCCACCGAGGAGCCCGGCGTTCCTCCCAAGGGGCTGTTTGCCTTCTGCTGGCACTATACGAAGCCCGCGGCCCCCTGGCTTGCGGCCATGGCCGTGCTGACGGCGCTGATCGCGGTCGGCGAAGTCGCGCTGTTCCAGTTCCTCGGCAATATCGTCGACTGGCTGACGCATGCCGATCCGAAGACCTTCCTTGAGACCGAGGGCTACAAGCTCTACTGGATGGGCGCGCTGATCCTGATCGGCCTGCCTCTGGCGGCGGTGGCGGATTCCGTCATCATGCACCAGGTGCTGATCGGCAACTATCCGATGATCGCCCGCTGGCAGATGCACCGTTTCCTGATGCGTCACAGCATGACCTTCTTCGCCAACGAGTTCGCCGGACGCGTGGCCACCAAGGTGATGCAGACGTCGCTTGCCGTGCGCGAGACGGTGATGAAGATCCTCGACGTCTTCGTCTATGTCGTCAGCTATTTCATCTCGATGATCGTCGTCATCGCGGCGGCCGACTGGCGGCTGATGATCCCGATTCTGGCATGGCTTGGCGTCTATATCGCCATCGTCGCCTATTTCGTGCCGCGGCTTCGCAAGATCGCGGCGATGCAGGCCGATGCGCGTTCGCTGATGACCGGCCGCGTCGTCGACAGCTACACCAACATCGCGACGGTGAAGCTGTTTTCGCATGCGGGCCGCGAGGAGACCTATGCCAAGGAGGGCATGGACGGCTTCCTGCAGACCGTGCATCAGCAGATGCGCAAGGTCACGATGTTCCACGCATCGGTTTATATCAACAACTGCGTGGCGCTGTTCGTGATCTCGGGCCTGTCGATCTGGTTCTGGCTGAACGGCGGCATCTCGGTCGGCGCGATCGCGATTGCCATTGGTCTTGCCATGCGCGTCAACGGCATGTCGCAGTGGATCATGTGGGAAGTCTCGGCTCTGTTCGAGAATATCGGCACGGTCTATGACGGCATGGAGATGATGACGAAAGAGCACGACATCACCGACAAGCCTGGCGCTTCGTCGCTGACGGCCAAGAAGGGCGCGATCCATTACGACCGGATCGGCTTCCACTACGGCAAGGGCAAGGGCATCATCGAAAACCTGTCGCTCGACATCAAGGCGGGCGAGAAGGTTGGTCTGGTCGGCCGCTCCGGCGCCGGCAAGACGACGCTGATGAACCTCTTGCTGCGCTTCTACGACCTCGAAGGCGGCCGTATCACGATCGATGGTCAGGACATCTCGCATGTCTCGCAGGAAAGCCTGCGCGAGCTGATCGGCGTCGTTACGCAGGATACGTCGCTGCTGCACCGCTCGATCCGCGACAACATCGCCTATGGCCGTCCGGATGCGACCGACGCGGAGATCATCGAGGCGGCCAAGCGTGCCAACGCCTGGGACTTCGTCGAGGGCCTTGTCGACATGCAGGGGCGCAAGGCGCTCGATGCGCAGGTTGGCGAGCGCGGCGTGAAGCTGTCGGGCGGTCAGCGCCAGCGTATCGCGATCGCCCGCGTCTTCCTCAAGGACGCGCCGATCCTGGTTCTCGACGAGGCGACCTCGGCGCTCGATTCCGAGGTCGAGGCCGCGATCCAGGAGAACCTGTTCGCGCTGATGGAGGGCAAGACGGTCATCGCCATCGCCCACCGTCTGTCGACGCTGACGGAGATGGACCGGCTGGTCGTGCTCGACAAGGGCAAGATCATCGAGGCCGGCTCGCATGTCGAACTGGTGGGTGAGGGCGGCGTCTATGCCGATCTCTGGAACCGCCAGTCGGGCGGCTTCCTTGCCGATCACTCGGATGAGGATGGCGTCCAGAAAGAAGCTGCGGCAGAATAACGCGAGCCTCCCCGCTCCGCCATGCATGTGGAGCGGGGGAATTTGACGAATGTCAAAAATAGCACGGCGGGCGTGTGGTGTGTCATTGATTGCGACATAAAAGCACGCGCCGGTGGTAAGTTTTTGTTTAGCGGAGACTGGCACAAGGGTTTCATCAATTTAGCATTGTTTGAAATTTTCAGGTGCCAGCCATGAGCTCTCTCAAGATCAAGATTCTTCTGCCCGTTCTCTTTGCCTTCATCGTCATCATCCTGATCGCCCAGGGCGCTGCCGGCATGCGGTCGGTGTGGCAGCTCAACAGCCAGGCCGAAAGCATCAGTCTGCGGATGGACAAGTCGCTGATGATCGCGGAGATGGAGCGTCGCGTGTCCGATGTCCGTCGCCTCTATCTCGCGGTGCTCGCTGCCGTCAGCGATGAAGAGCAGAAGACGCTTCTGGCTCAGATCAAGACCGCCACTGCGGCCCGCGAAAATGCGATCAAGACGTTTGAAGACGCGCAGTCGGCCGGTCCTCGGCCGCGGTTCGAGCAGCTCAAGGGCATTATCGCTGACTACGACAAGCTTGGAGACCAGTTCTTCAGCCTGCTCGCCAGTGCAAGAACCAGCGATGCCAAGGCCGTCATCGAAAAGATGACGCCAATGGGCAACAGCGCCGGTGAAATCCTGCTGGGCATGATCTCAGACAATCGCGCCGCGGCCGGCAACGACAAGAAGGCCGCGGCCGACGCGACGCAGCTGGTGACGATTGCGACGATAGCAGGTGTTGCGATCGCCGTGCTTCTCGCAATCGGCGCTGCCGTGCTCAGCCTCGTTCGCGTCACGCGGCCGATCGGGGTGATCACGCAGTCGATGAATGCGCTGGCAGCCGGCGACAACCAGGCGGCCATTCCCTATGCCGGCCGACACGACGAGATCGGCGAGATGGCCGCTGCCGTTGCCGTATTCCGCGACAACGCGCTGGAGCGCGAACGCCTTGAGCGGGAGACGGAAGCCAATCGCTCGATGAGCGAAAGCGAGCGGATTGCGCGCGAGGAACAGAAGGCGCGCGAGGCGGCCGAAGTGTCGTTTGCCGTCGACAATCTGGCCCGCGGCCTGAAGAGCCTGTCCGACGGCGACCTGACTTTCCGTATCGAGCAGAGCTTTGCCGGTCAGCTCGACCAGCTGCGCACCAACTTCAACGAATCGGTTCACGGTCTGGAGCGCGTGTTGCGGGTGGTGGGCGAAAATGCCCGCAAGATCGACGCCGGCGCCAACGAGATCCGTGCAGCGTCCGACGATCTGTCGAAGCGCACCGAGCAGCAGGCTGCTTCGGTCGAGGAGACGGCGTCGTCGCTCGAGCAGGTAACGACGGCGGTCCGCGATACGGCTCAGCGCGCCGGGCAGGCGGGCGAACTGGTCGAGACGACCCGCAGCGGCGCCGAGCGCTCCGGCGTGATCGTCGAGCAGGCGGTTGCGGCGATGGAGGCCATCGAAAGCTCTTCCAACGCGATCTCCAACATCATCGGCGTCATCGACGATATCGCCTTCCAGACCAACCTGCTCGCGCTGAATGCCGGTGTCGAGGCAGCACGCGCCGGTGACGCCGGCAAGGGCTTCGCGGTTGTTGCGCAGGAAGTGCGCGAGCTCGCCCAGCGCTCGGCCAATGCCGCCAAGGAGATCAAGGCGCTCATTACCAAATCGGGCGATCAGGTGCGCCAGGGCGTGGAGCTTGTCGGCGAGACCGGCCGGCAGCTTGCCGTGATCGTGTCGGAGGTTCAGGCGATCAACGGCAATGTGTCGGCCATCGTCGGCAGCTCACGCGAACAGTCGACCGGCCTCAGCGAGATCAATGTCGCCGTCAACCACATGGATCAGGGCATCCAGAAGAATGCGGCGATGGTCGAGCAGACGACGGCCGCTACTCACAGCCTGGCGCGCGAAGCGGCAGCGCTGATCGAGCTTCTCTCGCAGTTCAGGCTGAGCGAAAGCCAGGCTGCCGCGATGCGTGTCGCTTCGGAGGCGAGCGACCAGCCCGTCCAATCGCCGGCCCGCGCGCTCGGTGCCCGTGTTGCCCGCGCCTACGGCTGACCACTGGATATAAAGCACAATTGAAAACGCCCTCCCTGGGATATCGGGAGGGCGTTTTTATCTTGTAATCAGTCGCTTGGATGTGTCTGTTCAGTGCCTGTCGGCACTCAGGCTATCCGCCCAGTCGATGACGCGATGGCCTTCGACCGCCATGCTGCTGGCAAAGGCGAGGGTACGCAACGCCATCAACCGACGCTGCTCTTCACTATCGATCCAAGCGGCAACTGCTTCCGCCACGACCTGGTCGTGCGGTACGCCGAGCTGCTCTATAACCGCATCGAGTCTTTCCGCCAAAGGCAACGGTATGCTCGACACGAGTGTCCTCTTTTGCATTGTGGCCGTCTCCCGTGAAATCTCATGCTATTCCCACATTGTGGCAGGACATGTCTCATTCAACGACGATGCCGTCGATGTTACCAATCATTACGAAAATATTAGGCTGGTCCGGCGAACGGATTGCTTTCCCCATCCGGCGGATAAGCCTATATCGCAAATATGCTCCTAAATCGACTCTTTCGTGCCTTTGAAACCTGGATTGATCCCTTCCAACCGCGCGACAATATTCAGCCGCCGCGGTCGACGACGGGCTTTATCTGGTTCTACATCGGCCAGGCCAAACTCCCTTTCATCGCCATGCTGGTTCTCGGCGGCATGTCGGCCGCCATCGAGGCGGCGCTGTTCTGGTTCGTCGGGCGCGTGGTCGATATTCTCGCCAGCATCAAGCCTGACGTCGGCTGGCATGGCCTGCTTGCAGCGCATGGCTTCGAGCTGTTCGGCATGCTCTTCCTCATCGGCCTCGTGCGCTTCATCGTGCAGCTCATAATCGCGCTGGTCGATCAGCAGGTGATCACGCCGGGATTCTACAATCTGGCGCGCTGGCAATCCTACCTGCATGTATCGCGGCAATCGCTGTCGTTCTTCCAGAGCGATTTCTCCGGGCGGATCGTCACCAAGGTGTGGTCGGCGGGGCAGGCGACGGGCGATCTGGTGACATCGTTGATGGAGAGCGTCTGGTTCGTCGGTATCTACGCAGCGACGACGCTGGTGCTCGTCGCGCGTCTCGATCTGTCGTTGGCGGTGGTGGTGCTGTGCTGGCTGGTGGCCTTCGGGGTTCTCGCGCGCTACTTCGTGCCGCGCATCCGCCGGCATTCGCGCGATACGGCGGAATCCGCCTCGATGCTCAACGGCCGTATGGTGGATGCCTATAGCAACATCCAGACGCTGAAGCTCTTTGCCCGCGACGAAGAGACCGATCGCTACATGCGGCAGGGATTCGATACGTTCCAGGCGACCGTGCTGCTCTTCACCCGCTTCATCACTGGCGTGCGCGCCTCCATGGCGCTGCTTTCGGGCATCATGATCGTCACAATGGCCGGCCTCAGCGTGCATTTGTGGCTGCAGGGGCTGATCAGCTCGGGCGCCGTCGCGTTTTCGCTGGCGCTGGTGCTCAGGCTGAACTTCCTGCTCGGACGCCTGATGACGCAGTTCAACGGCATCATGCGCAATCTCGGTACGATCCAGAACTCGGCGGAGCTGATCTCCAAGCCGCTCGGTCTCGTCGACAAGCCGGATGCGCCGGATCTCGTCATCGCCGAGCCCGGCATCCGTTTCGACGACGTGTCCTTCCACTACGGCAAGGGCAGCGGCGTGATTGACCATTTCTCGTTGACGATCGCTCCCGGCGAGAAGGTCGGCATTGTCGGGCGCTCCGGTGCCGGCAAATCGACGCTCGTGAACCTTCTGCTGCGGCTCTATGATCTCGAAGGCGGGCGCATCCTGATCGATGGACAGGATATCGCCGGCGTCAGGCAAGAGTCGCTCAGGATGCAGATCGGCGTCGTCAGCCAGGATACGTCGCTGCTGCACCGCTCGGTGCGCGACAACATCCTCTTCGGCCGCCCGGATGCCGACGAGGCCGGATTGATCGAGGCGGCGCGGCGCGCGGAGGCGATGGGCTTCATCCAGCGGCTGGAGGATCAGCAGGGGCGCAAGGGGTTCGACGCGCATGTCGGCGAACGCGGCGTCAAGCTCTCCGGCGGCCAGCGGCAGCGGATCGCGATCGCTCGGGTGATGCTCAAGGACGCGCCGATCCTGGTTCTCGACGAGGCGACGTCGGCGCTGGATTCAGAAGTTGAAGAGGCGATCCAGACGAACCTCAACCGGATCATGGACGGCAAGACGGTTCTGGCGATTGCGCACCGGCTGTCGACGATCGCAGCGCTCGACAGGCTGATCGTGGTCGATAAGGGCCGCATCATCCAGGAGGGCACGCACGAGGCGCTGCTGCGCGATGGCGGGCTCTATGCGGAGCTGTGGGCGCGGCAATCGGGCGGCTTCCTGGCGGCGGATCTGGAAGAGGTCTAGGCGATCAGGCGGCCGCTATCAGCGATCGATGGCGATCTCGGCCATCAGCCCATAGTGGTTGGAGCCGGCATTGTCCTCGATCTGTTTCACCGAGACCAGCCGCAGCGGCGGGCGGGTGAGTACGTGGTCGATGGCGATGCCGAGCTTGCCGGCTCGGGTCGGCCATGTCGCTGGCTCGGGGAAAACGGTGTTGAGGCCGGTGGCGCGGACGAAATCCTGGATATGCGGATCGATGATGGCCGAGTTGAAATCGCCGGCCACGATGAGCGGTCCATCCGTTCTCTTGACGATCCCACGCAGATCCCAGAGTTCGTCGACCTGGAAATCGTCGAAATAGGGCTTTGCGAGGTGGACGGAGGCAAGGTGAACAGGCGTTCCGTCGACATCGATCGTCACCTGGACGAGACGGTTGGGCCACAGATCGCCGAGGGTTTTGATCGCCTGGCCGATGAAAGGCCGTTTGGAGAGCACCAGCGTATCGCATCCCGGCGTGCCGACGCCGCAGCCGATGCGATAAGGATAGGTCGCTGACAGCAGCGGGAGCTCCGACACAAGCGGCGCGGCTTCGAGGATGTTGACGACATCGGCGCCGGAGGCGATCACGTCTTCAGCGATACGGCGGCTGTTTTCGAAATTGTCGTTTTCGATGTTGAAGGACATCAGGCGAAGGAGCGGGCGCGACGCAGTCGTGGGTGGCGCGGCCTCGAACTCTTTCAGCATCAGCACGCCGTGGCCGGCAAGCAGCACCGAAACGGTGACCAGCAGATAGGCATACCAATGGCGCCTGATGAGGATCAGGACGAGGCTTGCGGCGAGTGCTGCGAGTGCGAAATGGACCTGGAAGCTGTAGACGAAGGCGAGCAACCAAGTGTGCGTGAGATAACGCAAAGAAACGGCGGCAAGCAGCAGCGAGACGAGAACACTGCCCACGCAGAATAAAGTGTGTCTCATAGGATGGCACCGGGCGTGAGCGAGTAATAGTTGTGCGACGTAACACGCAGCCGGATATGTTGCAACGCAACACTGTTGCAGCCGCGCGATTGTCCTAAAGAATCAACTCTCAAGGGGCGCGACATTGTGCCCACTTGCCCTGCCGAGGCTGGACATAATTGATGATCGATAATAGAACGCGCCTTAGTGGGTGGGGAATCTAAGTTCGAATATCTGTATGACAGATTCGTCGCCTTGGAGGGATGGCACGGAAAATTCCGTGAAATTTGGGCAGAGGATGTTAAGCCTTGAGCGAACACGAAACGACAGGCGGGGTCTCTAGCGAGCCCACACGCCGTGATTTCCTTTATTTAACCACGGGTATGGCAGGCGCCGTCGGCGCCGTCTCTGTCGCATGGCCGTTTATCGACCAGATGCGTCCCGACGCTTCGACGCTGGCTCTGGCTTCCATCGAAGTCGACGTGTCGAGCCTCGAGCCCGGCATGTCGCTGACCGCCAAGTGGCGCGGCAAGCCGATCTTCATCCGCAACCGTACACCTGAGGAAGTGAAGGCTGCAGATGACGTTCCCATGGCGGAGCTCAAGGATCCGATCGCGCGCAACGCCAACCTCGCCGCCGATGCGCAGGCGACGGGTGTCGACCGTTCGGCCGGCAAGGACAAGGAAAACTGGATCGTCATGATCGGGTCCTGCACCCATCTTGGCTGCGTTCCGCTCGGCCAGGCCGGCGAATACAACGGGTGGTTCTGTCCCTGTCATGGCTCGGTCTACGATACGGCCGGCCGCATACGGAAAGGCCCGGCACCGCAGAATCTCGCGATTCCGACCTATTCGTTCGTTTCCGACAAAGTTATCAAAATCGGTTGAGGGGGACTGATTTATGAGTGGCCATTCCAGCTACGAGCCATCAACCGGCCTTGAGAAGTGGATCGATGCACGCCTGCCGCTGCCTCGTCTCGTCTATGACAGCTTCGTCGCCTATCCGGTTCCGCGCAACCTGAACTACGCCTACACCTTCGGCGCCATGCTGTCGGTGATGCTGATCGTGCAGATGCTGACCGGCATCGTGCTCGCCATGCATTATGCGGCGGAAACATCCGTTGCCTTCAATTCCGTCGAAAAGATCATGCGTGACGTCAACCACGGTTGGCTGCTGCGCTACATGCACGCCAACGGCGCGTCGTTCTTCTTCGTCGCGGTCTATCTGCACATCGCCCGCGGCCTCTATTACGGCTCGTACAAGGCGCCGCGCGAAATCCTCTGGATCCTCGGGGTTCTCATCTATCTCCTGATGATGGCGACCGGCTTCATGGGCTACGTGCTGCCCTGGGGCCAGATGTCCTTCTGGGGCGCCACGGTTATTACCGGCTTCTTCTCGGCATTCCCGCTGGTCGGCGAATGGGTGCAGCAGTTCCTGCTCGGCGGCTTTGCGGTCGACAATCCGACGCTGAACCGCTTCTTCTCGCTGCACTACCTGCTGCCGTTCGTCATTGCCGGCGTCGTCGTCCTGCACATCTGGGCGCTGCACGTCACCGGCCAGACCAACCCGACCGGCGTCGAGGTCAAGACCAAGACGGACACGGTGCGGTTCACGCCCTACGCGACGCTCAAGGATGCGCTCGGCGTTTCGGTATTCCTGCTGGTTTACGCCTACTTCGTCTTCTACCTGCCGAACTTCCTCGGCCACGCCGACAACTACATTCCGGCCGACCCGTTAAAGACGCCGGCGCATATCGTTCCGGAATGGTACTTTCTGCCGTTCTACGCGATGCTGCGCTCGATCACCTTCAACATCGGGCCGATCGATTCCAAGCTGGCTGGCGTTCTCGTCATGTTCGGCGCCATCATCGTCCTGTTCTTCCTGCCGTGGCTCGACACCTCCAAGGTTCGCTCCGCGGTCTATCGCCCGTGGTACAAGATGGCCTACTGGCTGTTCGTGATCAACGCGATCATCCTCGGCTGGCTCGGTTCGCAGCCGGCGGAAGGCCTCTACACCACGATCTCGCAGATTTGCACGCTGCTCTACTTCGCCTTCTTCCTTGTTGTCATGCCGGTCCTGGGTCTCGTCGAGACGCCACGCCGGGTGCCGAACTCGATCACCGAGGCGGTGCTGGAGAAGCGCAACAAGTCGGTCGCTGCGGAAGCGGCCAAGGCATGAGCGGGCGGCGAGAGGGAACACACACCATGAAAAAGCTTGTTGCAAGCATCCTGTCACTCGCAGTCGTCGGCTGTCTCGGGAGCGCGGCTGTCGCGCAGGAGGCAAAGCCCGCCGAACATCACGAGGCGGCGACCCCGCACTATCCGCTGAAGGAGCCAAGGGAAGTCGACTGGACCTTCGCCGGTCCCTTCGGCCACTACGACAAGGGCCAGCTACAGCGCGGCCTGAAAGTCTACACCGAAGTCTGCGCCGCCTGCCACTCGATGAAACTCGTGCCGTTCCGCATGCTGGGCGATCTCGGCTACTCGGACGCGCAGGTCAAGGCGTTTGCCGCCAACTACGAAGTGCAAGACGGCCCGAACGCCGCCGGCGACATGTATAGCCGCAAGGCCGTGCCGTCGGACTACTTCCCGTCGCCGTTTGCCAACGCCGAAGCGGCGGCAGCCTCCAACAACGGTGCGGCGCCGCCGGACTTCTCGCTGATCGCGAAGGCCCGCGAAGTCGAGCGCGGCTTCCCGCGCTTCATCTTCGATATCTTCACGCAGTACCAGGAAGGCGGGCCGGATTACATCTACTCGCTGCTGACCGGCTACGAGAACCCGCCTGAAGGCACGACCGTGTCGCAGGGCCAGCACTACAACCCGTACTTCCACGCCGCCTCCGTCCTCGCCATGCCGCCGCCGCTGTCGGATGGCCAGGTGACCTACGACGATGGCACATCAGGCACGGTTGACCAGTACGCCAAGGACGTTGCCTCGTTCCTGATGTGGGCCGCAGAGCCGCATCTGGTCGAGCGCAAGCATACCGGCTTCATGGTGATGATCTTCCTTTTGATCTTCACCGTGCTGATCTACCTCACCAAGCGGTCGGTCTACGCCCGCAAGGATCACTGACGGTATCAAAGGCTTGATCGGAAAGGCGCTCTTCGGGGCGCCTTTTTTGTTGGTTCCTGCTGGCGCAATTGATAGGGTGCAGCCGATTTCATGCCTTCAAACTGGACACCCAATGACTGATACGACCTCGGAGCTTGCAGCCGCCATCCGCTCCATCCGGGATTACCCAAAGCCCGGCATCATCTTCCGCGATATCACCACGCTGCTCGGCGACGCCCGTGCGTTCAGGCGGGCGGTGGATGAGCTGGTGCAGCCTTATGCGGGGATGAAGATCGACAAGATCGCCGGCATGGAGGCGCGGGGCTTCATTCTTGGCGGCGCCGTGGCGCATCAGCTTTCAGCCGGCTTCGTGCCGATCCGCAAGAAGGGCAAGCTGCCGCATGATACCGTGCGCATCGCCTACAGCCTGGAATACGGCGTCGACGAGATGGAAATGCATATCGATGCGGTGAAGCCGGGCGAGAAGGTGATCCTTGTCGACGATCTGATCGCGACGGGCGGCACGGCTGTCGGCGCGACCCAGCTTCTGCGCCAGATGGGCGCCGAGGTCGTGTCGGCTTGCTTCGTGATCGACCTGCCGGATCTCGGTGGACGTGCGAAGCTGGAAGCGCTTGGCGTCGACGTGCGCACGCTGGTCGAGTTTTCGGGCCACTGAGGCCGGTTACGCAGCCGACGCTTTACTCGAATTCGAGCACGCTGCTTTCGAACCTGACAACCGGGTCGCCCGCGACATAGCCTTCGCAGAGGATGGTGTTGAGGATACGGCCCGGGCGTGAGGCCATCGGGCGGCTCGACAGCAGGGTGACGGCGTAATCGACGGTTTCGCCGGCGAAGACCGGGCGGATCCACTGCAGGTCCTTGAAACCTGCGGCCGGGCCGAGCTTGGGCGGCGTATGGCCCTCGCGGGCGATCTTCCTGCTCTCGGCGATCCAGTAGGCGACGAACGTCGTCATCCAGCCGGCGCATGTGTGCCAGCCGGAGGCGCAGAGGTCGCCGAACAGGCTTTCGCGCGCAGCTTGCTTGTCCACATGGAAGCGCTGCGGATCATAGCGCGTGGCGAAGCGGGTGATGTTTTCCTCGGTGAAGGCATAGCTTCCCGTCTCGGTCTTTTCGCCGAGCGTATAGCGATCCAGCATTCTCATGCGCTTGCTCCCGTTTGCGCTTCGGTCGCGGTGACCATGCGGAACATGATAGGATTTTCCGATACGCAGACCGTTTCGCCGCGTTGGTTTTCGAGTTCGTGGCGGAACTTGACGATGCCGATACCCGGGCGGGAGCGCAGGGCGCGCGCCTCGAGCACGGTCGAGTGGCCGGAGAGCGTGTCGCCCGCGATGACGGGCCGGCGCCATTCCATGATGTCGATGCCGGGTGCGCCCTCGGAGAGCGAGTTCAGCAAATAGCTGTCGATCATCATCCGCATGAGCATCGCCGACGTGTGCCAGCCCGATGCCGCGAGCCCGCCGAGAATGCTCGCGCGTCCGGCCGCTTCGTCCGTGTGCATCGGCTGGGGGTCGAACTCACTGGCGAATTCGATGATTTCCTCCGCCGAGACCGTAACAGGTCCGAGCGCAAAGCGGCGGCCGGGATGAAAGTCCTCGTAGGCGAGTGTCTGATCGGACAAATTCGTCTCCACGTCATAGGCGTTTCAACACGATTACAATAGCATGCGGCGTCACTCAACGATTCCAGCGAGAATTCCGCATGTCCGAACTGAAGTCGATCCTTGACGAGGCTGAACGAGAAGGGATCATTCCATCGCAGGCTTCCGAGCGGCTGTTGTCGTTTCTCGTGGCGCGCGGCGTCAGGGCGGATGCCGCGGTGTCGGCCGCGCGGGACGAAGCAGCGGGTGGTGCCGCGTTTTCCGACACGGAGACACCGAGCTTCGTGCGCGGGTTCCATGACGTGCTGATCACCATCGGTATCGTGGTCGCGCTTGCCGGGCTCTGGGGCATCGGCTCCATCTATGCGGTGTTTCCCGCCATCATCGTGCTTGCCGAAATCCTGGTGCGTCGCCAGCGGCTGGCGCTGCCTGCGGTGGCGCTGACGATTGCGCTGGCGCTCTGGACAGGCGCGGTGTCGGCGATGCTGCTGCAGGGCTCGCCTCAGATCATCGGGATCGGCGACAATAATGAGGGGCTGCAATACACGCTGGCCTTTCCCGTCGTGCTCGGGCTCTTCTATCTGTTCTACCGGATACCGCTCGCCTTCGCGCTGGCGATCATGGGGGCGGTGGTCGTGGTGCTGCAGCTCGTGCTGCGCCTGCTTGGCTGGGTGAGCGGCGATCCGCTCTATGCGGTTACCCATGGCGGCGTGTTGTCGGTGCTGGCGGTTGCCTGCGCGGTCGGGCTGTTTGCGCTCGCCATGCGCTTCGATCTCAAGGATCCGCTGCGCCGGACCGTCAATTCCGACATTGCCTTCTGGCTGCATCTCGGCGCCGCACCGGCGCTGCTTTACAGCATCCTGTGGCTCTCCGGCGGCGGGCCGGGGGCGCTCAGCGGGCTCGACACGGTGTCGATGCGCACGCCTGTCGTGGTGATCACAGTCATGGCGCTGATGCTGGTGGGGCTGATCATCGACCGACGCGCCTTCGTGACGTCGGGACTGGTATCGCTGGGGGCCGCGCTCTACGGGATCTTCCGGCAGGGCAATGCGCAGGTGGATACCTACATCTTCGTCACGCTGCTGGCGGTGGGCGTGATCGTTCTTGTTATCGGCACCGGCTGGATGCCGCTTCGGCGCGCTGTCGTGCGCCGTCTGCCTGATGGCATGCAGAAGAGACTGCCGCCCGCTTAGGCGGCAGTCGTATCGTTCGAAATCAGGTGTTGAAGCGGAAGTGGATGACGTCGCCGTCCTGGACGACGTATTCCTTGCCTTCGTCGCGGCCCTTGCCGGCTTCCTTGGCGCCGACTTCACCCTTGAAGTTGATGTAGTCGTCGTAGCCGATCGTGAAGGCACGGATGAAGCCGCGTTCGAAATCGGTGTGGATGACGCCGGCCGCCTGCGGGGCCTTGGTGCCGCGGCGGATGGTCCAGGCGCGGGTTTCCTTGGGGCCGACGGTGAAGTAGGTGATCAGGTCGAGCAGGTGGTAGCCGGCGCGGATCAGACGGTCGAGACCGGCTTCCGTGAGGCCGAGCGCCGAGAGGAACTCGGTTGCTTCTTCTTCCGGCAGCTGCGCCACTTCGGCTTCAATCGCAGCCGAGATGATGACGCATTCCGCGCCCTGCTTCTCGGCCATTTCGGCAACCGCCTTGGTGTGCTCGTTGCCGTCGACGGCATCGCCTTCGGCGACGTTGCAGACGTAGAGGACCGGGTGCGAGGTGAGGAGGTTGAGGCCCTTCAGGATCTCGATTTCCTCAGGCGCCAGCGTCTTCAGGAGAAGACGGGCGGGCTTGCCTTCGTTGAGGAGCTTGATGACCGCTTCCATGACGGGAAGCTGGGCCAGCGATTCCTTGTCCTTCGAGGCGGCGCGCTTGCGGGTCTGCTCGACGCGGCGCTCCAGGCTTTCGAGGTCGGCGAGCATCAGCTCGGTCTCGATCGTGTCGGCGTCGCCGACAGGATTGATGCGACCCTCGACGTGGGTGATGTCGTCATCTTCGAAGCAGCGCAGCACGTGGACCACGGCATCGACTTCGCGGATGTTGGCGAGGAACTTGTTGCCGAGGCCTTCACCCTTGGACGCGCCACGCACGAGGCCGGCAATGTCGACGAAGGAGATGCGCGTCGGGATGATTTCCTTGGAGCCGGCGATGCCCGCCAGCTTCTGCATGCGCGGATCGGGAACGGCGACTTCGCCGGTGTTCGGCTCGATCGTGCAGAAGGGATAGTTCGCCGCCTGCGCTGCCGCCGTCTTGGTGAGTGCGTTGAAGAGGGTCGACTTGCCGACATTCGGCAGACCGACGATACCGCATTTGAAGCCCATGGCTGAAACCTGCTGTTCTTGAATTCCTTGGCCGTGCGTATGGGGTAAAAGCCGCCTCCGGGTCAAGCTTTTCGAGCACATCTTGCGTGATCAAAGCGGCTTTGGCTTGAAAGCGGTGCTTGCAGTGCAATATAATATGTGGGCTGAGCATAGCCTCGCCCTCTTTCCTGTCATCAACGGATGGACTGCCCGATGAGTGACAACGATGTCGCCCTGAAACCGAAAGTGAAGTCGAAGCCGAAGCTCGATCGGCCGAAGCTCTACAAGGTGATCCTCGTCAATGACGATTTCACGCCGCGCGAATTCGTGACGGCTGTCTTGAAGATCGTCTTCAGAATGAGCGAGGAAGCCGGATACCGGGTGATGATGACCGCGCACAAACTCGGCACCGCCGTGGTCGTCGTCTGCGCCAAGGATATCGCCGAGACCAAGGCCAAGGAAGCCATGGATTTCGGCAAGGAAGCGGGGTTCCCGCTGATGTTTACGACAGAGCCCGAGGAATAGGTTCAGACACTTCTTCTGATCTGGAAGCCTGTCTTGTTCTGCACGAAGCCGCAGCTTTCGTAGAAGCGATGGATGCCGGCATCGGTGCGGCCGGTGAGCAGCATCACCTTGTAGCAACCTGCCTGCCACGCGAGCTCGATCGCATGCGCGATCAGCGCGCTGGCATAGCCGCGCCGGCGATGGGGCGTTGCAGTGGCGACGTTTTCGATCAGCGCATAGGGCGCGCCGCCGCGGGTGAGGTTGGGCATGGTGATCAGCGTCACGGAAGCCGCCAACGCATTGTCGGCCACGCCCACCAGAACGCGCATGCCGGGATAGGCCTGCATGGACGCGAAGCGCTCCCGCGCAACCGCCGGATCGATGGCGGGGTCGCCTGGGTTCATGTCGCGGTAGAGCGCGAGAAGCGCTGTGAGGTCTCCCGCTTCGGCGGTGCGGATCGCGAGAGGCGAGGGGGACATGGTCAGTCTTCCTTGTTGCCGAACATCTTCTTCAGCATCTCGGCCATCGGTCCCGTCGTCGGCAGCTTTTTCGGCTGGGCGTTGTTGCGGGCCTGATGAATGTGCGATTTGCCGGCAGGTTTCTGAGCAGCTGCGTTCGCATTGGCGGGCTTCGGCTTGTCCTCGTCTTCCTTGCCGCCGACGGCGAGCGCCAGCTTGTTCATCAGCTGCGAATCCTCGCGCTTGACCAGCATCTCGAGATTGTCGGCGAGCGCATCGAGCATCGGTTCCAGCCACTGCTGGTCGACCTTGGCGAAATCGCCGAGCACGTAGTTGTGCACCAGATCCTTGTTGCCGGGATGGCCGATGCCGAGGCGCAGGCGCCGGTAGTCCCTGCCGCAATGGGCGTCGAGCGACTTCACGCCGTTGTGGCCGCCATGGCCGCCGCCGACCTTGATGCGGGCCTTGGCGGGCGCGAGGTCGAGTTCATCGTAGATGGCGACGATGTCGGATGGCTGCAGCTTGTAGAAGCGCATCGCCTCGCCGACGGATTCGCCGGACAGGTTCATATAGGTCTGCGGCTTGATCAGCAGCACCTTCTCGCCCGCGATCTCGCCTTCGGAGATTTCGGCCTTGAACTTCTTCGACCAGGGCGAAAACGAGTGGCGGCGGTGGATGGCGTCCACGGCCATGAAGCCGATATTGTGGCGGTTGCCGGCATATTGTCTGCCGGGATTGCCGAGGCCGGCGATAACAAGCATGGCGCGTTCATTCCTGGACGTTTCAAGTTCTCAAGCACGTTCACCACCGCGAAACGGCGCGGAAGTCAAGCGCAAGCGTGTCTATCGTGGGTAAAATCAGTTTTGGAGATGCAGGCCATATTTGGCGAAGATCGCGCGCTGCGCGCCGTCAGCGATCAGTGCGTCAAGCGCCTGCTGCATCCTGGCCCTGAGAACCTCGGGAAAGCTCTTTTCGCAGGCGATGCCCAGCGATTGGGAGGAGAGCGTGGCGACACGCACGAGGGGTTGATCGACCTTGAGCTTCTCGAAGTAGATCTCCGAGATCGGCATGAGGTCGATGCGGCCGTTCATCAGCTTGCGCAGCGTCGAAGGGAAGTCGCTGGCGATATCGACCTTGGCGTAGCCTTTTTCCTTCAGCAGTTTCTCGGTGTAGTCGCCGCGATGCGTTCCGATGACGTAGCGCCGGGTATCGTCCAGATCGGTTTCGCGAATGCCCGAGGAAGCGGTGGCCACGAGAATGTTGGCGTCCACCAGCAGCGGCTCGACCCATTTGAACAGCTTGTCGCGCTCGGGGCTATGGGCCGTGGTGAAGAGGCAGGTCATCGGGGTCGCCTGGGCTGCGGCATAGGCGCGGGTCCAGGGCATGATCTCGATATGCATATCGATGCCTGCCTTCTGCATCAGCATCTGCACCTGCTCGACCGAGGCGCCTTTCAGGGTGTCGCCTTCGCGGTAGCTGAAGGGCGGGTATTCTTCGGTGACGAAATTGACGCTGGCGGCACGTGCCGGACCGGCGAGGGACAGGCTCAGGAGAGCGAGAAGCAGCAGTGGTTTGATCATCTCGGCTTCTCTCTCAGCGTTCAGGAGGCGCGGGCGAGCGTGTGCGCGTCTGCCAGTCGGCTCGCCAGCTGATCGACGGTCTGCGGACGGTGGAAGAGGTAGCCCTGGCCGTAGTCGAGACCCATCTCGCAGAGCGTGTGGCATTCCTGCTCGGTCTCGATGCCCTCGGCAATCACCGTGCAGCCCATCTTGTGCGAGAGGGTGGTGATGCTTTCGACGAGCGTGCGGCTCTTCTGGCGGATATCCTCGTTGGCATCGTTGATCGAGCGGGTGAACGACTGGTCGATCTTGATGATGTCGACGGGGAAGCGGTTGAGATAGCTGAGCGAGGAGTAGCCGGTGCCGAAGTCATCGAGCGCGATGCGGCAGCCGAACTGGCGCATGTCGCTGACGATCTTGCGGATTTCGGGGTTGTTGTGCATCAGCACCGCCTCGGTGATCTCGACCACGATCCGCTCGGGGCGAATGTTGTGGCGCATCAGCAGCGAGGCCAGACGTGCGGGCAGCGACGGCTCGAACTGCAGCGGCGAGAAGTTGATGGCGAGGTAGCTGCTCTCGAGGCCGGGCAGCGCCGAGAGCGTCGCCAGATGTTCGATCGCCTTCTCCATGATGACGTTGCCGACTCGGATGATCTTGCCGGTCTCTTCGGCGACGTTGATGATTGCGGCCGGTGCCATCAGGCCCTTCACCGGGTGATTGAGGCGCATCAGCGCTTCGAAGCCGGCGACGCCGCGGCCATTGAGATTGACGATCGGCTGGAGATAGGCTGCAAACCAATCCTCGATCAGGCCGATCTCGATGCAGCTTTCGATCTCGGCGCGGGCGCGGGCGTGATCGACCATGCCGTTGTCGAAGTGCTGGGCGCCGTTCTTGCCGTCGCGCTTCTTGGCGTACATCGCCATGTCGGATTTCTGCAGCAGTTCGGCGGCATTGTCGGCGTGGCGCGGATAGATGGCGATGCCAACGCTGGCGCTCAGATGCATGTCGGTGCCGAAGGGCTCGTTGAAGATGGAAGCGAGCATCTCGGCCATCAGGTCGGCGCGCTCGGCGGCGTTGCCCGCGGGCAGCAGGATCGCGAACTCGTCACCGCCGAGGCGGGCGGCCACATCCGTGGGCGCAAGCTTGCTCTTCAGGCGGCCGACGAACTCGCGCAACGCCTTGTCGCCCTCGGCGTGGCCGAGATTGTCGTTGATCCACTTGAAGCGGTCGAGATCGACGAAGAGGCAGGCGAGCTCCTGGTTGGCGGCATCAGCCTCGCGGATCTTGCCGTCGAGCACGGTCTCGAAGCCCTGGCGATTGAGAAGGCCGGTAAGATGGTCGGTGATCGCCTGCTTGTGGTTCTTCGCTTCCGAGGCCTTCAGGGCGGTGACGTCGGTCATGACGGACAGCGACAGGCCGCCCTGGCCGCCGGTTGCAGCCTTCGATTCCAGGATCAGCACGTCCATGACGCGGCCGTCGGCGCAGAGGAACTTGACGGTGACATCGACAGTCGCGCCGCCATTCAGCTCACCCTTGCGGCCGAGGAAGGCGCTGCGGGTGTCCGGGGTGACGAGATCGATGAAGCGGTTGCCGATGATATCGTCGCGCTCGTAGCCGGTGGCGGCGAGCCAGTAGTCGCTGACGGCGGTGATATGGTCGTTCTCGTCGAGCGAGAAGAGCATGGCGGGCGTCAGATTGTAGATGTCGATTGCGCGGCGGTGCGCGAGCTTCAGCTCCTGTTCCTCGCTCTCCAGCTTGGACTGCATGGTGTTGAAGCTCTTGGCAAGTCGGCCCATCTCGTCGTTGGAGCGCCAGTCGACATGATGGCGCGAGCCGAGCTGGCCGGTGGCCTCGATGGCCGCGATCAGGCGCGTCAGCGGGCGAATGAGGACGATGCGGTTGCCGATGAGGGCGGCGCAGAAGACGATGAGGACGGCGAAGACGAAGATCGACAGGAAGATGATCTCTTCATTCTTCAAGCCGGAAAACAGGCCCGGCGCGGGATAGAAGACCGAGATCGTGCCCAGCTTCTTCGGGCCGTCGAGCGTGGTGTAGGTGATGGCGTGCGAGACTTCGACCAATTCGCCGTCGTAGGAGGCGGGGATCGTCGACTGGGTGACGTCAAGCTGGCCGGATGCGTCGCGGACCTGAACCTTGACTATGGTGCCCTGAGAGACGACGGCGGCGCTGATCTGCGCGACGCTGTCCTCGTCCAGATCCCAGAGCGGCTTTGCCAGCGCCTGCGAGTTCGCGACGAGAAGAACGGAGATGTGGTCGCGGATTTCCTTTTCGGCACGTCCGGAGGACAGGAAAAGGAACAGAACAAAAAGCGGGGCTACGAGCAGAACCAATGCGGCGAACACGATTCCTAGAAATCTGTTCTGAACGGAATTATGCATTTTCCTGCGTCTGCCCCTTGCCGCGAAATTTCTTCGTTCAGAACAAGACCTGCTCTGGAACGATGGGGCATGCTTCCACGAAATGTCTTAATCGAAGTTGAAGCGCTTATCTCTGTAGAAATGAAAAGACCCGCTTTCCGGAGAAAGCGGGTCTTATACTTTACAAAGCGTTCAAGCGATCAAAGGATCAAGCTTCAGCTTCGCCAGCTTCTTCTTCTTCCGATACGCCAGCTGCCGGAGCAACGATCGTAGCGATGGTGAAGTCGCGGTCGATAACCGTGGTCACGCCCTTCGGCAGGGTGACTTCGGAGATGTGGATGCTGTCGCCGATCTTCTTGCCGCTGAGGTCAACGTTGAAGAATTCCGGGATGGCATCAGCCGGGCAATGAACTTCGACGTCGTGACGAACGATGTTCAGAACGCCGCCGACCTTGAGGCCCTGGGACTTTTCTTCGTTGATGAAGTGAACCGGGATCGCAACGGTAACGGCGGTGTTGCCGGATACGCGCAGGAAGTCCACGTGCATGGTGAAGTCGCGGACCGGATCGAGCTGGTAGTCCTTCGGCAGAACCTTGTACTTCTTGCCGTCGACGTCGATCGTAGCGATGGTGGTCATGAAACCGCCAGCGTGGATGCGCTTGGTCACCTCATTGGTGTTCAGCGTGATAGAAATTGGGGCCTGCTTGTCACCATAGATGACAGCCGGGATGAGACCATTGCGGCGAAGTTCACGGGCGGACCCCTTACCAACCCGTTCGCGCGCCTCGGCCTTGAGCTCGTAGCTTTCGTGGCTCATGACTTTTCCTTCCGAGGTTATTTGGAGAGCTCGGCGCAGGCATCGCCTGTCGCTGAACTGGAGGCGGGTTTCCCCATCCTCATCCGCATTGCCTCCAAGGGTGTCTGTGCGGACGCGTGCGCTATAGTCTAGTTGCGGCGGAATGGCAAGAGTTGCGGCGCGCAAGAGGAATGCAGATGCAGCGATGCCGCGCATCTGTTCTTTAGCATAGGCTGATGCAACTTAAGCATCCGCGCCGCGCGCCAATCAAAACCCAAGATCAGCCGCCGTTGACGGAGCATTAATGACAGTTGCGATTAGCAATCGTCAAGAATTCTTGGGGTGCCGGAATTATTGGTTTCTTAAGCGGCCGCATATGAAAGCGAAACGGCAAATTGGTCCGGATATCTCATGTTTACCGTTTTTAACTGCATTGCCTACATGCACGATCTCAGGCTGGTCGTTTTGGCCGGATGCCTGTGCTTCCTATCGAGCCTCGCCGCGCTGACGCTGCTGCAAAGAGCGCGGAGTACCGTCAAGGTCGCGCGCCTGATCTGGCTTCTGATGGGCGGTGCCGCCGGCGGCTTCGGCATATGGGCAACGCATTTCGTGGCGATGCTGGCTTATGACAGCGGCGTGGTCGTCGGTTACGACACGTCGGAGACATTGACGTCGCTGGTGCTCGTCGTTGTCGCGACGCTTGCGGCGGTGGCGTTTGCGGCTGGCGCGGAGAGCAGGGTGCGGCGGGGTTTCGCGGGCGTGTTGTTTGGCGTCGGCGTTACATCCATGCATTTCCTCGGCATGATGGCCGTGCAGTTTCCGGGCAGCATGCTCTGGGACCAGTCGCTGGTGCTTGCCTCTATGGGTTGCGCGGTGGTCATCTCGGCCATCGGCTTCTATCTGCTTCCCGATATCAAGGCTGACGCGCGCAAGCTGCTTGTGCCGGCCGCGATCGTCTGCGCCGCGATCGTGGCAATGCACTTCATCGCCATGGCGGCACTGACGATCGTGCCAGGTCCGGGACCGGCGATCGATCCAAGCGAGACGATGTCCACCGGCTTCATGGTCGTCACACTGCTGTCGGTCTCGCTGTCGATGATTGCGTCCGGCTTCGCCGCGGCCCTGTTCGCGATGCGGGCGGAGACCTCGACGAAGGAGAGCGAGGCGCGTTTCGAGATGCTCGTGCAGGGCGTGACCGACTACGCGATCTACATGCTCGACAAGGATGGCCGGGTCGCCAACTGGAATGCGGGTGCGGAGCGAGCCAAGGGATACACAGCCGACGAAATCATCGGCGAGGACTTCGCGCGGTTCTACTCCGAAGAGGAACGCGCGGCCGGCTTGCCGCAGCGCGCGCTTTTGAGGGCACGCACCGAAGGGAAATTCGAGCAAGAGGGCAGGCGGTTCCGCAAGGATGGAACGTCATTCTGGGCGCATGTCGTGATCGATCCCATCTGGGGTGCAGACGGCGAAATCGCCGGTTACGCGAAGATTACCAAGGACGTGACCGAGCAGAAGGCCGACCGCGACCGCCTCAAGGAGGTCTCGCGCAATCTCGATCTCGCGCTCGAGAACGTCTCGCAGGGCATCTGCCTGTTCGATGCCGAGGAACGCCTCGTGCTTGCCAACTGCCGCTACAGCGACATCTTCGAATTCGAGCGGGGTGCGATCCGCCCCGGCATGACCTACAAGGAGATCATCACGATCGGCTACGAGATCCATTTCTCGGATCCCGAGGTTGTGACCAAGCGCGCGTCCGAGCACTACGACAAGCTGATGCGTGCGCTGAGATCGGGCGAGCGTTCGATCGTGCACAAGGCGGCTGAGGGCCGGTCGATCCAGCTGAACCTGAACATGCTTCTCGATGGCGGCTGGGTCGCCACCTATGAAGACATCACGGAACGACTGCTCTCGGAAGAGAAGATCGCTTTCATGGCGCGTCACGACGCGTTGACTGGATTGCCCAACCGCTCCGAATTTTCCGAGCGCCTGTTGCAGGATCTGGCGGTCGCCAAGCGTGCCGGGACGAAGGTTGCCGTCATCGGCATCGATCTCGACAAGTTCAAAGAGATCAACGATCAGCGCGGCCATCACGCCGGCGACCAGGTGCTGGTCACCTTGTCCGACCGCATGAGCGCGCTTCTCGGTGAAGACGAATTCGTCGGCCGGTTCGGCGGCGACGAATTCGCGGCTTTGAAGCAGTTTTCCGATATCGCCGATCTGCATGATTTCGTGGAGCGGCTGGAGGTAAGCCTGACGACCGAATTCAAGGTCGACGGCTTCGATATCAACCCCGACGCCAGCATCGGCGTCGCCATCTATCCGCAAGACGGCTCGACCGGCGAAATGCTGCTCGCCAATGCCGATCTTGCCATGTACCGCGCAAAGGCGACTCTTTCCGAGCGCATCTGCTTCTATGAAGTGGCAATGGACGAGGCAGCCCGCGACCGCCGCAAGATGGCGAGCGACCTGTGGCTGGCCATCGAAAGGAACGAGTTGCACCTGCACTACCAGGTGCAGAAATCGGTATCGAGTGGCGACATCACCGGCTACGAGGTGCTGCTGCGCTGGAACCACCCGACGCGGGGCAACGTACCGCCGGGCGAGTTCATCTCGGTTGCCGAGGAATGCGGCGCGATCGTTCCGATCGGCGAATGGGTGCTGCGCGAAGCCTGCAAGGAGGCTGCCGGCTGGGCCGACAAGCACAAGATCGCCGTCAATCTGTCGCCCGTCCAGATCGGTCACCAGGATATCGCGCATCTCGTGCACGCGGTCCTGTTCGAGACCGGCCTCGAGCCATGGCGCCTGGAGCTCGAGATCACCGAGTCGTCGATCATCGTCGACAAGGACCGCGCGCTGCTGACGCTGCGTCAGGTCAAGAATCTCGGCGTATCGATCGCCATCGACGATTTCGGTACGGGGTATTCGTCGCTGGAAACGCTGCGCGCGTTTCCGTTCGACAAGATCAAGCTCGACCGCAGCTTCATGAACGAGGTAGAGACCAGCGAACAGGCCAAGGCGATCATCCGCGCTATCCTGGCGCTCGGGCAAAGCCTCAATATCCCGGTGCTCGCGGAGGGTGTCGAGACGGATGTTCAGCTCGGGATATTGCTCAACGAAGGCTGCGACGAGGCGCAAGGCTATCTGCTCGGCCGGCCGATGCCGATGCGTCCGCGCAAGATCGCTGCCTGAGACCGCGCATGCAACTGCCGGGTTGACAGGGCGGGGGCCAAGCCGTCACATGCGACCTCAAATCGTAAGGGAGAAATTCAGCATGCAACTCAAGACCCTAACGGCGACGGCTGTCGTTCTTCTCGGTTTGGTTTCGACGTCTCAGGCTGTCGATATCAACCAGAAGGGCGCAAAGGAAATCGAGGCGAACCTTTCCAAGCTCCTGCCGAAGGACGCCGCCAAGGGCTTCGTGACCGTCAACCCGGCCGGCACACGCTACGAGATCATTTATGACTTCGCGGCGCTGCTGAAGAAGGCCGACCCGAAGAATTTCTCCGTCAAGGGCCTGAACCCGTGGTCGATCTTCGCAACGCCCGAAGAGAGCGGCCTGTGGACGATCGAGGGCAACAATTCGCTCGACGTCACGGGTACCTTCAAGGCACCCGGCCAGCCGAACACCGAATTCACCTACGTCATCGATTCGCTGATTTCGAACGGTGTCTTCGACCCGGCGATCAGCTATCTGAAGTCTGGCGACTTCTCCAGCAAGGCGCTCCGCTTCTCGTCGAAGACAGAGAAGGAAGAGGTGAGCGTCGAGACCGGATCGTCGACCTACAAGATGACCTCGTCGGACGGCGAGATGCAGGGGCGCACCAATTTCGCCGGCAGCGGCACGATGCACGGCTTTGTCGAGAAGATCAGCGGCAAGGACGTGCCGCCGGTTGAAATCCGCGCCGACACGGTGGATTTCGCGGCGGCCGTGAACGGCGTTTCCGTCAACGATTTCCGCGAGATTCTCGCCTTCGTCCTCGAACATGCCGATGAGAAGAAGCTCAAGCGCGCCGAGAGCGAAAAGCTCAAGGAGCTGCTGCGCAAGTCGTTCCCGTTGATGTCGAGCCTCAACGAGACGGTGACCCTTAACAAGGTCAACGTGTCGAGCGTGGCCGGCAGCGGTGGCGCCGACAGCGTCGACTACACGATCGGCATGAGCGGTCCGAGCGATGCAATGCGGTTCGATGTCGGCATGGCGGCGAAACAGATCAGCTTCAACAGCGCATTGCTTCCCGAGATGTACGCGCCCTTCGTTCCCGAAGAGGTGGACATGCAGTTCGCCTTTCCGGAACTCAACATCGCGGCTGTTGGCGACGAGCTGATGAAGGTCGATTTCACAGACGACAAGAAGAGCAAGGCGGAGAGCGACAAGGCTTTCGAGAAGCTCCTGACCAATGGCGAGTTCGTCGTTGCCTTCCCGAAGATTTCGGCGCGCTCCAGCGTCTATGATGCGGAGATTTCGGGTGAAGTCCGCGGCATTCCGGAGTCCACCACGGCCTATTCGTTGAATGCATCGATCGTCGCGCGCGACTTCGACAAGACGATCACCGCCATCCAGGAACTGGCCAAGAGCAATCCCGACCTCAACCAGGTTTCCTTCGGCCTGATGATGGTCAAGGGCTTCGGCAAGACCGATCCGGATGGTCGTCAGCGCTGGGACGTCAACGTCGCACGCGATGGTTCGATCACGGTCAATGGCCAGGTGATCAAGGGCGCGAACTGAGCCCAAGTCGTTTCCGGCCCCGTTCGTGGGCCGGAAACCTGCTGCGGGTTAGAGCATCTCCGCCTTTCTTCGAAACGCAGAAATGCTCTATCTATTTGTTATTACGCAATTCCGGACGCAAAACCGCGCTGCACTGTTGCTGGAATTGCTTGCTGGAGTAGCGCAATCAGCGGCGGCATTCGCCCTGACCGACGATGCGGAAGCCCGCATTGCCTGCCTCGCATGAATTCGAAAATGTCCTGATCTCTCTGCCGCGCTCGCCGCAAACGGGGCGATATTCGCGCGTGCAGATGCCACCTGGCCGCTGCGGTGGCATCGGTTCTTCATGGGGAGGGCGCGGGCGGGGCGGGCGAGGGCCGGGTCCCGGTGTCATCGGCGGCCCGGCGCGGCATTCACCACGACCGACGATCCGGAAGCCGCTGTTGTTGGCCTGGCAGGCATTGCCGAAGGTCTGCGTGCGTCCGCCACGTTCGCCACAGACAGGCGCGTATTCCATGGTGCACATTTGTGGCTGCGGTGGGCGAGGGCGAGGCGGTGGTGCCGGGCGGACCGGCCCCGGTCCGGGTCCGTAACCGGGGCCTGGTCCATAGCCGGGGCCTATGTCCGCCGTGCAGGCGGRGAGTGCCGGCAGGATGACCAGCATCGCCAGTCTGATCGGAGATTTCAGTATTGTCGCCATGCCTCTTCCTCCCGTCGGCTGGATATCGTTGATAATCCTAGCCGAATTGGCGCGGGGGAGGAAGGGCGCAGAGAAAGTCCTGTCCGGCTCAGTCGAAGAGGCTGGAGACGGATTCTTCCTGGCTGGTGCGGTTGATGGCTTCGCCGATCAGCGTTGCGGTGGTCAGCACGCGGATATTGTGCGCCGACTGGACTGCCGTCGTCGGCTGGATGGAGTCGGTGATGACCAGTTCGCGCAGCTTCGAATTGGTGATGCGGGTCACAGCACCACCCGACAGAACGCCGTGGGTGATGTAGGCGGTAACGCTTGCCGCGCCCTTGGCGAGCAGCGCGTCGGCCGCGTTGCAGAGCGTGCCGCCGGAATCGACGATATCGTCGATGAGCAGGCAGTCCTTGCCGGTGACGTCGCCGATGATGTTCATGACTTCGGATTCACCCGGGCGATCGCGGCGCTTGTCCACGATCGACAGCAGACAGTCGAGCCGCTTGGCGAGCGCGCGGGCACGCACGACGCCGCCGACGTCAGGCGAAACGACCATGACGTTGGAGATGTCGTAATTGGCCTTGATGTCGCGCGTCAGGATCGGCACGGCGTAAAGGTTGTCTGTCGGGATATCGAAGAAGCCCTGGATCTGACCGGCGTGGAGATCGAGCGTCAGGACGCGATCGGCACCGGCTTCGGTAATCAGGTTGGCGACGAGCTTGGCCGAGATCGGCGTGCGGCCCGAAGCGCGGCGGTCCTGGCGTGCATAGCCGAAGTAGGGGAGGACCGCGGTGATGCGGCGGGCCGACGAGCGGCGCATCGCATCGATCATGATGAGCAATTCCATCAGGTGGTCGTTCGTCGGGAAGGACGTAGACTGGACGAGGAAGACATCCTCGCCGCGTACGTTTTCCTGGACCTCCACGAAGATTTCCTGGTCGGCAAATCTTCGGACCGTTGCTCTGCCCAAGGGCACTTTCAGATAGTTGCAGATCTCTTCGGCGAGGTGCCGGTTCGAATTGCCTGCGAAAACCTTCATCTTGGTCCGCCTGTTGCCTGCTGATAGCCGCGCTTTTTAGCCAGCTTGTTCCCGAATGCAAGGGTAAAGGCGACTTGCGCCTTTATATTTCCAAAAAGCTTGTGGCTTAACCGCCACGGGCGTCCCGCCACGAGGAAAACTCGGTGATCGTCTTGGACGCAATCTGCTGCATGACGGAGGCCGGAACCACGGCCCAGGGATCCTGCGCCTGCGAGGGAACGCTCTCCTGTCCCTGGATGCGGTGCAGTCGGGCGCCGCTGTTATCGAGCACATCCCAGACATAGACCACCGTGACCTTGCCGCTGTCGGAAAAGGCCGAGAGGTAGCCCTTGAGGATGAAGGCGGTGCTGTTGTCGTTGGAGCTCTTGATCGAGAGGCCGTGCGAGCGGGCCTCGGCGCCGAGCTGCCGCGACAGGGGCGTCACGGCCTGAACCGGCGCGCCGATGATTGGCAGGAAGCGGACTGTCGATGCGCCCGATGGCGTGAGCATCGCCGTACGCTTGGGTTCGGCTGCCTTTTCCTTGGCTTCCGCGTCGGCGATGTCCTGCTCTTCGGCCTGCGCGTTCGAAACAGGCTCCGAAACGGTGTCGGAGACCGGCTCGGAAAGAGGCTGGCTGCGGATGGCGGCAGACGCTCTTGGCGATTGTTCGGTCTGGCCGTCGAGCGCATAGGCCTGGGCCTGCATCGTCGTCGGCGGGGCGCCGCGACCGGATATGGGGCCTGATGTGGTGTCCTGCTCGACATAGGCGGGGTGGTAGCCGCCCTCGCGCGGCGAAGACGCAAAAGCCTGGGCGCGGCGCGGCGTGCCGGCCATGCGCTCGACCTCGCCCTGGGTGACCGGCGTCGATCGGATGCTGCCCGAGGTGTCGCCGATGTCGACGAGGGGCGTCAGGGCATCCGTGGTGTTGCAGGCGGAAAGCAGGGCAAGGCAGGCGATGAGCGTGGGCGCTGTCGCAAGTCGCGTCATCCCTCGTGTCATCCTTCTTTCCGTGCGCGTGTCGCCACGCGGCATATGCCCCGGCCAACTTTATGACGGTCGGGGCATGTCGATGTCAATTACGGATTCTAAAGGTTGGTCACTCAGAGGTTGATGAAGTCGAGCGGGTGTCGTGACAGCGCCTTCGGTTCTTCGGCTGTCGTAAGATAAGTCTGACCAAGGCTCATGGCCGTGCCGCTGTCGGAATCCATGATGATCATGTGGACGAACAGCGACATGCCGGGTTCGATCGGCTGCGGATTGCCGACATGGAACATCTGGTGCTCCATCCAGGAAGGCGAGAAGCGGGCGCCGAGCGAGTAGCCGCAGGCGTTCAATCGGTGACGCGAGAGGCCGCGCTCCTCCATGATCTTCGAATGGACGTCGAAGACATCGCCGAATGTATGTCCCGGCTTCAGCACGGTTTCGATGGCCTGGATGTTTTCAAGGCAGGCATTGTAGAGCTCGCGGTGGCGATAGCTCGGCTCGCCGATGACGATCGTGCGCATCATAGCGGCGTGGTAGTGCGCGTAGGCGCCGGCCCATTCCAGCGTCAGCTGGTCGTTGGCGTCGAGCCTGCGGCGGCCGGCCTTGTAGCGGCAGAGCAGGGCGTCGACGCCGGAGCCGATGATGAATTCGTTGGCGGGATAATCGCCGCCGCCGGCAAAGACCGCACCCTGCATGGCGGCAAGGATCGCGGCCTCGTCGGCGCCTGCCTTCGTCAGCGAAAGGGCTGCGTCCAGCGCGTCGTCGGCAAGGGCTGCCGCGCGCTCGACATAGGCGATCTCCGTCGGGCTCTTGATGAGGCGCAGGCGGCTGACGAGGTAGGAGGCGTCGGAAATCTGGCCAAAGGCCATCAGCTGGGTGTCGAGAAGCCTTGCGATACGGCCGGTCATGCCATGTGTGTCGTATTCGACGCCGATGCGCGCGCCGAGCAGATCCATCTCGACCAGCAGGTTCTTGAGATCGACCGTCGGGTCGGCGTTGACGCGGTCGACCCAGATGTGAATGTTTTCGATGATCGACGTCTGCCGCGCCTGGCGCAGATCGGCCGAGCGGGTGAGAAGCGCCATGGTGCCGTCGGCCTTGACGACCAGCGTCTGGAAGAAGCAGTAGCCGAAGGTGTCGTAACCCGTCAGCCAGTACATGCTTTCCTGTGCGAAGAGGAGGAGGGCATCGAGCTTCTCCTCCTGCATCTGCTGTGTCAGCCGCGCGAGGCGATCGGCGAATTCGGAGGTTTCGAAGTGTAGGCCCATACCGGTCACATCTCCCTTATGGCAATTGCCGAAATCTGTCGGCCGTAGTCCGGTTCCTGGCTGTGTGTCGTTCGTCGGTAGGAAAAGAAGCGTTCGCTGTCGGGATAGGTGCAGACGCCGAGGCTTTCGGCCTTGACGCCGGCGGCACGCAACCGATCGATGGTGAAGGACGGGAGGTCGAACATCGAATGGCCGGGCTTTTCCGACGGGGTGAAGTAGCGCTGGTAGTCGCCGTTTTCGCTGACGAAGCGCTCGACGAATTCGGGGCCGACCTCGTAGCTCGCCTTGCTGATCGATGGGCCCAGGCAGGCGACGATTGCCTCGCGCTTGGCCCCGAGCTTGATCATGGCGTCGATGGTGTTTTCGAGCACGCCGGTGAAGGCGCCCTTCCAGCCGGCATGGGCCGCGCCGACAACTCTGTTTTCCGGATCGGCGAAGAGGATCGGACCGCAATCGGCGGCGAGCACGCCGAGCGCGATGCCGGGCGTTGCGGTCACCAGCGCGTCGGCCGGTTGGCGGGTGCCGTCATAGGAGGCGTCCACCACCACGACGTCGGGCGAATGCACCTGATGCACGGTTGCCAGCCGCTCGACCGGCAGATCGAACCAGCCGGCGACGCGCCTGCGGTTTTCCTCGACCTTGGCGCGCTCGTCGTTGGAGCCGAGGCCGACATTGAGGCCGCGATAGATGCCGTCAGAGACGCCGCCTTGGCGGGTGAAATAGCCGTGCTGGATTGTGTCGCCCGTCGCTTCGTTCAGCAGCGCGCTTTGGATCGGTTCCGGGGAGGGCGCATGTGTCATCGGTCGTTCCAAGATTTGTTTCGGCCCAAGATTTGTTTTAGCGACGCCCAGACGGTGTGTCGGACGAAGCGCTGTCGATTGCGGCGATGTTGACCCCGCCGCGCGCGCCCTGTCAATCCACGGAGCGGAACGGCATCAGATCGATGGCGGGATGGGAAACGGCCATCACCTTGAAGAGTTCCCCCATCTTTCCCTCGCCTTCGCCGGCCAGGCGGTCGACGGCGGCCTGGATGATCTGCTGGGTGCGGGGTTCGCGGTCACGGCCGAGGGCTGCGGCGCGTTCGAGGATGCCGAGGCCCACCAGGAAGTCGCCCTGATGCAGCTGGCCGTTGACGTGGAGCCCGGCCGCCACGGCAGTCTCGCCAAGTGCTTGGAAATCGACGTGGCTGGTGAGATCGGCTTCGCCTGGGTGGGCGAGCGGCGGGTCGAATTCGTGCATGCGCACGGCCTGCAGCGTATCGCCGAAGCCGGTGATCAGGTGGCCGTAGTCGAGCGCCAGCGCCGTGCCGCCAAAGGCCTTCAGCCGATCGGCGATGGCGACCATGACGGATTCACGGGCAGGGGAGATCTCGAAGAGGGTGCCGAGCGGCACGGTTGCTGCCTGCTCGGGGAGCAGTTGCGGGTCGATGCCGGCGACGCCGGTTCCGAAGGACAGTTCGTCATCGACGTCGAGGCCAACCATGCGTTCGCGAAATCCGGTCGCGGTCTTCACGAACTGGCGAATGGGGATGGCGTCGAAGAGTTCGTTGGCGGCGATCAGGGTGAGGCCGGGCGGGATCTCATCGAAGCCGTCGTGCCAGCTGATCCTGCCCTGATGGGCGGCGAGCGTCTCTGCCTGCACCTCGCGTAGGCGCGGGCTGGTCTCGACGAGATGGACGCTCATCGTTTCGAAGAGCGGCGGCGCGAGGCGCTCGATGACACGCAACATGTCCGACATCATCGTGCCGCGCCCGGGGCCGATCTCGACCAGCTTCACATCTAAAGGCGTGCCGTGGCGCTGCCATGCGTGGACGATGAAGACGCCGATCATCTCGCCGAAGAGCTGGCTGACCTCGGGCGCGGTGACGAAGTCGCCGGAGCTGCCGAAGGGTTCCTTGGTCTTGTAGTATCCGTATTCGGGATCGGCGAGGCACAGCGAAAAGTAATCGGTGACGCTGATCGGACCGTTCGCCTGAATGATCGCCTTGATCTTCTCACCGAGTGCGGTGGTCATGTTCTCCTCCTCCGGTGCCGCGATCAGGACTGCAGGGCAGCCTGACGGCGGGCACGGATCATGGCCCAGAGGCCCAGCAGGATCATCGGCGAGGACAGGACCATGCCCATCGTCAGCCAGTTGGTGCCGAGAAGGTAGCCGAGTTGTGCGTCAGGTTCACGGAAGAACTCGACGAAGATGCGCGACAGCGCATAGCCGCAGACGAAGACGCCGGCGACGAAGCCGGGGGTCTTCAGCGCCTTCATGCCGTAGATGAGGGCGGCGAGCACGAGAACCAGCACGATGCCTTCGAGGCCTGCTTCATAAAGCTGGCTCGGATGGCGTGCGAAAGGGCCGCCGGTCGGGAAGACCACGGCCCACGGCACGTCCGTCAACCGGCCCCAGAGTTCGCCATTGATGAAGTTGGCGATGCGGCCGAAGAAGAGGCCAACGGGAACGACGGCGGCGACGATGTCGAAGAGGTTCCAGAGCGGGATCTTGTTGCGCTTGGCGAAGATGATCATGGCGATCGTCGTGCCGGTCAAGCCGCCATGGAAGGACATGCCGCCGTTCCAGATCTGGATGGCGCGGATCGGGCTCTCGATGATCGCAGGCATGTCGTAGAAAAGGATATAACCGATGCGGCCGCCGAGGACGACGCCGAGCGCCACCCAGACGACGAAATCGTCGAGCTGCGCCTTGGTGATCGGCGAGACATTGCCGGGCCAAAGGCTGTCGTTCGCGGCGATGAGGCGCGCGTAGTACCAGCCGATCATGATGCCGGCGACATAGGCCAGGCCGTACCAGTGAATGGCCACGGGCCCGATTGCAAAGGCGATCGGGTCGATATTGGGGAACGGCATGATGGCCATAAGGTCGGCAGCTGTCTGCAAGGTAATCCCATCCGTTGATGTGGGCGGAAGATGGCCTTGCCATAACAGCGGGTCAAGTTGATTGTTAGTGATGCGAGATAAGTGCGACCGCTTATCCAGTGCAAAGCGCTTGCATCCTTAACGGCGAAGCCCTACCTCATTCCTTAGGGCCGAGAGCGGCCGGAAGCCATTATTTCAAAGGGAGTAAACCGCCATGACGACAGGCGCAAACCGCATCATGGACGAGTTCGCAAAGCTGATGACAGATGCCGCAGGTGCCGCCCAGGGCGTGCGCAAGGAAGTCGAGACGATGTTCAACGCGCAGGCCGAACGCTGGCTGAACAGCATGGACGTGGTCAAGCGGGAAGAGTTCGAGGTCGTCCGCGAGATGGCGATCAAGGCGCGCGACGAAAACGATGCGCTTCTCGCGCGCATCGCGGCACTCGAGGCGAAGCTCGAATCCAAGCCTGCCGCCAAGGGCAAGTAAATCCCGTTTGGGGACAGGGCGCGGTGTGGCCTTTGAGAGACACACCGCTGCTTCGGCTAAAAAAGCGGGTGTGTTTATCCACCTGTGGACACTGCCAAAAAAGCCAATGGGCAGAGTCGTTTATACCCTCCTTCTGAATCCAATTCCCAACACCTTTCCACAGTGGCGTTCCCTAAAACGGCCCTCAGGGGGCTGGCACACCACCGGGTGCGTTATACACTGATTTTAAATGATGATTCGAAGCAGTTGGTAAGCTCCGGGCAGGTTCACTGCGTAAGTCTGGTAGCGGTTCAACGGTCATCTGGGTTGGTGGTTTCCGGGTTAGTTGCGTGTGTTCGCTTGTGTCTCGTTGGACGAAGTCGTTACGCATTCACTCCGGTCAAGAAGGTGCTGCATGAGCCTCATGGAATTGGAAGTCGAGCGTCAATCGAACCCGGTCGATATGATCGAGTACGTCGCCGCCCACAACGACTGGGCTTTCGAGCGGTCGGGTGACGACGAAATCGCGATGACGGTCGAGGGCAAGTGGACGGATTATCACGTCTCCTTTTCCTGGATGGAGGAATTCGAGGCGCTGCATCTCGGTTGCGCCTTCGATATCAAGATCCCCGAACAGCGCATGAATGAAGTGACGAAGCTTCTGGCCGGTATCAACGGTCAGGTGCTGATGGGGCACTTCGACGTCTGGCGCCAGGAGGACGTGGTCATCTTCCGCCAGTCGCTGCTGCTTGCCGGCGGCGCTGAGCCTACGAACCGCCAGGTGGAAGTGCTGCTCGCCAGCGCGCTCGATACCTGCGAGACCTATTATCAGGCGTTCCAGTTCGTGATCTGGTCCGGCATGGACGCCAACCGCGCCATGGAAGCCGTATTGTTCGAAACCGTAGGTGAAGCGTAACATGTCCGGTCTGTCGTCCTCGGGTCCAATCGTTCTTGTCGGCGCCGGCAACATGGGGGGCGCGATGCTCTCCGGCTGGCTGAAGAATGGTGTGCCCGGTGCTTCCGTCGTCGTCGTCGATCCCGGCCCCTCGGCCCAGATGATGGCAACGATCAACGAGGCGGGCGCCAGGCATGTGACGGCGCTGCCGGCCGAACTGAAGGCGGGCGTGCTGTTTCTGGCGGTGAAGCCGCAGGTGATGGACGCCGTGCTCCCATCCGTGAAGAGCGCCGTCGGCGACGATACGGTCGTGGTTTCGGTCGCGGCGGGCAAGACGCTCGGTTTCCTCGAATCCCATCTTGGCGAAGCGGCGATGGTTCGCGCCATGCCGAACACGCCGGCCATGGTCGGCCGCGGTGTTACTGGCGCTTTCGCCAATGCCCGCGTCGGCCAGAACCAGCGTGATCAGGTGCATGCGCTGCTGAGGGTCTCCGGACCCGTGGAGTGGGTACCTTCAGAATCCGATATCGATGCCGTTACAGCCCTTTCGGGCAGTGGTCCTGCGTATGTGTTCTATCTCGTGGAGTGCATGGCAGAAGCAGGCCGGAAACTTGGCCTGCAGGCGGACCTTGCCATGCGGCTTGCACGGGAAACTGTCGCGGGGGCTGGTGAACTCTTGCACCAGTCCCCCGACGACGCATCGAAGCTTCGTCAGAACGTGACGTCGCCAGGCGGCACGACGGCGGCGGCGCTCTCGGTGCTGATGGCTGACGATGCGATGCAGCCGCTGTTCGACAAGGCGCTTTCGGCCGCTCGCAAGCGCGCCGAGGAGCTGGCGGGTTAAAGCGCGTCGCGATCTTTCAGATCGCCAATTGCGCTTTAGGTCTTTGTTTTGCCGCATGTCGTTATCGCAAAACCGCACACACTTTTGCGCGACATGCTCTAGATAAGGCTGATTTTCATGACCGAAGAAATTACCTATGGCGATTTCGAGCGGGTCGACATTCGTGTCGGCATCGTGATCGAGGCCAATCCGTTTCCGGAGGCGCGCAAGCCGGCCTTCAAGCTCTTGATCGACTTCGGACCCGAGATCGGCGTCAAGAAGTCCTCGGCGCAGATCACGGTGCACTATACGCTCGAAAATCTCGTCGGCCGGCAGGTGCTGTGCGTGGTCAATTTCCCGCCAAGGCAGATCGGCCCGTTCCGGTCCGAGGTTCTGACGCTCGGCTTCGAGGACGAGGCCGGCGCCATCGTGCTCGCGGCGCCGGACAAGCCGGTGCCAAACGGCAAGAAGATTATGTGATTGCTGGAGCGCCGTGGCCTTGTGCCCGGCGTTTCAATGCCGACGGTCTAGTGAATGTCGCGCGAGAGCGGGTCCGAGAGGCTGAAGTCGTGAAACGTGGCTTCGAAGCCGGCGCGTTGTGGTGAGCAGAAGACCGGGCCGACCATCAATTCCGCAAATTTCGGGTCGAACCAGGCGAGGCGCGCCATGCGCCAATCCGCCATCATGTCGGTCCTGTACTGGATGAACAGCGCATCGCCATTGCGCGTGACCCGCACCGACAACGTCGCAAAATCATGGTCGATGCGAAATGCCGACCAGTCGGAATTGCCGTTGGTGACGACGACGCTGAAGTGGCGGGCGCCGTCGGTATATTCGATCCCGCATTTCACCCAGTGCGTCGCGTCGGCGCGCAGCATGATGCCCGCCTGATCATAGAGCGCCTGGTAATCCGCCGAAAAGGTCAGCTCAGCGGTGAAGTCGCCGTGGCGTGACCGATGGAGGAAATGGCCGTCGTCGCGGTGGAAGCCGTAATAGGTTCCCTGCCAAAAATCGGTCTTGTCGCCGGAGCGCACGTGCAGGCCGTCGTCGCGCTGCTCGGCGAAGGGCGGCGGGTTGAGCCAGGTCATGTCCGTCAAATCAATCGCCATCGTGAGCTCAGGCCGGGATGCGGATGACGGCGCGCAGGCCGCCGAGGGGGCTGTCGCCAAGCGTGACGTTGCCGCCATGGCTGCGGGCGATATCGCGGGCGATCGCTAGGCCGAGGCCCGTTCCCGACGCATCGAGATTGCGTGCCTCATCGAGACGGAAGAAGGGCTTGAAGACGTCCTCGCGGTTCTGTTCCGGAATGCCGGGGCCGTCGTCGTCAAACACGATCGTCAGCCACTTGGCGCCGTGCTTGGCCTCGATGTTGAGGGTCTTGGCATAGCGGCGGGCGTTGGAGGCGAGGTTGGTGACGAGGCGCGTGAAGGCGTTCGGCCTTACCTCGATGTCGTCGTCGCCGTCGATCGAGTAGGTGAGCGTCTTGTCGTGCAGGGCGAAGTCTGGCTCGAGCTTCAACAGCAACTCGCTGAGCTTCAGCTCGCCGACATCTTCCTCGACCTCGCTGCGGGCAAAGGCCATGTAGGCTTCCAGCATCGACTGCATGTCGTTGACGTCGTCGCTCATGCCCTGCAGGTCGGGATTGTCGCCGGCGAGCGCCAGCTGCAACTTGAAGCGCGTGAGGATGGTGCGCAGATCGTGGCTGACGCCTGTCAGCATCGCCGTTCGCTGTTCCATCTGGCGCTCGATGCGCTCGCGCATGAGGATGAAGGCGAGGCCGGCGCGGCGGACTTCGTCGGCGCCGCGCGGGTAGAAGTTTTCGGCCTTCTGGCCCTTGCCGAAGCTTTCAGCGGCGGCCGCGAGTTTCTGGATCGGGCGGATCTGGCCTCTGAGGAACAGGATGGAAATGGTGATCAGCACCAGCGATGCGCCCACCATCCAGACGATGAAGATATGAGTGTTGGAGGCGTAGGTCTGGTTGCGCTTGGCGAGCACGCGCAGGATCTTGCCGTCCAGCTTCACCCTGACCTCGACGAGATTGGAATCGCCGACCGTATCGATCCAGAAGGGACGCTTGATCTGGTCGCGGATTTCGTCGCTCAGAATGCCGTCGAGAATGGAGAAGAAGGGCTTGATGCGGGGCGGGGGGAGTTCGCCATCGGGCTCGATCGAGATCTGCAGGCCGAGCTGGTCGCGGGCGATGCGGGTGGCCTCGCTGTAGTCCGTATCCTGCGGGTAGGTCTCGATCATCTGGATGATCGCGGCAATATCGGCGGTCACGGCCATCGACAGGCGCTGGGTGACCATCTGCCAGTGCCGCTCCATGAAGACGGCGGCGACGACGGACTGCAGGAGCACCATCGGCATGATGATGATGATCAGCGAACGGACGTAAAGGCCCTTGGGCAGCTGGCGGCGGAGCAGGCGCGTGAACCAACGCCAGCCGGAAACCGGCGAGCGGTCCTCGCGTCGCAGGGAATCGAATGTTACCATCTAGAGCCTTTCCGGGTCCCGGATCATCAATCGATGCTCAGGCGGTATCCTATACCACGAACCGTCTGGAGCCAGACCGGATTTGATGGGTCGTCCTCGATTTTGCGGCGCAGGCGGTTGATCTGCACGTCGATCGTGCGCTCGCCGACATCGACATCGTTGCCGATCAGTTCGTGGCGGGGAATGGTGTCGCCGGCGCGCTTGGCGAAGAGCAGCATGATTTCCTGCTCGCGATCCGTCAGGCGAACGATCTCGGCAGCCTTCTTGAGCTCGCGGCGGGTCAGCGAGAATGTGTAGGGACCGAACATGACCTGTTCGATCTTGGGCGCATCGCCGGAAACGTTGCGGCGCAGGATGTTGTTGATGCGCAGCACGAGTTCGCGCGGGTCGAAGGGCTTGGGCAGATAGTCGTCGGCGCCGGCCTCGAGTCCGGCGATGCGGCTGTCGGATTCGGCGAGCGCCGTCAGCATGATGATCGGCACGTTCTTGATGATGCGCAGATCCTTGGTGACGTCGATGCCGGATTCGCCGGGCATCATCACGTCCATGATGATCAGATCGAAATCCAGGCCGCCAAGCTTGCGACGTGCTTCGGCGCCGTCGGCCGCAACCGTCACACGGAAGCCGTTCTCGCTCAGATAGCGGTTGAGCAGCGCGCGAATACGCGTGTCGTCATCCACAACGAGCAAGTGTGCCGCATCGTCCGAAATCACTATCTTCGCCGCCATTCAGTCCGCTTTCGAGTTTTGTCTGTTCTGCATGCCACTCAGGAAGGCTTTCACACCCGCCCTGACCTCCGGGGAGGCTCCGTCGAATGCTCTCTCAATACGGCGCGATTGCGGCTCGGCGAGCGCAAGCGCCAGATCCCTGCCTGTGGCGGTGGGATAGAGCTTGCGCTGACGTCGGTCCTCAGGCCCCGCTTTTTGTTGAATATACCCCGAATCGATAAGCTGTTTGAGTACCCTTGCGAGACTCTGTTTGGTTATCTTCAACGTATCCAGGAGATCGGCAACGGTCATGCCGGGGTTTCGGTTAACGAAATGCACCACGCGGTGGTGCGCACGTCCAAAGCCGCTCTTTGCCAGGATGGCGTCAGGATCGGAGACGAAGTCCCGATAGGAGAAAAACAGGAGCTCGATGATATCGAAGTCGATGGTTTCGGTGTTTTCCAACGGCTTGGTCAAAGGCTCCGGCTTGGGCTCCTGCCTGCCGGCTCTCGGGCTGCTCTGTCGTGCCAATTTGGCATTTCCTTTCCTAGTCTGCGCCGTTTGGCCGGAGCACGCGGGACCATAGGTCAGCAATGATGACATATGTTCCAGTGTCTGTCGGTTTTCGGCTTTCGCGCGTGCAAAGAAGATCGGTGTTGTCGTTAGAACCGAGATGCCTCCGCGCAAAACTCCCCATGCGATACGCAATTCCCCTGCGTGATTGGATTAAGAGGCATATTTGCGGCAACAATCAACAGGCATGACGCGAGCGCGGCGGCCAGTTCACAGCCGTCTGGCGAGCGCGCATGAAAAAGGCGGCCGGGTGGCCGCCTTTGCTGTCCATGATTTCAGGTCTTAGTTGTAGACGTAGACGATACGGCGCGTACCCGGATCGACCAGTACAGGACGGTCGTTGATGCGAGCGTAGCGGTACTGGTAGTCAGGAATTTCCTGGAAGGTCACGGTGCCGGGCACCTGTGCGCCGACCACCACGTCACCGCCGATATCGACCGTGCGGCCAGGGTTGCTCTCGATATAGGTGGTGACCGTCTGCGGCGGTTCGATCGTCTCGACCGAGCCAACCGGGCCGAGCAGTTCGTCGCCCGGAGCGGGTTCGGCGGGGCCGGTCGCTGCCGTGGTTTCATAGGTCACAACGGGGATATCGAGATCAGATTGGTGCTGCTGGACGATCACCTGATTGCCGTCCTGATCCATCTGCAGGTACTGGGCATAGACCCAGCCGCGCATGCCGTTGACATCGACACGGCACCACTGGCTGCCGGCGACGCAGCCGTCGAGGATGGTTTCGGAGCCGCGGGTCGCAACGCCGACAGCGGGATACTGCTCGCCGGGGCCGGCGTGAATGGTCAGATCGTTGATGGCCGTTGCGGCCATTTCCGCGCGGGCGAGGCCGGCGGTCGCCAGAACCATTGCGCCTGCCAGGAAAAGATTTCGCTTCATGGTCATCGTGGGTCTCCTTTTATAGACGGGTTGGTAACGCCCGGAATAAGGGGAGGTTCCGCCAAGGGCGATCACAGGAGATTACACTTGTCGTTGCGGCGTGACGGAGGGCTCGGCTAAATCGAGGCTGCATGTGCCGGCGTTTGCGACTATATCGACATCGAGACGGACGAACTACGCAAGACATAAAGCGAGGCACCCATGAGCATGCTCCAGGCCGGGATCATTCCGGTGACAGCGTTCCAGCAGAACTGCACGATCTTTTTCGATGAGGCGACGAAGGAAGGCGTGGTGATCGATCCGGGCGGAGATGTCGCCAATATCCTGCAGGGGATCGAGCAGAATGGGCTGAAGATCAAGGCGATCTGGCTGACCCACGGCCATCTCGACCATGCCGGCGGGGCCAAGGAGCTCAAGGAAGCGCTCGGCGTCGATATCGTCGGCCCGCACGAGGACGATCTACCGCTGTTGCAGCGGATCGAGACGCAGGCCGAAAAATACGGGCTGCCGGCGGGCCAGATGCAGAATGTCGAGCCGGATCGCTGGCTGAAGGATGGCGATACCGTGTCCTTCGGCGAGCATGTGTTCGAGGTCTATCACACGCCGGGCCACGCGCCGGGGCATGTCATCTATTTCAACCGGGCGCAGAAGTTCGCGCATCTCGGCGACGTTCTGTTCAACGGCTCGATCGGCCGCACCGATCTTCCCGGCGGAAACCACCAGCAGTTGCTCGATTCCATCCGCGACAAGGTGCTGCCGCTGGGCGACGAGGTCGGCTTTATCTGCGGCCACGGGCCGGGTAGCCGGATCGGCGACGAGCGGCGCGGCAATCCTTATCTGCAGGGGCTTTGAGCCGGGCAGGGGATCAGAGCGGGCAAAGTCCGCACAAAACAAAAGCGCCGCTGAAAAGCGGCGCTTCGTGCATGAACGATCTGTATTCGATCAGTTGGCGACGCAGAAGTGGCTGCGGCCGTCATTGCCGATGAAGGTGCCGCTGCGCGGATCGAACGAACGGTAACGGTAAGAGCAGTAGCGTTCCCACTGCGGGGTCCACGGCTCGACACCGACGCGAACCGGAGCCGGCTGGTAGTAGCGCACGGGCGCCGGGCGATAATAGCGGGGAGGTGCTGCGTAGACCGGACCATCGTCATAAGCGTAGGGCGGGTCGATGTAGCGCGGTTCATCGTAGCGCGGCGCATTGGCGATCGCCGAGCCGACGATCAAGCCTGTTGCCAGACCGACAGCGCCGCCGACCCATGCATCATTGTTATGGTGGTGGCGATAGCGCCAGTCGTCAGCCGATGCGACACCGATCGACGAGAATGTGATGGCAGCCGCGGTTGCCGTCAGAAGAAGGGTCTTGGCAAGGCTATTCATGTGTTCTGTCCTGTTCAAACTCTTGGCCGGTTTTGCACCTTGATGATGGCAAGTTAACGGCTGGCGGCTGAATGCAGGCTGAACGATAAAACCCGGCGGCCCGCCGGGCTTCAACTCGATTGCAAAGGTAGGCTCTATCAGCCGTCGATCTGCAGGTTGACGGCCTTCGGGCCCTTGCCGCGACGATCCGGTTCGGTGTCGAAGCTAACCTTCTGGTTTTCCGTCAGTCCGGCCAATCCGGAAGCCTGCACGGCGGAAATGTGAACGAAGATGTCCGCGCCGCCCTTGTCAGGCTTGATAAAGCCAAAGCCCTTGTCGGTGTTGAAGAATTTTACAGTCCCAGTCTCGGCCATGCGTCAGGTCCTTTGATCTCTGCCCGCCATCCACACGGGCAGCATACTGATATTGCCTCCTCACGGAGACGCTAACAGGCAATTATTGAATTGTGAGAAAAAGGTCCCCTCTAAATCAGTATAGTTCTCCGCAGAACTTCCGCCTGCTTGTTTAGAACCAACCGACCGGAGTATTAGCGTCTCCGGCGCGCACAATCTTAAGGACTTCCCATGCTCGCAAAATGCCCGAACGCCACGAGATTGCTGCGATTATTCACTTTTGGCAAGCAAAAGTTTTCCGACGCAACGCGGCCTCGCGCGCCAATTCCGGGTGGGTTTTGCGCTCCGACGAAAAAAAGCACTCATCAGCCGCCGCTGAATAACGTTTTGTATCGTGAGCAATATATTTTAGGAGCAGATTTTGCCAAAAGTACAACGTGCGCGCGACCTCGCGAACGTTAAACTTTTTTTCATATTTTCGGCTTCAGCCCGGATTTTGGCCGATAAGCAGGCCGTTTTGGCGACGTCGGCGCGCTATCTCGGGGACGATTTCAACTAGAAGCATTGCCGCGAACATCAGCGCGCAGCCGACATAGCCGAGAGGGGATATCTTCTCGCCCAGCACCAGAGCGCCAAGTGCGGCGCCGAACAGCGCTTCGGACGACAGGAAGATGGCTGCCTGCGAGGAGGTGGTGTAGCGCTGGCCGATGATCTGCAGCGAGAAGGCGACGCCCGACGAGAAGATGCCGACATAGAGGATCTCCGGCGCCGCGTCCCAGATCGCCGCCAGGCTGATGGGTTCGACAATGACGGCGGCTGCCAGCGCCAGGACGGCGGTGACGGCGAACTGCGCCACCGACAGCGTCAGGGCTCGACCGGTCTCCGAGACGATGATGCCGGCGAGCGTGATCTGTCCGGCGGAGAAGACGGCGCAGAAGATGGTCAGGACATCGCCGCGCGACAGGGCCGACATGTCGCCACCCGACAGCAGATAGATGCCGGTCAATGCCATCAAGGCGCCCGGCCAGACGATCCAGTGCGGCGCCCGGCGCAGGAAAACCACGGCGATGATCGGAACGATGACGACGTAGAGCCCGGTGAGGAAGCTTGAGTTGGTCACCGTCGTCGTCTGGAGGCCGATTTGCTGGGTGATCATGACGCCGAAGAGGGTCAGGCCGATCAGCAGATAGAGCATCGCGTGGCGCCCGCTGGTCTTGGTCTTGCTTTTGCGCGCCTCGATCAGAGCGAAGGGGAGTACGGCGACGGTAGCGATGGCGAAGCGCAGGCCGACGAACCAGAGAGGACCGATCGTTTCCATTGCCGTCGACTGCGCGACAAAGCCGCCGCCCCAGATGGCGCCAGCCAGCAATAGAACAAGGTTCGCCTGTATGCGCGTCATGTCAGCCTCAATCGGGTCAGCCTCGGGGAGGTCGGCCAGACGGGTTAGCGCTTTGCGGCCGAAAAGGGAGTGGTCGAGATGGGCGACCGTTACCAGTTTCGTTCGACCGCAGCAAGGCGACGTTGGCGGCCTAGATCAGCCGTTGTTCGCAGGTGCCCGGGAGACGCGCAGCAGCGCACCATCGTCGTCGTCGGTGACGATCAGAAGCGCGCCGTCGGGCGCCACCACGATATCGCGCATGCGGCCATAGGCGCCGTCGAAGATACGCTCCTCGGCGACGAAAGCGCCGCTGTCATCGCGCTGCATGCGCGACAGGAGCTGGAATTTCAGGGCTGCGACCAGGAAGTCGCCATTCCATTCCGGAAACATCTTGCCGCGATAGATGGCGACGGCGCCCGGCGCGATCGAGGGGTCCCAGTAACAGAGCGGCTGCTCCAGCCCCTTCTTGGCAGTGCCTTCGCCGATCTCCGCGCCGGAATAGTCGCGGCCGTAGGTGATGATCGGCCAGCCGTAGTTCTTGCCCGGCTCGATGCCGTTGATCTCGTCGCCGCCGCGCGCGCCGTGCTCGACGGTATAGAGCTTGCCGTCGGCGGCGTCGAAGGTGATGCCCTGCGGGTTCCGGTGGCCCTTCGACCAGATTTCCGGCAGCGCCTTGGCGCCGTCCTTGAAGGGATTGTCGTCGGGGATGCTGCCATCGGCATTGATATGGACGATCGAGCCGGCATCGTCCTGCCAATCCTGCGAGCGGTCGCGATCGCCTCGGTCGCCAACGCTGATGAACAGCGAGCCATCCTTGGCGATGGCGATGCGCGAGCCATACTGGATGCCGCCGCTGGTGAACTTGCGCATCTTGAAGATCGACTTGACGTTCTCAAGCGCGGTTCCGTCGGCTGAAAGCGTGGCGCTGAAGGCTTCGGTGCCGGAGCCGCCGTCACCCGGGGTCGCGGCCGTCAGATAGAGTGTCCGCGAGGTGGCAAAATCGGGTGCCAGTTCCACATCCATCAGGCCGCCCTTGCTTCTGGCGTAGACCTTGGGCACGCCGGATATCGGTGCCAGGAGTTTGCCGTCGCGGACGATCCGCAAACGGCCGGGGCGTTCGGTCACGAGATAGCCGCCATCGGGAAGGACCGCCACCGCCCATGGATGCTCCAGCCCCGAGGCGATCGTTTCGACCTGAACCTGGACCTTCTTGGTCTCGACCGTGTCGGCCGCCATGACGGGGGCGGATTGGGCAAGGATCGCCGTCAGCAACAAGCCAATCCCTGGCGCTTTACCGAGCCGAAGTGTCGAAACTGATCTCATTCCCCATCCCCTAATGCCAACTTACAAATGTCAATTCGCATGAGACTTGGAGGAGGGACGGCTTCGGTTCAACCCTCAGGGGGTGGGGGATAACGGCATTGTGTTTTGGCCCTGAATGGAACCGGTCGTTTTCGCGTCCACAAGCTCGGCATTGACGATATAGCGCAGCGGCCCGCGTTCGGTGGCGCCGAAGGGCCAGCAGGTGGCCAGCACGAGGTTATGGCCATGTGCCGTCGGGTCGATGCCGCTGTTGTCCCAGGCGACGACGCGGCCTTCGCCGGCCTTGAAGATCAGGCGTTCACCGTCGCGGCGCGTTACCTCGATCTCATCGCCCGGCTTGACGTCCTTGAGCCAGCGGAAGTGGGTGTCGCGATGGGCGGCGATGACGGAGGTGCCTTCTTCTCCCGGCTGCGGGGTATTGGTCAGCCAGGCGGGACCGAAGGCAAGGGCTTCGCCGGAGGCGCCGGAGAGAACGATCGCCTGCTTGCCGAGGCGCGGGGCGCTGACTTTCGCCTCGGTGGTAAAATCGGCCCAGGGCCAGGGCTTGGCGTCTTCGCCGCGCAGTTCGGCCGCGAAGGCGCGTGCCAGCAGGAATTGCGACAGCTGCGCCTTCGCTTTGATATAGATGCCGTCGCTGATCAGGATCATCCCGTAGAGCGCCAGGATGGCGATGCCTGCAGCGATCACCTTCTCGACCACGGAGAAGCGCGGCCACAGCGGCGACGCCTGTTTGTTGTCGGGTGCGTCGAATGCGGTTGCCGCTGCCGTCGCCATGGCGAGTTCCAGATAGGTGGGAAGCGGGCCGAAGTCATCGGCCGGCCCGGCTCCGCTGGTTCTGCGTGTTCTAATGGCCACCGCGGGTTCCTCCCGCCATGGCGTTGCGGCGTCTCCACGCCATCAGACCGCTTGCGGCCACCAGTGCCAGTACCATCATGGTCACGCCACGGGCGATCTGCTCGTCGGCGCGGGTGGCGGTCTGCGGCAGCTGGACGGAGGCCGAGCGCTGGGCGATCAGATTGGCGGCCTTGGGTGTCGGGGCGGCCGCCATGCGGGTTGCCGCAAGCTCGGCCACCTGCTGCAGCGGTGCGGCCATGGCGTGGTCGGGTCCGTTGCCTGACGGGGCCTGCGGGGCAGGGGCGGTCTCGCCGTAGACTTTCTCGAAGTCCCAACCATCAGGGAGGTTGAGCGGAAGCTTGGCGGAGTCCAGCGGCTTATCCTGTGGCCGCGACGGGGTGACGTCGACGGCGACGAGGCTGGTCATGCGCGAGACGAGGTGATGGGCAAGCGCCACGGCCTCGACATCCTTGTCGAGCGCTGTCGGGTCCTGGCGCTCATAGGAGCGGGCTTCGAGATCGTCGATCTTGCGGCGTGCCCAGAGTTTGGAGATGCCCTGGCCGTCGGCGGCATTGGCGATATCCATCTCGACGCGCCAGGGCTGGGTGCCCGTCTTGCCCGTGATCTGCAGCTTGCCCGTCTGCTTGATGTCCGGCAGCTCGGCGGTCAGCACCACGGGCTCGCCGGTATAGAGGTCGGGCATCGGGTTGGGGGTGATGTCTTCTGCCTTGGCACCCTCGAAGGTCGCCGCGATATCGGTCATCGCGGGGTTTTGCAGCTTCTGGAAAAGCTCGGCCATGCGCGTGGCGATCTGGTCGGTGGAGCCGATCTGCGTGAAGGTGCCGCGGCCCATCTCGGCGGCCTTGGTCATGAAGTAGGAGTTGGGCGCCGAGCCGATGCCGACGGTGAAGACGCGGGCGTCTCCGCGGTTCTGGGTGATCTCGGTGAAGAGTTGCTGTTCGTTGCCGATCGCGCCGTCGGTGAGGAAGACGACCTGGCGCAGCGCGCCCGCCGCGACCGAGCCCTGGTTGCGCAGTGCATCCTGCAGCGCCGGCAGCATCTCGGTGCCGCCATCGGCGTTCAGGCTCCTGACATAGGATATCGCCTTTTCGCGATTGTCGGGGGAGGCTGCGACGAGGCCGTTGAAGTAATCGGTCATCGTGTCGTCGAAGCGGATGACGTTGAAGCGGTCGTCGGCGTTGAGCCTCGAGATGGCGAGCGCCAGGCTCTCCTTTGCCTGCTCGATCGACGGGCCGGACATGGAGCCGGAATTGTCGATGACGAAGACGACTTCGCGCTTGGCGGGGGCTGCATTCGCATCCGGCGTCGCGGGCGGCGTGACGAAGGCGAGAAGGTAGGTCTTGCCGTCGCGCACCTCGCGGAACAGGCCGGCGCTCGGCGTCTTGCCGGGGGCGGCCTTCCAGGTGAGCTCGAAATCCTTGTCGGCGAGAACGGTTTCGCCCTTCAGCGCGATGACGCGGTTCTGGTCGCCGTCGGTCTTGATATCGACATCGTGGAAGGAGGATTTGACATCGCCGAGCGGGAAGCCGGCCTTCAGCTTTACGGTCAGCGCGACGGGGTTGATCTTGGCATTCTCGCGCGGGTCGAGCACCGGTGCCGTGATCTTCTCGCGGTTCTCGACCGGATCGGACGGGACGGCGAAGCCGGCGCCGTTGTTGAATTCGACGGTCTGGACGATCGGCGCCGGATTGTAGCGGGGTGCCACGACCATCGGGAAGCGCAGCGAGAACTCGCCGCCGGACTGGTGTACCGTCTGCTGGTATTCGACCTGCACGACGATGGTTTCGCCGGGGCCGATATTGGCGACCTGGTTGGTGAAGATGTTGGGGCGTTGCTGTTCCAGCAGGGCGGTCTTCTTGCCCTCGGCCTTGGCCTGCTCGTAGATTTCGCGGGCTTCCTGGCGCGGCTTGATCTGGCCTTCGATGAAGCGGTCGCCGATCTGCATCTTCAGGACGTCAACGGCGGAATTTTCAGGCAGCGGGAAGACGTAGGTGCCCTCGACCCAGCCCTTGCTCGGGTTCTGGAAGCGCTGCGTGACCTTGACGCGGGCGATGGGGCCGGTGACATCCATCTCGACGTCGGTCTTTAGACGCGGCGCCTCGACGAAAAAGCCGGGTTCCTTGGCGGGAAACAGCAGCGAGCCGCTGTTGACGTCGTTCGGCTTGATCAAGCCGGCGAGCTCGCGGGCTTTGGGCCAGCTTTCATCAGCGGCATAGGCGGCCGTCACCAGTCCTGATGTAACCAGGACTGAGGCGGCGAAAGCCACGAATGCGATCAACAGGGATATGGAAACGCGGGCGGCGCGCAGCCGCCTCAAGGTGACTTCATCTTCCAGAAACATGGCATGCCCTCAGTAACCAATTTCGGAGATGCAAGAATGCGGCTTCGATCTCGGCGGGCTCGCGACCGAATTGCGGCATGCCACGGCATTTGTTGCGGCCAATTCGTGGCGAAGGGCCGATTTGGCGAAGTTTTTGATTTCAGGGCGTAAATCAGGATCGCGTCGGTCAGGCGGCTTCGGATTATGCGAATCACGATGCCGATGGCGCGAATGATCACGAAGAATCATCCGATTCATCACCCCTTTGGCCTTGAAAAGCCTGCCTACATTGGACATAGACCGTAGCGCAGAAATCCGGCCCCGGCCGTCTGCTAAAATCAACCGTATAGGACCGATATCATGGCCTTTCTTGCCGATGCTCTTTCCCGTGTGAAGCCTTCCGCCACCATCGCCGTTTCCCAGAAAGCGCGCGAGTTGAAAGCAAAAGGCCGTGACGTGATCGGTCTTGGCGCCGGTGAGCCGGACTTCGATACGCCCGACAATATCAAGCAGGCGGCGATCGACGCGATCAACCGCGGCGAGACGAAGTACACGCCGGTTTCCGGTATCCCTGAACTGCGCAAGGCAATCGCCGCGAAGTTCAAGCGCGAGAACGGCCTGGATTACTCCTGGGAGCAGACGATCGTCGGCACCGGCGGAAAGCAGATTCTTTTCAACGCCTTCATGGCAACGCTGAATGCCGGCGATGAAGTCGTCATCCCGGCACCTTACTGGGTATCCTACCCGGAGATGGTGGCACTGTGCGGTGGTACGCCGGTTACCGTCATGACGACGCAGGAAAACAACTTCAAGCTCCAGGCAGCCGATCTCGACAAGGCGATCACGCCGAAGACGAAGTGGTTCATCTTCAACTCGCCGTCCAACCCGTCGGGTGCCGCCTATACGCATGACGAGCTGAAGGCTCTGACCGATGTGCTGCTCAAGCATCCGCATGTCTGGATCCTGACCGACGACATGTACGAGCACCTGACCTATGGCGACTTCAAATTCGTCACGCCCGTCGAAGTCGAGCCGAAGCTCTATGACCGCACGCTCACCATGAACGGCGTCTCCAAGGCCTACGCGATGACCGGCTGGCGTATCGGCTACGCGGCCGGCCCGATCCAGCTGATCAAGGCCATGGACATGATCCAGGGCCAGCAGACCTCGGGCGCATCGTCGATTGCGCAGTGGGCTGCTGTCGAAGCGCTCAACGGCACGCAGGCGTTCATCCCTGAGAACAAGAAGATCTTCGAAGGCCGCCGCGACCTCGTCGTGTCGATGCTGAACCAGGCCAAGGGCATTTCGTGCCCGAACCCGGAAGGCGCCTTCTACGTCTACCCGTCCTGCGCCGGCCTGATCGGCAAGACGGCACCGACGGGCAAGGTCATCGAGACGGATGAGGACTTCGTGTCCGAGCTGCTGGAATCGGAAGGCGTTGCCGTGGTTCACGGCTCGGCCTTCGGTCTCGGCCCGAACTTCCGTATCTCCTACGCGACCTCGGAAGAGCTGCTCGAAGAAGCCTGCAAGCGCATCCAGCGCTTCTGCGGCGCCTGCAAGTAAGCAGTGTTGCTTTGAACTTCGAAACCCGCCGGCGACGGCGGGTTTTTTATTGCAGGTGTGTTTTGCTGCCGCCCATTTAAAGATCGCTAATGACTGGCGTCTATTGGTGCGCTGTTTTTATAGATTTCATTGCCTTCGGATTATGACGCTTCAATCCTTCCAGCTCGACTTCGCAACGGTTCTCCTGTTGCACCAATGCTCGTTTCTCGTCGGCGCTCTCTGCTTTCTCTATACGCGCTGGCAGTCGAAGCGCGGCGAGGGGTTGGGCACGTTGGCGATCGGCTTCTTGTCGCTGGCGATGTCGTCGACCTTGGCGGGGCTGGGCGAGCGTTCGGTGCTCTCCCATGAAATATGGACGTTCGGCACCTTCGTATTCGGCCTGATCGGCTATTCGGTTTTCTGGGTCGGCATGCGCCAGCTCAGCAGCGGCAGGCGGCGGCGGATCGATTGGCTCGTGCTGATCATTCCAGCGGCGCTGATCGTGACTGCGTTCGCGACGCGGTTCTATCTCGACGATGTGGCTCGCGGCGCGGTCAGCAATTTCATCTCCTTCCTGTCGCTTGCGGCGGCTGCCGCCACCGTGCTGCATGATCGGCGGCCGGAACGGCTGCCGGTGCGGGTCGTGCTGTCTTGCGTGATCGCGTTGTCGTCGCTTCTGGCCTTGCTCATCGTCGTTGCCATGCTGACGCCGGCGATCGCTCCGATGACGCCGCGCTGGGCGTTCTTCATCCGCATCATCTGCCATTTCGCGATCGCACTCTTCGTCATCATCCTCGTGAAGGAGCGCGCCGAGGCGGCACTGCGGCATGTGGCCGATACGGACATGCTGACGGGCGTCGGCAACCGCCGCTGGTTCACCTCGCGGATGCCGAAGGTCTTGCGCGGGGACGATGCGCTGCTGTTGATGGATCTGGACCTGTTCAAGCAGGTCAACGATCGTTTCGGCCATGATACTGGCGATCAGGTGCTCGTCAGCTTCGCCGATGCGATCCGCCGCAACCTCAATGCAAGCGGCAGCTTCGCGCGTCTCGGCGGCGAGGAGTTCGCGGCCTATCTGCCGAAGACGAACGCCTTGGAGGCCATGAAGGCGGCCGAGCGTCTGGTCGATCTGATCGGCAAGCTCGAAGTGGACAGCAACGGGCAGCGCGTGCCGCTCACCGTCAGCATCGGCGTTGCAACGAGCGCGGATGCGGGCCGCTCCTGGAGCGATCTGCTCAAGATGGCCGACGCGGCGCTTTATGCCGCCAAGGATAGCGGGCGTAATCGCGCCGTTCTCTACGACAAGATCGCGGCGTAATCGCTTTTCTCAGTTTGTAATCCGATTCAGGTTTTCGCCGTAAGGCGTTGATTTCGGATTCTATCTGCCGCTATAGCCCCAGGCTTGCCAGCATCAGGAACGTCGCGAACAGGATGAAGTGCGTCATCCCCTCGATGGCATTGGTCTCGCCATCGTTGAGGTTGATGGCGGCGGCGATCAGAGTGATCGTGACCATCACCGTCTGCACCGGCGTCATCGCCATGATGAAGGGCTGGCCGGTGTAGAGCGCGATCGCCTCCATGACCGGGACGGTCAGGATGACCGTTGAGAGCGAGGCGCCCATGGCGATGTTGACGGTTGCCTGCATTCGGTTCTTCAGGGCGGCGCGGAGCGCGGTCAGGATCTCGGGCGCGGCCGATATGGTCGCGACGACGAGGGCGGTGAGGCCGATCGGCGCGCCGGTGCCCTTGAGGCCCGTCGTCATGAAGGCCGACATGAATTCGGCCAGCAGGCCGATGATGACGACGCCAGCCAGGATCGTGGCGATCGAGACAGCCGTCGACCCTTCGTCGCCATGCTCCTCCGATGCGTCCTGCTTGCGCTCGGCGCGGGGGTAGCTGTAGCTGAAGAAATAGCTGTGCTGGCCGACCTGCATGCGCAGGAAAAGCGCGTAGAGCGCGATCATCGCGACGATGGTGAAGGCGGAATAATAGTGCCACTTCTCATCGGGCACGAATTCCGGGACGATCATCGAGATGCCGATCGCCGTCAGGATCATGACGCCATAGGTCTTGCCGGAGTTGTCGTTATAGGGTTGCTCGCCGTGCTTCAGGCCGCCGAGCAGGGCAGCGAGGCCGAGGATGCCGTTGATATCCAGCATCAGCGCCGAATAGATCGTGTCCCGCACCAGCGTCGGCGAGCTTTCGCCTGCCATCATGATGGCGAGGATGATGACCTCGACGGCGACGGCCGAGAGCGTCAGGATCATCGTGCCATAGGGATCGCCGACCTTGATGGCGAGGATCTCGGCGTGATGGGCAACACGCATCGAGGCGAGCACGATGGTCACGACGAGGGCGGCGGCCGCGATGAGGGCCGCGCCCTGGCCCATCTCCATGATCGCGTGTTCCGACAGAAACGCCGCCACGCCGACCGCAATCGCGATCAGCAGGTACCGTTCGGTTTTCAGGCGTGACACTATCCCCAACGTCGAGCTCCGATCTTGATTCATGTATCAAGTCTAAGGCGATGATTTCACATATCAAGTCGGCGATTGCGCGGGGCAGGTTTGCAGTCTTGGGCATTTAATGGAATACTGCCTCATCGGTCAGCCGGAAGCATATCGCGGCGCCTCTCGTCTTTTTGCCAAGTGGCACCGCGCTCGACAGGATTCGATCCTGTCGGTTCGGTGTGTTGAACCAAGCAAAAGAGGAGTGAAGTGCATGGTCAAGGTGGTCTATGAAGTCGTCCAGCACGATGGCGGCTGGGCCTACCGGCTGGGAAACGTGTATTCCGAGGCCTTCCCGACACATTCCGAAGCGCTTGAGGCGGCCCGTATCGTGGCGGCCGAGCAGCAGGTCGGCGGCGATTCCGCCGAAATCAGCTGGCAGGACGACAAGGGCAAGTGGCACGAGGAATATGCCGAGGGTGGCGACCGTCCGGAGACCGAGGTGGTCGATGGCAACTGGAAGACCCACCAGGCTGCAACGTCGCCGCGCGCCTGACCGATCGCGCTCTTCATGAGGCGTTCCGTCAGTCCCGGCGGCCGAGCGCTCCTTCCCTGATATAATCGAGCAGGCCCGCGACCAGCGCATCGAAGGTGACGCGGTAGCGCGGTGAGGTCCTGATCGCCTCGTGCATCACCACCCAAGTCGCGAGCGGGATTTGAAACGCCTGCGGCAGCACGTGGACAAGATCCTCATCCGACGCCGCCAGTCCTGTCTGGCACATCCCTATCCCCAATCCCGAGCGGATCGCCGCCATCTGCGCCAGCGTGCTGTCGGCCTTGAAGCCGAAGGTGAGGTCGGCGAAGACAGGGTAGCGTTTCAGCATCGTCCTGACATAGCCGGTGTGCCGATCGAAGCCGATCAGGCGGTGGCCCTCGAGATCGGCCAGGGTCTCCGGCGTGCCGCGATGGTCGAGATAACGGCGATGGGCGTGGAAGCCGAGCGGAATGTCGCCGATGCGGCGCACGACCAACGCGTCCTGTGTCGGCTCGCTCATCCGCACGGCGATATCGGCTTCGCGGCTGAGCAGATCCTCGACCGCATCGGAGGCGGAGAGCTCGATCTCGAGTTCCGGGTACTGCTCCATCAGCGGTGCCAGGATCGACGGTAGCACTTCGACGCCGATCACCTCGCTGGCGCTGATGCGGACCGGGCCGGCGATGCGGTCGCGATGGCCGGAGGCGGTGCGCAGGAGGGCGGCGGAAGTCGAGGCCAGCGTCTCGGCATAGGGCTTGAGTTCGAGGGCGGCTTCGGTCGGCATCAAGCCGCTCTGCGAGCGGACGAAGAGCTGCGCGCCGACGATCTCTTCCAGCGCGTCGATATGGCGGCCGATGGTCGGCTGCGTCAGCCCGAGCTCGCGGGCGGCGGCCGATAGCGAGCCGTGGTGGAGCACGGCGAGAAGGGTGAGGTAGAAATCCCAGCTTGGCTCTGAGGTCATTCAAATACGTATAGATGAGATACGAATTTCGTCAATTTCGTTTATCTCAACGCGAGCGCATCATCTCTTCATCGACAGATGGAGACGATGATGACACAGCAGATCGCACTTGTACTTGGAGCAACCGGTGGCATTGGCGGCGCGGTTGCCCGCAAGCTTGTTTCGCGCGGCTGGCATGTCCGCGCGCTGAACCGCAATGTGGAAAAGGCGCGCGCCGCCGAGCCCTGTTTGAACTGGGTGCAGGGCGACGCGATGCGTGCCGCCGATGTAATGGCCGCCGCTGAAGGGGCGAGCCTGATCGTGCACGCGGTCAATCCGCCCGGCTATCGCGACTGGGAAAAGCTGGTGCTGCCGATGCTCGACAATACGATCGCGGCCGCCAAGGCGGTCGGCGCAACGATCGTGCTTCCAGGCACGGTCTACAATTTCGGACCGGACGCGTTTCCTGTTCTGCGCGAGGACAGCCCGCAGCATCCGGTGACGAAGAAGGGTGCCATCCGCGTCGAGATGGAAAAGCGGCTGGAGGCCGGATCGCGTGATGGGGCGCCGGTCGTTATCGTGCGCGCCGGCGATTTCTTCGGGCCGGGGGCGGCGAGCAGCTGGTTCTCGCAGGGCATGATCACGCCCGGCAAGCCCATTTCCACCGTGAACAACCCGGCACGCAACGGTGTGGGGCATCAGTGGGCCTATCTGCCTGACGTGGCGGAAACGATGGTGCAATTGGTCGAGCGCCGCGAGCGTCTGCCTGATTTTGCCGTCTATCATATGGACGGCTTCTGGGATCACGATGGGCAGCAGATGGTCGAAGCGATCAGGCGCGCCGTTGGCGGGCGGGTGAAGGTGCGGGGCTTTCCCTGGTTTGTCGTGCCCTTGGCGGCACCATTCGTGACCTTCATGCGCGAGCTGAAGGAGATGCGCTATCTCTGGCGCGAGCCGATCCGGATGAGCAATGACAGGCTGGTGGCGGAACTCGGTTTCGAGCCGCGGACGCCTGTTGATGATGCCATCAGGATGACTTTGCTGTCGCTCGGCTGCCTTGAAGGTCCGATGGACGGTGAGGTGGCGGGCGCGCTGGCGCCGCGCGGTTAGCCTTGGCTTAGTTCCGCGAGCGCGATGCGGGCGACCGTCAGCGGGCTTTGCGCTTCCGACAGCATGCCGTCGTCGAGAAACCAGGCGGCGGAGAGGCCGCAATAGGCGGCGATCCAGCGCAGCAGGCGCGTTGCTTCGATGTTGGCGGCAGCGGATATGATGGGGAGTTGGCGCCGTAGCCGATCGGGATCGGTGACCGTCGAGAGTTCCGGGTTGGCGAAGATGTTGGCGTAGTCGAAGCCGCGCTCGCCAACCAGGCCCTTGGGATCGATCGCCAGCCAGCCGTGTTCTTCGAAATCGAGGACGTTGCCGTGGTGGATATCGCCGTGCAGGACGGTTTCGTCACGGGGTTCGGCGAGCAGGGCGGTGGCGATGTCGTGGCAATCGGTGAGCACGCCGCCGTATTTGCCGGCGGCTGGTGCGAGGTCACGGAACCATCGGGCAAGGGGAATGAGCGGCGGCTGCGGTGTCTGGCGTGGCGCATGCAGTCTGGCGACTGTGTCGCAGAGGATGCGGCTTGCCTCGTCGTCCTCGCCTTCAGCGGCCATGGTGAGGAGCGAGCGGCCACCTTGGGCTCGCTCGAGCACGATCGCATCGGCGTCGTGGCAATAGACCTTGGCCGCACCGTTTCCGTTCCACCAGTGCATCACGGCGGCGCCCGATCGCTCGGCTTCGTCGGCGCTCAGCTTCAGCATGGCCGGCTTGTMGCGCCACAGCACGGGCAGGAGATGGCTGGAGTGGGTGACGACAGGCTCGCCGTCAGGGGTGAGGTGCCAGCGGTCGAGATAGGGCTTGAACATGAGGGGATGCTAGCCGGTCGCGGCCGGAAAGGGCAATGACGTCGACCCAGAATGATATGGGCCAGAAAGAGAAATCCCGCCGGGTGGCGGGATTTCGAGGCATTTGGTGATGTTTAAGCAACCTTTTCGAGGGCCGGGTAGTCGATGTAGCCCTTCGGGCCGCCGCCGTAGAGGGTGGCCTGGTCGATTTCGTTGAGCGGGGCGTTGGCCTTGAGGCGCTCGACGAGGTCAGGGTTGGCGATGAACGGCTTGCCGAACGCGATCAGGTCGGCCTTGCCGCTTTCGGCGGTGTCGATGGCGAGCTGGCGATCATAGCCGTTGTTGACCATCCAGCTTGCCTTGCCGCCGGCCTTTTCATAGGCGGCGCGCAGGCCCGCATAGTCGAAGGGCTTGTCGCCCTGCTGGAAGTTGCGGTCGCCGCCGGTGGCACCCTCGATGATGTGGATGAAGGCGAGGTCGTACTTAGCCAGACCCTCGACGACGTAGTCGAACAGCGGCTGAGGGGCAGCGTCGGATGCGTCGTTGGCAGGGGTGACCGGCGAGATACGGATGCCGGTGACGCGCGGGCCGATTTCCTTGGTGATCGCATCGACCACTTCGAACAGGAAGCGGGCGCGGTTTTCGATCGAGCCGCCATACTGGTCGGTGCGGTCGTTGATGTCGGCGCGCAGGAACTGGTCGATCAGGTAGCCGTTGGCAGCATGGATCTCGACGCCATCGAAGCCGGCGTCGATCGCGGCGCGGGCGGCCTTGCGGTAATCCTCGACGATGCCGGCGATCTCGGCGGTTTCAAGCGCGCGCGGCTCGGAGGTTTCGGCGAAGCTGCCGGTGCCGTCTGCGTTGACGAGATAGGTCTTCGACTTGGCGGTCTTGTTGCTCGAGGAGACCGGCTTGCCGCCGTTCGGCTGCAGCGTCGTGTGCGAGATACGGCCGACATGCCACATCTGCACGACGATCTTGCCGCCATGGGCGTGCACGGCATCGGTCACGCGCTTCCAGCCATCCAGGGCTTCCTTGCTGTAGAGGCCGGGGACGTCGGCATAGCCCTGGCCCTGGTGGGTGATCGCGGTCGCTTCCGTGACGATCAGGCCGGCGGAGGCGCGCTGCGTGTAATATTCGACGTTGAGGTCGTTCGGCACGGCGCCCGGCGAGCGGTTGCGGGTCAGCGGGGCCATGACGATGCGGTTCTTGACGGCGATATCGCCAACCTGTGTCGGTTCGAAGAGCTTGCTCATGGGAAGTCCTTTCGGTGGTGCTAGTGGTTTGGGGGCGTTGGAAGGATCATTCAGCCGGGGCAGGCATGGCTGCCTTGCCCTTGGCGGAGAGATAGGTAAGCGCCGTGACGACAAGGCCGATCAGGGCCATGAAGGCGGCGACGAGCGGCACGCGGGTCATGTTGAAGCCGAGCTCGATGGCCATGCCGCCCGCCCAGGCGCCGAGCGCGTTGCCGGTGTTGAAGGCGCCGATATTGATCGTCGAGACCAGATTGGGCGCATCCTTGCCGAAGTGCACGACGCCGACCTGCAGGGCGGGGACGGCGGCGAAAGTGGCCACAGCCCAGACGAAGAGGGTGATTTCGGCGGCGATGAAATAGGGGCTGGTGAAGCCGAAGGCGACCGAGGTCACGGCGATCATTGCAAAGACGCCGGCGAGCGTCGGCCCAAGCTTCCAGTCGGCGAGCTTGCCGCCGAGAAGATTGCCGACGGTAAGCCCGAGGCCGATCAGGAACAGCGTCCAGGTGACGCCCTGCGGCGACAGGCCGGTGACATCCCGCAGCAGCGGCGCGATATAGGTGAAGAGCGCGAACATCGAGGCGGCGAAGAAGACGGTGGTCGACAGCGCCAGCCAGAGTTGGCCGTTCTTCAGGGCGGCGATCTCGCGGAAGATGTTGCCCTGTTCTTCCTGGCGGTCCTTGGGGAGCACAGCGATCAGGCCGGCGATGGTGATGACGCCGAGGACGGTGACGATCGCGAAGGTCGAGCGCCAGCCGAATGCCTGGCCGATGGCGGTACCGAGCGGCACGCCGAGCACGTTAGCAAGCGTTAGGCCAGTGAACATCAGCGCTACGGCGCGGGCGCGGCGATCCGGCGCCACAAGGCTGGCGGCGACGACGGAGCCGATGCCGAAGAAGGCGCCATGGCAGAGCGCGGTGACGACACGGGCGATCATCAGCACCCAGTAGCTCGGCGCCAGCGCGCAGAGCAGATTGCCGGCGATGAAGAAGGCCATGAGCGCGATCAGCGCCGTGCGGCGCTTCAGATGCGCGGTGGAGACCGCCATGACAGGGGCGCCGACGGCGACCGCGAGTGCATAACCGGTGACGAGCCAGCCGGCCTGCGGGATTGTCACCGCAAGGTCGGTGGCGACTTCGGGCAGCAGGCCCATGATAACGAATTCGGTGGTGCCGATCGCAAAAGCGCTGAGCGCCAGGACGAGGAGGGCGAGAGGCATGTTTAGAGATCCTGTGCCAGTTGCTTGAGGAAGGCCGCGATGGTTTCTTCGTTGCGCTTGTAGAAGATCCACTGACCGACGCGGCGCGTGGTCACGAGATTGGCGCGGCTGAGCGTGCCCAGGTGAGCGGAGACGGTCGATTGGGAGAGGCCGCAGCGTTCGAACTGGCTGGCGCAGACACCCATCTCGAGCGGATGCTCCTGCGAAGAGAAATGCTCTTCGGGGTTCTTCAGCCAATTCAGAATCTCCATCCGCTTGGGATGGGATATCGCTTTCAGGATTTCGTCGTTGTCCATCGTCGTTAGCCGAACCATAAATCGTTTCTAACCGATATATGGATCGACGGTTTTCGATGTTCAAGACATGCGCGAATTTTTAGCGACGTGGCTGGGATTGGTGTTCGTGCCGGCATGTCTCGGCGTTGTCAGAAACCATACCTTGTTTGCCTGCGGCTTTCGATGACACCTATAACGATTGACAGCAAATACGCGGCGACCATGGGTACGATCAGCAGCCAAACGGCTGTCGTAAACTGAGGCCTGTCCGCTAAAAACACATATCCTAAAATGAGAGCGCAACCGAAGCATGCTGCGGAGGCCGTAAACTGGCCCGCGTCACTATCGCCACTCCGTTGCGCCTTCTGCGCCGCCAAAGCCCAAGGGCCCGTAGCCATTGCATAAGCATATAGGAGGAATGGAGCGATTGGCTCACCGCTATGCCAGAATTCTGGCACATATTTAAACACCGCGATGCACCAAGCTGTCACTACAGCGTAACTCCAGAGTGCGGAAAGTGACGCAAGAGTTAGGGCGAGAAATCGTTGCCCTTTCTCCATGGCAACAACACTTGGCAGGGCAAATATCAAGCTAGGAAGAATAGCTATACTCGTCCAAAATGGCGCGCAGATTGCGAGTGCAACGCCTGTAAGAACTAACTTCCAGTCTCCAAGCCAGATTAGCCAAGCACCGCCAATAAGGCCGCTCAAGCTGTTCAGAAGAAACATTGGTATGATGAAAATGGCGCCAAATGCCCCAGCCATGCTTTCCCTCATAGGTAGATTCTGGGATAATAAATATGACTCCGTAGCGTTGCGCTAGATGTCAGCTCTACTTCTTCGATGGCAGAGCAATTCACCGGTAAGCTGCTGTGGTTAAATTTTAAGCAAAAAAAGAGGGCCACCGAATGAACGGGGCCCTTTAAGGTGTGAAGGTTATTCAACCTCCAGAGGGGAACAGCTAATGCAGCGGCACTGGGAGAGAACCGCCATGTGCATCAACTGAGTGCGATATGATGCTTTGGCGGGCAGATTTCAATGCCCGTTTGCGCATGCCTGCTATGCAATGCAGCATTTTTTGCTGCGATGCGGAAAATTAGGGCAAATCAAGGCAAAAAAAGAGGGCCACCGAATGCTCGGGGCCCTTTATAGGTATGAAGGTCTAAACCTCCAGAGGGGAACAGCTAATGCGGTGGAACTGGGAGGAAAAGCCACCGTGTGCATCAGCTAAGGTTGATATGGTGTTTTAATGTGCAGCCGGCAACCAATTTTTGTGCATGTCAGGCATGCGCGCGCTGCACGGCTGCGAATTTCGCCGCAAAATCAGTTAGAAGCTCCAGTTTCTGGCCTTGCTGACGATGAAGTCGCGGAAAGCCTTGAGCTTGGCGGCGTTCTTCATTTCGTCGGGATAGCAGAAATAGGTGTCGAAGGAGGGCACGTCGGCATTGATCGGCAGCTGAATCAGGCCCGGGTCGCGGCCGACGATATAGTCGGGCAGGCAGGCGACGCCCATGCCGAGCAGGCAGGCGCGCTTGATCGAGGTCTGGCTGTTGATCTGCAGGTGCGGAATGCGCTTGTTGTCGGACGAGCGGCCGGCGATTTCAAGCCAGTTCACGTCGAGCAGATAGTTTGGCGCCGGTTCGCCGAAGGTGATGATTCGGTGGTTGTCGAGATCCTCGACCGCCTGTGGCTCGCCATATCGGTTGATATAGGAGGGGGCCGCGTAGACGTGCATGTGCACGGTGAACAGTTTGCGCTGGATGAGGTCGGATTGCTGCGGCTGGCGCAGGCGGATCGCGCAGTCGGCGTAGCGCATGTTCACATCCACTTCCTCGTTGTCGAGGATGAGCTGGATCTGGACATCCGGATAGAGCTGCATGAACTCCTGGATCTTGTCCGTGAGCCAGCCCTGGCCGAGACCGACCGTGGTCGTGACGCGCAGCTTGCCGGACGGCGTTTCCGTCGTCTCGGTCAGCTGCATCTTCACGGTTTCGAGCTTCAAGAGCACGTCATGGGCGGTGCGGTAAAGCAGTTCGCCCTGTTCGGTGAGGATGAGGCCGCGTGCGTGGCGGTGGAACAGCTTGGTGCCGACATCCTGCTCCAGCGCGCTCACCTGACGGCTGATCGCGGATTGGGACAGATGCAGCTTGTCGGCCGCGTGCGTGAACGAACCGGCTTCGGCAGCTGCGTGGAAAATACGCAGCTTGTCCCAGTCCAACGGCATTCCACCACCCCTCATGCCGATATTACTCCGCAGCTACGGCGACGGGCACAAGGCCCGTGAGATAACGTTCGGCCTCGAGCGCTGCCATGCAGCCCATGCCGGCGGCGGTGATCGCCTGGCGGAAAGTGTCGTCGGTGACATCGCCGGCCGCGTAAACGCCCTCGACCGAAGTCGCGGTCGAATCCGGCGCGGTCCAGAGGTAGCCGTTGTCCTTCAGCTTCAGCTTGCCCTTGAAGAGCTCGGTTGCCGGCGCATGGCCGATCGCCACGAAGACACCGTCGATCGTGTGGTCGGCAACAGTGCCGGTGCGTGTGTCGCGCAGGCGAACGCCTGACACGGACGGCGGCATCGGCGGCTTGGCCGGCGCGCCGGTGATTTCGGCGATCTCGGTGTTCCAGAGGATCTTGACGTTCTCCTTGGCGAAGATGCGTTCCTGCAGGATCTTTTCCGAGCGGAAACTGTCGCGGCGGTGCACGACCGTCACGGTTTTGGCGATGTTCGAAAGATACAGCGCTTCCTCGACGGCCGAGTTGCCGCCGCCGACCACGATCACGTCCTTGTTGCGATAGAAGAAGCCGTCGCAGGTGGCGCAGGCGGAGACGCCGAAGCCTTGGAAGGTCTGCTCGCTCTCGATGCCGAGCCACTTTGCCTTGGCGCCGGTGGCGATGATCAGCGTGTCGGCGGTCCAGACCTGGCCGCTATCGGTGCGCGCCACGAAGGGGCGCTGGTTCATCTCGACTTCGGTGACGATGTCGTTGACGATCTCGGCGCCCACGTGCTTGGCCTGCTGCAGCATCTGGTCCATCAGCCAGGGGCCCTGGATCGGATCGGCGAAGCCCGGATAGTTCTCGACGTCGGTGGTGATCATCAACTGTCCGCCTTGCTCCATCCCTGCGATCAGGACCGGCTTCAGCATCGCGCGCGCCGCATAGACGGCAGCGGTATAGCCGGCGGGGCCGGAACCGATGATGAGCACCTTGGTGTGGCGGGCGGACATGAGACTTCCTTTCAACTGGCTGGACGCGCTGGATATAAGGCGAATACGGCCATCACGCGTCCATGCGTTATTTATGAACGACCAATGCTTTTATTCAAGGGCAGCCTTGCGTTACCAACAAGGCATTCGGTGTGGATGTGCAAGATTCCGTCATCTCAGGGAAAGATTCTTGCGTATTGTGCCGCTTTATATAGAAGCTGGATTCACGATTTTAAAGAAAGGCACTCGCTTGGTTCGCGCTGAACTGGACGCCATCGATATCAAGATTTTGCGTGAGCTGCAGGCGGATGGGCGCATGACCAACGTCGAGCTCGCCGACCGGGTCGGCATCTCGGCGCCGCCCTGCCTTCGGCGTGTGCGCAAGCTGGAAGAATCCGGCGTGATCGAAGGCTATCACGCGATGCTGAACAGCCCGAAGCTGGGCTTCGATCTCGTCGCCTTCTGCATGGTCGGGCTCAAGCATCAGTCGGAAGCCAATCTCAAGGCGTTCGCCGCGGCGACGACGCAGTGGCCGCTGGTGCGGCAGGCCTGGATGGTCTCGGGCGACAGCGACTTCCTGCTGCATTGCGTGGCCGAAAACCTGACGCGGTTCCAGGACTTCGTTATCGAGGTGCTGACCGCCAACGAGCATGTCGACACGGTGCGCACCATGCTGACGATCCGCCAGATCAAGAAGCTCGGATTGACCGAAGTCTGATTTGTCTCAGCCGAGGCTGTCGTAGACGGCCTTCAGCTTCGTGGCTTCGCCTTCGATCCGGAAGTTTTCCATGACATGCGCCTGGGCGTTGGCTGCGAGCCGTACCAGACGGTTTTCATCATCCATGAGTTCCGAAACGGCCTTTGCCATCGCATCGAGATCGTCTCGGGCGATCAGCAGGCCCGCGCCGTTATCGCCTGTCGTGACGATCTCCGGAAAGGCTCCGACATCGGTTGCGACGACTGGTACGCCGGAGGCCATGGCTTCGAGCGGGGTCAGGCCAAAACCTTCCCAGCGCTGCGGCGCGACGAACAGATCAAGCGCGCGGTACCAGTCGTTGATGTTGGTGTGTTCGCCGACGAAGAGGATGCGGTCCGAGAGGCCGGCGGCGGCGACCTTGGCCTTGAGGCCGTTTTCGAACTCGACATGCTGGGCCGTGGCGCGGCCGGCGATGATAGCGCTCCACTCGGGATGATCGGGAAGAAGCCGCAGCATTGTATCGACGAAAAGGTCGGTGCCCTTCTGGTGGCGGACACGGCCGAAGCAGCCGGCGATCTTCTTGTCCGGGTCGAGGCCGCATTCGCGCTTGGCCTGCGCCTTATCGGATGGCGGCGAGAAGCGGGCGGTGTCGATGCCGTGCAAGATGACGGTGCTTGGGACTTCCAGATAGTTCGCCGTCTTGCCCGAGGTCGCGATCACCGCGTCCATCTTCGAGACGAGGAACTTCGTCCAGCCGCTGTGCTTGCGCTGCGAGGCGGAGGTGAAGACGATCTTCAGCTTCATGCGCAGGAGGTCGCGCATGATGAGGGCAGGGAGCATCTCGATGTTGCGGCGGGCATGCCAGACGCGGAAGGGCCGGGTCGAGGGCGCGCGCCACAATTTCGAGAGGTCGCGGAAGCGGATATGCGGGATCGATGCCGGCAGGCCCGGCCCGAGCGCCGCGATCTTCTGACCGAGCGCCCGCTGGACCGGGATAAGCTGGATGATCGTCGAGGTGACGCCTGACAGACGCTTCTTGAAGTTCGGCGCTATGATTTCGACGTCAGCGATATCGACGATGTGCGATCGGCCGCGATCCGCCAAGGTCCTCAGCCCCAGGTGATGGCCAGAACTTCGTAAGCCTTGGAGCCGCCGGGCGCGTTGACTTCGATGGAATCGCCAACTTCCTTGCCGATCAGCGCGCGGGCGATCGGGGAGGAAATGGAGATGCGGCCGGCCTTCACGTCGGCTTCCTGGTCACCGACGATCTGGTAGGTCTTTTCTTCCTCGGTGTCCTCGTCGACGAGCTTCACCTTGGCGCCGAACTTGATCGTGCTGCCGGACATCTTGGAGAGGTCGATAACCTCGGCGCGCGCCGTCAGGTCCTCGAGCTCGCCAATGCGGCCTTCGTTGTGGCTCTGCGCTTCCTTGGCGGCATGGTACTCGGCGTTTTCCGAGAGGTCGCCGTGTGCGCGGGCCTCGGCAATCGCCTCGATGATTCGCGGGCGTTCTTCCTGCTGACGCCAGCGCAGCTCTTCCTGCAGCTTGACGAAACCACCCTGCGTCATCGGTACCTTATCAACCATTTTCTTGTCCTTCAGTCTTTGTGTCGGCTAGGCAGAGACACAAAAGAAAACAGGTCCCGAAGGGGAACTTCGGAACCATGCAAAAACTCTATCTGCTTCGTTTATAGCAGATTGCCTCCGTCGATTTCCAGAGAATTCGATGAAGCGACTTGCAACCCCTCATGGCTTTTCGCGTCAAACTTGAAAAACATCAATCCATGGCGGCTTTTCTTGACTGTTAGCGATGGAACATATAGAGAACATAGGCATGAAGAAGTCACTTGAAGAGCGGTTGGCCATCCTCTCGGACGCGGCCAAATATGACGCCTCCTGCGCCTCCAGCGGAACCACCAAGCGCGATTCCGGCAAGAGCGGCGGGCTTGGTTCGACTGAAGGTGCCGGCATCTGCCATGCCTATGCGCCGGATGGGCGATGCATTTCGCTGTTGAAGATCCTGCTCACCAACTTCTGCATCTACGACTGCGCCTATTGCATCAATCGCTCGTCCAGCAATGTCGAGCGGGCGCGGTTCACGCCGGAAGAGGTTGTCTGGCTGACGCTGGAGTTCTATCGGCGCAATTATATCGAGGGGCTGTTTCTGTCGTCGGGGATCATCCGCTCCTCCGACCACACGATGGAGGAGATGGTTCGAATCGTGCGCGAGCTTCGCACCACGCATAACTTCCGGGGCTACATCCATCTGAAATCCATTCCCGAGGCCTCGGCGCATCTGATCGAGGAGGCCGGGCTTTATGCCGACCGGCTGTCGCTCAACATCGAGCTGCCGACCGACCGCGGCATCGCGCAACTGGCGCCGGAAAAGAAGCCGGCCAGCATTCGCCGCTCGATGGGTGATCTCCGATTGAAGATCGAAGCCGCGTCCGAGCCGACGCTGCAGACCAAGCGGCGCAAACGCTTCGTGCCGGGCGGGCAGAGCACGCAGATGATCGTTGGCGCCGATGGGGCCAATGACGCCACCATTCTCGGGACTAGTGCGCAGCTTTACGGAAGCTACGGGCTGAGGCGCGTCTACTACTCGGCCTTCAGCCCCATTCCCGACTCGTCGAAAAACCTGCCGCTGATCAAGCCGCCCTTGATGCGTGAGCACCGGCTTTATCAGGCGGATTGGCTCTATCGTTTCTATGGCTTCGGGATCGACGAGATCACGTCCTCGCAGGAGGGCGGCATGCTCGACCTCAATCTCGACCCGAAACTTGCCTGGGCGCTCGGCAATCGCAACGATTTCCCTGTCGACATCAACAGGGCGCCGCGCGAGACCTTGCTCCGCGTTCCGGGGCTGGGGACGAAGACGGTGAAGTCCATCCTCTCGGCGCGCCGTTTCCGAAAGCTCCGGATCGAGGATCTGACGCGGCTCGGCGTGTCGATCAAGAAGGTGCAGGCGTTCATCTCGGCCGAGGGCTGGTCGCCGCGCCGGCTGATCGACCGGCCGGATCTTAGGGCGATGTTCGAGCCGAAGCCGGAACAACTGTCGTTGCTGTGATGATTACCGTGTTGCTGGAGGGCCGGGGAGAATTGGCCGAGTGGCGCGACGCGGCGCGGCGACTGGCTGCCTCGGGTGTCGCGCCCGAGGAGATCGAGTGGCGGGAGCGGTATCGCGAAACCGATCTGTTCGCTGCGCCTGAAGCGTTTGCGAAGCTGCCGGCGCTCGATGCTTCCAAGCCGCTGACGGTGCCGCCTGCCTTTATCGGGCTTGCGGAGGCGGTGATTTGCCACAGTGATCCGATGCGCTTCTATCTGCTCTATCGGCTGCTCTGGCGGCTGCAGAGCGATCGGTCTTTGCTCGACGTCGCCTCGGACGAGGACGTGGCGAGGGCGCGGGCGATGGACAAGAGCGTGCGCCGTGACGCTCACAAGATGACGGCCTTCGTGCGGTTCAAGGAGGTGGGGTCGGGGATCTCGCTCAACGGGCGGCGGAAGTTTCTCGCCTGGTTCGAGCCTGATCATCACATCGTCGCCCGCAAGGCGCCGTTTTTCCAGAAGCGGTTCAACGACATGGACTGGGTGATTGCGACGCCGAAGGGGTCGGCTGCCTGGGACGGCGAGAAGCTGACGGTCAGCCACGATCCGTGCGAGAAGCCCGATCTCACCGATCCGGCCGACCAGCTGTGGCGGACCTATTACGCCAACATCTTCAATCCGGCGCGCTTGAAGGTGAAGGCGATGCAGGCGGAGATGCCGAAGAAATACTGGAAGAACCTGCCGGAAGCCGATCTCATTCCCGGCATGATCGCGGACGCGGAAAGCAAGGTTCTAGCGATGGCAAAGCGCCAGGCGAGCGAGCCGCTGCCGTTTCACGATCGGCTGCAGGAAGCCGCACGGCGGGTGCCCGCAGCACCTAGGGCGCCGGTGGGCACGCTGGCGGCACTGCGCGAGGAGGCGGCCGTCTGCACGCGCTGTCCGCTGCATGAAAAGGCGACGCAGACGGTGTTCGGCGAGGGGCCTGAGGATGCGCAGGTGATGTTCGTCGGCGAGCAGCCGGGAGATCAGGAGGATCTCGCGGGGCGGCCGTTTGTCGGGCCGGCGGGCAAGGTGTTCGATCAGGTGGTCGTAGACGCCGGGATCGACCGGCGGTCGGTCTATGTGACCAATGCGGTGAAGCACTTCAAATACGAGCCGCGCGGCAAGCGTCGCATTCACCAGCGGCCGAACATGGGCGAGGTCACGCATTGCCGCTGGTGGCTCAATCTGGAGATCGAGCTCGTCAAGCCGAAGCTGATCGTCGCCATGGGCGCCACCGCGCTGACGGCGCTGACGGATACGAAGCACAAGCTGTCCGACATCAGGGGGCAGCCCATCAGGATGAGCAAGGAACGGACGCTGTTCGTCACCGTCCACCCGTCCTATTTGCTGCGTATTCCCGACGAGCGGCTGAAGGCGGAGGAGATGGCGCTGTTTCGGGCGGATATGGTGCGGGTACGTGAGCTGATGGCCGGGATGGCGGCCTGACGATTGCGCGCCTTGCGAATTGCCATGGCGCTTCGGCGCGAATGTTGTAGCGTTGCCGGCAAAGCAATCTGGAGACCGTTTATGTTCGATCATGTGTCGATTGGTGTGAAGAGTCTTGAGAAGTCGCAGGCGTTCTATGACGCCGCGCTGGCGCCGCTCGGCTTTGAGCGGCTGACGAACTTCGGCAATGTCAGCGGCTATGGCGCTGATCGGGTGGGGCTTTGGGTCGGCGAGGTGGCGCGGCCTGTGGTGCCCGATATGGAATCCGGGCTGCATTTCTGTTTCGTGGCGCCGTCGGAAGAGTCCGTCGATGCGTTTTATGCGGCAGGCCTTGCCAATGGCGGAATCGATAATGGTGCGCCAGGCGTGCGGCCGGATTACAGCCAGTTCTATTATGCGGCCTTCATCATCGATCCTGATGGCTACCGGCTTGAGGCCTATTTCAAGCGGCCGGAGTGATCGGAACGACCTCCGAATCTTCTGACGGTGGCGGGCCGTCGTTGCTTCAGGGCTCCGTCTCGAAGCGCAGCGGAAGGTTCGGCGGGGCGTAGGGCGGTGCTGTCGTCGAGGACAATCGGTCGATGACGGATTGGTGCAGCGAGGCGCCGTCGGGGATGAAGCGGCGGTCGGCCAGCGGCAGGTAGATGCGCGTCGTGTCGCCGCGCTTGCGCCAGGAGGTGATCGGCACACGCCTCGGCACATATTCGAGCAGCTTCCATGCCCAGTTCATGGAGTCGTGCAGCGGTGCCGTTGGGGCCGGCCGGACATAGCTCTTCGTCGGGTTGTCGCCATGGACGAGTTCGTTCACGGCGTCCTCATTGTAGTTGAGGCCGGTGCTTCGGGTCTCGGCAATCATCCAGGCGAGCGGTATCTTGATCGCCGCACTCTCCGCTTCCGGATAGCCGCCGCCGATATCGCCGTGGACGCCTGAGAACCAGACTTCCTTCACGTTCTGCGGGGGCGGGGCCGGGGGCTTGAAGGGGCCGTCCCAGTAGTCCTGCCCTTGCCGCCATGGCAGCGGATTGAACATGGTCCGCCGCTCATCGATGGCGAGCGCATGACGGACCACTTCGACGCTCGGATTGCGATCGGTGAAGGGAAGCGTCAGGAGCTGCGGGCGCCATTTGCCCCAGACGATGACCGAGGACACCGTGTCGAAGAGGCCGAGCAGCTTGATCGGCGGGCGGTCGGTCTTCAGCGTGCGCTCGTAGAGGCGCATTGTCTTGAAGGCCGAGGGCGCGTTCCAATCGACATCGGCGGCATCCGCTCCACCCTGCTGCTGCTCGCTTTCGGAGATGCCCTTGTAGGTGTTGTAGGCGTAGTCGATCAGGTTGACGTGGTACTTGCTCATCAGCCCGAGCGAATGGACGAAGCCTGCCAGCACCCGTGCCGTATAGGCACCGCGGCTGAAGCCGAAGATGTAGATGTTGTCGCGGTCCCGATACTCTTGATCGTCCCCCGGTTCGCCCGGCTCGTAATTGTCGACGAGGAAGCGGTAGGCCTCCTTGACGTTCTGGTCGAGGCCCCAGCCGGTTGCCAGGCCCCATAGCTCGACCGTCTTGCGGTAGGCGTTGGACCATGCATTGGCAGYGCCGAAGGTGCCGACGCCTTGATCGTAATAGACGATCTGCTTGTCGCTGCGGTCGAGAACGCCGAACAGCCTCAGAATATTGGTGCGGTCGGCCGAGATTTCGTTCGACGTGCCATCGAACAGAATGACGATATTCTTGCCCATCGATGCCCCTCACGTGTGGGGATATCGTAACATGATCGCGAAGGGTTTGAAATCTCAGGTGGATTGTCGCGTTTTGCGACACTTCAGCGTGTCGCCGCGTTGGCCGTCGTGCGGCGAAAAGCCGGCCGTGAAGGGTCACGGCCGGCCTTGATATCTCAGGCGAAGTAGCTTTGCAGCGGGCGAACCTCGAGGTTGCCGGCCTTCAGCGCCTTGATCGCCTGGGCGGCTGCCTCGGCGCCGGCCATGGTGGTGTAGTAAGGCACCTTCTGCATCAGCGTCGCGCGGCGCAGCGACTTGGAGTCGGAGATCGCCTTGTTGCTATCGGTCGTGTTGATGACCAGCTGGACCTGACGGTTGCGGATGGCGTCCTCGATGTGCGGACGGCCCTCGAGCACCTTGTTGATCTTCACGGCCTCGATGCCGTTTTCGGCGAGGAAGCGGGCGGTGCCGCCGGTGGCCAGAACCTTGAAGCCCTGTTCGACCAGCATGCGGATCGCGGGAAGGACGCGCGGCTTGTCGTCGTCGCGCACCGATACGAAGACCGTTCCGTCACGCGGCAATTCGACGCTGGCGCCGAGCTGCGACTTGGCAAAGGCCAGCGCGAAATCGGTGTCGAGGCCGATGACTTCGCCGGTCGAGCGCATTTCCGGGCCGAGCAGCGTGTCGACGCCGGGGAAGCGGGCGAACGGGAAGACGGCTTCCTTGACGGCAATGTGCTTGAGGTTGCGCGGATCCGGCTTCTCACCATAGGCTGTGAACAGCGGATCGAGCTTTTCGCCGGCCATGGCGCGGGCGGCGATCTTGGCGATCGGGGCGCCGATGGTCTTGGCGACGAAGGGAACGGTACGCGACGCGCGCGGGTTCACTTCGAGCACGTAGACGGTGCCGTCCTTGATGGCGAACTGGACGTTCATCAGGCCGACGACGTTGAGAGCCTTTGCCATCGACTTCGCCTGGCGCTCGAGCTCGTCGATCATCTCCGGCGAGAGCGTGCGCGGGGGCAGCGAGCAGGCCGAGTCGCCGGAGTGAATGCCGGCTTCCTCGATGTGCTCCATGATGCCGGCGATGAAGGCGTCCTTGCCGTCGGAGAGGCAGTCGACGTCGACTTCGATGGCGTTCGACAGGTAGCTGTCGAAGAGCAGCGGGTTTTTGCCGAGCAGGGTGTTGATCTGGCCGGTCTTGTCGTTCGGGTAGCGCTGCTTGATGTCCTCAGGCACCAGTTCCGGAACGGTGTCGAGCAGGTAGGTCTGCAGCATGCTCTCATTGTGGATGATCTGCATGGCGCGGCCACCCAGAACGTAGGACGGGCGAACGACCAGCGGGAAGCCGATTTCGGTGGCGACCAGGCGGGCCTGTTCGACCGAGTAGGCGATGCCGTTGTTCGGCTGCGTCAGGTCGAGCTTGATCAGGAGCTTCTGGAAGCGGTCGCGGTCTTCGGCGAGGTCGATCATGTCGGGCGCGGTGCCGAGGATCGGGATACCGTTCTTTTCCAGCGCTTCGGCGAGCTTCAGCGGGGTCTGGCCGCCAAACTGCACGATGACGCCGACGACTTCGCCCTTTTCCTGCTCAGCGCGCAGGATTTCGATCACGTCTTCGGCCGTCAGCGGCTCGAAGTAGAGGCGATCGGAGGTGTCGTAGTCGGTCGAGACCGTTTCCGGGTTGCAGTTGATCATGATGGCTTCATAGCCGGCGTCACGCAGAGCGAACGCGGCATGGCAGCAGCAGTAATCGAACTCAATGCCCTGGCCGATACGGTTCGGACCGCCGCCGAGGATGACGACCTTCTTGCGGTCGGAGATCTCGGCTTCCGAGCGGGCGGCGCCGACGAAGGGTGTCTCGTAGCTCGAATACATGTAGGCAGTCGGCGAAGCGAATTCGGCGGCGCAGGTGTCTATGCGCTTGAAGACCGGGCGGACGTTCAGCGAATTGCGCAGTTCGGCCACTTCCTTCGGGCGCTTGCCGGAGAGGGTCGCCAGGCGTGCGTCGGAGAAGCCCATGGCCTTCAGCGTGCGCAGGTTTGCGGCGTCGGTGGGCAGGCCGTGCTCGCGAACACGGGCTTCCATGTCGATGATCGCCTTGAACTGGGCGATGAACCACGGGTCGATCTTGCAGCCTTCGTGCACTTCCTCGGGGCTCATGCCCATGCGCAGTGCCTGGGCGACCATGCGCAGGCGATCCGGCGTCGGCGTGCCGATGGCGGCGCGGATGGCGTTCTGGCTGCCTTCGCCTTCCTCGACGCCGGGGATTTCGATTTCGTCCAGGCCGGTGAGGCCGGTTTCGAGGCCGCGCAGCGCCTTCTGCAGCGATTCGGCGAAGGTGCGGCCGATGGCCATGACTTCACCAACCGACTTCATGGCGGTGGTGAGAACCGGCGAGGCGCCCGGGAACTTCTCGAATGCGAAGCGCGGGATCTTGGTGACGACGTAGTCGATCGACGGTTCGAACGAGGCAGGCGTCGCGCCGCCGGTGATGTCGTTGTCGAGTTCGTCGAGCGTGTAGCCGATGGCGAGCTTGGCGGCGACCTTGGCGATCGGGAAGCCGGTGGCCTTGGATGCAAGAGCCGAGGAGCGCGAGACGCGCGGGTTCATCTCGATGACGACGAGGCGGCCGTCCTTCGGGTTAACGGCGAACTGGACGTTCGAGCCGCCGGTTTCAACGCCGATCTCGCGCAGAACCGCGATCGAGGCGTTGCGCATCATCTGGTATTCCTTGTCGGTCAGCGTGAGCGCCGGCGCGACGGTGATCGAGTCGCCCGTGTGGACGCCCATCGGGTCGATGTTTTCGATCGAGCAGATGATGATGCAGTTGTCCGCCTTGTCGCGGACGACTTCCATTTCATATTCCTTCCAGCCGAGAACCGATTCTTCGATCAGGACTTCCGTCGTCGGCGAGGCGTCGAGGCCGCCGCCGATGATTTCGAAGAACTCCGAGCGGTTATAGGCAATGCCGCCGCCGGTGCCGCCCATGGTGAAAGAGGGGCGGATGATGGCGGGCAGGCCGACGACGTCGATCGCCTGGGCGGCAATCGCCATGGCGTGGCTGATGTAGCGCTGCTTGCGGTCGGTTTCGCCGAGGTTCCACTGGTTTTCCAGCGCGTCGAGCGCCTTGTCGAGTTCGGCACCCGAAAGGCTTTCCTTCAGCTTGTTGCGCTCGGCTTCATGCGTCTTGCGGTCGGCATCCTTGATGTCGGTGGCGTTGGCGAGCATCGAGCGCGGGGTTTCGAGGCCGATGCGGTCCATGGCTTCGCGGAAGAGGGCGCGGTCTTCGGCCATGTCGATGGCGGCCGGCTTGGCGCCGATCATCTCGACATTGTAACGGTCGAGAACGCCCATGCGCTTCAGGGACAGTGCGGTGTTGAGCGCGGTCTGGCCGCCCATGGTCGGGAGCAGCGCGTCGGGGCGCTCCTTGGCGATGATCTTGGCGACGACTTCAGGGGTGATCGGCTCGACGTAGGTGGCGTCAGCCAGGCCCGGGTCGGTCATGATCGTGGCCGGGTTGGAGTTGACGAGGATGACGCGGTAGCCTTCCTCCTTCAGCGCCTTGCAGGCCTGGGTGCCGGAATAGTCGAATTCGCATGCCTGGCCAATGACGATCGGTCCTGCGCCGATGATGAGGATCGATTTGATGTCTTGGCGCTTCGGCATGGGCTTTTTTCCGTTTCCTAGCTGCGCAGAAAGCCGGCCAGGGTGGGAGGCACCGGCCGGGTCGCGCATATGATGGTCTTTTCAGGCTAGAAGCGGCTTATAGGCAAATGTGTCCGTGAACGGAACCCCATAATTTACGGAATCGACAGGAATCGGAAGGGGCTAGCCGAGGCCCGGCAAAACGAGGGCGCGAATCTCGCCGGGACGGGCCGGATTGCTGATCGCTTCCACCGCTTCGGCAAACCCGATACGGCGCGATATCAGCGCTTCGACCTTGATCGTGCCAGATGCGATCAGGTCGGCGGCGCGCCGGTGGGTGAAGGGGTTGATGAAGGAGCCGATCAGTCTGATTTCGCGAAACAACAGATCGAAGGGCTCGATCGACACTTTCGCGCCCTGCGGCATGACGCCGAGAATCACGACGGTGCCGCCATGACGGGTAAGGGCAGGCGCCTGCTCAACGGTCTCGGCGACGCCGGCGCATTCGATGACCACATCGGCGCCACCCGGCAGGAGACCATCCAGCGCGGTGATGTGTTTGATGATCTCGCCATCACCAGGGTCCGCGGTGGCTGTGGCGCCGAGGCTTTCGGCGAGCCGCCGCTTGTCGGCGCTGCGGGTGACGAGCACAACGTCGGTGGCGCCGGCAAGGCGCGCGAGTTGCACGACCAGCAGGCCGATGACGCCGCCGCCCAACACGACCACAGATGAGCCGGTCCGGATCTCGGCCAGATCGACACCGTGCAGGCAGCAGGCGAGTGGTTCGCAGAAGGCGCCGTGGACGGGATCGAGGTCATCGGGTAGCGCAAACGCCTGTTTTTGCGGGACGATCACATACTCCGCGAAGCCGCCGTCGCGGCTGATGCCGATTGCCTGAAGGTTGCGGCATAGATTGACGCGGCCGCGCTGGCACTGGTCGCATTGACCGCAGGAGATGTTCGGGTCGCCGGTGATGCGCATGCCCTCGCGAAAACCGCTGACGGCGGGGCCGATTTCCTCGACGATACCGGTAAATTCATGGCCAAGCGTGATCGGCGGGCGGGATGGAAACTCCCCATGAAGCAGGTGCCTGTCGGTACCGCAGATGCCGCAGGCCTCGACGCGGACCAGCAGCTCGCCGGCGCCGGGCCGTGGCTTTTCCACCTCGCTGAAAGAGAGTTTCCCGATTGCTTCCAGCCGCACTGCCTTCATGCCAGTTCTCCTCCGATATCTCCCTCGTGCAGAAGGGGCGAAAGCAGCGCGCGCGTCAAGCACCTGTCGCGGCCGCGAAGGGCGCATGCCCGTGGTTGAAATCGGCTGGAATTTCCCATTCCCCCGGATATATAAGGGATGAGAGAGCAAGCAGTCTCTGCGGGGAGATCATCATGGAATGGAAAGGCCGGCGTCAGTCCGACAATATCGAGGATCGTCGCGGTGATCCTTCCATGGGTGGTTTGGGACGAGGGGGCGGCTTCAGCTTCCCCTCCGGCGGCGGCATGGGCCGGCGCGGTGGCGGGCTCAGCATCGGCACCATCATCTTTCTCGTCGTGCTCTATCTGATCTTCAAGGCGATGGGCATCGACCTCCTGCAGGTGATGGATGGCGGCATGTCGAGTGGCCCGGGCTACGAGCAGAGCCAGTCCAGCGGCAGCCAGACGCCTGCCAACGACGAGATGACCGCCTTCGTGCGCACGGTGCTCGCCGAGACCGAGGATACGTGGCAGGGCATCTTCCAATCGATGGGACGCGAATACGAAGATCCAAAGCTGGTGCTATTCTCAGGCCAGACGCAGTCGGGTTGTGGCTTCGCATCCGCCGCGACGGGGCCGTTCTATTGCCCGCAGGACCGCAAGGTCTACCTCGACACGGCTTTCTTCAACGAGCTTAGCCGCAAGTTTGGCGCGTCGGGCGATTTCGCCGAGGCCTATGTCGTCTCGCACGAAGTCGGCCATCACGTGCAGAACCTGCTCGGCATCCTGCCGAAGTTCAACGAGGCGCGCCAGCGCATGAGCGAGGCCGATGCCAACAAGATGTCGGTAAAGGTCGAACTGCAGGCCGATTGTTTCGCTGGCATCTGGGGCAAGTTCACCCAGCAGAAGGGTATTCTCGAAGCGGGCGACCTCGAGGAGGCGCTGAACGCAGCGCAGCAGATCGGCGACGATACGCTGCAGAAGCGCAGCCAGGGTTATGTCGTGCCGGAGAGCTTCAATCACGGCACCTCCGCGCAGCGTGTGAAATGGTTCAAGCGCGGCTTCGACACCGGCCAGATGCAGGCCTGCGATACCTTCTCCGGCCCGGTCTGACGGTTGCTGGTTCTGGCTCCGGGACTGTGTTCACCGGCTTTCGTCTCGTGCGCCCCTGTGCGATAGTTCGGCTCAATTTGAGCCGATCGTGCGGGAAAATGCACAATGGATGATCTTCCACTCAGCGACCTCGATGCCTTCACGGCAATTGCCACGGAGCGCAGCTTTCGCGCGGCGGCGCGCAAGCGAGGCGTTTCGGCGTCGTCGCTCAGCGACTCCCTTAGAAGGTTGGAGGAGCGGCTTGGTGTGCGGCTTCTCAACCGGACGACGCGCAGCGTGACGCCGACGGAGGCCGGGCAGCGGCTTCTCGAGAGGCTGGCGCCGGCGCTGGGGGAGGTCGCTTCCGCGCTCGGGCAACTCGACAGTTTTCGCGAGGGACCATCGGGCACGCTCAGGCTCAACGTACCGACCATCGCGGCGCGCTCCTTCCTGTCCGATATCATCAACCGCTTTCTGAAGGCCTATCCCAAGGTGCGGATCGAGGTGATCGGCGAGGATAGTTTCATCGATGTGCTCGGCGCCGGCTATGATGCGGGCATTCGCTATGACGAGCGGCTGGAGCGCGACATGATCGCCGTGCCGATCGGCCCGCGCCGGCAGCGCTATGTGACGGCGGCGTCGCCCGATTATCTGAAGCGTCGCGGCGTGCCGCAGCATCCGCGCGATCTCATCGACCACGATTGTATCATCCACCGGTTCCTGAGCGGCACGAGCGCGACGCCGTGGGAATTCGACCGGGATGGTGAGACGCTGATGATCACGCCGACGGGGCAGGTATCGGCCAATGCGATCGAGATCGAGGTTGGAGCCGCCGTCGCCGGCCTAGGCGTCATGCGCACCTTCGAGGAGGTGGTGATGCCCGAGGTCGAGGCCGGGCGGCTGGAGCTCATTCTGGAGGAGTGGGTGACCGAATTTTCCGGACCTTTCCTCTATTACGCCAGCCGTCGCCATATGCCGGCGGCGCTACGCGCCTTCGTCGACTTCATCAAGGCGGAACCACAAAAACAGCGTTAGGTGCGCGCTTTGTTCCGGTTCGCCATCAACGGAAGTCGTGAGCCTATCAAAACAATTGAAATGTTCACGTATTGTTTCGCTCTTTTGCCTGCGGTATGTAGAACGGGCGGCGATGAGATCGTCTTTTCAGAAAACAAACAGCTGTAGAGACCTCGCATGCTCGATCCGAAATTCGTCCGCCGCGGCCTTTTCCTCGTCTTCATGATCCTGTTTCTCGACGTGATCGGGATCGCGATCATCATGCCGGTGCTGCCCGTTTATCTTGAGCAGCTTACCGGTGGTTCCGTCAGCGATGCCGCGCTCGATGGTGGCTGGCTGCTTGTCGTCTATGCCGGCATGCAGTTTCTGTTCGCGCCGTTGCTCGGCAATCTCAGCGATCGCTTCGGGAGAAGGCCGGTGCTGTTGCTCTCGGTTCTGACCTTCGCCATCGACAATCTGATCTGCGCGGTGGCGACCAGCTTCTGGATGCTGTTCATCGGGCGCATGCTGGCGGGCTTGAGCGGCGGCAGTTTCGCGACTTGCTCGGCCTATATCGCCGACATCAGCAATGAGGAGAACCGCGCCAAGAATTTCGGCCTCATCGGCATTGCGTTCGGCGTCGGCTTTACCGTCGGCCCTGTTATCGGCGGTTTTCTCGGCGAGTTCGGGCCGCGCGTGCCGTTTTATGGCGCGGCGGCGGTGTCGTTCCTCAATTTCGTCGCGGCTTGCTTCCTGCTGCCCGAGACGCTCGATGCGAAAAACCGGCGCCGTTTCGAATGGAAGCGCGCCAATCCGCTCGGCGCGTTGAAGCAGATGCGAAACTATCCCGGGATCGGCTGGATCGCCGCCGTCATGTTCCTGTTCTGGCTGGCGCATGCGGTCTATCCGGCTGTCTGGTCATTCGTCACCAGCTACCGCTACAATTGGAGCGAAGGCCAGATTGGCCTTTCGCTCGGCATTTACGGGATCGGAGCAGCCGTCGTCATGGCGCTGGTGCTGCCCAGGATCGTGCCCGTTCTCGGCGAGTGGAAGACGGCGGTGGTCGGGCTCTGTTTCTCAGTGGTGGGCCTCACGGGCTATGCATTCGCCTGGGAGGGATGGGTGGTCTATGCGGTCATCGTGCTGACCGTGATGGAAAACATCGCCGACCCACCGCTCCGCAGCATCGCCGCCGGCAAGGTGCCGCCCTCGGCGCAGGGTGAGCTGCAGGGGGCGCTGACGAGCCTTTCCAGTATCACGACGATCATCGGCCCGCTGATCTTCACCCAGATGTTCGGCTATTTCACCAAGCCGGATGCGCCGATCACCTTCGCGGGTGCGCCGTTCCTGATGGCGGCGTTCTTCATCCTGATCGCCACGCTGGTGTTTCTTCTGAGGGTGCGTATATCAAAGACAGACAAGGCGCTCGGTCAGGCGGCCGAGTGATCGATCAGAATCGATGATGTGATGATGAATATTTCATCATCTGCATGTTTTTGGGTGTCGTTTCCTCGGGATTTCAGCTAGAGCCTTGGTCATATTGTCGCGCTTTGCGCCCATTTTGCATCAACTCACAGGACACCGTCATGGATACGCCGATCGACGCGCGAAAGCTCGCGCCGACAACCGATAACCGTTGGAGCGCGCATATCCGCGCGACGCTGGCGCTCGGCGTGCCGCTGATCGGTGCGCAGCTTGCTCAGCTCGGTATCAACACGACCGACGTTATGATCGTCGGGCGGCTGGGCGCCGAGCATCTGGCGGCCATGGTGCTGGCCGGCCAATTCCTGTTCACGGTCCTCGTCTTCGGCTCCGGTTTTTCGATCGCCGTTATCCCGATGGTGGCGCAGGCCTATGGCCGTGGCGACGTCGTCAGCGTGCGCCGGTCGCTGCGCATGGGCCTTTGGGTGGTCATGGCCTATTGGGTTCTGATGCTGCCGGCCTTCTTCAATTCCGAGCACATTTTGCTTGCGGCCGGGCAGAAGCCCGAGGTGGCGGCGCTGGCGCACAGCTATATTGTCATCGGTCAGTTCGCGGTGCTGCCGGGGCTGCTCTATAACGTGCTGCGGTCGCTGGTGAGCGCCATCGGCAAGGCGGCGGTGATCCTCAATGTCACCATCGCCATGCTGGTGCTGAACGCGGTCTTTGCCTATGTGCTCGTGCTCGGCCATTTCGGCCTGCCGGCCATGGGCTTGCGCGGTGCCGCGATCGTCTCGGTGCTGGTGCAGACGGCGGGCTTCTTCTTCATTCTGGCTTACGTCCAGAGCCGGCCGGAGACACGGCGCTACGAGATCCTGGTTCGCTTCTGGCGCCCGGACTGGAGGGCCTTCTTCGAGGTCGTGCGTTTGGGGTTGCCGATCAGCGTCACCATCCTTGCAGAAGTGAGCCTGTTCACCATGGCGTCGCTGTTGATGGGCCGGATCGGCACCATCGAGCTTGCCGCGCATGGTATCGCGCTGCAGTGGGCATCGATCGCCTTCATGATCCCGCTCGGCCTGTCGCAGGCGGCGACCGTCAGGGTCGGCGTCGCACATGGGCAGGGGGATCGCGTGGCGCTGGTGCGCGCGGCCGTGTCGGTGTCGGTACTCGCCTGCGTCATCTCGGCGGTCGGCGGGTTGCTGTTTGCGATCATGCCCGGCTTCTTCGCCGGCTGGTTCCTCGACACGCACTCGGCCGAGGCGCCGCAGGTGCTTGCCTATGCCGGACCGCTGATCGTGATCGCCGGGTTGTTCCAGCTGGTCGATGGTCTGCAGGCGATCGCCAATGGTCTGCTGCGCGGGCTAAAGGATGCGCGCGTGCCGATGATCCTGGCACTGATCGCCTATTGGCCGATCGGCTTCTTCCTGGCATGGGCGCTGGCGTTTCCGCTCGGGCTCGGCGGCATCGGCATCTGGCTCGGCTTCCTGATCGGATTGTTCACGGCCGCGCTGATGCTCTGCGCGCGCTTCTACATCCTGATGCGGCGCGAGGTTTAAACCTGGCGTCGCTCAGCTGCGGGTATTCGGCTGCGGATTGGCGAAGACCTTCGACCCGCGTTGATGCCAGAGCGATACCAGCGCCCGGCGGGCCGGGGTCTCGATGCATTCGTAGCTGATCCAGGCGATCAGCAGGGCCGCGACGAGGGCCATTGGGACGACTACATAAAGCGGCATTGTTGACGACAGGGCGTTGCCCATCAGGAACATCACCGGCACGTGGAAGAGATAGAGCGAGAAGCTGATCTTGCCGAGAAAGCGCATCGGGGCGGCGGCGAAAACGGCTGCTGAAATCCGATGCTCCTGCGCCACCAATAGAACCGCGAGCGCGCCGGCAAAGGCGGGCGCCAGTCCCCAGGCGTTGTCAGCATTGGGAAACAGGTGGTTCGATATCAGGATGAAGAAGGGCAGCGTCAGCGCCAGTACGCCCGTGGTTATGCCATCCAACCGGTCGTTCAGTAGCGATTGGAGCCGGCCGACAGTGGCGCCGAGAAGGAAAAAAGCGAGCTTCGAGACCAGCAGGATGCCGGGACCGGGGAAGCCGTCTAGCGCGTCGAGCGCCAAAAGGCCTGCAAGGACCACGCCGATTGCCTGGTACCGCCTGGTGTCGCTGAAGAAGAGCCAGATCACCGGAAAGAGCAAATAGAACTGGATCTCCGGTGGGACCGACCACAGGACGCCGGTGGAGCCCAGCAGCAGGATATGGCGCAGGATTTCCTTGCCGCCGTGGATCGGGTTGATGAAATCGAAGCCCGGAATGCTCGACAGCACCGCGACGACAAGAACCGCCACCAGATAGACCGGATAGATGCGCGAGAAGCGGCTGACCAGGAAATCGGCTACCGCCTTGCGGCTGATCGGCCGGTCTCCGTAGAGATAGGCCATCAGGAAGCCGCTGAGGGCGAAGAAGATGGCGACCGCCCGGCCGCCGACGCCTGTGATCATGTAGGGCGCGAGCGAGGGGAAGATCAGATCGAGGTGCGAGAAGACCACCGCCGCGGCGGCCATGCCGCGCAAGCCGTCGAGACTGGCTATGTGCTTCTTTTCCTGCATCGATGGCACCTTCGGCCGGCGTTGCGCGCCTAGGTGCGGATCATGAAATGCCGGCCTTAAATTGCTGTTAACAAATGACGCAAGACCATGCCTAAGACCTGATATGAAAAGAGCGGCGCCGTGGTTTTCGGCGCCGCTCTCTCTACAATCTCTGTCTATTCGCTCAGCGTTCGGCCAGTGCCGCTTCGCCCTTCTTCTCGCGCACCATGTTGATGAAGCGGCGGAAGAGGTAGTGGCTGTCCTGCGGGCCGGGAGAGGCTTCCGGATGGTGCTGGACGGAGAAGATCTGCTTGCCTGAAACACGCAGGCCGCAGTTCGTGCCGTCGAAGAGCGAAACGTGAGTCTCCTCAACACCTTCGGGCAGCGACTTCGTGTCGACCGCGAAGCCGTGGTTCATCGAGACGATCTCGACCTTGCCCGTCGTGTGGTCCTTCACCGGATGGTTGGCGCCGTGGTGGCCCTGGTGCATCTTCTCGGTCTTGGCGCCGAGTGCCAGGCCCAGCATCTGGTGGCCGAGGCAGATGCCGAAGAGCGGGATATCCGTCTTGATCAGCGACTGGATGACCGGAACGGCATATTCGCCGGTTGCGGCCGGGTCGCCCGGGCCGTTCGACAGGAAGATGCCGTCGGGCTGCATGGCGAGCACTTCCTCGGCGCTCGTCGTTGCCGGCATGACGGTGACCTTGCAATCGAGGCCGGCAAACAGGCGCAGGATGTTGCGCTTGACGCCGTAGTCGAGGCAGACGACGTGGTACTTGGCGTCCTCGGCCTTCAGTTCGCCGTAGCCTTCGTTCCAGACCCAAGGGGTCTGCGACCACTGCGAGGACTGGCCGGAGGAGGCGATCTTGGCGAGGTCGAGGCCTTCGAGGCCGCTCCAGGCCTTGGCTTCGGCCTTCAGCGTGTCGACGTCGAAGACGCCGTTCGGGTCGTGCGCGATGACGGCGTTCGGGGCGCCGTTCTCGCGAATCCAGGCGGTGAGCGCGCGGGTATCGATGCCGCAAAGACCGATGACGCCGCGGGCCTTCAGCCAGGCGTCGAGATGCTTGGCAGCGCGGTAGTTGGAGGGATCGGTCATGTCGGCCTTGAAGATGACGCCGACCGCGCCGTGGCGTGCTGCCGGCGTCAGGTCTTCGATGTCTTCTTCATTGGTGCCGATATTGCCGATATGCGGGAAGGTGAAGGTGACGATCTGGCCGAGGTAGGAGGGATCGGTCATGATCTCTTCGTAACCCGTCAGCGCGGTGTTGAAGACCACTTCGGCCTGGACCTTGCCGGTCGCGCCGATGCCCTTGCCTTCGATCACTGTGCCATCCGCCAGAACGAGAAGGGCGGTCGGCTTTTCGGTTGTCCAGGGTGCTGTCGCGGTCATCTTCATCCCGTTTCCGGCCGCCACACGTCCTTGGGCAACGTTGGCCGGCCATTTTGGTTCGCAAGCGTGTACGCGCGGCAAGGCGCGCGCTCTCAGGCCTGATCACGAATTTTGGTGCAGGTGGCGGTAAATAGCCACGCTATTTCCTGAGGTCAATCTTTTACCGCAGATTCTAAGGGTTTTCTGCCGCTTTATGTCGCGCGTTTCGCAATTTATTTGATCCCACGCATTCGTCTGGTTTATGAAGCGGCATTCAAACAGGAGTGTTTATGATGTTGCGCGATCAACTCGCCGCCGCCCTCAAGGATGCGATGAAATCCAAGAATGCCGAGCGTCTTTCGACCGTTCGCCTGATCCAGGCCGCGATCAAGGACCGTGATATCGCCAATCGCGGTGCCGGCAAGGAAGAGGCCAGCGACGACGAAATCCTGCAGATCTTGGCCAAGATGGTGAAGCAGCGCGACGAATCGGCGAAGATCTACGACGAGAACGCCCGCCCGGAGCTCGCCGCCAAGGAGCGCGCCGAAATCAAGGTGGTGCAGGACTTCATGCCGAAGCAGCTCTCCGATTCGGATGTGCGCGCCAACATCGCGGCGATCATCGCCGAGACGGGTGCCGCCGGTCCGAAGGACATGGGCAAGGTAATGGCGGTGCTGAAAGAGCGCTATGCCGGCCAGATGGATTTCTCCAAGGCGTCCGGCGCCGTCAAGGAACTCTTGAACTGATCGATCAAGCCATTCCCCCTCAGGCGAGGCGCGCGGTCTTCGGGACCGCGGGCCCCAGCACGCTTGCGGCTGCCGCGTCGATGACGGCGAATTTCGCAGCCTGATAGCCCCAATATTCCCGCACGAACTTCATAGACATCCAGGTCTCGCCCTTGAACGAGGCCTCCGACCAGCCGATGCTGCCCATCTCGGCTGCCTGCGACAGCAGTCGCTTCAGATGTGTGTTGGAGATCATGAACTGGTCGCGGATCTCCTTCAGCGACAGCCTTCCGATTGCGACGCGCTCCATCGACTTGTCGAAAGAGGTTATCCGCGTCATCAGCAGGTCCATCACGAGGCCGCCGGAGTTTGCCCAGTTGAAGAGATTGTAGGTGGTGCCGGGATCGCGCACCGCGTCGCTGTCGATGATGCCCTTGGCGATCAACGGCTGCATGCGGGCAAAGACCATCGGATCCTTCATCGCCGCCTCGAGACGGTGGCCGCCATCGAGGTTGTCGAGGATCATCAGATGGGCGGCGAGCCATTTGTGGAAATGTTCCATCGCGGTTTCGGTCGGCTCCAGCAGGCGCGTGCGCTTGTCGGATGGGCTTTCGACCGGGCGCAGGAAGCGATAGGCGAGCATTTCCTGCATGAAGGCGGCGGCCGTGTTGCGGCTCGCGATCTTCTTTTCGATGGCGAATGCAATGAAACGGCCGGAGTAGAGGCCACCCTTGGGATCATCGGGATAGCCGAAATAGAGGGCGAATCCGAGTTGCGCCATCAACCAGCGTTGCTGGGCGGCGAATATCGACGCGATGCGCGGGCTTTCGCGGTAGATCGCGAGCATCTCGCGCGCGAATTCCAGAACCAACGCGAAAAATGCGTCACTCTCTAAAAAATCTTCAACCTTATGTGGCATGCTTGGCAACCATCCGAAGTTGCCGCCTTCATTGGACTTGCGACCAACGACTGTCAATCAATTGCTGGTGGAATCTGCCTGTGATAGGCAGCCACAATCCACAATATGAAACGTTAGGTAGAAATTAAAGAAGGCAGGAACTGGGGGCGTTCCTGCCTTCTTGCTCTTTGCTCCGGCTGACGACGCAGGACCTGGGTCCTCATCAGCGGGTATTTGCAAAGGCACCCTTGCAAGGCGGCGCCGGGGGTAGGGATGGTGCCTTGCGAGGGGATCGCTTTGTTGAGACTGACGTTATTGCGATGCGGCATCGGATTCAAATTACAAAAAAATAATAATTGGCGGGAATTGCCGCCTTAAAGCGAACACCAATTGTGTCATCCGGCTCGCAATCGGATTCGAGTCTCGGCCGTAAGATATTGTTTTGTTTGTGGTGAGCGGGGGCGTCACGTCGCGGTTTGTGTCGGCTTGCCTGCAAACCCCGTGGCGACCGGTGGAAGAGCGCCCCCGACAGTCACGCTTTGTTGAATGTAGGAAGCGGCCGTCTTGCCGGGCGCCGGTCATCGAAGCAACCTGTGTATAGCGTGGCTATCGGCCAAAGTTCGTGGCATGCGCCCGGGAACTTGCTTATATGGAGGATAGCCAAGAGGTAGAAATGCGCTTTTCAAACTCCTTTCTCGACGAGATACGCGACCGCGTCCTGATTTCGGACGTGATCGGCCGCCGTGTGAGCTGGGACAAGCGCAAGACCAACGTCTCGCGCGCCGATTACTGGGCGTGCTGCCCGTTCCACGGCGAGAAGTCACCGAGCTTCCACTGCGAAGACCGCAAGGGCCGCTATCATTGCTTCGGCTGCGGCGTGACCGGTGACCATTTCCGCTTCCTCACCGAGCTCGAGGGCTTGAGCTTTCCCGAGGCGGTGCAGACGATCGCCGATATGGCCGGCGTCGCGATGCCCGTCGCCGATCCGGCCATGGAGAAGCGCGAGAAGGAGCGGACCACGCTTCTCGACGTGATGGAGATGGCGACACAGTTCTTCCAAGACCAGCTGCAGACGGCGAACGGCGCGCGGGCACGCGCCTATCTGCGCGACCGCGGGCTGACGGGGCGGGCGATCGAGACCTTCCGTCTCGGCTTCGCGCCCGATAGCCGCAATGCGCTGAAGGAGTATCTGGCGGGCAAGGGGGCGTCCAAGGAGCAGATCGAGGCTTGCGGGCTGGTCGTGCACGGGCCGGAGATCCCGGTGTCCTATGATCGCTTCCGCGACCGCATCATGTTTCCGATCCTGTCGTCGCGCGAGAAGGTGATCGCCTTTGGCGGCCGCGCCATGTCGCCGGACGCGCCGGCCAAGTATCTCAATTCCAACGAGACGGAGCTCTTCCACAAGGGCAACGTGCTTTACAATTTCGCCCGTGCGCGACGCTCGACGCAGGGCGCCAATGGCGAAGGCACGATCATTGCCGTCGAAGGCTATATGGACGTGATCGCGCTCTATCAGGCGGGTGTCGAGAACGCTGTCGCTCCACTCGGCACGGCGCTCACCGAAAACCAGCTGGAGCTGCTCTGGAAGATGACGCCGCAGCCGGTGCTCTGCTTCGATGGCGACGGCGCCGGCATTCGCGCCGCCAACCGCGCGGCCGATCTGGCGCTGCCGCATATCAAGCCAGGCCGCACCGTGCGTTTCGCGCTGCTGCCTGATGGCAAGGACCCCGACGATCTCGTACGCAACGAGGGGCGGGCGCCGTTCGACAAGGTGATGAGCCAGGCCAAGCCGCTGGCCGAGATGATCTGGGGCCGCGAGTTGAAGACCGGCTCGTTCGAGACGCCGGAGGCGAAGGCCGAGCTCGAGGCGCGGCTGAGGCAGCTGGTGGCCGTCATTGCCGACGAGGACGTGCGCCGGCACTACCAGCAGGACATGCGCGACCGGCTGAACGGCTTTTTCCGGCCGCAGTTCCAGAACCGCGACGGCGGCGAGCGGCGCAATTTCGATCGCGGCGGTTTCGAGCGTGGCGGCGGGCAGGGGCGCGGACGCGGAAACGATGGCCCGCGCGGTGCGCGTGTTTCCGGCGGCGGTATTTCGGATCGGCTGGCTCGCTCCGGGCTGGTGCGCGGCCATCAGGAGACGCCGGCGCTGCGCGAGAGCGTATTGGCGCTGACCGTCGTCAATCACCCGGCGCTGATGCAGGACGAGTATGACGAGATCGCCTCGATCGATTACGACAGCCGCGAGCTGCAGCGGCTCTGGTCGGGTATGCTGGGTGCCGCGGCGGCTGTCGCCGGCCCGCATCTGACGCGCGATTATCTGATCGAGCGCCTGGAAGAGCAGGGCTTCGGCGGGCTGATCCAGACGCTGGAGCAGCAGATCCGCAATGCGCGGCTCTGGATCGCCACCGAGCAGGCTGCGATGGAGGATGCGCGCGAGGGCTATCGCCAGGCGCTCGCCTTCCACAAGCGCTCCAAGGCACTGCGCTGGCAGAAGATCGAGCTGGAAAAAGAGATCGCCGAGGCCACCGAAAGCGGCAACGAGGAAGTGATCGACCAGCTGATGCGGGCGCTGCAGGAGGTTCATTTCGAGGGACTGCGGCTTGAGAACCAAGAAGCGATCATCGATGGCTTCGGGGTGCTCTCCGGCCGCGTCAAAGGGGCTGCGAGCCATTGATGGACGCGGCGGATACACGGTTTTCAGCGGGTGACGCGCTGTTTGGCGCGGAGCGTACGCCGCTCGGCATTCTCAACCACGTCTACGGCTATCCGGCCTTTCGCGGCAAGCAACAGGCGGTCGTCGAGCATGTGGTCGATGGCGGCGATGCGCTGGTGTTGTTTCCCACGGGCGCCGGCAAGTCGCTCTGCTTCCAGATCCCCGCGCTCTGCCGCGATGGCGTCGGCATCGTCGTCTCGCCGCTGATCGCGCTGATGCGCGACCAGGTGGAGGCGATGAAGCAGCTCGGTATCCGGGCAGCGGCGCTCAACTCGTCGCTGACGCGCGAGGAATATGTCGAGGTGCGCCGGGCGATCTCGTCGGGCAATCTCGATCTGCTCTACGTGACGCCGGAACGCATCCTGATGGAGGGTTTCCGAGATATCATCGGCAACGCCAGGATCGCCTTGTTCGCCATCGATGAAGCGCACTGCGTTTCGCAATGGGGCCACGATTTCCGGCCCGAATATCGTGAACTCGGCAAGCTCGGCGAGCTTTATCCGGGCGTTCCCCGCATCGCGCTAACAGCGACGGCCGATCCGCATACGCGTGACGATATCGCGGCGCGCCTGGGCCTCAATGGCGCGAAGATCTTCACCACCAGCTTCGACCGGCCGAACATCAGCTACGAAATCGTCGAGCGCGACCAGCCGCGCCAGCAGCTTCTGCGGTTTCTTGCCGGCCACAAGGGCAATAGCGGCATCGTCTACTGCCTGTCGCGCGCCAAGGTCGAGGATACGGCCGAGTGGCTGAACGGCCAGGGCATCCGCGCGCTTGCCTATCACGCCGGCATGGACCGCGCCGTGCGCGACGCCAACCAGGATGCCTTCCTCAAGGAAGAGGATCTTTGCCTCGTCGCGACCGTCGCCTTCGGCATGGGGATCGACAAGCCGAACGTGCGCTATGTCGCGCATCTCGATCTGCCGGGTTCCGTCGAGGCCTACTACCAGGAAACCGGCCGGGCCGGGCGCGACGGTCTGCCATCCGAGGTGTGGATGGCCTACGGCATGGCCGACGTGATCCAGCGCGGGCGGATGATCGACGAGGGCAACGCCGCCGACGAGATCAAGCGCGTGGAACGCTCCAAGCTCAACGCGCTGCTTGCGATCTGCGAGACGGCGTCGTGCCGGCGGCAGGCGATCCTGTCGCATTTCGGCGAAAGCCATGCCGGCAACTGCGGCGGCTGCGACACCTGCCTGAAGCCGGTCGAGACCTGGGATGGCACGGATGCCGCGATCAAGGCGCTGGCGGCGATCTATCGCACGGGCGAGCGTTTTGGCACGGGGCACGTCGTCGATGTCCTCATCGGCAATGTCAACGAAAAGACCGAGCGCTTCGGCCACACCGAAATGCCGGTTTTCGGCGCAGGCAAGGATATCGCCGCGCGCACCTGGCAATCCGTGTTCCGCCAGCTTCTGGCGATGGGCCTGGTGCGCGTCGACCATGGGGCGTTCGGCGCACTGAAGCTCGAGGAGGGCGCGCGCGCTGTGTTCAAGCGCGAGCGCGAGGTGTTCTTCCGCAAGGACCGCCCGGCCTCCGAACGGCGGCCGAAGAGGGCGGCGCAAGCCGAGCGTCGCTCGGTTCTGTCAGGCTCCGACGATGCGCTTTTCGAGGCGCTGCGCGCCGAACGCACCGCCATCGCCCGCTCGCTCAGCGTCCCACCCTACGTCGTCTTCCCCGACACGACGCTCATCGCCTTCGCCACGGAGCGACCGCGCACGCACAAGGAACTGCTCGGCATTTCCGGTGTCGGGCAGTCGAAGCTCGAGCGCTATGGAGATGCGTTTCTCGAGGTGATTTTGGGGTTTGACGGGTGATCCGGTGACGGATCGGCTTTGGTCTCGCCAAGACAAACGGATGCCGATGTGCTAGTGCGATGGCATCGGGAAGTCTCAAAGAAGGGCCACCAATGACCTCGCAGTTCCTCTCCCATTTGCGCACCGAGCTTGCCGGCCTCAAGGAGGCCGGGCTTTATAAGGCGGAGCGTGTCATCACCTCGAAACAGGCGGGTGAGATCGCGATTTCATCCGGCGAGCGGGTGCTGAATTTCTGCGCCAACAATTATCTCGGCCTTGCCGACAACGCGGAACTCGCCGAAGCCGGCAAGAAAGCGCTCGATCGCTATGGCTATGGCATGGCGTCGGTGCGTTTCATCTGCGGGACGCAAGAGGAGCACAAGCAGCTCGAGGCCAGGATTTCGTCGTTCCTCGGGATGGAAGACACGATCCTTTATTCCTCCTGCTTCGATGCCAATGGCGGCTTGTTCGAGACGCTGCTTGGCGAAGAGGATGCGATCATCTCCGATGCGCTGAACCATGCCTCGATCATCGATGGCGTGCGTCTCTCCAAGGCCAAGCGTTTCCGCTACGCGAATAACGACATGGCGGCGCTCGAGGAGGAGTTGAAGAAGGCCGAAGGCAGCCGGTTCAAGCTGATTGCTACCGATGGCGTGTTTTCCATGGACGGGATCATCGCCAATCTCGGCGGCGTCTGCGATCTCGCGGAGAAGTATGGCGCGATGGTCATGGTCGATGACAGCCACGCTGTCGGGTTCGTCGGCAAGCATGGGCGCGGTTCGGCCGAACATTGCGGCGTCGAGGGGCGGGTCGATATCATCACCGGCACGCTCGGCAAGGCGCTGGGCGGGGCTTCGGGCGGCTATACGTCGGCAAAGGCCGAGGTGGTGGAATGGCTGCGGCAGCGGTCGCGGCCCTATCTGTTTTCCAATACGCTGGCGCCTGTCATCGCGGCGGCATCACTGAAGGTCTTCGACCTGATCGATCATGGTGACGCACTGCGGGCGCGGTTGTCGGCCAATGCGGATCTGTTTCGTTCGGAGATGACGAAGCTCGGCTTCACGCTTGCGGGCGAGGGGCATCCGATCATTCCCGTCATGCTGGGTGATGCGAAGCTGGCGCAGGACATGGCGGCGCTGATGCTGAAGAAGGGTGTCTATGTGATCGGCTTCTCCTTCCCCGTGGTTCCCAAGGGGCAGGCGCGCATCCGCACGCAGATGTCGGCGGCGCATTCGGTCGAGGATGTCGAGCGGGCGATTGAGGCGTTCGCCGAGGCTGGGCGGGAGTTGGGTGTCATTTAGCTGAGAAGCCCGCGCACACGCATTGGCAATTGGGAGGAATTGAATGTCGAACATGATGAAGGCGCTGGTGAAATCGAAGGCCGAGGTCGGGCTGTGGATGGAGCAGGTGCCGGTGCCCGAGGTCGGGCCGAACGATGTGCTGATCAAGGTCAGGAAATCGGCGATCTGCGGCACCGACGTGCATATCTGGAACTGGGACCAGTGGGCGCAGAAGACCATTCCGGTGCCGATGGTGGTGGGGCACGAGTTCTGCGGCGTGATCGCCGAGGTGGGCTCGGCGGTCACCAAGTATCATGTCGGCGAGCGGGTCTCGGGCGAGGGGCATATCGTCTGCGGCAAATGCCGCAACTGTCGCGCCGGGCGCGGGCATCTCTGCCGCAATACGCAAGGGGTCGGCGTCAATCGTCCGGGCTCCTTCGGCGAGTTCGTCTGCATCCCGGAAGCCAATGTCGTGCCGATCCCCGACGATATCCCCGATGAGATCGCGGCGATCTTCGATCCGTTTGGTAACGCCGTGCATACGGCACTGTCGTTCGATCTCGTCGGCGAGGATGTGCTGGTGACCGGCGCCGGTCCGATCGGCATCATGGGGGCGCTGGTCGCCAAGCGGTCGGGGGCGCGCAAGGTCGTGATCACCGACATCAATCCGCACCGGCTCGATCTCGCCCGCAAGCTCGGCATAGATTATGTCGTCGATGCGTCGAAAGAGAACCTCTCCGACGTGATGACCTCTATCGGCATGACCGAGGGCTTCGATGTCGGGCTGGAGATGTCGGGGGCCGCACCTGCCTTTCGCGACATGATCGACAAGATGAACAATGGCGGCAAGATCGCCATTCTCGGCATCGCGCCTGCCGGTTTCGAGATCGACTGGAACAAGGTGATCTTCAAGATGCTCAATCTGAAGGGCATCTACGGGCGCGAGATGTTCGAGACCTGGTACAAGATGATTGCCTTCGTGCAGGGCGGGCTGGACCTTGCGCCTGTGATTACCCACCGCATCGGTATCGACGATTTCCGCGAGGGCTTCGAGGCGATGCGGTCTGGCAACTCAGGCAAGGTGGTGATGGACTGGTAATGGGAGGAGAATGACATGAACTATGAAGGAAGCTGCCACTGCGGCCAGATCGCCTTTAATGTCGAGGGTGATTTTACATCGGCGATCGACTGCAACTGTTCTCTCTGCCGGCGCCGCGGCGGGTTGCTCGCTTTCGTGCCGCGCGACAAGTTCAGCCTGAAGACGCCGCGCGAGGCATTGTCGACCTATACGTTCAACACCCATGTGATCCAGCACCACTTCTGCAGCAATTGCGGCGTCGGCCCGTTCAGCGAGGGCAAGATGCCCGATGGGACGGAGATGGCCTGCATCAATCTGCGCTGCGTGCCCGCCGTCGATCTGGCGACGATCGAGATTCAGCCTTGGGACGGCAAGTCGCATTAGTCTGCCGACTGGCTGGAGCCTCGGCGTGGACCGCAGGTCGCGGCGGGGAGGTGTGCGAGATATGTGCGACAACTGGTCGTTTCAGAAGAATGCGGCGCGCTCTTGTCTTCCCGTGGTGACATCCTATCTATGCTTGGCAACCGCTTCGGCGGCTTGTGGCCTGTGGATAAGGCCTTTTCCAAGTTTTCTCGCGCTTTTTTGCTGGAAAAGCTTGACGAGAACTAAAATTGTGGGAATCACCGTTCGACTTGAATAGCGGTGAACTGGGTCAAGGGCAGATCGCACAACCATGGCCGGACATTTGGTGACATATGAACTCTGTCGTCCGGCGCCGGCAATCGTGGTTAATCAGGCATTAAATGTCATCCCGTTATTTGGGATCAGGTGATTCGAGACGGCCGTTTGCGGCGCGCCGGCTTTGATAGGGCCGTTTTACCGCAGCGAGTTTGAATAGCGTCAGGAAGGCGACGATATACATGGCAACGAAGGTCAAAGAGAACGAAGAAGCGGAAGTCGAACGCGACGGCGGTACCGACGGCCCTCTTCTCGATCTTTCCGATGACGCGGTCAAGAAAATGATCAAGGCCGCCAAGAAGCGCGGCTATGTGACGATGGACGAGCTCAATGCCGTTCTCCCGTCCGAGGAAGTGACATCCGAACAGATCGAAGACACGATGTCGATGCTGTCGGATATGGGCATCAACGTCATCGAAGATGAAGAAGCCGAAGAAGCCGGCGGCAACGACGGCGGCGACGACGATTCCGGTTCCGACGACGAAAGCGAAGGCGGCGAGCTTGCTCCTTCCGGCGGTACCGCACTTGCGACCGCCAAGAAGAAAGAGCCGACCGACCGCACCGACGACCCCGTGCGCATGTATCTGCGCGAAATGGGCTCGGTGGAGCTTCTGTCGCGCGAAGGCGAAATCGCGATTGCAAAGCGCATCGAGGCCGGCCGCGAAACGATGATCGGTGGTCTCTGTGAGAGCCCGCTGACCTTCCAGGCGATCATCATCTGGCGCGACGAACTCAACGAAGGCACGACACTGCTGCGAGAGATCATCGATCTCGAAACGACCTATTCCGGTCCCGAGGCCAAGGCTGCTCCGCAGTTCCAGAGCCCCGAGAAGATCGAGGCCGACCGCAAGGCTGCCGAAGAGAAGGAAAAGACCCGCCGCACCCGTTCGGGCGACGACGACATCACCAATGTCGGCGGCGAGGGCCTGCCTCCGGAAGAGGAAGAAGAAGACGAGGACGAATCCAACCTGTCGCTGGCCGCCATGGAAGCGGAACTGCGCCCGCAGGTCATGGAAACGCTCGACATCATCGCCGAGACCTACAAGAAGCTGCGCAAGCTGCAGGACCAGCAGGTCGAGCAGCGGCTGGCTGCGACCGGCACGCTGTCTTCCGCTCAGGAGCGCCGCTACAAGGAGCTCAAGGATGAGCTCATCAAGGCCGTGAAGTCTCTGTCGTTGAACCAGAACCGCGTCGACGCCCTCGTCGAGCAGCTCTACGACATCTCCAAGCGACTGATGCAGAACGAAGGCCGTCTGCTGCGTCTGGCCGAATCCTACGGAGTCAAGCGCGACTCGTTCCTAGAACAGTACCAGGGCGCCGAGCTCGATCCGAACTGGATGAAGTCGATCGCCAATCTGGCCGCACGCGGCTGGAAGGAATTCGCCAAGGGCGAAAACACCACGATCCGCGATATCCGCCAGGAGATTCAGAACCTGGCAACGGAAACCGGCATCTCGATCGCCGAATTCCGCCGCATCGTGTCGATGGTGCAGAAGGGCGAGCGCGAAGCGCGTATCGCCAAGAAGGAAATGGTCGAAGCGAACCTTCGTCTCGTTATCTCCATCGCCAAGAAGTACACGAACCGTGGCCTGCAGTTCCTCGACCTCATTCAGGAAGGCAACATCGGCCTGATGAAGGCGGTCGACAAGTTCGAATACCGCCGTGGTTACAAGTTCTCGACCTATGCGACATGGTGGATCCGTCAGGCGATCACCCGCTCGATCGCCGACCAGGCTCGTACGATCCGTATTCCTGTGCATATGATCGAGACGATCAACAAGATCGTTCGTACCTCGCGCCAGATGCTGCACGAGATCGGCCGCGAACCGACGCCGGAAGAACTGGCCGAGAAGCTCGCCATGCCGCTCGAAAAGGTCCGCAAGGTCCTGAAGATCGCCAAGGAGCCTATCTCGCTCGAAACGCCTGTCGGTGACGAAGAAGATTCGCACCTCGGCGATTTCATCGAGGACAAGAACGCGCTTCTGCCGATCGATGCGGCCATCCAGGCGAACCTGCGCGAGACGACGACGCGTGTTCTCGCATCGCTCACGCCGCGCGAAGAGCGCGTGCTGCGCATGCGTTTCGGCATCGGCATGAACACCGACCATACGCTCGAAGAAGTCGGCCAGCAGTTCTCGGTTACCCGCGAACGTATCCGTCAGATCGAAGCGAAGGCGCTGCGCAAGCTGAAGCACCCGAGCCGCTCCAGGAAGCTCCGCTCGTTCCTCGACAGCTAAGTCGCGGAGATATGTCATTGGAAAAGCCGGGCCCTTGGTCCGGCTTTTCTCGTTTCTGACGGTGTCTAGCTGGGGATTATGTACCCTGGCGTTCACGCCCTTGTCAGGTGTGCGTGTTTTTTGCCTTTAAGGCTTGATGATGCCTTCTTAAAAGGCCACATCGACAACTTGTCGTTCAGCATTGCGTGGGTATGGCCAAGGCAACGGAAAAGCAATTGGGGTTGTTCGGCTGGGGCGTCATCGCCTCGGTGCTGCTTCATATTGTCGTCGTTGCCGGCTTTCTGATCAAGCTGCCACAGCCGACGCCGCCTCCCCAGGAGGAGACGGTCAATGTCGAGATGGTACCGCCACCGGAAGAGCAGAAGCCCGAAGAGAAAAAGCCGGAGGAGCAGGCTGCGCTGAAGGTGCCGGAAGAGCCGAAGCCCGAGGAGAAGAAACCCGAGCAGCCGGCTGCGGCCGAAAAGCCTGCCGACGAACAGAAGCCGGAAGAAAAGAAGGCCGAGCAAAAGCCACCGGAGCCCAAGCAGGAAGAGGCCAAGGCCGAACCGCCACCGCCGCCGCCAAAGCCACCGGAGGAGAAGCCGCCGGAAGCGCCCAAACCACCTGAAGAAAAGCCGCCTGAGCCGCCGCCGCCTGAAAAGCCTCCGGAAGAAAAGCCGCCCGAGGAGAAGAAGGCTGAGGAGCCACCGAAGCCGGATCCGGCCGAACAGGCAAAGGCGGACCAGCAGCCGAAGGGACCTGATGGCAAGCCACAGCCGATCCAGCCGCTGCGCCCCGTCTTCGAATTTGGCGACAAGGCGAGCGGCCCGAGGAAGGCCGAGGACGGCGACGCTTCGACCGAGACGGGGAAACCTGCCGGCGCGCCCGATGCGGAAAAGCCCACGGATGATCCCGCATCGGCTGGAAAACCCAATGCCGACGACAAGCCGCCGGCCAAGCCGATGCCTGATGACATCAACCTGCCACAGGTTGATGTCGCCGACGCGCATCAGGAAAACAACGGGCCGGCCGCCGAGGCAACCGGCGTGGTGACCACCGAAATCACGCAGGCCAAGCCGAAGGAGATCGCCAAGGCTGATCCCGCCGCCAGTACCGCTCCGGCGGCCGATCCGTTGACCAAGGTGAAGAAGCTCTATTCGCAAAACGATACGGGCGGCGACGTGGCGCGGACGGCGATCGACGGCATGCCGCGCGGTATGCGCGTTGCCGAGCTCTGCACGACGGAACTGCGTGAGCAGCTCCGGCACTCGCCGCAGGGGTTCCGGCCGGAGCTCTTGCCGTCCTACCGCCTGCAGCAGGGCAATGTGCTGGAGATCAAGCGCGGAGCGTTTCGCGCCAGTGCGCGCTGGTACGATATGAGCTTCCGCTGCGAGGTCGATGCCGACGGAACCAAGGTGCTAAATTTCGCCTATGACGTGGGCGCCGCTATCCCGAAGTCGCAGTGGCGCAGCCGCGGGTTCCCCGATTTTTGATGGGCGGATGCGGGCGCCGTTGTAGCGCCCGCAGGCCTGATCGAGAGCTACTTACTGCTGCCCGCAATCAGTGACGGCAGTTCGGCGAAGAGGGCTTCACGGGCGCGAACGCCTGCCGTGCCCTCGGTCTTCTTGTCGTCCTGAATCAGGCGGGCGAAGACCACGGTCCGGTCGTCCTTAGTCGCCCAGCCGACGAACCAGCCCCATGGGTGCTCTTCGTCGAATGTGTAATCGGGTAGTCTCGGATAGGCCATGCCTGTCTTGCCCAGCACCGACCAGCCATCCGGCAGCTCGGTCTTCTCGACGACCTTCAACGTCATATCCGTCGCATGGGCGCTGACAGGAAGCTGCCGGTTCACAAGCTTGCGCAGGAAGGCCACCTGTTCCAGCGGCGATATCTTCAGCGACGAGGCGATCCATGCCCGGTCGAGGCCGTTGTTCTTGCCCTTGTCGCCGGAGAAATCGGCATTGCCGTAATTCAGCTTCGTCGCGTAGTCGTGCAGCGTCTTTTCGCCGAGCGCGTGGGTGATGCGCTGCGAGAACCAGACGACGGAGTATTTCAGCCAGCGGACGGCATCCGTCGGCTTCTTCCAGTTCTCGCCGCCCCAGTCGGGGTCGCCCTTGCGGAAGTTCAGGGTCGGGGTGTGCTCGTCCTTCAGGAAGCCGCTGTCATAGCCGATGACGCTGAGCGCCACCTTGAAGGTCGAGGCCGGAGTGACGCGGCCCTCGCAATCGCCCTCCTGGACAATCGTGCCGCCGGTCTTGGCGTCGGCCACGACAGTACAAATAGTCTTGGCTTGCGCGGTCGTGCCCATTGCGGCGATCGCTGCGGTGGCAAGCAGGGTGGAGCGGAGATGCATGGAATGGCCCTTTCTTGGTGGCTTTCTAGGGATAGCTACCAGTCGTTTGACCCCGCGACAAAGGACCAATACTAGATGAAGCCATTAGAAAAATTGGGGCTTCATCATGGTTCGGCCATATCTTCCGCTGAACGCCTTCAGGGCTTTCGAAGCGTCTGCGCGGCATCTGAGCTTCACCAAGGCGGCGATCGAGCTCAACGTCACGCAGGCGGCCGTCAGCCATCAGGTGATCGCTCTTGAAGCGCAGCTTGGGGTGACGCTGTTTCGGCGGCTGCCGCGCGGGCTGATGATCACGGCGGAGGGCGACAGTCTGCTGCCGGTGCTGCGCGACAGCTTCGATCGCATGGCTGATGCTGTCGAGAGGCTTCGCGACGGGCATGTGCGCGAGGTGCTGACTGTCGGCGCTGTCGGGACGTTTGCCGTCGGCTGGCTGCTGCCGCGTTTGCCGTCGTTTCAGGAGCGCTATCCCTATGTCGATCTCAGGCTTTCCACCAATAACAACCGGGTGGACTTGGCCGCCGAAGGGCTCGATCTCGCCATCCGCTTCGGCGGTGGGGCGTGGCACGCGACGGAGGCGACGCGGCTCTTCGAGGCGCCCTTGTCGGTGCTCTGCAGGCCCGATCTCGCGGACGGGCTGAAACGGCCGGAAGATCTCGCGGGCAAGGTTCTCCTCCGTTCCTACCGGCCGGACGAGTGGACGCGGTGGTTCGAGGCTGCCGGCGTTTCACATCCGGGGCCGATGCAGAAGAGCATCGTCTTCGACACCTCGCTGGCGATGATGGAAGCGATCCAGCAGGGGATCGGCGTCGGACTTGCGCCGCCGAAGATGTTCGAGCGCCAGCTGGCGTCGGGTCTGGTGGTGCAGCCATTCGCGATCACTGTGTCGATGGGGAGCTACTGGCTGACGCGGCTGCATTCGCGCCCCGTGACGCCCGCGATGGAGGCGTTTTCGACTTGGATGACGTCGGTGATTGCACAAAGTGATGAGGCAGGATGTTAGGGAAATAACAGAAGTTTTGCTGAACGGTCTGGAAGCGTTTTTGAAATGCGCTAAGTTGGCTGTGTCGAAGTGAAACGGAATCGTTAATCGTTCTCCGCTCCAGTCCGACACAAGCATGACCGCCTAGCTTTGTCCCATCGCCGGATGTTAGCGGCACAAGAGGGGACAATGACATGTCGAACGAAATCGAACGCTTTTTCGAACAACAGGACGAAGCCACCAAGGTGGCAATCATCGAAAGCCGTGGCGACGAGTTGACCGACATGCTGGTATCCGCGCTCGAAGACGCGCTTTCCATCCTCCACGGCGAAATGCAGCCCGAAACATTACACTAATCGTTGACGCCTCGATCGAGGCGGGCGCAACTGCTTGAGGCCTAGCTTGGCGCATCCCGTTGCATTGGACAGCTTTATCACGGGCTATTCCTGGGATCGCGATCCCGTGGGTCGGTCGCCATCCGAGGTGTTTCGCCTGGAACGCGCAGGTGCGCCTGCGCTCTATCTCAAGTGCGAGGCACGAAGCGCCTATAGCGAGTTGGCGGATGAGGCTGCGCGCTTGCGGTGGCTTTCCGGCCAGGGGATGCCTTGTCCCGATATCATCGCTCTCACCACCGATGATGACCATGATTGGCTGCTGATGAGCGCCTTGCCGGGCCGTGATCTCGCTTCGGATTCGACTGTTGATGCCGAAGCGAGGGTGGTCATGCTGGCCTCCGCGTTACGCGCTCTGCACTCCCTCGACATCGCCTCATGTCCCTTCGATCACCGCTGGTCGAAACGGCTTGCCACTGCCGAACGGCGTATGCGGGCCGGTCTGGTCGACGAAGAGGATTTCGACGAGGCGCGGCTTGGGCGCAGCGCCGCCGATCTCTATTCGGAGCTTTGCCAGATGCCTGCCTCCGAAGAGGATTTGGTTGTCACCCACGGTGACGCCTGCCTGCCGAACTTCGTGGCATCGGGTGATGCCTTTGCCGGCTATATCGATTGTGGCCGTCTTGGCGTTGCGGATCGCTATCAGGACATTGCGCTTTCCTGCCGCAGCATCGCCGCGAATTTCGGCGAGGCGTTCGTCGAGTTGTTCTGCCAGAACTACGGCATCGTGTCTTTGGATGCTGATAAATTGCTTCGATATCAGATGCTTGACGAGTTCTTCTGACGAGTTGATTCAGGGCCGATGAAGGCGCCGGCGCGGTTCGATCACCGCAAGTTTACGCCGATTTTGCTGCAAATGAGCGCGGTGCTCCCCATATCGATGTCATGAACATCCAAGGAGCCGCCAATGTCCGCCCAGCCGATGAAGATTCCCGGTCCGGATCATCCGATTAAGATTACGCGCAATCCTAAGCGTGTGATGGTCAAATGGAATGGCCGCGTGATTGCCGATAGCCACAAGGCATTTACGTTGAAAGAGGCGAGCTACCCCGCCGTCTTCTATATCCCTTGCAGTGACGTGGATATGCCGTTGCTGACCCACAGCACGCACAAGAGCTTTTGCCCCTACAAGGGCGAGGCGTCCTATTACAGCATCGCGTCGGACGGCGAGCGCTCGGAAAACGCGATCTGGAGCTATGAAGATCCCTCGGATGCCGTCAGCGAGATCAAAGGCTATGTCGCCTTCTACCCTGATCGCGTCGATTCCATCGAGGAACTGACGATCTAGGGGAGGCGAGACGCCGACGGCTTAGGGAGACGTGGGTTCGGCGATCGGTCGCTGCAAACCTGTCTCTGAAAAATCAAGGATCGGTCCGGCAGGGAAACCGGACCAATCCCCGTAACTGATCGGAGGTCAATCGGATCAGAAAAGGCAAACTTGTGAAAGGTGCCCCGGCCTAAACCGGGGCGCCGATAGTCAGATTAGAAAGCGCGCTGCAGGCGGAAGAAGCCCTTGGTTACGCTGTCTTCGTGGTCAACGTCGGTGTAGTCGACGGTAGCCTTGGCGTAGAGGTTGTCTACGATCTGGTAGTCAACGGTTACGCCGACCTTCCAAGCGTCGTTAGACGAGAAGTCGGTGTTCGTTGCGTTGTGGCCGTAATTGCCGAAGTACTGAGCCATCGGGGTGATGGTCCACTTGTCGGTAACCTTTGCTGCGTATTCAGCAGCAACGGTCCACTCGGACTCGTCGTAGTAGCTGTTGATGCCGCTTGCATAAACAGCGGCCAGGCCGAGGGTGCCAGGTCCGATGTCAGCGAAGAGCATGCCACGGATGGCGCCTTCTTCGTTTTCCTTGTCGTAGGAACCGATGAGCTGGTAGGATACTACGCCAGCCTTGCCGCCGATTGCAGCAGCTACGCCGAAGTTGTTGCTGCCGCTACGTTCAGCAAAGCCCTTTTCAGCGCCGTCTTCCAGTTCGTCGATCGAAATGCCAGCGTAGAAGTCGCCGGATTCGTACTGGTAACGAATGGAGTTGTGCAGGGTCTGGTAGCTGGACAGAACGTCCGGCTCGCCGCTCAAATCGTCATCCCACCAGCTGTAGAACAGACCAGCGCGCAGGCCAGCGATGTCGATGTAAGCAGAGTCCAGCGTGGAGCTCGTCGAGGAGTTGTCGCCGTTGTTACGGAGAACGATAACGCCGGTGAGCGGGCCGTACTCGGTGTCGCTCTTGGCAGTGAACTGAACCTGGGCGCGCGTACGAGCGTTCCAGTCAGACGAACCCTTCTGGTTCGGGCCGCCGTATACTTCAAAACGCAGGTAACCGCCGACCTTGAGGCAGGTTTCGGTGCCTGGGATGTAGAAGTAGCCGGTGCCGTAAGCGTCGCAGACGCGAACGTATTCTACTGCTTCAGGCTCAGCTGCGACGATGGCGTCGGCAGCGAAGACGGGGGACGCGGCGGCAGCGAGAGCTGCTGCGGACGTCAGCATAACCATCCGAATGTTCATTTGAAATCCATTTCCTTTTAGAAGAGACCGTCGCCACACACTGGGAGGTGATAGGCAACCGTTCCGGTAAACAGCCTTTCGGCACGCGGATCAGCGAACCGCTGAATCTCTTCTCTCATTACTCATTAAATCTATCAATTCGGATGGTGAGGAAATCGTTGTTTGTGAAACTTGTTATGTCTTAATTGTGATGAATTTGCCACAATATCAAATACTTAGGCATATAGACACAGTGCCCCGGCGGTTGCGGAGCAACATGATATCAAAGCCATTTCGGGTGCCGTGGAGCACGATGCGGTCGCCAAGCAGACACATTGGCGTCAATGTCGGCGAGATAATGTGGCGCTGCAGCAAATTGAAGAGGGTTCGCTGGAACGCTATGTTCCAAATTTGGAACGAAACTATTCAGGCGGCGGTTGGCATCCTTGAACAAGGGGCGTATGCGACTTGCTGAGGGTCGCACTTTAGCATCCCTTTGTAAAAGGAATCCCTAATGCCGGCGACCGAAACCATCTTCCCGGATATGAACGATTTTGCTTATTTTGCAGCGGTTGTGCGCTATGGCGGCTTCTCCGCGGCGGGGCGCGTACTGGGTTTGCCGAAGTCGAAACTCAGCCGGCACATCAACGCGCTGGAAGATCGGCTTGGGGTCCGTTTGATCGAAAGAACGGTGCACCGGTTCCGTGTGACCGAAATTGGTCAATCACTATATGTTTACTGCGAGAACATGATCCGTGAAGCGGAACGCGCCACCAAGGCTGTTGCCGATGTCAACGGTGAACCGCAGGGGACGATCAGGCTCAGCGTTCCAACGGGGCTGCTCGAGGGATCGCTCGGCGCCATCTTTCCCGAGTTTCTGCTGCTTCATCCAAAGATCCAGTTGCAGATTCTCGCCACCGACCAGCGGGTCGACATCATCAACGACCGACTCGATCTCGCCATCCGGGCGCAATTGACCGAAGAGACCGACGCCGAACTGACGATGCGCGTCTTGAGCAAGGTCGACCTCATCCTTGTCGCCAACAAGGATATGGCGGCGCGGCTGCCAAAGGGGGAGGGCATAGAATCGCTTGAAGGTGTGCCGACCGTTTCGTTCACCAGCGGCATGGCCGAGTGGCGCGAGGTCGACGTCTGGGATTTCACCGGCCCCGATGGTGCGCTGCACAGGCACGAGCATCGACCGCGCATGAGCTGTCGCAGCGTGCCTGCCGTTCTGGAAGCCATCCATGCTGGCGTGGGCGTCGGGCTTCTTCCCGATATCGTTTGCGCCGAAGGGCTGCGGCACGGAACGCTGGTGCGCCTGCTGCCCGACTATCAGATGTCCCAGGCCACCATCTATCTGGTGTTTACGGCATCGCGCGGTTTGCCGACGGCGGTGCGCACGCTTGTCGATTTCCTTGTTGAACGCTTCCGAACGTTCAACGTTGCCGCCGAGGGTGATCGCGCGGGTACAGCGTAGGTCTGTCCTTCTCATCTTGTCCAGCAGACATGGCGCCTATCTTGAAAGAGGTGTCGGTTCGGGTGCGCCTCGTTCGTCCTTGAAGCGATGCCAACGTTCAAGGGAGAAGAATCATGTCCTATGTCGACGGTTTTATCGTTGCCGTGCCGAAGAAGAATATCGAGGCATACAAGGCGCTTTCAGCCAAGGCCGGCGCTGTCTGGAAGTCACATGGCGCGAAAGATTATGTCGAATGCGTCGCGGACGACGTGCCCTATGGCGAGTTGACGTCGTTTCCGCGTGCGGTTCAGGCAACCGATGACGAAGTCGTGGTGTTCTCGTGGATCACTTACGATTCGCGCGAGCAGCGTGATGAGATCAATGCGAAGGTCATGGCGGATCCTGAACTGCAGGTCACCGGATGCCTTGATATCTTCGATGGCAAGCGGATGATCTATGGCGGTTTCGTTCCGCTGCTTTGGCTTTGACGCGAACCGATCACCGGCATTGACATGACGGTGGGTGCGCGCGACCTCTGGACGGAGTTTCATTGTCCGGAGGTGCCCCATGCCACAAAAGATCCTCAGCCTGCAGACCCGCGGGCAGGGCCTTTATGAGTTTACCGATCAGATCGCTGCCTTCGTGCGGTCGGCCGATATCGAATCCGGACTGCTTACCGTTTTCGTACGGCACACATCCTGTTCGCTGCTCATCCAGGAGAACGCGGATACGGATGTGCGCACCGATCTCAACGGTTTCTTTCGCCGCCTCGTGCCGCCATCGTCCGATCCGTCGATGCGCTGGATCGTCCACACGATGGAAGGACCGGATGACATGCCTGCCCATATCAAGGCGGCGTTGACGCAGGTTTCGATAGGGATCCCCGTCATGGACGGGCGGCTTGTTCTCGGCACCTGGCAGGGGATCTATCTGTTCGAACATCGCGAAACTCCGCATCGGCGCGAGGTCGTGCTGCATCTTGGCAACTGAACCAAATGTGAACGGCCGGTTCGAACATCGTTCATTTTCAGGCGTTTATCGTTTGTCCAATCCCGCGAGGGAGACCATCGATAACAAATGAAAGCATGAACATGACCCATTTTATCGCCAAAGCTTCGTTCGCCGCCATCCTTGCCATTGCGTCCATTCCCGCGACGTTCTCGGTTGCGTCAGCCGCCAGCCCTGAGCGTGCGTCGGTCGTCGAGATTCAGTACCATCGCCCCGCTCCGCCGCGCGCATGCTCGCCGATCCGGGCTGTCGAGAAGGCACGTTATGCCGGTCTGCGCAACGCGCGCGTCACCGATATCACCCCGCGCCGCGTCGTCGTTTCCGGCCGTGGCTATCGCGGCCATTGGGACCGGATGTTCTTCGCGAATGTTCGCGGTTGCCCTGAGATCCGCCGCTAGTCGGATCGACCCGCGTTTCGGGACTGCATCGCCTTGGCCGCGCCATTTTCAGCCTGCTTTGTGCGAATCGCATAACAATGCGTTTATCCGGGAGGGCCGTTCTTCCGACCGGCCGAGAGAATCGAAAAAGGAGCGCGGTCGCAACCGCGTGATATGGAGATTTCGATGATGCAGTTTCTGACCAAGGCGGGGATTGCCCTGGTACTGGGCGCCGGCACGCTTGCCGGCGCTACGGTTCCGGCCTCCGCTCAGGTGGACATCTATATAGACGGCGGTCGTCCGCCACCGCCTCCAGGCTACGGACGCCCACCACCGCCTCCAGGCTATGGCCGGCCGCCACCGCCGCCGGTTTATGGCCGCCCACCGCCACCCCCGTATGGCGGCCGGCCGCGTGGTTGCGATCCGCGTTTGGCTGAAGACAAGGCGATGGATTACGGCTTCCGCCGTGCCCGCGTGGTCGATATCACGCCGCGCCGGGTCATCGTGCAGGGCTTCACGCGTCGTGGACCCGACGAGATCACCTTCGGCAACGTTCGCGGTTGCCCGGTCCTGCGCTGACAGGCAGGTTTCCGATAGTTTGAAGTGAAACCACCCCTGCCTGCGTGGAGACGCGGACAGGGGTGGTTTTCGTTTTGGGGTTATGCTTTGGCGGCGGTCAGGCTTTGTGCGCGCTTGCGCCTTCGCCGGCAGCGGAGGTTGCAAGCGGTGCCTGGCTGTCGGAGGAGACGACGGATGTCGGCAGCGGCGTGCCGCGCTTGCGTTCGCGCGCCAGCGTCAGCAGGCCGGAGCAGATGATCAACAAGATGCCGCCGGCCATCGGCAGATCGACTGAGTCGTCGAAAATAAGGTAGCCGAAGGCGATCGCCCACAGCATCTGGCTGTATTGCGGTGGCGCCACGAGGTTGGCGGGCGCGATGCGTGCTGCGGTCATCAGGAGCACGTTGCCGGCGGCGCCGAGCAGGCCGTAGCTTGCGATGAACAGCCACTGGCGGGGTGTCGGCATGACGAATTGCGAGGCCATCAGGATGCCGCTGACGATGATGGTGCCGAGCAGGGCCGCGCCGTAAAGCGACAGGCGCTTTTCGGCCGGACCCATCTTTCTCAGCACAACGATTGAGATCGCCGCCGTCAGGCCGCCGATGGCGGCCGCGAGATGGCCGACCGAGAGTTCACGGAAGCCGGGGCGCAGCACCACCAGAACGCCGAGGAAGCCGACGATGACGGCGGCCCAGCGCTGCCAGCGCACATCTTCCTTGAGGAAGATGACGGACAAGATCGTCACGAAGGAGGGCAGCAGGAAGAGCAGGCAGAAGGCTTCCGCCATGGGCAGCAGCGTGAAGGTGATGATCGAGGCGATCGCGCCGATCGCGCCGCAGACGAAGCGTACGAGCCAGAGCGCGCGGTTGGTCGAGCGAACGACATCCAGCCAGGAGTCGTCCTTGGCCTTGATGAAGGGCAGGGCGGCGGTGCCGAACAGGGCGCCGATGAAGGCGATCTCGTAGGACGGGATGCTGCCGTGGAGGATCTTGATCGAAGCGTCGCTGAACGCGAATACGGCATAGGCGGCAAACGCGATGAGAACGCCGCGCGCAGGCGAATGGGGAGCAGTCATGGGAGCAGTTTCAATTTGAAGAGAGCTTCGGGCGCCGGAGCATCGTTGCCGACGAGGCGGTATAGTTCAGAATGCTGCCCTGCACAATTGAGGAGAAGGCCCCGCCTATCTTAAAGCGAAGGGTGTGATAGCCGTGCCACGCTGCGTGTTGCGTGGCGGCGATCCGCCACCACGTATTGTTGGCCTAAGGTGATCAGTTGGTGCCGCGTCTGAGCGCCGGCCCGTAGTCGCGGTAGATGCTGAGGCAATCGGTGTAGCTCAGCGATTCGTTGGCGCCGTAGATCACATGCGCGCTCGATGCATTGGTCGACGCTTCCTCCGATACGAAGAGGATGGCCTCGCCCAGCGACTTGCCCGTGATCGGCGCATCGGTACCATCGTCGAGCGTTATTCCCTTTATGACTGCGGCAATCTCGCGGTGGCTGAAAACTGCCTGTCTGTCTTCCGGTGTCATTGCCTTTACCTCGAACTGAAACTGAAAATGGATGGTTCTATCGTTGCCGGCCAAAAACTGCGCCGACGGTCGCGCGATGCCATCGCCTTTCGGGTTCGATGGCAGGCAGACGTGCGAGAGCACGGCCTTTTCGCGTCTGCATTCGTCGACCTGATGACGCCGGCGGCCGCCAGCGTCAGATATCCGATCGACATATTATGGACATATGGCCCGATCGCCGCCGGACAAGATCGCTTCCTTCAATCCGCTGTGAATTTAAAAGGAGCCGCCGTGAATTCGCTCATTGATTGCGGGCGAAGGCTGCACGGCTGCGAATTGGCAAGTGACGGGCGGATCGCTATATCAGGGCCCGACAAGTGCCATGCACTGCTGAAAGGTGAACCGACATGTTTCAAACGGCGAAGATCGATCAGGCCGACAAGAAGGAATTCTATCGCGAACTCGCGCAGCAGCTGACCGGGCTGCTGCATGGCGAGCGCGATGTGATCGCCAACGCGGCCAATACCTCGGCGCTGATGTTCGAGATGATGCCGGAGCTTAACTGGGCGGGTTTCTATTTCCTGAAGTCGAAGGACGAGCTGGTGCTCGGGCCGTTCCAGGGGCGCACCGCCTGCGTGCGGATCGCCGTCGGGCGCGGGGTCTGCGGGACGGCGGTCGAAAAGGGCCAGTCGATCCTGGTTGAGGACGTGCACGCCTTTCCCGGCCATATCGCCTGCGACGCGGCCTCGCGCTCGGAGCTTGTCGTGCCGCTCAGCCACAATGGCGAGATCCTCGGCGTCATCGATCTCGACAGCCCTGTCACGTCACGCTTCGATGCGGACGATCAGGCCGGGATCGAGGCGTTGGCCGAGATTTTCGTTTCGGCCAGTTACTGACGTCGATTCCATTCAGTGAACGAGAAGAGGCTGCGCCCGGACAGAGCGCAGCCTCTTTTGTTTATCCTGTCACTCAGGACTTCTTCTTCTTGGCTTCATCGTCGATCAGTTCGTACCACATGGCGTTGAGGACGGCGAAGGCGGCCGCGAGCGGCAGGCCAAGGATCCATGCGAAATACCACATCCTATTTCTCCTTCAGTATGCGTGACCGCTTTTGTCGGTGATCTGCTTCTCGTCGACCTTGCCCCAGAGCACTTTGTAGACCCAGGCCGTGTAGGCGAGGATGATCGGCAGGAAGATCGAGGTGACGACGAGCATGATGAACAACGTCAGATGGCTCGACGATGCATCCCAGACCGTCAGGCTCGACTTCGGATCGAGCGAGGAGGGCAGGATGAAGGGAAACATCGAGACGCCGACGGTCGAGATGATGCCGAAGATCGACAGCTTGCTGAAGAGCAGCGTGCCGATCTCCAGCCTAGCGCGGATGGCGATCAGGGTGGCGACGGCACCGGCGAAGCCGGCTACCGGGGCGATCATCATCCAGGGATAGGTACCGTAATTGGCGAGCCATGAGCCCTCATGGGCCGCCGTCTTCAGAAGCGGGTTCGAGGGGCCGTCGGTGACGATGGCGCTCGAGATCGTGTAGCCGTTGACGCCAAGCGCCAGGAAGACGCCGCCGAGCGCGAAGAGCACGATGACGAGGATGGCTGCGATGCTGCCATAGCCACGCGCGCGCTCCGCCACGGGACCGCTCGATTTCAGCACCAGCCACGACGCGCCGTGCATGCTGAGCATCGCGACGGAGAGCAGACCACAGAGCAGGGCATAGGGGTTGAGCAGGGCGATGAACGAACCTTCATAGAAGATGCGCATGTCGGCCGGATCGAAGCGGAATGGTACGCCCTGCAGCACGTTGCCGACGGCGACGCCGAAGATCAGCGACGGAACGAAGCCGCCGATGAAGAGCGCGAGATCCCAATTGCCGCGCCAGCGGGCGCTCTCGCGCTTCGAGCGGTACTTGAAGGCGACCGGCCGCAGGATGAGCGCCAGCAGGATGGCGAACATCGCCAGATAGAAGCCGGAGAAGGATACCGCATAGAGCGGCGGCCAGGCGGCGAAGACGGCGCCGCCGCCGAGGATCAGCCAGACCTGGTTTCCTTCCCAGACCGGGCCGATCGTGTTGATCGCGACGCGGCGCTCCGTATCCGTCCTGGCGACGAAGGGGAGCAGCATGCCGACGCCGAGATCGAAGCCATCGGTGACGGCGAAGCCGATGAGGAGGACGCCGAGAAGCAGCCACCAAATGAGGCGCAGGGTTTCATAGTCTATGAGTTCGTGCAGGATCATGATCGATCACTCCGCGGCAGGAACGAGGGTTTCGGAAATCAGTTCGGCTTCCGGCTCGTTGTCCGGTTCCGGGCCTTTCTTGATGGCCTTCACCATCAGCGTCATCTCGATGATGATGAGCACCGTGTAGAGCGCCGCGAAGCCGACGATCGTCAGAAGCACGGTGCTGGCGCCGAGACTGGAGACGGCGGCGGCTGTCGGCAGCACGCCTTCGATGATCCAGGGCTGGCGTCCGACCTCGGCAACCACCCAGCCGAACTCGATGGCGATGAAGGGCAGTGGGATCGCCAGGACGGCGACGCGCAGCAGCCAGGGATGGGCGTCGAGACGGCGGCGGGCCGAGAGCCAGAAGAAGGTCGCCGTCAACAGGATGAAGAACACGCCGAGCCCGACCATGATGCGGAACGACCAGAATAGGGTCGGTACATGCGGGATGGTGTCGCGGGCGGCCTGGTCGATCTGCTGATCGGTGGCGGTGCGGGGATCATCGACATAGCGCTTCAGGAGAAGAGCATAGCCGAGCTGGTGGCCGAGATCCTCGAAGGCGCTCTTGGTTTCCGCCGTGATCTTTTCGGGCGAGCCGGCGGCGCGGATCTGCATCAGCGCGTCATAGGCCTTGATGCCTTCGCGGATGCGGGTCTTTGCGTGTTCCTCGAGCTCGTTGATCCCGGGGATGACGGTATCCAGCGAGCGGGTGCCGATCAGGCCCATGACCCAGGGGATATGGACGGCGAAGTGGGTTTCGCGCGCCTGTTGATCAGGGAAGCCGATGGCGGTGAAGGGGGCCGGTGCCGGCTCCGTTTCCCACATGGCTTCGATGGCGGCGAGCTTCATCTTCTGGTTTTCGGTTGCGAGATAGCCGCTTTCGTCACCGAGCACTACGACCGAAAGCGCGGAAGCCAGGCCGAAGGAGGCGGCGACCGTCATCGAGCGCTTGGCGATCTCGATATGCCGGCCCTTGAGTAGATACCAGGCCGAGACGCCAAGCACGAAGATGGAGGCACAGACGTAGCCGGCCGATACCGTGTGGACGAACTTCGCCTGGGCGACCGGATTGAAGACGACGTCGAAGAAGCTGGTCACTTCCATGCGCATGGTCTGCGGGTTGAGCGCCGATCCCACAGGGTTCTGCATCCAGCCGTTGGCGACGAGGATCCAGAGCGCGGAGAAATTCGAGCCGAGTGCCACGCACCATGTCGCCACGAGGTGACCGACCTTGGAGAGCTTGTCCCAGCCGAAGAAGAACAGGCCGACAAAGGTGGCCTCTAGGAAGAAAGCCATCAGCCCTTCGATCGCCAGGGGCGCGCCAAAAATGTCGCCGACGTAGTAGCTGTAGTAGCTCCAGTTCATGCCGAACTGGAATTCCATGACGATGCCGGTGGCGACGCCGATGGCGAAGTTGATGCCGAAGAGCACGCCCCAGAACTTCGTCATCTGCCGCCAGATCTGGCGACCGGTCATGACGTAGACGGTCTCCATGATGGCGAGCAGCACGGCGAGGCCGAGTGTCAGCGGTACGAACAGGAAGTGATAGAGCGCTGTCAGCGCGAATTGAAAACGCGATAAGTCGACAATGTCCAGTTCCATAGTCTTTCTCCCACGCCCCATGGGGGTACGAAGATTTTCCGCCGGGCCGGATTGCCTGGCGGTCATGCACGCGCTCAGTCCGGTCTTAGCCGATTCAGAGCTTCTTCGAACGCCGTCTCTCCGCGGCGCGAAATGCTGGTAATGCGGCCGCCATCGAGCGTGGCGATCACATCAGCGATCTCCGCCTCGCGGCGGATATGGGTGGCGATAACGAGCGAGCGTCCGTTCGCCCTCTCGGACAGGCGGGCCATGACATCGAGCGCGGTAGCGCGGTCGAGGCCTTCCGTCGGCTCGTCGAGCAGCCAGAGCGGCGTGTCGCGCAGGAAGAGGCGGGCGAGCGCCAGGCGGCGCGACTGGCCGCCCGAGAGACCCATGCCGCCTTCGCCGAGACGGGTGTCGAGGCCTTCGGGCAGGGCGGCGATATCCGTGAGCAGGCCGGCGGCGGTGAGTGCTGCCTTGAGATCGCTTGCCGTTGCATCAGGACAGGCCAGACGCAGATTGCCTGCGACCGTGTCCTGGAAGAGCTCGGTGCGCTGGGTCAGAAGGGTTGCCGTGTCGTTGGCGACCGTGCCTTCGAGCGGTTCGATCTCGCCGGCGAGCAGGGCCAGCAGTGTCGACTTGCCAGCACCGCTGGCGCCGATGAGCGCAAGCTTTTCGCCCGGTTTCAGTGTGAGATTGATATCTGCCAGAACTGAAATTGCGGCTGCATCGTAAGCGGCGCTGACACCGGTGAGTTGAAGCGCCAGCCCTGCGGCGGGGGCCGGGTGCTGGCGTGCGGATGCCTCGTTGGCCAGGCGAGGGCCGATGCGCTTTGCCGCCAGCAGCGTACGTCCGAGTTCCATCGCGCCGCGACGCAGCGCGCCAAAGGGTTCGACGGCGGCGAAGGCGATCAGGATGCCGAGGGCGGCAACCGGCGCGGTGATGGTGTCGGCGCCGGCGAGGGCTGCGACGGCCAGCAGCGCACCGCTGAGAAGGAGCGTCGAGGCGATGCCGAAGGCGAAGGTCACGGCGCTCTCGATGCGGTTCAGCCTGTCGTCGGCGCATACCGAATAGCGGTCGGCGGCGGCTATGGCTGCCGTCTGCGCCTCGATCCGGCCGGCCATCAGTAGGTCCGACTGGCCGGCGACGAGGTCGATGGTACGGGCCCGCATCGCCTCGATGCCATAGGCGCGGCGCCGGGCATGGGCGGCGGCGAGGCGGCCGGCGCAAAAGGGGATGCCGAGGCCGGCGACGATGAGGAGCAGTGCCGCTGCTAGGCCCAACAGGGGATGCATCAGGCCGAGCGCGATGCCTGTGGCGATGGCGGCAAGGATCGCGACGCCTGCGGGCACCAGCACGCGGAGATAGAGAGAATCGAGCGCATCGATGTCGCCGGTCAGGCGAAACAGCAGGCGGGCCGGTCGTCTTGCGAGATCACGGGCAGCGCCGGCCTGCGCCCAGCCGCGAAACAGGCGTTCGCGGAGCGCGGCGAGCACGGCGAGCGTTGCGTCATGTGTCGTCAGCCGCTCGCCATAGCGCGAGGCGGTGCGGCTGATCGCCAGCAGGCGGATGCCTGCCGAAGGCGCGAAGACATCGAAGGTGATGGCGGTTGCCGCCGAGGCGCCGGCGATCGCCGTTGCCGTGATGAACCAGCCGGAGAGGCCGAGCAGCGCGATGCCGGCACCAGCAGTCGCGGCCGACATGACGGCGCCCAGCAGCAGGCCGCGTTTCCTCTCCCTGGCGAAGAGCTTGAGGATAGGCTTCAGATCGGTCAGCGACGGGCTCATTCGGCGGCCTCCCGTGCGGGTTCCGGATCGAGATGGATCGTCCTGCCCATGCGGGCGGCGAGGCGGGGGTCATGGGTGGCGACGAGCAGGGTCTTGCCCTTGGCCAGCGCAAGCAGGCTCTCGGTGATGTCGTCGGCCGTTGCGCTGTCGAGGTGGGCGGTCGGTTCGTCGGCGAGGACGATCAGCGTCTCGGGGGCCACAGCGGCGCGGGCGATGGCAAGCCGCAGCGCCTCGCCACCCGACAGGCCGGCTCCGCCGTCGCCGAGCGGACGTTTGCGGTAGGCGCTTGCGAGCCTTCCGAGTTGGGCGGCGTCGAGTGCGGCGGCTGCCTGTTGCGCGGAGACTTGCGGGCGGCCGAGCGTGACGTTGCGGGTGATGCTGCCGGCGAAGATATGCGGCTTCTGGCCGATCCAGGCGATGTGCGTCCGCGACGATTGACCGGCCGGTTGCCCGCCGATCACGACGCGGCCGCTTTCACAGGGCGCAAGGCCGGCGGCGAGCGCCAGCAAGGTCGACTTGCCCGAGCCGCTTGGACCCAGCAGTGCGACATGTTCGCCGGCGCGGATATGGAGATCGAAGCGCTCGATGGCTGATGTATCGCTGCCGGGATAGCGGAAGGCGACGGCGTCGAAGCGGATGTCGGCGGCCAGGGGGCCTCGAGCGGCTTCTCCCTGTGGTAGCAGCATGCCGTCTTCGCTGAGCGCATCGAGGGCTTTCATCGCCGCTTCGCCCGAGGCGCGGTCGTGCCAGACGGCCGAGAGTTCGCGCAGCGGCTCGAAAAAGGCGGGTGCGAGCAGCAGCACGAAGAGGCCCGATGTGAGGTCGAGGCCATTTGTCCCGGCGCCGAAGCGGATCTCGCCGAGCAGCGAGAAGCCGACATAGACGGCGACCATGGCGACGCCGAGCGCAGCGAAGAGTTCGARAACCGCCGACGAGAGGAAGGCGATGCGCAGTACGGCCATGGTGCGGGTCTTCAGGTCCTCGGCATCGGCGCGAAGGCGCGTTGCCGTGGCATCGACGGCATCAAGCGCGCGGATGGTGGCAAGGCCGCGCAGGCGATCGAGCAGGAAGCCGTTGAGGCCGCCGGTCGCTGCCAGCTGTTTTTCGCTGGCGGCCTGCGCGCGCCAGCCGATCAGCGCCATGAAGACTGGGATGAGGGGCATGGCGAAGAGCAACACGAGAGCGGCGATCCAGGAGATCGGGAAGACGCAGGCGAGGATGACCAGAGGCACGGCGCTGGCCTTGAAGCGGGCCGGCTGGAAGCGTGCGAGATAGGGGACGATGAGTTCGGCCTGTTCGCCGACGATGCTGGCGGCCTCTCCCGAGGTGTGGCGGGTGCTGTCGACCGGCGACCGGCGCGCAAGGGCCTCGACGGTGCGGGCGCGCCGCAGGGTGAGTTCGGCGCGGGCGGCGCGAAAGGCGAGGCGGCCTCCTGCCGCTTCGAGACAGCTTTTTAAGACGCCGAGCAAGGCGATGACGATCGCCGGCCAGATGACGGCCTCGACCCCGCCGCCATTGGCGATGCGGCCGACCTCGACGGATAGCAGGCCGGCCTGCGGGATCCAGAGGAGGGCGGCGAGTGTCTGGACCAGTGCCGCGTTGCGCAGGCCAGACGGCTGGCGGGCGCGCTTGCGCCGTCCGTCGCGGGCCTTATCTTGCTTGGCATCGAGAAAGGCACTGGTCATGGCGCTAACTCTTGTTCGCAGGATTGGGACGGCGGCCACGGCCGAGCGAGATGACCCGGTCCTTGGCCTCGAGCAGCTTCGTCACTTTCGCGCCTAGCGAGAGTAGCGTTGCAAGCCTTTCTGTTTCAAGTTGTTTCACATCGTCATACCAATGTGTCAGCTGTTCAATCAGCGCATGCATTTCGCTCATGCGTTCCTGGGCATGGCGCTCGGCCTCGCTCGCCGGCCGCTGCATGAGGATTTCGCGCAGCACGGAGAGCGTCGGATCGACCTCGCGCTTCTTGCGCTCTTCTGCCAGCGTGCGCAGGATCAGCCAGACATCGTCGGGCGTGGTGAAGAAGTCGCGGCGGTCGTCCGGCCGGTGCCTAAGCAGCACGAGGTTCCAGGTCTGCAGCTCGCGCAGGCTCATCGAGACGTTGGAGCGCGAGATGCCGAGCGCGTCGGCGATCTCCTCGGCGCAGAGCGGCTGCGGGGAGACGTAGAGCAGCGCGTAGATCTGGCTCACCGTCCGGTTGATGCCCCAGCGCGAGCCCATCTCACCGAAGTGCAGGACGAAGGATTGGACGAGCGGCGCAAGGTTCATGGTCAGGTTTCCGTTATGACTGTGATTTCAGAAATTTCTGAAATCACAGCGCGCAGTGCGTGGCTGACAATCGGCAAGCCGGGGCTGCTGTGATTGGCGCGGGACTTGACGATAGTCAGCTTTTCGCCCGGGTTTATTGATTCAGATCAAATGGCGGAGGAATGTTTGGCCTTGCCCTGCGCGAGGTAGCGATCGAACTTGGCGGCAATGGTGCGCACGAAGGGGCGGCCTTCGTCCGTGATTGCGAACCGGTCGCCATCGAAAGAGACGAAGCCATCCTCGTTGAAGCTCGCATGCAGGGCGTCGTCGCAGGCGTCGTCGGCGGCCTTGCCGAAGCGGGCGCGCAACTCGGTGACCGAGAAGGCGTACTGGCACATCAGCTCCTCGATCGCCTGCGCGCTGGCGCGGTCGGCATCCGAGAGCGCGAAACCCCGGGCCACGGGAAGGCGGCCTTCCGAGATCGCGCGGCAATATTGTCCCGTCGCGACGATGGCCTGGACATAGCCCTCAGGCAGCTTGCCGATCGAGGAGGCGCCGAGGCCGATCAGCGTATCGGCGCCGTCGGTCGTGTAGCCCTGGAAGTTGCGCCTCAGTGCGCCGTCGCGCAGCTGGCGGGCCATGCTGTCATCGGGCTTCGCGAAGTGGTCGATGCCGACGGCATCATATCCGGCGCCAAGTATGGCGCTAGCGCCGGCTGCGGCCATTGCGAAACGGTCTGCGGGGCCGGCAAGGGTTGCGGTATCGATCACCGACTGGTGCTTCTTGACCCAAGGGACGTGGGCATAGCCGAACATGGCGATGCGATCCGGCTGCATCGACAGCGACAGGTCGATCGTGCGCAGCAACATGTCGCGATCCTGATGCGGCAGGCCGTAGACGATGTCGAGATTGATCGAACCGATGCCGAGTTCGCGCAAGGTCTTCACGACCATGGCCGTCTGCTCGAAGCTCTGCGGTCGGTTGATCGCGGTCTGGACGATCGGCTCGAAATCCTGCACGCCGACGCTTGCCCGCGTCATGCCGAAATCGCGCCACGCCCTCAGCTTCTCGGCATCGACATGAGTCGGGTCGATTTCGACGCTGATCTCGCAATCGGGACCAATGTCGAAGTTTTCATCAAGTGTTACGCGCAGACGGCGGAGGTCGTCGGGGCTGACGATCGTCGGCGAACCGCCGCCGAAATGGGTGGCTGCGACCTTTCGTCGTAGCGGGAGATATTTTGCAACGAGCGCGATCTCGCTATTCAAGGCTTCCAGGTAGGTCGCGATGGGGTCGTAGCGGCGCACCTGCTTGGTATGGCAACCGCAGTAGAAACAGAGCCGGTCGCAGAACGGAATATGCACGTAAAGCGATAGTGCGCCTTGTGAATTTGCTTCGAGCCACTGCCGGTAATCCGCCTCGCCGACGCCCTCGTGGAAGTGCGGCGCGGTCGGATAACTGGTGTAGCGGGGTACGGGGGCAGAGTAGCGGGCGATGAGATCGGCGTTCATGAGCGTGTCCTTTCGAGGACGGAAATAATGGGGGTTTTCGATGAATGCCTTGATCTCGATCAAGAAAACGCTGTTCTCCGACGACAGCCTTGGCTATGCTTCCGGCGGAGCTGGTTGTATGCGAAAAGATATACATAATTCTAATATTCCAATACGTTGCGTAAGCTGCGAGGTCCGCCACAAGGGTATGTGCGGCGCGCTGACGGGCGACGAACTTATGTCTCTGTCCGCTCATACGCGGCTGGTGACGCATCACGCCGGTGACGAGCTGGCCGGTGAAAAGATGCCCGTCGAATCCTACGCCACCGTCATCAGCGGTGTGGTGAAATTGACGAAGACTCTTGAGGACGGACGCCAGCAGATCGTCGGCCTGCAGTTCGCCCCCGACTTCCTCGGCAGGTTGCATGCCAACGAAAATGGTGTCTCGGCCGAGGCCGCGTCCGATGTGCATCTTTGCCGTGTTCCGAAGGCCGCCATGGAGCGCCTGGTGAAGAGCACGCCGGCTGTTGCCGAGAGGTTGATGGAGCAGACGATGCGCGAGCTCGACGAGGCGCGCGACTGGATGGTGACGCTGGGGCGCAAGACGGCGGCGGAGAAGGTGGCGAGCTTCCTGTTTCTGATCGCGACGCATCTGGATCCCGAGGCGACCGGCGAGAACCGCCGTTTCGACCTGCCGCTGTCGCGCGCCGACATCGCCGATTTTCTTGGGCTGACGATCGAGACGGTGTCGCGGCAAATGTCGAAGCTGAAGAGCGAAGGCGTCATTTCCATCGTCGCCAACCGGCATATCGAGGTGGCCAAGCTCTCTAAGCTGAAGGCCTGCTGCGGCTCCTGATGGCGCGCTTCGGCGCGCCCTGTGAATGCGTGTTGCCGAGGCGGGGTGTTCTGTGCAGGAGTGATGGTTTCCATCATCGATTTGAGAGCCTCCATGCCCGCCGCTGAAGCCAATCGCCTCGTTTCCCGTCTGTCTCCGCCACCCATCCCCTCGGTGCTCGCATGGGCACGCGAATATAATGGAGCCAAGGGGCCGCTGGTCGATCTCTCGCAGGCGGTGCCGGGCTATCCGGCGCATCCCGAGATGCTGCGGCTGCTGGGTGAGGCTGCATCATCGCCCGCCACGACAGGCTACGGGCCGATCGAGGGTGAGGGCGTGTTGCGCGAGGCCTATGCCCGGCAGATGTCCGACGTCTACCGTGCGCCGGTCGCTGCCCGTAACGTCCAGATCACCGCCGGCTGCAACCAGGCTTTCATGGCGGCGGCCATCGCGCTCGCGGGTGCCGGAGACAGCGTGGCGCTGACCAATCCCTTCTATTTCAACCAGGAAACCACGCTGTCGATGCTTGGCATCAACAGGGTGCTGGTCGAATGCGATGCCGATAACGGCTTCCTGCCCGATATCGCTTCGGCCGAGAAGGCGCTCGCCTCGGGCGCCAAGGCGCTGGCGATCGTGACGCCAAACAATCCGACGGGCGCGATCTATCCGCCGGAGCTCTTGCGCGCGCTGTTCGACCTCTGCCGCACCCATGGGGCGTGGCTGATCGTCGACGAGACCTACCGCGACTTCCTGCCGGAGGGGTATGGCGCGCCGCATCCGCTGCTTGCTATCCCCGGCTGGGAGGAGACGCTGATCCTACTCTACAGCTTCTCCAAATCCTTCTGCATTCCCGGTCACCGGCTGGGCGCGATCACGGCCGGTGAGGGTGTCATCTCCGAGATCGTCAAGGTGATGGACAATATGCAGATCTGCGCGCCGCGCGCCGCGCAGGTGGCGGTTGCCGAGGCTATGCCCGTTCTGGCTGACTGGCGGGCTGCGAACCGGCTGGAGATTGCCCGGCGGGCGGATGCGCTGCGAGAGGTGATGGCTGAGCTGCCAGGCTGGGAGATCGGTGCGCTTGGCGCGTATTTCGCGTTTATCCGGCATCCGTTTGCGGATGTGAGTTCGTCTGCGGTTGCCGAGCGGCTGGCCAAGGAGGCTGGCGTGGTTTGTCTGCCGGGGAGCTATTTCGGGGTGGGGCAGGAGCGGTATCTGCGGTTGGCGTTTGCCAATGCGGATGCGATGTCGATCGGGCGGTTGGTGGAGCGGTTGCGCTAGGTTGCTTTGGGTGGGGCGCAGGAGATTGGACGCTGTGCCGTGTGGCGCCCCCCTCTGTCCTGCCGGACATCTCCCCCACAAGGGGGGAGATCGACTCGTAGCCTGCTCTCAGCCAAACAATGAGAGTGGAGCGAGCGGGTGCTCCCAGCCAATCTCCCCACTTGTGGGGGAGATGCCCGGCAGGGCAGAGGGGGGTATCCCACGGCAAAACCTCTCTTTAGGCACCTCACAGCCGTGTGCTATGTTTCAGCACACGACGCGTCATCACAGAGGTGCCCCATGCCCCGATTTCTTGCCGTCTACACCATGAAACACGAGGACTTCGACGCTTTCCGGCGTCTTCCGAAAGCCGAGCAAGACGCCATCGATGCCGAAGGTGTGCCGCAGTGGATGGCCTGGGAGGAGCGGAATGCTGCTGCTATCGTCGATCGCGGAGGCATGGTGGGGAAGACGACGCGGGTCAATAAGGATGGTATCGCCGAGGCTTCCAATGCGCTCTGCGGCTATCTTGTCGTCGAGGCGGAGAATGCCGAGGCCGCGGCACGGCTTTTCCTCGATCATCCCCACATTACCGTCTTTCCCGGAGACGGCGTCGACATCATGCCGTTTGTGACCTGATATTTTGGTCCGCCTTAGGCGATCTTCGCCCGGTCATCGGGACAGGATATCAGCGCCGGCATCTTGTTGATCACGCCCCGGGTTCGATTGCGGCCGGCGCTCTTGGCTTCGTAGAGCAGCTTGTCGGCCCGTTCGTAGAGGGTGGCGAAATCCTCATCGCCAACGATGCCAGTCACGCCCATGCTTGCCGTTACCGGCCGTTTGAGGCCGGGCACCGTGCGGGCGACGATGGCGGGAATGGCCTGGCGGCGGAGCTCGGCCTGGGTGTCGGCGTCGTCGCCGCGCAGGAGAAGCACGAATTCCTCGCCGCCGAGGCGATAGGCGCGGACGCTCGTGCCGGACTGGAGCGCATTGGCCACCGCCTTCAACACCTCGTCACCAACGCTGTGGCCGCTGACATCGTTGATCGCCTTGAAATGATCGATGTCGATAACGGCAAGGGCCAGGAATCCTTCTGTTCGAAGCTGCTCGAATTGCAGCTCGATTGCCCGGCGGTTCAGCAATCCCGTCAGCGGGTCCGTTTCGGACAGACGTTCGAGCAGTTCGGCTTCGTTGCGGGCGCCGTCGCGCTCGCGTTTCATGGTGACGAAGCGTTCGGCCACGCCGAGTGTCGTGAACACGACCTCGCACATGCAGCCGATATAGAAGAGCAGCGTGGCGTCGGTGCTGTGCAGCCATGGCACGATACCGGTCACCAGGCGGGTGAGGCCGACAACGACCATCGGCGCGTAACCGAACGCCTGAAACCGCGCGGCGCGGCTTCCGCGTCTCAGCGCATCGATCATCGACAGGATGAAGACGGCAAGGATCGGCGCGAAGGCGGCCGTGTAAGCGCTCGACTGGATGGGGCGGGCGACGAAGGGGAAGGCGGCGTGAAGGATGCTCAGCGCTATCGCCCATGCCGCGCAACAGGGGAGTACGCGGCGCAGCAGCGGATGCATCAGGCCGGGCTCGACGAAGCTATAGGTGAACATCGCTCCCGACGCGATGGTCATGCCGAAGATCACCGTCGTCATCCAGCTCAGGGTCATGGCCGGCGGATCGAAGAGCATGACTGCCAAGCCTGACGTTACCAGAATGGTCATCAGCAGCGAGAATGTCAGCGCCGAGTGCCAGAGGACGAAGGGTTCGCGCAGCGCCCGGTAGAAGGCTGCATTGAAGATCAGGGGCATGACGAGCATGCCGGCAAGGCCTGCCAGCACAAGCATCAATCGCATGTCGCCGATGCCGCCGGCGGCGTCCGTTGGCGCCAGATAGGCGCGCTCCAGCGTCATCCGATGGCTTGGGAGGTCGATCGCGGCGATCACCTGCCGCGTTTCGCTGGTCACCTCGGGCAGGGGCGCCTTGAAGTAACCGCCGGCCATCGAGCTTTGGAGGGCTGCGGCGGGAATGGTGTTCTGGCGGATCGCGCCATCGCGATCGATGGCAAGCAGATGGATCGCCTGAAGTGCCGCGCGCCTGGAGAGCAGATAGTGGGGAAGAGGTTCACCGGCTTTGATATCGAAGCGAAGCAGCACGCGTTCGGCATCGATGGAGCGGGTTTGATCGCCACAGGACCATCGATCCTCGCTCTTGGCGATCGCGATGACGTCTTCCGACAAGCTGGCCGAGGCCCAACACGAGCTGCGTATCTCGAAAGAATCCGCCGGCGCAGCCGGTGCGGCGCTGAATTGCAGCAGCATCACCAGGAACAGAAGGGCCGCCGGAAGGCTATTTCGAAATCCACTCGAAGTCATGGCTCTAGGCTAGGGCGGAAAGCTTTTGATGCCGTTAATCGGCACGGGCGAAAGTAAGCCATGGAGTTGGTTTAGCAGGCGCTTGCGTTGTCGCGACGTGAGTGCCGCCGGTCTTTCGCATCATGCCCACAAATCGCCTCGCCCGGATCGCCAAGCAATGTCACAATCCTGTTCGATTTGATGTTTAGAGCGCAGGAATCGGCACAGAGGATCGTCGGATGGCAGAAGAAAAGTCGCTTGAGTTCGCGGGCGGGATCGTGGATTTCGATGCCGGGCACGGCGAGGCCGCCACCGTCGAGATGAAGGACTATAGCGATAGTCTGGAGCGGGCCAAGGCGAAGTCCGTGCGTCTTGTCGATGCGATCACCGGCGCTGCGCTCAAGAAGAAAGACGCCATCCACTTCGACGATCTGCGCCCGGCGCTGGCCGAGTTCATGCGGCAGAAGCATCCGGGGCTGCACTCGGACGACTATATCAATCGCAAGGTCGTCGACGATTATCGCGGCCAGTACATCGCCGAATTGTTGCGCGACGAACGCGGCGAGCTTTCCAACCTCGAGGACGAGGTCGTTGAGAGCCTTCGCAGCCACGATACGTTGGCTGAAAACATCGAAGAGGACTACGAGGAGCACCGCTCGATCGGCGACCGCGTGGCCGATGTCGTCGCTACCTTCGGCGGCAGCTGGACGTTCATCATCTCCTTCTGCCTTTTCCTGGCCGTCTGGATGGGCATCAATCTCTTGATGGGCGAGCGGCAGGCCTTCGACGCCTATCCCTTCATCCTGCTCAACCTCATCCTCTCGACTATCGCCGCCTTGCAGGCGCCGATCATCATGATGAGCCAGCGACGCCAGGAATCGAAGGATCGCCTGCGTGCGCTCAACGACTACAAGGTCAACCTCAAGGCCGAACTGGAAATCCGCCACCTGCACGAAAAGGTGGATCATCTTCTGAACCGGCAGTGGGAGCGGCTCACCGAAATCCAGCAGATTCAGATCGAGATGATGCTGGAGCAAGCCAAGGCCGCCAACCGCGCGCTGAAGCTCAGCAAGGCGCAGAAGACCAAGACCAGTGCCTTGAAAAACCTCTTCAGCGCCGCGCCGAAGACGGATGAAACGGACGGCTAAATCGCGGTGCTGCCGGCGTGATCCTCATTGTACAAGTGCCCCAAAATAGCCTATAAGATTCCGCTAGATAGCTGCTCATGATGTTCAACATCAGGTAGCGTTTTCGATGCTGATAACGGCAAATTGTGGGAGGAATAGACGATGAAAACGGTTCTCATTGCAGCAGCCTTGATCCTGTCGGCCGCAACGGCGCATGCCGCCGATACATGCGCTTCCAAGGCTATCGACAAGAACGGCAAGCCACTGGCAGGTGCTGCGCTGACGTCGTCGATGAATAAGTGCCAGAAGGATGCAGCCGCCGCTTGCGACATGTCCGCCAAGGACAAGAACGGCAAGGCGCTGGCCGGTGCCGCGAAGACCGCCTACACCAAGAAATGCGTGAGCGATGCCGTCGGCGGCTGACGCTGTCTGATACAAGCACGACCACTATCGGCCGATAGCCTTTCTGCCGCCAACCGCTCCGCCATATCAGGCTATTGGGCGACGCTTTCTACCGTCGCTCCGACCGCTGAAAGATGTGGGCCGCGGATATGCGGGTTGTCCGGATCGTCGGGCCGACCAAGGCGCTGAGGTTTTCGATCAGCGCTTTGGCTACGTCTGTCTGCTTTTCCGGCGGCAAAGCCAGGAAAGGCGAAAGGCTGCGATGAAGGGCGACGAAACGCTCGATGCTGTAGTCGTCAGCGACCTCGACATGGCAGAAGAGCCTCTCGGTAAAGGCTGCCGTCTGTAGCGACTTGGAAAGTCCCCAAAACACCTGGGCGATCTCGTCTCGGGACTGCCTCTCGATCGGTTGCGGATAGCCGGAGCGCTGGAATGCCTCCTCAACCGCCTCGGCCCGCTGCGCGGTGGGCTGGGGTTCCTTGTTCCACAGCAGCACGACAAATCCATTCGGCGCGAGCAATTCCTCGATACGCTGGACACCGCGTTTCTGATCGATCCAGTGAAACGAGGATGCCGCGAGAATGATATCGAAAGGGGCGGAGAGATCGGCCTGTTCCAGCGTGCTGGTCTGGAAGGTGATGTCCGGGAAAGGGGCAAGAACGTCACGGGCAATAGTGACGAAGTCGGCGTTCGGCTCGACACAGGTAAATCTGCCGCCCAAGGCGGCAAAGTCCTGCGTCGCCGTGCCGGGGCCGCTGCCGATTTCGAGGACACGGCTGTCTTGTCGCCATTCCGCGACGGCTGCCGCCGCTGCTATCAGGACGCCGGGATAGTGCGGGCGGCCTTCGACATAAAAGCTTGCGCCGTTGGAATACCAGCGGGCCTTTTCGTCGTCGGTCTTTTCATCGTAGATCGCCACGTTTGATCCTCCGCGTTGGGATGCGGAGAAAGTAGTTCAGGACTTGGTCTTGGCTATGGTTGGCGACTATGTATCCCTTCATTATGGTCAAGTGGACACCAAGAACGGAATTCGACTGGTATGACTGGACGCTGCGGACTGTGTGACCGAATTCTCGATGTTAAGGGAGACCCGCTTTCCGGCGATTGCGGAGGTGACTGCTGGGGATGTGTCGGGGAGATTGAGGCTGATGTTCGTGGAGATCCGACGCAGAATATCTCGATAGGATTCGTGGCAAAGGAAATCGAGTGGGGTTGGAGAGATCGCGACGGAAACGCGAAACCGCAATCCTTCTTCCAACAGTATCCAGAATACTGGCCAATCGAGTAACAGCGTCGGGCTGAATTGATATCCTAACCAGGGGATGCAGCAATGTCATTGTGTCGCAGAAAAGTGGCCAACACCAGCTCCAGCGCCCCCCTCATCCGACCCTTCGGGCCACCTTCTCCCCGCGGGGGAGAAGGGAAGGCGGCACCCTCCGTGGTCTCTTCCCCTCTCCCCTAGGGGAGAGGGTAGGGTGAGGGGCCCGCACGGCAAGACCGAATTTTCGGATGCGAATTTGCTCGCCAACTACGAAACATTCCGTAGCCGGCCACCCAGGCAGCAAGGCCCGCTTTCGCGGGCCCTGCATTCTCCATCACCCCTTACACCACCACCGTCAGCGGCGGGATGCGCTTGTCGGGGGCGCTGTCCTGTTCCTGGGCGGCCAGGAGGTTGAGCTCTCGGCGTTCGCGTTCGGAGACGATGGCGAGGTCGATGACCTTCTGCAGGTTGGCGGCGTGGCGGAAGGTGGGGTCGTCCTGCTTGCCGGTGCGCACGGCTTCGGCGAAGCGCTGATAGTTGGTCAAGACCGGCGGCACCTCGATGTCGCGCCAGGTGGCGCTTTCGATGTCGTCGCCGAAGCAGCCGCGCAGGTCGGAGCCATCAGGGCGATGGGTGACCTCAAGACTGCCCTTTTCGCCGTAGATGCGCAGCTTCAGCTCGTTGAGGTGGCCGGTGGCCCAGCGCGTGGCGTGGATGACGCCGAGCGCGCCGTTGGTGAAGTCGACAGACATGGTGAAGCTGTCGTTGGCATCCAGCAGATATTCGCCGATCTGGCCGCCCGGCGCCTTGTTGAAGGTTTTCAGGCGGGCGAAGACGTGATCGATATCGGTCGCCGCGCCATAGGCCGCGAAGTCGAGGATGTGGATGCCGACGTCGCCGAGCACGCCATTGGAGCCGTGGCCGGTCGAAAGACGCCAAAGCCAGCGCGATTCCGTGCGCCAGTCGCCCCAGGCGCGGGAAACGAGCCAGCTCTGGAGATAGGACGCCTCGACGTGCCTGATGGTGCCGAGCTCGCCGGCCAGTACCATTTCGCGGGCGCGCTGCAGGGGCGCGACGTTGCGGTAGGTGAGGTTGACCATGTTGATGACGCCGGCGGCTTCGGCTGCTTCCGTCATCTCCAGAGCGTGGTCGTAATGCTCGGCTAGCGGCTTTTCGCAGAAGACGTGCTTGCCGGCGGCGATCAGCGCCAGGCTGGTCGCATAGTGGATGCGGTCAGGCGTGACGTTGGTGGCGCTGTCGAATTCGCCCCAATCGATCGCTTCTTCCAGCGTGCGGAAGCGCTTTTCGATGTGGAAGTGATCGGCGAATTCGGTCAGCCGTGCGAGATCCGTATCGACGGCGCCGACAACCTCGACGCCATCGATGGCGAGAAAGTTGGCGACCTGGTTTTTGGCCATGACGCCTGTGCCAAGAACGAGTAGACGCATTGCTGTTCTCCTCAGCGGTAACCGGCTTCGCCGGCCTGGTGCAGTCTTGGGCCGCGTTCGGTGATCGGCTCCAGCGCCTTCTCGACCGGGACATTCGGGGCATCGGTGATGCTCTTCAGGTCGCCCTCAGGATTATAGGCCCATTTGACGCCGTTGATCAGCACCTTCTGGACGTTGGCATCGTGGTAGGTCGGATAGGTCTCGTGGCCCGGGCGGAAATAGAAGATGTTGCCGGCACCGCGGCGCCAGGTGAGGCCGGAGCGGAAGACTTCGCCGCCCTGGAACCAGGAGATGAACACCGTTTCGAGCGGCTCCGGAACGGAGAACTGCTCGCCGTACATCTCTTCGTTCTCCAGCACGAAGTTCTCGCCGATGCCGGCCGCGATCGGGTGGCGCTGGTTGATGGTCCACAGACGCTCGCGCTCGCCGGCCTCGCGCCACTTCAGCGCGCAGGGCGTGCCCATCAGGCGCTTGAAGATCTTCGAGAAGTGGCCGGAATGCAGGACAAGCAGGCCCATGCCTTCCCAGACGCGCTTGGCGACGCGCTCGACGACGACATCGGAGACGGCGCCGTGGTCCTTGTGGCCCCACCAGGTCAAGACGTCAGTCTCGGCGAGGCGGGCTTCGGTGAGGCCGTGTTCCGGCTCCTGCAGCGTGGCGGTCGTGGCGCTGATTGCTGGATCGGTGTTCAGCGCGTTGGCGATCGTCGTGTGCATGCCATCTGGATAGATGCCGCGGACGATCTCGTTGGTGTTTTCATGGATGTTTTCACCCCATACGATGGTGCGAATAGCCAAAGTCATGCTCCTTCATGCGCGTGGTGGATCGAAACCGTTGGGAAGCGGCCGGGATCCGGTTGTTTGGGTTGGTTTCAGGCCGCGCCCTTCAAGGGAATCCTTTCGAGCGCGCGTCCGGATGGATCGAAACGGTGGATGGCACCGGCAACGGGCGAGACGCCGAGATTGTCGCCGGGCTGGTGGCGCGAAACGCCGGTTTCGCGAACGACCAGCGGTTCCGGCGTGCCGATGTCGAGATAGACGAAGCTGTCGGAACCGAGGATTTCGGAGTGGATCACCGTGCCCTTCCAGGCGGGTTCCCGGTTGGTGATCTCGATGTGTTCGGCGCGCACCCCGATGGTGTGGGCGTTGTAGGGGCTTGCGTGTTCGCCGGTGAGGAAGTTCATCTTCGGCGAGCCGATGAAGCCGGCGACGAAGATGGAATTCGGGGTCTCATACAGCTCCAGCGGCGTGCCGATCTGCTCGACGACACCATCGCGCAGCACGCAGATGCGGTCGGCGAGCGTCATCGCCTCGACCTGGTCGTGGGTGACGTAGATCATCGTCGTGTCGTGCATGCTGCGGTGAAGCTTGGCGATCTCCAGCCTTGTGGCGACGCGCAGTGCGGCGTCCAGGTTCGACAGCGGCTCATCGAAGAGGAAGACCTTGGGATCGCGGACGATGGCGCGGCCGATCGCGACGCGCTGGCGCTGGCCGCCGGAGAGCTGGCGGGGCAGGCGCTCCAGATAGGGCGAGAGCTGCAGCATGCCGGCGGCCTGTTCGACGCGGGCCTTGCATTCTTCCTTCGTGCGGCCCGACAGTTTCATGCCGAAGGCCATGTTGTCGAAGACGGTCATGTGCGGATAGAGCGCGTAGGACTGGAAGACCATGGCGATGCCGCGCTTGGAGGGCGAGAGCTGGTTCACTGCCTGCCCATCGAAGGAGAGCGTGCCCTCCGAGATGTCCTCCAGGCCGGAAATCAACCGCAGAAGCGTGGACTTGCCGCAGCCGGACGGGCCGACGAAGACCATGAATTCACCCTTGCGGATATCCATGGTGACGCCCTTGATGACTTCGAGAGCGCCGAAGCTCTTCCTGATATTGTCGAGTCTAATCTGTGCCATATCGTGCTTTCTTCAACCTTTGACGCCGCCGGCGGTGAGGCCGGAAATGATCCGGCGCTGGAATATGAGCACCAGGACAACGACAGGGACCGTGACGATGACGGATGCCGCCATGATGTTGCCCCACGGAATCTCGAACTGGCTCCCGCCCGACAGAAGGGCGATTGCGACCGGCACGGTTCGCTGCGCGTCCGAAGACGTAAAGGTTAGGGCGAAAAGGAATTCGTTCCAGGCCGTAATGAAGGCGAGCAGCCCGGTCGTGACCAAAGCCGGCCACATCAGCGGCATGAAAACCTGCGTGATGATGACCCAGGGAGAGGCGCCATCGACGATCGCCGCTTCCTCGATTTCGATGGGCAGATCGCGCATGAAGGTGGTCAGAACCCAGACCGTGAAGGGCAGGGTGAAGATCATGTAGGAGAAGATCAGCGCAAACGGCGTGTTGAAGATGCCGATCCAGCGGATCAGCTCGAACAGGCCGGCGAGAACGGCGATCTGCGGGAACATCGAGACCGACAGGATCGTCAGCATCAGAAGCGCGCGGCCGCGGAAATGCACGCGGGCGAGAGCATAGGATGCGGTAACGGCGAGCAGCAGCGAGGCGGCGACGACGCAGACGGCGACCAGCAGCGAATTGCCGAGGCTGTGGATGAAGCTGCCCGTCGTCAGCACGTTGGCGTAGTTCGCAAACGAGATCGAGGTCGGCCAGTATTCTATTGCGAACAGCGCCGTGCCCGATTTGAAGCTGGTCAGGATCGCATAGTAAAAGGGGAAGACCGCCATGATGACGATGACGCCGACGAGGAGATAGAAAAGGGTGTTCTTGGTGGCTGTGAGAAGCATCAGCGTTCACTCCCGCCGAGGTTGACGCGGCCGAGCCACATGTAGAGCACGGTGACGGTGGCGATGAGCAGGAAGAGGACCGTCGAGGCGGTTGCGCCATAGGCGAACTTGTCGAAGTCGAAGAGGTTTTCTCTCGCCATGACCGACATGGTCTTGGTCTGCGCGTTGTTCGGCGTCAGCACGTAGATCAGGTCGAAGATGCGCATTGCGTCGAGCATACGGAAGATGACAGCGACCATGATCGCGGGGCGGATCAGCGGCAGCGTCAGGCGCCAGAAGACCTTGACCGGATTGATCCCGTCGATCTTGGCGGCCTCGTAGATATCGCCGGGCACCATCTGCAGGCCGGCAAGGATGAGAAGCGCCATGAAGGGCGTGGTCTTCCAGACGTCGACGATCAGGACGGCGATCATCGCGGTTTCAGGATTGGCGGTCCAGGCGATCTTCTGGCTGATCAGGCCGAGCGCCATGAAGAGGTCGTTCAGGATGCCGAACTGGTCGTTGAGCATCCAGGCCCACATCTTGGCAGAGACGATGGTCGGGATCGCCCAAGGGATGAGGATTGCGGCGCGCACGATGCCGCGGCCGACGAACTGGGCGTTCAGCACAAGCGCGACGATAAGGCCGAGGGCTGTTTCGATCAGCACGGAAAGCACGGTGAATTTCATCGTGTTCCACACCGCGTTCCACCAGGCGGGATCGGCGAGCAGGCCCTTGTAGACCGTGCGGCCGCTCTTCAGCGTGATCCAGGAGAGATAATTGTCGAAGCCGACGAACTTGGCGTCGCCGAGACTGGTGAGCGAGGCGTTGGTGAAGCTGAAATAGATGGTGCGAAACAGCGGCCAGCCGGCGACGACGGCGAGGATGAACAGCGTCGGCGCCAGGAACATCCAGGCGGAACGGACGCGGTCGGCCTTCAGGTCCGACGAGGTGGCCCTGGCGCGCGTCTGCGCTTTCAGGCCTTCAGAAACTGCAACTTCACTCATGGGATACCCGCTTCCTGAGACGATTGACGGCGGCGTCCTTCGGAGCGCCGGCAGCGGATAGCCCGCCGCCGGCGCATCGATGGATTACCAGTTGTCGCCCTTGAGCGACGTCAGGTCGGCTTCGAGAAGCTCGAGGTTTTCAGCGGCCGTGCCATTGCCCGACAGCGTGTTGTGGACGGCGGTCCAGAACTTGGCGGAGACCTCGTTGTACTTGACCTTGGCCGAAGCCGAGGGGCGCGGCACGGCGTTTTCGAAGATCGGCTTCCAGTTCGGCATGAAGGGGGCTGCTGCTGCGATGTCCTTGTCGTCGTAGAGGGCAGACAGCGTCGGCAGGTTGGAGAGCTCGATGGCGCGCTGCTTCTGGCTTTCCTTGGACGTCAGGAACTTGACGAGCTCGATCGCGACCTCGGGGTTCTGCGAATACTTGGAGACGGCGAGGTTCCAGCCGCCGAGCGTCGAGGACGGCTTGTCGCCATCGGCAGCGGCCGGCAGCGTGGTGACGTCGAACTTGCCCTTCACGGCGCTGTCAGGGCCGTTGCCGAGTGCATAGGCGTAAGGCCAGTTGCGCATGAAGACGGCGTTGCCGGTCTGCCAGACACCGCGTGATTCTTCTTCCTGGTAGGCGAGCACGCCGCCCGGCGAGATCGTGCCGACCCAGCCCTTGGCGCGCTCGATGGCGGCAGCGGCCTTCTCGTTGTTGATCGAGATGGTGCCGTCGGTCTCGATGATCTGGCCGCCGCCGGAGGACTTGATCCATTCCAGAGCGTTGCAGGTCAGGCCTTCATAGGCGTTGCCCTGGAAGACGTAGCCCCAGAGGTCCTTCTGGCCGGCTTCGCGCTCCTTGTCCTGGATTTCCTTGGCGGTCGCCGCCATCTCGTCCCAGGTCTTCGGCGGCTGCTTGCCGTATTTGTCGAGCAAGTCCTTGCGGTAGAAGAGGGCGGGTGCGTCGGTGTAGAGCGGCATGGCGACGAGGCGGCCGTTAACGGTCTGCGACTGGATGATCGAGGGGAAGAAGTCACCCACGACGTCCTTGGCGGCATCCTTCAGATCGAGGAACTGGTCGGCCAGCTGCGGCGCCCAGATCACGTCGGTCTGGTAGACGTCGACGTCCTTGTTGCCGGCGGCAAGCCACAGGCGGTACTGCGAGAACTGCTCGGTGGACGAGGACGGCATGGTGACGATGCTGACCTTGTTGCCGGTCGCCTTCTCGAAGGCGTCGAGCTGCTTGCGGAACAGGTCGAGGTTTTTACCGGTGGAGCTTGCAGAGATGCTGATGTTGGCGGCGTAGGACGGCATGGCCACGCCGATGAGCGCGGCCGCGATGACGGCCGTCGTGAAACGAAACTTCATGATCTTCCTCCCAAAAAGAACCATTGCGCTCTCAAATTTGAAAACGATTTGGTTGGAAAAAATTGTCAGAAGCTCGATATCAAGTCAAGCGGGTAGTTTGGCGTTGGCTTGGACCGGCTGAAAATGGTGATTTTCTCTGTTAAAACAACGGATTGTAACGCCGCGCGGATGTGGAGAACATCGGGCGCGGCACGTCGATTGTGATTGAACATTGAAATCGGTTTGGCTGATCTGCGGTTTTTGTGCCAAATATCGACGGATTGGCTTATAGGGTGTGTGAGGGGTCTAATAGCGGGCGATGAAAGACGTGTCGGTGCATGAAGCTTAGAGAGTTCGCAAAACAGCTGGGATTGTCGCCGACGACGGTCAGCCGCGCGCTGAGCGGCTATCCCGAGGTGAGCGAAGTGACCCGCGCGCGCGTGGCGGAGGAGGCGGTTCGGCTCGGCTACCGGCCGAACGTCAATGCCGTCAGATTGAAGACCGGACGGGCAGGCGCGATCGGCGTGGTGATGGGGCGGGCGGGTGAGTTTCACTTCGCCGAGTTCATGGCGGGCATGGCCGAGAGGTTGTTGACCGAGGACACCGATATTCTCGTCATTCCGATGGCCGATCCCGATCATAACGACGAGATGCAGCTCTACCGGCGTCTGGTGGAAAGCCAGCGGGTCGATGCGATCATCGTGCATTCGCCGCGGCCGAACGACGAGCGTATCGCGCTGCTGCACAAGCTTGGCATGCCGTTTCTGGTTCACGGCCGATCGGATATCGACGTGCCGCACGCCTGGCTCGACATCGACAACGAAGGTGCTGTGCGCCGCGCGACCTCGCATCTCATCGATCTCGGCCATACCAGGATCGCGATGATTAATGGTCGTCCGGGCGCGACCTATGCGCTGCATCGCGACAAGGGCTACCGCGAGGCGCTGCAGAGCCGGGGTATCGAACTCGATCCCCAGTTGATCGCCAGCGGCAATTTCACCGACGAGCTCGGCTTTCGCTTCGCGCGCTCGCTGCTGGAACAGTCCAATCCGCCGACCGCGATCGTCGCCGGCTCGATGATGACGGCGCTTGGTGTCTATCGCGCGGTTCGCTCGCTCGGGTTGCAGGTCGGCCGCGAGGTTTCCGTCATCGCCCATGACGATGTGTTTCCCTATCTGACGGCCGACAACATGGCGCCCTCGCTGTCGGCGACGCGCTCGTCGATGCGCGCGGCGGGCACGCGATGCGCGGATCTGGTGCTGCAGCTGGTATCCGGGCGCTCGCCGCTCGACATCCACGAGCTGTGGCCGGTCGAGCTCATCCTGCGCGAATCGACGGCGCCGGTGCAGCGCTGATTTTCACGGGCGACGCAGGTACCGAGCGTTCGTTTCCTGGGTTGCAACCTGAGAGTGGTAAATTATCCTTCGTTTCCGGGCGGATCTGGAAATTTGATTTACGTCCCTCGATAAATTCAGCTGCCAATTGATTGAATTTTTACGATGGAGACCTAATATTACCTATAGTTGCTTATGCAGTCGGCCGGCCCGCTGGTCGATGACGCAACTGTTCCCCTCTGGAGGTTTTGAAGACCTTCATGACTACGGCCACCGTCACGAGCGGTGGCTTTTTTTTGGCCGCGCGTTGGCGCTGGCCGTTAGCGGAACTTTGTCCGATGGCCACCGTTGTCTCCTGAGATATGCAAAGGAGAACTTTCATGCAGGTCATCGGCACGCAGGTCATTCCGGAGCAGGGCGGGAAACGAGGATTTACGGTCGAGTTCGTCGGTAAGGGCGGCGAGGTCGTGTCCGTGCTGTTGCGCAAGGACATGGATCGGACACTGACGTCGAACAATGCGATCGATAGGGCCAAGGCGGTCATGGGCGAGTTGGCGTCTTTCGATGAGACCGCCGCGCTTTCGAGCGTGGAAACCGGCGCGGCGCAACCGAGCGCTCGGGCAGCGGGCGATGTGGACGAGATGGAAGATCAGCTGGCGCAGGGGCTGGAGGACAGCTTTCCGGCAAGCGATCCGGTTTCGGTCACCTCGTCCGCAATTCCGACTGGCAAGGTGCGCAAGCACTAGACCGCTCTCTCCACGCCCGGGATCGCGCAGGCCTCGCCACCGCCGAACATGCGCGAGCGGGTGAGGAAGCGCTTTTCCCGGCCGTTATCCAGCGAGAACATTCCGCCGCGACCGGCGACCACGTCGATGATCAGCTGCGTGTGCTTCCAGGCTTCGAACTGGCTGGCGCTGATGTAAACAGGCACGCCTGATATTTCGCCAAGCTTTACGTCATGGTCGCCGATAATGAAATCGTCGGCCGGATAGCACATGGGCGACGAGCCGTCGCAGCAGCCGCCGGACTGATGGAAGAGGATGTCTGGATAATCATGCCTGATCTCGTCGATCAGGGCGACGGCGGCGTCGGTTGCGAGAACGCGGGGTTCTCCGTTGACTGTGGTGTCCATTGTTTCCTCCCAAATGGTCCCGCTCCCAGATGATATCGTTCCCTCACACGAAAATCCCCTCCCTTTTCAGGGAGGGGTTTGGGAGGGGTGTTGCGGATGCCCTCCCTGCCGTCGAAAAGGCTCAGAAGAAACCGAGCTTCTTTTCGCTGTAGCTGACCAGCAKGTTCTTGGTCTGCTGGTAGTGGTCGAGCATCATCTTGTGGKTCTCGCGGCCGATGCCKGAYTGYTTGTAGCCGCCGAASGCSGCGTGSGCCGGGTAGGCGTGRTAGCARTTGGTCCAKACGCGGCCGGCCTGGATTTCACGGCCGAAGCGATAGGCGCGGTTGCCGTTGCGGGTCCAGACACCTGCGCCGAGGCCGTAGAGCGTGTCGTTGGCGATTGACAGTGCTTCGGCTTCGTCCTTGAAGGTGGTGACTGAGACGACCGGGCCGAAGATCTCTTCCTGGAACACGCGCATCTTGTTGTGGCCGGCGAAGATCGTCGGCTTGATGTAATAGCCGCTCGCCAGTTCGCCGCCGAGGTCGTTGCGTGAACCGCCGGTCAGCACTTTTGCGCCTTCCTGCTTGCCGATGTCGAGATAGGCGAGGATCTTCTCCATCTGCTCGTTGGAGGCCTGGGCGCCGATCATCGTGGCACTATCGAGCGGGTTGCCCTGCACGATGGCTTCGACGCGCTTGACGGCGCGTTCCATGAAGCGGTCGTAGATCTTTTCATGCACCAGCGCGCGGCTCGGGCATGTGYAGACCTCGCCCTGGTTGAGCGCGAACATCGCAAAGCCTTCAAGCGCCTTGTCGAAGAAGTCGTCGTCCTCGTCGGCCACGTCGGCAAAGAAGATGTTCGGCGACTTGCCGCCGAGTTCGAGCGTGACAGGGATCAGGTTCTGGCTGGCATATTGCATGATCAGCCGGCCTGTCGTCGTTTCGCCGGTAAAGGCGATCTTGGCGATGCGCGGGCTGGATGCCAGCGGCTTGCCGGCTTCGAGGCCGAAACCGTTGACGATGTTGAGAACGCCTGGTGGTAGCAGGTCGCCGATGATCTCGGCCCAGACAAGCAGCGAGGCAGGGGTCTGTTCAGCCGGCTTGATGACGACGCAGTTGCCGGCGGCAAGAGCGGGCGCCAGTTTCCAGGCGGCCATCAGGATCGGGAAGTTCCAGGGAATGATCTGGCCGACGACGCCGAGCGGTTCATGGAAGTGATAGGCGACGGTGTCGTTGTCGATCTCGCCGATCGAGCCTTCCTGGGCACGTACGCAGGAGGCGAAGTAGCGGAAGTGGTCGATGGCGAGCGGAATATCGGCGGCCATGGTCTCGCGGATCGGCTTGCCATTGTCCCAGGTCTCGGCCTGCGCCAGAACTTCCAGCTTGTCCTCCATCCGCTGGGCGATCTTCATCAGGATATTGGCGCGCTCGGTGACCGAGGTGCGAGCCCACTTGTCCTTGGCGGCATGGGCGGCATCAAGCGCTGCGTTGATGTCCTTTTCGCTGGAGCGGGGAATTTCGCAGAGCTTGCCGCCGGTGACCGGGGTGATGTTGTCGAAATACTTGCCTTCGATCGGCTCGCGCCATTCGCCGCCGATATAGTTCCCGTATTTCAGCTTGAACGGCGACTCGACGATTTTCTGATGCAGCATGTCATCCTCCCTTGAGATGAGCCAGGTTCGGACGTGAACCCGTGGGAGGAAATCTGCGCGCCTTTTGTGTCGAGATACAGCGCCACCGAGCGATACCGCAGCGCACAGTGTCGCATCGCTGCTACATCAGTGCTGCCTACAATAGGGTCAATGCAGATTGAGCTTCTTCATCTTGCGATGCAGCGTGGCGCGGCTCATGCCGAGCGCGATCGCCGCCTGCGAGACGTTGCCGCTGGAGCGCGTCAGAGCCCTCAACAATGCCGCGCGTTCGGCCTCGATCAGGTCTTCGTCGTCGGACATGCGGGTTTCGTGCAGGGCATCGGCGGCTGGAATGCCGGCGGCGATGCTGCGGTCGTCGAGCTTCAGCGCCAGGCGCGCGGCGCGGGTGGCGCCGAGAACGAGGTCGTGGCGATCGACGGCAAGAAGGGCGGCCGCCGGGTTGGCGCCTGCGGGCACCATCACGAAGCGGGCGCCGGCATAGGCGCTGCGGAAGAGGTTGATCTCGATGCGCATGGCGGCGTCACGCACCATCTGCGCGAGAATGCCGAGCGTCATTTCGTTGACGTCCTCGCGGCAGGTGGAGATGTCGAGCGCGGCCGCGAGCTGCCCGCGATGATCGCGGATCGGCGAGGTCGTGCAGCTGAGCTTGATGTTGGAGCAGAAGAAGTGCTGGTCGCGGAAGATTGAAACCGAGCGTTCGTCGGCCAGTGCCGTGCCGATCCCGTTGGTGCCGATGCTGGCTTCAGTCCAGACCGAGCCGGTCCAGAGGCCGAGATCGTGAAACTCCTTGTCGTCACCGATCGCGCCGCGGCGTTCGAGCGCGATGCCGTCGCGGTCGGTCAGTAGCAGGCAGCAGCCGGCTTTTCCAGCGGTGGTGAACAGGCGGTCGAGCTCGTCGGTGGCGTTGGCGATCAGCTGCTCGGATTGTTCGCGGGCCCGTTTGAACTCCTGGTCCATGAGGCGGAGCGGGGTGCGCCGCTCTTCCGGCGCCAGCTGGTGCATGGCGATGCAGCGGCGCCAGGAGGCGACCACCGAAGAACTTGCCGCGGCTGAATCGCGCTGCGTGCACGTATAGACATGCTCCGCATGGGCAGAGTGTTCGTGCATCGGGGTTCCTCCCATCAAAGAGCTGCAGCTCCTACCACCACAGATCATCGACAGGAGTGTGACGAAAACTAATGTTCTTGGCAACTCGCGGCAATGTGAGCGTTTGCTTGGATTTCACGGCGCGGATCGGACCTGTCTCAGATTTGCGACAGTTGGCATGTCAGGGATGCAGGGAACTTTCCGACTACTGCGTTGTTTCTGCTCCAATCGGCAAGGGAGGCAGGTTTCGATGACGCATGTCCGCAAGACCGAGCAGAAACGCAGCCATTTCGATGCGCGCGATCGGCTGATCATCGCGCTCTACGCGCAGCTGAAGGCCGAACGAGAGACCCGTGAGACCCTGGAATGGGTGATCCGCCATGGCGCGCTATCGAGCGAGGTGCTGGAGGCGATCGCCGGCGATCCGGTTCCTGTTGTCACCAGCGAGGATATCGCTTCGGTGGAGAAGATCGTGGCGCTTGATCAGCGGCGGCGCAACAAAGGGCGGGAGGAATAGAGATGGCAGCGCGGGCAAGCTGGAAGGGGCATCTGAAGGTGGGCGATCTCGTCTGTGCCGTGGGGCTCTATACCGCGGTATCGGTTGCCGACCGCATCTCCTTCAACATCATCAATCGCAAGACCGGCCATCGCGTCGAGAGGCAGTTCGTCGACAGCGAGACAGGAAAGCCGGTGGAGCGCGACGATCAGGTGAAGGGCTACCGGCTGGATAGCGGCGACTATGTGATGATCGAGGGCGAGGAGCTCGCCGCGTTCGCGCCCGAGAGCGACAAGCTTCTGACGGTGCAAGGGTTCGTTCCCTATGACGAGATCAACAAGCTCTATTTCGACCGGCCCTATTATCTGGCGCCGGTCAGCGAGGACGACGAGGAGGCGCTGGCGCTGATCGCGCGGGCGATGCGCGACCAGAAGGTTGCCGCACTCGGGGAAGCCGTTCTGTTTCGCAAGACGCGGACGGTGCTCATCAGGCCGCAGGACGACTGCATCGTCGCGACCACGCTGAACTACGATTACGAGGTGCGCAACGCCGAGACGGTGTTCAAGGATATTCCCGACATCAAGTTCGACAAGGAAATGATCGAGCTCGCCGGCCATATCATCGGCACCAAGAAGGGCAGCTTCAATCCCCGGGACTATGAGGATCGCTATGAGGCGGCGCTCGCTGAACTGGTGCAGGCAAAGATCGAGGGCAGGGCGCTGCCCAAGCGCAAGGCCGAGCCGAAGGGCAAGGTGATCGACCTGATGGAAGCGCTGCGCGAAAGCGCGAAGATGAGCGGCAAGGCGAGCGGGAAAGCAGCGGGGAAGACCGCTGCCAAGAGTACTGCGCGCGGTAACGGCGGATCGAAGAAGGCGAGCTGACCATGGCGCTCGAGACCTATCACGCCAAGCGCGATTTCAAGCGGACGCCGGAGCCGCGGGGCGGAAAGCAGGCCAGTGCTGCGCGCGACAGCAACGCGCTGAGCTTCGTGATCCAGAAACACGACGCGACGCGGCTGCATTATGATTTCCGGCTGGAAATGGACGGGGTGCTGAAGAGCTGGGCGGTGACGCGCGGGCCGAGCCTCAACCCTGACGACAAGCGTCTGGCGGTGCATGTGGAAGACCACCCGCTCGACTATGGCGACTTCGAGGGCATCATTCCGAAGGGCGAATATGGCGGCGGCACCGTCATCGTCTGGGATCGCGGCACATGGACACCGCATGGTGACATGCACAAGGCCTACAAGAAGGGCCACATGGAATTCGACCTCGATGGCGACAAGCTGAGGGGTCGCTGGCATCTGGTGCGGATGCACGGCAAGCCCGGCGAAACCAGGGAGAACTGGCTGCTGATCAAGGCCGAGGACGAGGAGGCGCGCGCCAAGGGCGACATCCTGAAGCTGCGGCCCGAATCGGCGAAGACCGGCCGCAAGATCGAAGAGGTGGCCAAGAACCCGGATGCCGCGTGGCACTCGCGGCCCAAGGGGGCGGGGAGCGCGAATGGTGCCAAGGCGTCCGCTCCCCGACCGAAGGCAGGGAAGGCCAAGGCGGCTTCGCGCCAATGGCCGGATGGCGCGGTCAAGGGTGCTCTGCCTGATTTCATCGAGCCGGCGCTTGCCAAGCTGAAGCCGAAACCGCCTGCCGGCGACGAGTGGGTGCACGAGATCAAGTTCGACGGCTACCGGCTGCAGATCAAGATAGACCACGGCAAGGTGACGATGCTGACCCGCACGGGCCTGGACTGGACGGAGCGGTTCGGCGAGATGCTTGCGAGGGCATTCTCGGAGCTGCCGGTGCAATCCGCCTTGATCGACGGCGAAGTGGTGGTCGAGCGCGACAATGGCGCTTCGGATTTCTCCGCACTGCAGAGCGATCTGAGCGAAGGGCGCAAGGACCGTTTCGTGTTCTACGCCTTCGATCTGTTGCATCTCGATGGGCATGACATGCGCGAGGTGTCGCTGCTCTCGCGCAAGGCCTTGCTGGAAACGCTTCTCTCGCCTGACGATCCGACGCTGCGCTACAGCAGCCATTTCACGGAGAAGGGGTCTCTGGTGCTCGACCATGCCTGCGGGCTCGGGCTGGAGGGCGTGATCTCCAAGCGTGGCGACAGCGCCTACAGCTCGGGACGCATGGGCGAGTGGGTGAAGTCCAAATGTTCGAAACGGCAGGAGTTCGTGATCGGCGGCTTCGTGCCCTCGACAGCGACGAAGGATGCCATCGGTTCGCTGGCCATGGGCTACTACAAGGGCGGCAAGTTGCAGTATGTCGGGCGTGTCGGCACCGGATTTTCGGTCGCGACGGCCAAGATGCTGCACGATCGTCTTTCCGAGGACCGGCAGACGAAGACCCCCTTCGACGATGCGCTTTCGGCCGAGGCGCGGCGCGGGCTTGTCCACGTCAAGCCGAAGCTTGTGGCGGATGTGGAGTTTCAGGCATGGTCTGCGGACGGCAATCTGCGGCATGCCGCATTTCGCGGGCTGCGCGAGGACAAGGCGGCGGGGGATGTGATGCGCGAGACCGAGAAGAGCAAGGCCGAGCCGGCGCCGCAATCGAGCGTCACGCTCACTCATCCCGATCGCATCTACTGGTCGGACGAGGGCGTCACCAAGCAGGGACTTGCGGATTATTACGCGCAGGTGTGGCGCTTCATGGAGCCATTCGTTGTCAATCGCCCGCTGGCGCTGCTGCGCTGCCCTGACGGTATTGCCGGGCACCAGCGCTTCTTCCAGAAGCATGCCTGGAAGGGGATGAACGCCCATATCGAGGAGATTGCGGACCCGAAGGACAGGGGTGGCGAAAAGCTGCTGCGGATCGGTGACTTCGATGGGCTCGTCGCGCTCGTGCAATCGGCGGTGCTGGAGATACACCCCTGGGGGGCGACGACCGCGAGCTTCGAGAAGCCCGACACGATCACCATGGATCTCGATCCGGCCGACGATGTCGCCTGGGCCGAGGTGATCGCGGCAGCCCAGGAACTCAAGCAACGGCTCGAGGCTGCGGGGCTTGCGGCCTTCGTCAAGACCTCCGGCGGCAAAGGTCTCCATGTGGTGACGCCGCTGAAGCCCAAGGCCGGGTGGGTGCAGGTCAAGGCCTTCGCCAAGAACTTGGCGGATGCGATGACGAAAGATCAACCGGACAAATATCTGGCGACCGCCACCAAGGCGAAACGCAACGGCAAGATCTTCATCGATTACCTCCGCAACGGTCGCGGCAACACCGCCGTCGCCGCCTATTCGACCCGCGCCCGACCGGGCGCTGCCGTATCGATGCCGCTCGATTGGAGCGAGCTGACAGAGGAGATCGGCCCGGCCTATTTCACGGTCGACAACACGCCATCGCGGATGAATTCGCTGGCCAGTGATCCCTGGGTGGATTTCTTCCAGGCCGCCGCGCCGCTTGAAAAGCGCAAGTGAGGATGGCCTGGCATATGCGCCGAGCTAGTGCTTCGGCCGTCCGCCATCCTTGGCGATGCTCTTCTTCAGCGCATCCATGATATTGACGACGTTGCCGGTGGATTTGACCGGCGGGCGCTTCGTCGGCGCCACGGGCTTCGGAAGGCTCTTCTGCTTGGCGCGGATCATCGCTCTTATGCGCTTCTGCACGGGATCGGTGACCATTGAGGGCTTCCACTCCTCGGTGCGGTCCTTCACCAGCTTGCTCATCAGCGCCATCACCTTCTGATCCGCTTTGGCGGCAAGATCGACCGTTCCGGCCGGCTCGCGGACCTCGTCGCCGAAATGCAGTGTCCAGAGCACGATGCCCTTGCCCTGCGGCTCGAGCAGCACGGCGCGCTCGCGGCGGTAAAGCACGAGGCGTGCGATGCCGACGACATCGTTTGCCTTCATCGCCTCGCGGATGACGCAGAAGGCCTCGACGCCGACCTTGTCTTCCGGCGCCAGGAAATGCGGCTTGTCGTACCAGATCCAATCGACCGAGCCGCGCGGCACGAAGCTCGATATATCGATGGTGCGCGTGCTTTCCAGCCCGACCTCGCTGATCTCGTCGTCCTCGAGGATGACGTAATCGTCCTCGCCGCGCGGATAGCCCTTGACCTGGTCCTTGTCCGAGATCGGCTTGTGGGTGACGCTGTCGACGTAGCGGCTTTCGACGCGATTTTTGGTCTTGCGATTCAGCACATGAAACCGCAGCTGGTTACTATCCGTGGTCGCCGGCGTCAGCGATACTGACGCGGTCACGAGCGACAGCTTGAGATAACCCTTCCAATAGGTCTGACGCGCCATCCGATGCCGGCGCCTTGGCGCCCCTCCAAGCCGCAATTGCGGCAATGCCGCTTCAACGGTCGGAATGCGGATTTTGTTCCCTCGAAGGTTTCAGACGTCCCATCTCCACGGGGCGTCGAACATCAATGAAGGTCTGAGGTTAGATCCAGCGAAAGGTCGCGTTGCCGCGCTTATCGACCTTGCTGAGCTCGATGGAGACCCATCTGCCGTTCGACGTGTCGGAAAGGCGTACGCTCGGCTTTCCGAAAATCATTCCGAGAAAGCGCGGACAGCCGCGGATTTTTCCGCCGCCGTCATCGGCTGTAAAGATGCACTGACGGGACATGGATGTCCCGGATACTGCTATTATTCCAGTCTTAGGCATGTGTGGTTCCCGTCACTATCATGCTATCACAGGAGATAGTTGCGCGGCTTTCCCTCCATGGCAAGCCTAAAGTTCACCGTTTCGTGATATTCAGAAGCTTCGTATGAAAGCAAACGTTAACCTTCAGCTATGTTCAAGCACATAGCCGACGGCCGCTAACAATACACCCAATTGGATGATGCGGTGCAGCATCAGTGGGAGAAAATGCTGCGCCTGCGGGTTGAGGTGATTTGCGCCAACAGCTATCTGGTGCCTGCATGTGCGGATGATCCGCAGACAAGAGGGCGCCGCTACATGATTCCAGAATTTCTCGTCACGCATTCCGGTGGCTTCCATGCCGACGAACTGCTCTCCACCGTCATCCTGACCCGGCTTTTTCCCGAGGCGCGCATCACGCGCAGCCGTGCGCCGGAATGGATCACGCCCGGTCCCGACAGGATCATCTACGATGTCGGCGGCGCCTATGATGCGGACGCTGGTATCTTCGACCATCACCAGCGCGGCGCGCCGCTGCGTGACGACGGCCAGCCCTACAGCTCGTTCGGCCTGATCTGGAAGCATTTCGGGCGCGACTATCTCGCCGCATCGGGTGTTCCAGAGGCAGACATCGAGGATATCCACGCCTCCTTCGACGGCAGCTTCGTGCTGCCGATCGATCTCACCGACAATGGCGCGCTCAGCCCCTCCGGCCCGCTGGCCGGGCTGACGCTGCCGGCACTTCTGGAAACGCTGAAGCCCGTCTTCGACGAGACCGATCCCGGCGCCGACGACCGTGCATTTCATGCCGCACTTGCCATTGCCCGCAGTTTCGTCGAGGCCCGGATCGGCAAGAGTGCCGCGAAGCGCAGGGCCGAGGCGCTGGTGCACAAGGCGATCGTCGCTGCCGGCGAGAACCGCGTGCTGGAACTGCCGATGGGCATGCCCTTCCGCCCCGCCATCATGAAGGCCGGCGCCGACCACCTGCTCTTCGTCGTTCATCCGCGCGACAAGGACTGGTGCGTGACCGGCATTCGCCGCGAGGAAGAGGGCTTTGCGCTGCGCGCCGACCTGCCGGCCGCCTGGGCTGGCCTCACCAACGGCGACCTCGAAGCCGCCTCCGGCGTTAAAGGCGCCAGCTTCTGCCACAACGGCCGCTTCATCGCGGCGGCGAAGAGCCGCGAAGCGGCGCTGAAGATGGCGGAGATCGCTGTGGCTGAGGCGGTGGGGCAGGCCTAACGTCGGCAGCAGGGCGAGGGCGGGTGGCGCGATCAATATTCGGTCGCGTCTTGCCACGCGGAAAGGTAGAAAGCGCTGCATCGCGACTTGGCGAGGCCGGCGCGATTGGGTAATCTGTATCCTCTCTCCGCTTGGGACTTGGCAATCCGCAGCGGCAAACTTTGGGTTGAAGTCCTTGGCGTGGCCGCGATCATCGTGGCGCTGGAATAGTTGGACGATCCTGCAGGGCAGTCCGGTCTCGCGACCATAATCAAGCATAGCGTGGCATCTCATCAGTTCTTACCGCATTGTGGGAGAAGCTCTGAATGTTCACACGTCGAACGGTTTTCATCGTCGGTGCGGGCGCAAGCCGGGAAGTGAACTTTCCCGTCGGTACGGACTTGATGGTCAACATCGCCAAGAAACTCGACATCCGGTTTGACGACGGATGGACGATGTCCAAAGGCGACAAACGCATCTCGGCGGCGGTGAAGGCGATTGTGGGAGATGGGGCGGATTCCAACCCGCACTATGCTGCCGGAAGAGCCATTTCAGGCGCGATGTCGCAGGCGATCTCGATCGACAACTATCTTCATACGCATTCGAGCGATCGTCTCGTGGTTCAGATGGGCAAACTGGGCATCGCCGCCAGCATTCTGGAGGCGGAGGCGAGCTGTCTTCTGAAGGTCGACGGATCGAAGAACGAGGCGTTCAGCTTCGAACCCATCAAGCACACATGGTTCAGCGTCTTTTTCCAGATGCTCCACGAAGGCGTGCAAAGAGAAAAGCTCGAAGGCATTTTCAAGAACGTGTCCTTCATCACGTTCAACTACGACCGGTGCATCGAGCATTATCTCGCCCACGCCATCAGCAACTACTACCGTATTCCCTTGTACGAGGCGGAGGGGATCATCGCGCAATCTCTGCAGATCGAGCATCCCTACGGACAGGTCGGCAGGCTTCCCTGGCAGCCGGCCTCCGCATCCTCGATGATGGATTTCGGCCATGATTTTCACGGAGCAGACCTGCCGCATCTGGCCGAGCAGATCCGCACCTTTACCGAGCGGGTGGACGATGACGACATGATGGACCGCCTGCACCGGCAGATCGCCGAGGCCGAGGTCGTCGTCTATCTCGGGTTTTCTTATGGCGAAATGAACATGCAGCTCATGACCGTGAAGGAGGCCGGGCTTAGGAATATTTTCGGAACGACCTTGGGAATCTCCGCTCCCAACAAGAAGATCATCGAGACGGATGTGCTGACTTCGATGGGCGGCGTGGACGTGGCGACCGTGAATCGCGCCTATTATGATGATCTGACATGCGCGGAATTCTTGAGAAGCTACGGCAAGCCGATCATGCGGGGGTAGGGAGGAGGCTGGCGTCGGAGCCGCGGATTTTTGCGGGCGGATGGCTGCATTATCTACCGGCCAGACCATCTCGTTAAAATTTAAGCAAGGGTAGATCTACGGTTCGAAATCAGCTTTCGCGTTAAGAGGTCGTTTGTAGGTTTCCAGTCGACACAGATGCAAATAAACCGAGGACACTATGAACGCGATTTCGAAGCTTCAGTATGGCAACCGCTTTGGCGAGGATGTTGCAAAGATTGCCCAAACATCGCTTTCAGTGGCTGCAAGTTCCTCCGACGCCCAGGTTGCCCAGACCAAGTATTCGAAGTGGTTCAACGGTGACGACGTCAAGCCGGAGCCGATGGCGACATCGAGCCGGAAGTTCAGAAAGATCACGCCGGAGATGGCGGTCGCTGATCTCTCCATAGAAAGGATTGAGATGCAACCCATACCAGAACAGCAAGTCCGCAGAATGTTCGACTACGTTACTGCAGCCGCCTATGGCACTCGCGACAGTCGGCACGGTTTTCGAATTCCAGCGATCGTAGTCGATGACTGGGCAAAGAACGGCTATTGCATTCTGCGTACCAACACCCTGGCGAGGACCTACGGCGTAGGCCGAAAGACTATGTGGAAGACAATCAAGGGCGTAATCAGTGCCGGTTTCATCAAGGAGGTTGGCCGCACGCCCGACGGACTGGCGATGTACGTTCCGTGCCTCGAGCGTGGCGACGAATGGCGCCAGACTGTCGGAGAGCAGCATGGCCGATAAAAATGACGGTTTGCTTCTACAGCACCACCTCCTGCTCGCCATTATCCACACTGACTGGGCAACTCGGCTCGATCACAAGGTCGCTGCTGTGATTATCGAGTGCTACTTCAGCCGCTACGAAAACTCCCGAGCCAGCCTCCGATATCTGGAGGACAGGACCGACGCCACGCGCCCAAACATTATCGCGTCGACCCGCCGCCTCACCGAGCACGGAGCGTTCTCGATTGTCCGCGAAGGGTCTGGCACGAGGCCAACTGAATACGGCCTAAATTTCGATTTCTCATCTAGCGGTATTGCGTCCGATACCTCATGCGGTGTTGCTGACAATACCGCTGCGCCGCCTAGAGGTATTGCTCATGATACCAAAACATCTCTTACAGTAACCGGCCTACAGGCCGAGTTACCTGAAAGAGAGAATGATTTCGCCGCGCCTATGGCTGGCCTATCGGCCGCCAAGGCGGAAACGGCGAAAGATGACTTCGAGGAACTTTGGCAGGCATATGGCTACAAGCAAAGGAAGGCAGACGCGAAGGCTGCCTATCGCAAGCTATCACCGGACGGTGACCTTCATGCTCGAATGCTTAATTCGGCCTCAGCTTGGCAGGCACGTTGGGCGGAACAAGCCAAGCCAAACGCTCCCCGTTACTCGTTAGCGAAATGGATTGAGAGGGAGGAATTCGAATGCGATCCACCCGCCGGATACGCTGCAAAAGAGAAGATGGCCAAAAAGGAAACCGGCTCCAAAGCAGCAATAGAGGACATCCCCGAAAACAAAGCACCTGACTTCTCTGCGTCTCCCGATGAGCCCGCTTTGGGCGTGATCGAGAGAGTAGATGACTACACTTTTGAAGAAGACGGCGGGAAGTCGCTCACCATCTACTACCGAACACAAGACGGTAAGGAGATCGAGCATTTCATAATGTACGAAAGCCCCGACATTCGGGAGCAGGAGCGCGGTCAGCAAGACCTGCGGAAAGTCTTGGAAGCGGTTGAGCTGGTCGAGGCAAACGACGCCCAGGATCTTGTTGGTTGCAAGGTTGACCTCATGATCAACGGAAACAGTTCGTGTCTTGCTCGAAGCCTTGGGTGCTCTCGCAGACGGGCCCTAGGGGCTTTCCGCGATTCGTGGATATTGTCGCCAATACGCCACGGAGCGGCTGGTCTCTCAAAATCGGGACCGCCTACGAGGACGAGGATATGGAGGAAGCACCATGACCAACGTCGAACTATTTCCGGATCGCGCTCTTCGCGGTCGTCGGCTCACCTGGTTGGAATTCTACCAGCTGCGGCCGGATCGGCGGCTGGCGGCTGCGAATGATAACATCCTGCAGGCAACCAGTCGGATCGTTAATATAGCGATGCCTGATTCTGCAGGCTCGAGGTGCCGCCGACCGTTAACGGGCGATCCGGAGCTGCCATCCGTTTAAGGGCGATCGACGCCGCCGGTCGTACTAGGGCGCTCGTGACACGGCCGTAACCGTGGCTCTTACCCGCACTGTCGGGGCTTTTTTTTCCTATTCAGTGTGCGCTGTAGCGCTTCTATGTTTTGAAGGAGAGATGAGCCATGCGCTTCAAGCTAGAGCTCGACGTTGATTTGAAGGCCGCGCTTCGGATTGTTGTTCTGATCGCAGCGCTGCTTCATTAGCGGTCGTGGTGGCGGGATAAAAATACTTCTCCCGCCACCAATCGTCTGTTTCCTAGAAGAACAGAAATCGCAATACGACGGAGGCCAGCCACGACAACACGGTGGCCGCGATGCCGCCACCTACCGCCCACTCCACGCTACGCTCCTTAATGTACACAATAATGCCGATGATCAGACCAATAACGAGAAAATACAAGAAAATCACTGCAGACCTCTAAAGCAAGTTGACTGTCTCGCTTTACGACACCAAGCGCTAAGGTGTGGTTTTGATTTTAAATGCAATTTTAGCTACGCACCGATTCGTTTCATTTTCCCGGCGCCCTGATGTTTCCATGCTGGTATACCACGCCGCCTATCCCGGTAGAGATGCCGGCCAAGCAAAGAGGCGCGGCCAAAAACCGAAGTTGTCCCTTGACGCGTTCCTCGCGACTAAACTTAACGTCACAGCGCGGACTTGGGATTGCCCGCGCAAGAACCTAAATACACATCACCGCGTCGCGGCTACCGTAAGTAAGAGCTGCTGGAAGCGGCCGAAACAAACGCCTCCTTTGAAGGAGCAGTTCTCATGTCAATGCCTACTCACCTGCGCACCGCATCGGCCCGCAGTACTGCGGAGCGTCTAGCTGACAAGTTTCTGGTGGCCAATGACAACACACCGCCGAAATCGAAAGAACCCGTCCACCGAGGCGGTCGGCCTGCTTTCAATTGGGCAGCAAAGCAGGACAAGGTGGGAGCAGCTTGTGTGGCTGATTGCTCGCCAACGTCTTCCGGAAGCCATGGTTGCAGCGAACGACAACGAGCCACTATCCGTCGGCGGTCTGGACACCCGGCGAAACGGGGCTCGCGGCAAGTCTAAGCTGAGGATCAGTCTCGGCGAACATATGGCGCTGCCTGCGGTGTTGCCACGTCTAGGCGACGGCGATCCGCAGCCGGCCCAACCTTGCGGGTACACCCGAATGGACGTCCTGCCACAGAATGAGGTCGTCGAGCTATCAGATAACTTTCGGTCCTACGGGGCGTGTGGCGAAGTCGTCGCGCCAGGTGCGATCTTTATTGGCGCCGAATCTGGCCTCGGCACGCCGCGACCCGGGAAGTCGCGCGGATCGCCTCTACGAGCGGAAGAGCCTGATTTCGGCGAGCCGCCGCGCGACGTGGACTACGTGATCGAGTTGTTGATGGCGCGGGAGAACGTTGCGGGTATCGGCAAGGCATTCGGTGCAACAGGCCGCTATCAGGACCGAAAGGGCGCCGCGATGCTCTCAAAGGCCATGGCTTGGGCGAGAGCGCAGGTGGCGAACAGTAATTTTCGCCAGGGTGTTACAAATAGCGTGGCTTGATGAAGCTATAGGCAAGGAAATTCAAAGCCGTCCCTCGTGGGCGGCTTTTCCATTTGCGGAGGCCGGATGTACGCCACGCAGATATCATCCCGCGCGTTCCCATGGCGCGGTAGATCGGCAGAGCTCGCGGCCTAAAGGCACCTCTGGGTCGCGCGCCGCTGCCCATGACGCCCTCGCGGCGTCTTTTTTATTGCCTGCGCATCAGCAAAAAATTCGAAAGGAACTACCATGGCACTTGCAGGCCTCCATGCGGCGTGCGGCTACGCCGGCTCGTCTACGAACCGATGGGCAACCTTGTCGGCAGTAGGGAAGACGGTGTGGAGCGAAACGCTCGCTTCTCCTGGCACCACAACCAATACCGCCCCAGCGTCGTCCGACGTGGCTGGCGATCCAGTCTTCAACATTCGATCGTCAATCGACGCCTTCGTACCACTCGGGCCCACGCCCAACGCGTCGACCGGCCCACGTCAGTTCGTGGCTGCGAATACCGATTATACCTTCTACGCCCAACCGGGCGACAAGCTTGCGTAGATCACGGCATGACGGAAGCGACACAAGCATATCGCCTCGTCAGCGACGTGACAGGCGTGCGCCTGACGCGGGTGCAAAACGTAGCTAGGCGTCTGCGCGAAACTGGGATGCTGCCAGCGGGCGGCCCCGGACGAGCGCCGGCGCTAGACCGCGCAGACGCAATTGTCCTAGCAGTTGCCGTCGCCTCGCGCGCTGCTCGAGAACGTCGCAGAGGCAACACAGGCGCTCCTCTCCTCCACACCTGGCGGCGCAGACGTCAGCGGCGCACCACTCACCATCCCGCGTGACGCCGAGATCGCCTTGGCAGTCCTGGCGAGCATGGCGGCGCGGAAAGAGGACATGGACGGCGTCACGCTCGAAGTCGTGCACGGCTGGCCAGAGATCGCACTATCGTGGTCCTACGGCACCACGCAGCGTTTTCAGGCGCCAGGCAGCCTCGCCAATCATCAGCCATCCGACAAGGCCCGCATTGCGACGCGGATACCCGGATCGGCGTTCGCCAAATTCATCAGGAGCATTTGATGGCCAAAACACAGTTCAGTATCCCCTCACTCGCCGAAGCCGACGCGGAATACTCGGCCCTGGCCGAGAAGTATCACCAGCTATCGCAGGACGCCGCAGAGGCTTCGCGGCAAGTTCTGGAGCTCGAAGACGATATCCGCACGAGGAAAGCGCCCGGCATCCGTCCCGGCATCGCTGAGCTGCTTGGAGACGTCGTCGACCATTCGCTCACCGATCGTCCTCGTCGGCTCGTTGAGCTTCGTCAGCGGGCAGCAGATCTGGAAGCCGCGACCGAGATCATCCGCCGTCGTCGCGACGATCGCCGTGGAATTGTCAGCGTTGCTGCCGCCAAGATTGTCAAGCCGGAATACGGGCAGCGCGTGGCCGCGTTCATTGCCGCGCTCAATGCTGCCAAGGCTGCCTATGACGCCATGGAAGAGATTGTCGACGGTCTCGAGCGGGAAGACGTTCATGTCACCTATCTTGCCCCAGCGCGGACATCTTTCTTCGCCGGCCACGAGAATGGTGTGACGCGGTTTGTCGCTGCCGCAAGGAGTAATGCGCATGTCCAGTGAGCACCGCGAATATGAAGTGCGTCCTGTCGGTGCAGGCCGCACCGCTGTCCGCGCCGTCAAGTTGCCAGGCGAGCAACGGCATGCAGACATCTCCGAGAGCGCGAAGACCATTGCCAAACGGCTGGCCGCGCATCCAATACCAACACGTCGGCCATCAGGGCCGAGGCAGCCATGCGCAGGCGCGGCATCATCAAGTAGGTAATCAATGAATATCGAATTCAAGTATGAGCTCGGCGACATCGTCGAAACGCGACGTGGCGAGACTGGCAAGATAGTCCTCGCTTCGGCAGCTCCCGGAAAGCGTGATCCCCTTTACCTAACCTACAAGCTGGAGCTCGACAGCGGCGACAAGGTATGGGCACCGGAGTACTCGATCGACCGAGTGATCGGCTGGTGATGGAAGGCAGGGAGGGGTCATCAAGGGTCTCACCCTACCGAGGTCACGGACCGGCGGGGTAACACAACGCGTATGCAAATACAGATTTTCCTCACGCGCGCGCCATGCGCGCGTGCGAGAAATCATTGCGTTTTTTGGCCCCCAGAGGGGCATCTAACTTCATGCAAACGCGCAAAATCGGGAAACGTCGATGGGCATTTGTACGCATTTTTTCGATTGAAATGTTGAGGTCATCTCGTGATGGGGCTGTCATAGGGCCGCTCGTCGTTCAGGTTAAATCGTTCGACGAGGTTGTCCCTCAGTTCGCCATGAACGTTCGTGAGAAAAAGACCGCTAGCAACATCGCGCGCTGAAATGAATTGAGGGACGACTTCACTCTTGTTTCTGGCGAACTCATAGAGGCCGGATGCATATGCATAAAGCTCTGCGCAATTCATGATGATGGAATGAATGTTTAGATCCAGAATGATCCGATCAGCTCGTTGATCCAGAATGAGGCCGCGCGACCTAGATGTAAGCACCTGAAGCGTGTTCAATAGCTTGAAGAGGTACGATCGCTCATCCTCATGGCTGGACTCGACCATTGATCGCAGATTTTCAAGTGCCTCATTGGGCAATGTCGGTAAGGCCATCTCTTGAACTGACCTCACCGTGCCGTGAACGCTGGTTTCTAGGAGTGGACGGATGCATGCCGAAACTCGCTCTGCATACTCAGATACCTGACTAAGACTAAGCGGCAGGGTGGCGCGGGCAGCCGCACGACCCGCTTCGAAGCGGTCTCTTTCAACTTTTGCCGCCTGCCTGATTTGCCAAGCCACACCTCCACCTGCAAACAGTCCCGTTAGCAGCGTCTGGTAGTCGTACAACCACTGGAACGTTCCCAGCGAGTGAAATGCTGCACTGACGATTGTTCCTGCTGGTTGTGCGCTAAAAGCCAACCAAACTTGGCGGCCGACTGCAAACAACAACAGACCAACAACAAAACCAACAAGACCTGCAACAAGCTTTTTCATCCTTAGATGGAAGCTTGACGCGAGGCGCGCGTCCAGAGCGTAGCGCCTTTGTCCCAAGGAAAATCAATGACCACACAAACGAACGGCCCATCGGCCGCGCGACGGCCCGCGCATGGCCGTCGGCGCGAGACCCCCGACGCCGACTTCTACGGAGCCGAAGACTTCATCGCGCCCAAGCACTTCTTCAGGGACCAACCCCAAGATGACAAACAGAAGGAAACCGAAGAAGAATGACACAAGCAACAACTTGGTCTGTACCAACCGTCGGGCCGGCGAGTCCGACGGTTTTGACTCAGCGCATCGATGACAGCTTTGACGCGCTGCTTTCCGGACATTCCGGATCTTCTCGCCCCGCCTACGCGGCGGCGGGAACGGTCTGGGAGGACACATCGGTCGCAAATGAAACCCGTCTTTGGTTCTACGACGGCGCCCAAGATATCCTTGTGGCGGTCGTTGACACCACGAATGACCGCGTCGAGCTGGCGCCGCAGCCGCTAGTCGATGTTGCCTCTGCGGCAACCACCGACATTGGGGCGGTGAAGTCGCGGAACATCCGTGTCACCGGCACCACGACTATTACGTCTTTCGGCACGATCCGTGCTGGAACCACGAAGACGGTTTACTTCGCGGCTGCACTGACGGTGACCTACAACGCTACATCGCTGATAACACCGACTGGCGCGAACTTGCTGGTGGCGGCAGGCGATAGCATCGACCTGGTATCACTTGGATCGGGCAATTGGCGGGTGTTGCGGCATGTGCCTGCCTCTGGAGTGGCAGAGGCAACATCAATTCTGCTCAACGGCCTGACAGAAGCCTCCTTCAACATCCCCGCCGGAGTTCGTCGTGGTCGAGTCTCCTTTGATGGCCTGTCCACGAACGGAACCGTGACACCGATCTTCCAACTCGGAGTAGCGGCTTCATTCGTTACAAGTGGATATGCCGGTACAGTTGCCACTCAGGCCAGTTCGCCAGCGAGGCTGAATGCCTCATCTGGCCTCCCATTATTCGCTGACGTATGGGCGGCGACAATTTCCACCAACGGCTACATCGAATTCACCCACCTCGCAGGCAACAAATGGATGCTGTCTCTTTTTTCCGGCCAGGATAACGCAGCTCTAAAAACTGACGGTTCTTGTGTCGTCACCTTGCCGGACACGCTGTCGAGAGTCCGCATCCTGCTGTCGTCGACCGCGTTTGACGCAGGCAATGCCCATAGCAATTGGGGATAAACACGTTGACGAAAACCATTCTGGCAATGGGACAATCAAATGCTGTCGGCATTACACCCGGTAGCCTCTGGGGCATCCCCGCATCTGTCAAAGCTTGGAACTGTACGCCGAACAACGCCAATATGACCGGTCTCGGGAATGCTTTTGTCATGCCCGCAAGCCCAGCGACTGCTCCGTTCAACAACAGCAACAACATGATGGTTCATGCCTGCCTCTACCTGTCCGCAGAGTTCGGCGAGGACATCAACCTCATCCGCGTGGCCTTCGAAGGCAAGTCGATCTCGTGGTGGATGAACAATGTCGGAGTGGCCGGCCCGATGTACGCCCGCATGCGAACCGTCCTTGCAGCTGCCGGCGTGGGCAAGGTCGATGCGTTTATGTGGCATCAGGGGGAGGCTGACAATCTCGCGCCGGCCAATTACGCGACATCATGGGCTAACCTCGTGTCTCGTATGACGGCCGACGGCTACATCAGCGCGGAAACTCCGATTATCATTGGGGAAACACTTGCACAGGATTACCCCATCAACGCAGTCCTGCACTCGATCGCAGATGCTGATCCGAGAGTTGGAATCGCTGAGATATCGTGTTTCCCACTCGCACCTGATCTTCATTTCTCTGGGCAGTCATACGTCCGCGCTGGCTTAGAGTATGCTCGCGAGATCATGAAGGTAGCCGGCCCCTTCTATCGCGCACCTGGTGCTTTTGAGAGTATCTATGTGACTGGTGCGGCATGTGGTGGCGTTTTCGTCAAGGTCAAAATGAAGGGTGAAAACGGGAAGAAATCGCTATTCGACGCGAATGGTGCTTTCGTGTCAGACAGGTTTGGCGTCTGGGAGTTCAGCGGGCGTGGCTGCGCATATGCTCAGCACACTTCGATAAGCATCCTGCACGAGTCAGGCGTTTTTCTGCAGCCCTTAGGTCAGGTTCTTTCCGCCAATGCAAACTACAAGCCAATCGTTAGCGGTAGCACGGTTATGGCTATGGGACCGGGCGATAAAGTCTACTTTGGCCTGTTCCAAAGCACGGGTGGAACGGTGACAATTCCGACAGCTGACAGCTCACTTATGAACCGACTGACGGTCAAGTATCTCGGTGCGCAGTAGGTTGCTGCGGAAAATCACTCCGCCTATATATTTGCCCGCATCGGTGGTCAGGTGGCCGTAGTCCCACGATAAAAGATCGGATGGGCGGCTTGACCACGATGTCGCACAGCTTTCGTTGTTGCAGAAGAGATCAACTAACGAGAGATATGGGATGTTTCGTTTTCTCGCCAAGGATCGCAAATCCTTGTCTGTCGTTGTCGACACCAGTTTCGGCATGTTGGGTATATCTGTTGGTATGCCGCGTGATTTATCAGACACCCACTGTCCGTAAATGACATCAGGTAGGTTGCCTGGGTATTCGGGAAACGGACCAATAATTGCAACTTTGATCCCTGATCGCTCAAGAGCATCTAGGTAGAAATTTAGGCCGTCCGCTTCAGGGGCATCGATGTAGCTCTTGGAATAGAAGGACCATCTAGCGAACAGAATGGCAATGTCCGGCTTGTTTCGTATGATTGCAGTAAGAGCGGCGTCCGTAAATTGAGAGCACTTCTCGAAATTTCGTATTGGTGGGCAGGAGTCTGCAGCGAACAGAGTGATTGTCGCCTTCCCTTGTGCGGCGATGGAAAGCCCGGGTTCGAGGCGACCAGCATGTGAGTCTCCCCAAATCGCAATCCTCGGCGAGAAGGAAACTGCCTTGAAATCGCATTCATCGGAATACGTTTGATCTGGCTTGTACAACCAGCACGTGCCAACCAACGGCGTTCTGAAATAATAGCTAGAATAGGCGAGTATCTCTCGCATTTCAGCGGGGTACGTCAGTGATCTGATATCTACTCTACTTGTTGCTGCGCCAGCGAAACCAAGCAGCAGAAGCGAAACAAAAAGACCAGTCGCAATTTTGTTTAGGTGCAAACTGTGCACAGGGCGCTCGATCCGAAGATACGTGAAAGCCGCCAAGACCAGAGCGGCAGCTAAAAGAAGAAGGGTGGCGATGCTCCGAATCTGTTCATACTCGCTCCTCGCGAACACCAGGATGGGCCAATGCCAAAGGTAAAGTGGGTAGCTGATTAAGCCGATGGCAACGAGTGGCCGAGCCGACAATGCGTATCTGGAAATAACGTTATCTGATCCGGCGGATATCAGTAGGCCGGCGCCGATAACCGCCAGCACAATGTAGGCGATGGAAAACGTCGCTTCGTTTGCCATGGTTAGCGCGATAAGTGTCATACACGCTCCGATGATAGCCATCACAGCTTTGGCCCGCCCGGAACGAAATAAGGGCCCTGAACATGCAAGTATTCCCCCAAAAGCAAGCTCCCATGCTCGACTGAACGGCGAGTAGAAAGCTGCAGTCGGCGAGTGATTACCAAGGTGAATACTATAGATCAATGACGCGCCTAGGACGATCGCCATCACCCATATCCGATTCAGCCGCAGCCAGTGGGCAACTACAAGCAGGACCGGCCAGACGATATAGAACTGCTCTTCTACACCTAGTGACCAAAGATGAAGCAGGGGCTTAGTCGCCGAGCGTACATCGAAGTATCCAGCCTCGCTCCATAATAGGAGGTTTGGAATGAAGAAGGCGGCACCCATGATGTGCCACCCAAGTTGATGCATCTGCGTCGGGGTTAAGACCACGAGCCCCGCAAGCAACGTGGCAATCAAAACCGTTATTAGCGCTGGATAGATGCGACGGATTCTTCGCTGATAAAAAACCAGAAGCGAAAAAGTCTGGAGATCAATACCGCGGGCAATGATGCCGGTGATTAGGTACCCAGAGATCGCAAAGAAAATGTCTACACCAAGAAAGCCGCCAGGCAGTCGGTGCGGATAGGCATGAAAAACCAGGACGGCGATGACGGCAATGGCGCGCATGCCATCAATGTCTGCACGATAGTCAGTGGCCCTATTCATCACCCCTCCAGAGTTATCCGGAGCGATACACTACAACCTCCACGGTCTCAACCTTCAGCTTAAGTTAGCTTCTCGATTTCCCCCTGAGATCGCACCACACTCAACCATCAGGACATCCCACGATGCCGAAAATCGTCGCCAACTGGCGCACTTTCATCTGGAAGTCGTTGGCATTCTGGGGAAACATCCTCCTCGCCGCTGCCATGGGCGTGGCGGGAGGCGATGGGGAAGTAAGTGGAAGGGAGGTCGTCGGGCCGCCCGATTTCCGGGCTCACATCGTGTCGCTGATTGCATCGAACACGGAGCGACTTTTCGCCAGTTCCTCTTCTTGGTCTCGCGCTTTTACTAGGCCAGACAAGGTTGCCTGAATCGACGCGAGTTCATCCATAGCGGTTGGACTTATTCCTATGTTGGGAATGATGGATCGTCTGAGATCGACCAGACGCTTCAGTGCGGCATCAATGTCGTCAACGAATTGGCTCATGCTTCTATCTCCTCCAGATGTAGGCCTGCGTTCAGCAGCGCCGCGCCGAACTCACTGCGGCGAAGGTCAGTCGCTAGGCCATGGAACAAGCCACAACCCACCGATTACAAGTAGATCAAGAAAGCCGTGGTAGAATGCAAGTACCCAATACGCTGGTGGCGCGGTCAGCTGTGCTACCGTGGCATAGGGAGTGGCGGCGAGTTTGATCAACTCTCGCCGCTGGTCATTCGTGCCTGAGATAGCGTCCCAGTTCGACAGAGCAAAAACGATAAAGGTTACTGTCAGCAAGATCTTGATCGATGGCTGCTTTGTGAACTTCTTCCCACTGGCCATTATGCCAAGGATTCCAAGCGAAACGGCAATATAAAGGTTCCAATATCCGTTCAGCGCATCCACCCTGCCGAATATCAACTGCATGATGTCGTTCTGCCCCATAGCACTCTCCAGATTGAACGTTGCAACTCTCTTATAAATACGTGCAAATGCAATATACTGCCTAAAATTGAATAGCCGTCAACGGTGAGCATTTTGGCCGCCCAGTATAAAACGCAGCCGTTCGTCCACACCCAATTTTAGCCACTTGGCCAGATTTACGTTGATTGAAAGCAGTGCTTGTTGCACGCTGATCCCAGCGAACCGGAGGAGAACGGTTGCAGCGGCGAGGCGAAGGCCAACCCATGCAATGGCATTAAGCGCCTCAAGTCGGGCGACGGCTTCCACACGTTGACGCTAGAAGAGATTGAGCAGTTCGAAGCCAAGCATAAGCCAGGAACAATGGCGCGCCTAGCGCTGGCCATCTTCATGTTCACCGGTCTTCGGTTGTCGGATGCCTCCATCCTTGGGAAGCAACACCTAAGGGAAGGCTGGATCCGAATCAGGCCGGGGAAGACTAGCGGCTCGAGCGGTGTGGAGGTTCACATGCCGCTTCTGCCTGATCTCGCCACCGAACTTGATAGCGTCGCGGCTGGCCGCATGACCTTCGTTGTGACCGAATACGGTAAGCCGTTTTCGGAGAAGGGGCTTGGCAACAAGATGCGGCAGTGGTGCAATGAGGCAGAATTGCCTCATTGTTCTGCGCACGGCCTTCGCAAGGCGGGAGCGTCGATCGCTGCTGAAAATGGAGCAACGAGCGACCAACTTAAAGCAATCTTCGGATGGACCACGAGTCAGCAGGCCGATCTTTACACCCGCGCAGCGCGCCGAAAGGTGCTTGCAAAGGATGGCGCTAAGCTCCTCATCCCAGATCGAAGCGAGAACAAAAGTGTCCCACTTTCCGAGGCCAACTTAGAAAAGTGGGACACTCAAGCGGAAAAGATGATAAAAATCAAGCAGTTACTGAAAATGATGGTGGGCCCGGAGGGACTCGAACCCCCAACCAAGCGGTTATGAGCCGCCGGCTCTAACCATTGAGCTACAGGCCCTGGCGACTGTGACGGCGCCTGGCAGCGGCGCAATGGTTCGCCGGTGCTCGTTGCGTCTAACGCAATTTAAGAGCGGTCACAAGTCATTGCCGCAATAGCTTCACAATCAAACGGCAAGAGGGATCGGTAAGTCACAATCGGGGAGTGAAACAATGCCATTTCCAAATACCAAAAGCTTTGCCACCGGTCTCTTTCTCAGCCTGCCGGTGCTTGCCGCAGCCTCTCTGCCGGCATTTGCGGCCGATGCGCCGCGCCAGGCGGTCATCACCGTGATCGGCGAGGGGCGGGCGACGATGGCGCCTGATATGGCGGTCTTGACCTTCTCCGTCGTCAAGCAGGAGAAGACAGCGCGTGAGGCGCTCGACAATAACAACAAGGCGATGAGCGATGTGCTCGCGGCGCTGAAGACGGCCGGTATCGCCGAGCGGGATCTGCAGACGTCGGGCTTTTCCGTGCAGCCGCAGTATCGCTATCCGCAGGGGACCGACGGGCAGCAGTTGCCGCCGGAGCTCATCGGCTACCAGGTTTCCAACGCGCTGACGGTCCGTGTGCGCGATCTCTCCAAGCTCGGCGGGATCATCGATCAGTCGGTGACGCTCGGCGTCAATCAGGGCGGCGATATCCAGTTCACCAATGACAAGCCGGACAGCGCCGTCGAGGAGGCGCGCAAGAATGCGGTGGCCGATGCCATCGCGCGGGCGAAGACGCTTGCGTCTGCCGCCGGCGTCAAGCTCGGCACTGTCATCGAGATCAACGAAAACGGTCCGCGGCCGCAGCCGATGCCCGTCATGCGGGCGGCTATGATGAAGTCGGAGGCCGATTCAGCCGTGCCGATCCAGGGCGGCGAAAGCAGCTACAACATCCAGGTGAACGTTACATTCGCGATCGCCCAGTAGCGCGAGCCGCCCCTTCGTTAATCTAAGTTACCAAAAGATTGCCGTTGATATTCGCTTGGATATCAACGGCTTATCTTTTTGTGGACACAGCTGTGGCCAGGCTGCGGCAGAAAAGCGCTTTATCACGCGTATATTACATTATAACATCGATCGTGTTATTCGGTCCGGCCGGGAACTTGAGTTCTGCTTTCGGCGTTAATGCGGACCGATAAGGAGGAATTGGCTTTATCCCTGCAAAGAGGAGACAGACATGTCGAATGCCTTGCCGCCACTTCACAATGGGCACGCCCCGTTCACCCTTCAAGAGCTCTTTCGCGACGCTCTTTATGCGTTTGAAGAGTGGGATGCGGAACTGACCGAGCCGATCGTCACATTCGAAGGCCGGGTTGTTCCGATCAGCAGCGTCTTCGAGGCCATGCGCCAATGCGACGACATCGTGCCGATGAATATCGTCGGCGCCGTTACCGAGCGACTGACGAAACCCTGGGAGGGCGAAGGCCCGCTGGACCAGATGACGTTTTCGACCGCCGCTCGCGTCATGGGCGTGCTGGTGCGCAAGCGCCTGCATGCGACGGGAACGCCCGATATCGTGGCCGTTGCCGTCGTTCCGGACGAACGCCGCTCGCGCGGTTGATTTTACGATGCCGCGGTCGCTTCGGCGGCCGCGTCTCTCACCAGAGCTCTGATTTAGGCTCTTTCTGGCGCTCGATTGATGCGCCACACGCGACCTAGAGGTCGAACGCTTCCTTCAGTCCCTGTCCCTTGCGCTCACGTAGATCGAGGTCCGCCTCGATATGCGCGATGTGGTGCAGCATGAGGTGACAGGCGCGGTCGAGATCCTTGGCTTCGATCGCCGAGACGATATCGCCATGCTCGTTGTGGCCGCAGCTCGATATGGTCGACTGGCCGTAGAGCGCGATGACAAGCGAGGAGCGGGCCACGAGCTCCTCCATGAAGCGCTGCATGATCGCGTTGCCGGAGATGGCGGCGAGCGTCAGGTGAAAGTCGCCCGATGCCTTGATTTCGGCACGCCGGGCCGTCTGGCCGCGCTCGCTTATCAGGCGGCTTTCTTCGAGCAGCAGTTGCCGTAGGTGCTGGATCTCTGATGTCGTGATCCTGGCTGCCGCCTCGCGCAGGATGCCGGGCTCGATCAGCCGGCGGGCGGCGAAGATCTGGCGGGCTTCATCGGGCGAGGGGTAGGCCACGAAGGCGCCGCGGTTCTTCTCAACGCTAACAAGCCCCTCATAGGAGAGCGCCTGCAGGGCCGCGCGCGCCAGCGTGCGGCTGACGTTGAAGAGATTACCGACATCGCTTTCCGACAGCTTGGTTCCCGGCGACAGGCGACGTTCGACGATCGCGTCGCGAATGGCGTCGCGGATCTGTTGCGCGCCTGTTTCAGCGGGCTCGTCGGTCGTCAGAAGCGCGTTGGCTGCGGAGTTCATGAAGCTGGATGTCCTGTGATCGGCCGATGATAGCCATATTCAGCCGAAAAGTTAAACGGAATTTGCGAGCAATGCAGCGGTCAAATTGTATACGATTATTTGCGCAAATTGCAGACGAAAGCCTATTTCATGTGCAGGCATATCCGGGGCTTGAATTTTAGTCATTTGGATATTTGGAAGAAAATTCAATATTCGTAATGACTTGATGCGTTGCAGCAGAAACTGGCACGGCGAATGCATCGTATTCCTCGAACAGGGGAAGACACGATGTCGAAAGCGGCAGAGATCGATATAGCATCCGTTTCGAAGGTGTATGGCGCCACCACCGCCGTGCACGCAATCAGCCTGAAGATACCGGCTGGCTCCTATTGCTGCTTCCTGGGGCCATCGGGCTGCGGCAAGACTTCGACGCTTCGGATGATTGCTGGGCACGAGAGCATTTCGTCGGGCGATATTCGCCTCGGCAACACCGTCGTCACCGATTTTCCGCCGGCCAAGCGCGGCACGGCGATGATGTTCCAGTCCTACGCGCTCTTCCCGCATCTCGACCTGATCGACAACGTCGCCTTCAGCCTGAAGATGAAGGGTGTCGAGAAGGAGGAGCGGCGGGCCAAGGCGCTGGAGATGCTGAAGCTGATGCAGATGGAGGCCTATGCGAACAGGCGTCCGGCGCAGCTTTCCGGCGGCCAGCAGCAGCGCGTGGCGCTGGCGCGCGCGCTGATCACCGATCCGGAGGCGCTGCTCCTCGACGAGCCGCTGTCGGCGCTCGATCCGTTTCTCAAGATCCGCATGCGTGCGGAACTCAAGAAGCTGCAGAAGACGCTCGGCATCACCTTCGTGCATGTGACGCACAGCCAGGAAGAGGCGATGGCGCTCGCCGATATTATCGTCATCATGAACGACGGAAAGATCGAGCAGGCCGCCACCCCACGCAAGGTGTTCGAGGAGCCGGCCACCGCCTTCGTGGCCCGCTTCATGGGCGATCACAACGTTCTGACGGGCCGCGTGACATCGGCCAAGGACGGCGTGATCACGCTCGAGGTTCCGGAGGGGCAGGGCTTTACGGTGCGCGGCGCGGGCAGGGAGGTCGGCGAGGTCGTCGATATCGGCATCCGCACCGACCGGGTACGTCTGGCCAGCGCCACCGACAAGACGCTCGGCTTCAACGGCATCGTCTCCAACATCGAATATCGCGGCGCCTCGGTGAAGATCACCGTGGTCGGCGCGGGCAGCGATGACTTCACCGTCATTGCGTCCGACGGCGATTATTTCGCCAACCCCGCATCGGTCGGCGATGCGGTGTCCCTGAGTTGGGCCCTGGAGGACGCCGTTCTCCTGGGCCGCGTTTCGGCATGAATCTCAATTACCACAAAAACCAGAGGGAACTGACATGACTGATACAACGAAAACCACCAAGAAGGGTCTGCTTGAGAAGGGCGTGTCGCGCCGCGGCCTGCTGAAGACGGGTGCCGCCGCCCTCGGTGCTGCCGCAGGCTCCGGGCTCATCACCGGTTTCCCGACCATCTGGGCGCAGTCCAACATCACGCTTCGCCAGTTCGGCACCGGCGTCTCCAACATCAACGCCATTGCCGAGCAGTGCAAGAAGGACCTCGGTATCACGCTCGAGATGACGGCGACCGATTCCGACGCCGCCGCCCAGCGCGCCGTCACGCAGCCCGATAGCTACGACATCGCCGACATCGAATACTGGATCCTGAAGAAGGTCTATCCGACCGGCGTCATCCAGCCGATGGATGTGAAGAAGCTGAAATATTACGACAAGGTCGTTCCGCTCTTCAAGAACGGCAAGCTGAAGCCGGATAGCGTGATCGCGCAGGGCACCGCGCCGCACACGGTCGGCTATGTCGAGAGCGCCGATGCCAAGACCTTCGCCAAGGGCGAGACCGAACTCTTCACCATGATGCCGACGATCTACAATGCCGACACGCTCGGCATCCGTCCCGATCTCGTCGGTCGCGAGATCGGCAGCTGGGCCGATATCATGGACCCGAAGTTCAAGGGCAAGACCTCGATCCTCAACATCCCGTCGATCGGCATCATGGATGCCGCGATGATCATGGAAGCGCTGGGGAACATCAAGTACGCCGACAAGGGCAACATGACCAAGGAGGAGATCGACAAGACGATCGAGTTCCTGATCAAGGCCAAGCAGGACGGCCAGTTCCGCGCCTTCTGGAAGTCGTTCGACGAGTCGGTCAACCTGATGGCATCGGGCGAAGTCGTCATCCAGTCCATGTGGTCGCCGGCTGTCGCCGCCGTCCGCTCCAAGGGCATCGCCTGCAAGTATCAGCCGCTCAAGGAAGGCTACCGTTCGTGGGGCGGCGGTCTCGGCCTTGCCTCGCACCTCAAGGGCGCCGAGCTCGACGCGGCCTATGAGTACATCAACTGGTACACCTCCGGCTGGGTCGGCGGCTACCTCAACCGCCAGGGCTACTATTCGGCCTGCATGGACACCGCCAAGGGCTTCATGACCGAGGACGAGTGGGGCTATTGGATCGAAGGCAAGGCCGCCAAGGGCGATATCCTTTCGCCTGAAGGCAAGGTCATGGAGAAGGCCGGCGCTGTTCGCGACGGCGGCTCGTTCGAAGAGCGCATGGGTCACGTCGCGTGCTGGAACTCCGTCATGGACGAGGACCGCTACATGGTTCGCCGCTGGAACGAGTTCATCGCGGCTTAAGGCGATCTGGGATTTCCCCTTCCACTACGGGAGGGGAGGTTCTGCCGTGGGTTACCCCCTCTGTCCTGCCGGACATCTCCCCCACAAGGAGGGAGATCGGCTCGTGGCCTGCTCCCTGCCCAAGCAACGAGCGTGGAGTGAGCGGTTGCGCCCAGCCAATCTCCCCACCTGTGGGGGAGATGCCCGGCAGGGCAGAGGGGGGGCACCACGCAACGCAATGCCAACTGGAAAAGGGATAAGCGATGGCAACGATCGCTTCAGCAGAGACAAACGAGACGACCGAGCGGGTGCGCAGCCCGGGCTTTCGGCTGGCGCCGTGGGCGGCCTCCTATCTCCAGGCGACGCCGCTGATCCTGATCCTCGGCTTCTTCTTCATCCTGCCGATTTTGATGATCGCGGTGGTCAGCTTCTGGGACTACGACTTCGCAGGTCTCTATCCTGATTTCCTCACGATGAACTACGCGGAGACGCTCGGCTCGTGGGTCACGTGGAAAACCTATCTGAACACGCTGAAATTCACCGTCATCGTCTGGGCGCTCACCGTCTTCATCGGTTTCTGGGTCGCCTATTTCCTCGCCTTCCACATCCGCCGCACGTCGACGCAGATGATCCTGTTTCTGGTCTGCACCGTGCCGTTCATGACCTCGAACATCATCCGCATGATCTCGTGGATCCCGGTTCTTGGCCGCAATGGGCTGGTCAATTCGGCGCTGATTAAGATGGGCATCATCCCGCAGCCGATCGAATGGCTGCTCTATTCCGATTTCGCCGTGGTGCTTGCCATGGTGCACCTCTACACGCTGTTCATGGTGACGCCGATCTTCAACACGCTGATGCGGATCGACCGCTCGCTGTTCGAGGCGGCGCGCGATGCCGGCGCCAGTGGCTGGCAGATCCTCTGGAACGTCGTTATCCCGCTCGCCAAGCCCGGCATCGCCATCGGCTCGATCTTCGTCGTCACGCTCGTGATGGCCGATTTCTCGACGGTGCAGGTCATGTCCGGCGGGCAGAGCGCCTCGGTGGCGCTGATGATGAAGAACCAGATGTCGCTGCTGCAGTATCCGGCCGCCGCCGCCAATGCCGTCGTGCTTCTGATCGTCGTGCTGATGATGGTCGCCGCCATCCTGCGCGTCGTCGATATCCGCAAGGAGCTTTGAGATGAGCCACGAAAAGCGCACGCTCGAATTCTACGTGCTCGCCGCCTTCTTCCTCCTGTTCGTGCTGTTCCTCTACGGCCCGCTGTCGGCAATCCTGATCCTCTCCTTCCAGGGGCCGGATGGCGGCCTGACATTCCCGCTCAACGGGGTCTCCGTCCACTGGTTCTTCAACCTGTTCGAAAAGCAGGCGGTGGGCGATTTCGGAGCCTCGTTCCGCCGCTCCTTCTCGCTCGGCCTGATGGTCATGGTCGTCACCGTCGTGGTGTCGCTGCTGGCGGGCCTTGCCTTCCGCCGCCGCTTCCGTGGCGCCACCTTGCTGTTTTACGCGACAGTCGCCAGCCTCGTGGTGCCGTCGATCATCATCTCGCTCGGCATCGGCGTGGTGTTCCAGCAGGGCGGGCTGAGGCCGGCATGGTATTCGTCGGCCTTCGGCGCGCACCTGACCTGGACGCTGCCCTTCGGCGTGCTGATCATGTTCGCCGTCTTCAACCGCTTCTCGCCGGCTTACGAAGAGGCGGCGCGCGATCTCGGGGCGAGCTCCTGGCAGACCTTCGTGCATGTCGTGCTGCCGATGATCGCGCCCAGCCTGATCGGCGTCGGCCTGTTCGGTTTCACGCTCTCCTATGACGAATTCGCCCGCACGCTGATGACCTCAGGCAGCTACAACACGCTGCCGCTGGAGATCTACGGCATGACCACCAACGTGACGACGCCGGTGCTCTACGCGCTGGGCACGGTGACGACGCTGTTCTCCTTCACCATCATTCTCGTCGCGCTCGGCATCATGATGATGCTGCGCGGACGTCAGGCAAAGACAATCTGATCTCATGCGCATCCTGATCGTCAATCCGAACACGACATCAAGCATGACCGAGAAGGCGGCGACCGCCGCACGGCTCGTTGCCGCCAGCGGCACCGAGATCATCGCCGCCACCTCGCGAATGGGACCGGTGTCGATCGAGGGGCATTATGACGGGGCGCTCGCCATTCCCGGCCTGCTGACCGAACTAAAGGAGCGGGCGGGGACCTATGACGCCGCCGTCATCGCCTGCTTCGATGATACGGGGCTGGAGGCGGCGCGCAGTTTCGCCGATGTGCCGGTGCTCGGGCTCTGCGAATCCGCCGTCGCCACCGCCGGATTTCTTGCGCAGCGCTTCACCGTGGTGACGACGCTGGAGCGCTCGCGGGTGCTGATCGACAACCTCGTGCGTCGCTATGGCATGGGCGATCGGGCAAAGGTCCGCGCGTCTGACATTCCGGTGCTGGAGCTGGAGGACGAGGCGTCCGGCGCGATCGGCAAGCTGCGCGCCGAGATCGAGCGGGCGCTTGATGAGGATGGCGCGGAGGCGATCGTGCTCGGCTGCGCGGGGATGACCGATCTGGCGCGCGAGTTGCAGGAGATCTATAGCGTGCCCGTGGTCGATGGCGTTGCCGCGGCCGTCAAGCAGGCCGAGGCGCTGGTGTCGCTGGGCCTATCCACCAGCAAGCGCGGCTCCTATGCGGCGCCGCTTGCCAAGCCGTTTCTCGGCGAGATGAGCCGATTTGCACCCATGCAGGCAGCGGGCTGAGGCCTGTCCCTAGCCGTCGCCCTGCATAGCGTATCACCACGATTCCGCTTTACTTTTTCGCTCTCCTGACGATGCTCAGCAAAAAGCATTTGAGGAGAGGAAGCAGACATGACCATGCCGGACGACGACCTTGCGCGCATTGCCGAACAGGAGAAGGTGCTGAGCTTCGACAATTTCGATCTGGCGACGGCATGGCAGCTGGGCAAGCTGTTGCAGGAGTTGGGTTCGGAGCGCGGCCTGGGTATTGCTATCGATATCAACCTGCATTCGATGCCGGTCTTCTACGTGGCTCTCCCCGGTGTCACGCCTGACAATGTCCAGTGGGTGCGCCGCAAGCGCAATCTGGTGCTGCGCTATTTCCGCAGCAGCTACGCCATCGGCCTCGACCTCAAGGCCAAGGGCAAGACGGTTGCGGACAATGGTCTTTCAGACGCCGATTACGCGCCGCACGGCGGCAGCTTCCCGATCAACGTCAAGGGCACCGGCTGCATCGGCTCGGTCACCGTCTCCGGCCTGCCGCAGCGCGACGACCACAATCTCGTCGTAGAGGCGCTGGCGCTGATGCTGGCCAAGGATCTGGACGCGCTGCGTCTGGCCTAATCGGGCGGTCAGTCGGCCAGATGCGAGATCGCGAGGTCGACGAAAGCCCTGAGACGCCCGAGCGTGCGCAGGTCGCGGTGGTATCCCATCCATAACTCCCGGCTCGGCGGAGCTTCGCCGAGATCGATCCGGCGCAGCCCCGGCATTGTGTCGCCAATCGCTTGCGGCAGGACCGCGATGCCGATGCCACAGGCGCACATGGTGGCCTGGATCGTGCGGCTGTTGGACCGAAGCACGACGTTGGTGTTTGGCAACCTCTGCCTCAGCCAACTCGGCTGTGAGGCGGTCTGCGCGGAGGGATCCTCGATGATGCCGGTGATCTCGCCATCCTTTCCCAGGAGGTCGCTGCCTTCGGCGGCGTAGACGGAGAAGTGCTGTGTTGCGATGCGGCGCTGCACGACATCGGGTTCGTCGAATGGCACGACGCGGAAGGCGAGGTCGGCTTCCCGGTGCGTGAGGCTGAAGAGCCTCGTTTCCGTCAACAGCTCGACGCCGACCATTGGGTGGGCACGAGCGAAGGCATCGAGCACCGGCGGCAGGATCCATGTGCCGAGCCAGTCGGAGGAGGAGATCTTCAGGGTGCCGTCGAGCGGCTGGTCCTTGCCGGCAAGCCGGCGCGCCATGGTCAACGCGTTCTCTTCGATCTGCTCCGCCAGCGGCAGGATCGATTTTCCCTCGTCGGTCAGCAGCAAGCCGTCATTGGTCCGTAGGAAGAGCTTCTGGCCCAGCGCATCCTCAAGCGCCTGCAGCCGGCGGCCGATCGTGGGATGGCTGAGCTTGAGCGACCGGGCGGCGGCGCCAAGCGTGCCGGTTCGCGTGATCGCAAGAAAAATACGGACGTCGTTCCAATCCATTCAAGAGCTCCAGGGGGCTGTCAGTGGACTAGGCTAACAAATTTGAACGGGTGATGCACTGATTTGTCGAATTACGCATATTTTTGATCGGTGCGATAGTCGCGACGAATTCAACGCCTAGAGGTGCGATTTGACCCATACTTCCCGTCGAGACTTCCTATCCGCCGTTGCCGTCACCACCGCCGGCGCCGCAGCACTGGGCGCCACCGTGCCCGCATCCGCCGCTCAAACCCAGCACACATCCAAGGCGCCCGGCCAGGTGCCCGGTGTCTACCGCTGGACTGTCGGCGCCATCACCGTGACGGCGATCGCGGATGGCTACAGCACGTTGCCGCTCGCCATCGTTCCAAGCGCCACGCCCGAAGCGGCCGATGCGCTGGCACGCGAGGCTTTCCTGCCCACAGGCGACCTGCCTTGCATCGTCAACACCTTCGTCATCGACACGCCATCGAAGCGTCTTCTCGTCGATACCGGCTTTGGGCCCGGGCCGGGGCAGCACACCGGCAAGATCTGGGAAAACCTCACCGCCGCCGGCATCACGCCAGCGGAGATTGATGCGCTGGTGCTGACCCACGGCCATCCCGACCATATTGCCGGCATGCTGACGAAGGAGGGGCAGGCGGCCTTCCCAAACGCCGAGCTCTTCGTCCACGCGCGCGAGCATGCCTATTGGACCGATGAGGCGGCGCAGTCGAAGGTGCCGGATTTCCAGAAGGGCTGGTTCGATCTGTTCCGGAAGTCGGCTGCGGCCTATGCCAAGCGGACGACGCTGTTCGACCGCAACGACCAGGAGATCGTCGGCGGTGTGCGGGTGCTTGAGCTGTTCGGCCATACGCCCGGCCATAGCGGGCTGCATCTATCGGATGGCGATCAGGAGCACCTGATCTGGGCCGATATCGTCCACTTCCCGCATCTGCAGTTCGCCCGGCCGGAATGGGGCGTGGGCTTCGACGTCGATCCCGATCTTGCCGGCAAGGCGCGCAAGACGATGCTCGACAGGGCGGCCGTCGACAGGATCGGCGTTTCCGGCATGCACCTGGCCTTCCCGGCGGTCGGCCATGTCGTGACCCGCGGGAACGCCTATGCGTTCGAACAGTCGCGTTGGCAGTTCGATCTCTGATCTAGGCGATTGGCCGGTGGGGCTGCACGCCGGCCATGCCCGTTGAGTTTCCTTGCGCGCCGACGATATCTCGCGCAGGAAGCGGCTTTACGCCTTCTCGACCAGCCAGACGGTCGGGGCGCCGAGGATGCCGCCGGTGCGCATAGCCGAGCGCAGTTCCTCGAGTTGCATGAAAGCCTTTGCGGCCTCTGATGTCGCGAATTCATGGGTGACGGTGATGTCGTTGGGGTTGTCGGCGGATTGGTAGACCGCCTCTGATATCACGCCGTTTGCCGCCTGCACCGAGCGGAAGCCGTCATACACCTTGCGCCAGGCCGCATAGTCCGAAACCTCATGCCGTACGAAAACTGTCGTCATGTTCCGCTCCTGCGTTGCATTCACATGTTTCGTTGGGATGCCCAGGCGTCAGCGTACCACCGATGAAAGGTTCGCGCGCGTGGAAATCGGCTCGAAGGCATTGCACATCGCACGCCGCTGAAATTGCATGTATGCTGGCACATCACGATCAGGGAACAGGATCGATGACGCGTCGTTTGCGCATTCTCGCGGCGTTGCTCTCCCTGGCACTGATCAGCGCCGGGCCGGCCGATGACGGTCGGTGGTATGCGGGGGAATACTCGTTCTCCGACGAACTCGGCGGCTTCCGCATCCTGTCCATATCAGGCGCGGGAACGCGGGAGGATCCGATCGAGATCCGCGAGGCGTTCCACAGCCTTGCGCCGGTGACGCTGGTGATCCGCTTCGCCAAACCCGCCGAGCTGAAGACAACGGTGCCCGGCTCGTTTCATCTGCGCGTGGTGGCGGTGAACCGGAGCGGGCTGGCGTGGATCGGCTTTGGCTTCGAGCTCCAGGAAATCCGCGGCAAGCCCAGCGATTTCTATGACGGGCTATCCTTCGGGCAGGCCGATCCCAATCCGGCGCTGATCTCGTCCAGCCGTTTCATGCATTTCGAAAGCCGGTTCGAGAGTTTCGACCGGCTGAATTTCGATGACGGGCATCTCGATCCAGGCGAGCAATCGAGGTTTGGATTCTTCGTTTCCGATGTCACGCCGGTCCCGGAGTTCTATCTGGTCGAGGAGCCGCGTATTCCGTCGTCATGAACGAAGACGGCGCCATCGATGCGGCGCCGCCTTGTCCGTTATCAGATCTTGCCGCCGGCTTCGGGGATGACTTTGGTCAGGCTGCCAGTGGCCGGGAAGAGGGGGATGAGGCAGGCCTGCAGGGCGTGGTAGATGTCGCCCTTCCCGGGGAAGATGGTGTGTGCCGGGATCATGTCTTCCGTCAGTTCCTCGTGCCAGCCGCCGTTTTTGTGGTCGATGAAGCGGCGCTCGATGACGTTCCAGATCTTGCGGTAGCTCTCTTCGTGGTAGTCGCTCGGCAGGTGCTCGTTGAGATAGTGGGCAGCGGCTGCACCCTCGCAAGCCGGCCACCACATCTTCTGGCGCTTATCCGGGCGGTCCTCCCAGTCGAGCGTGTAGAAGAAGCTGCCCTTTTCGTCGTCCCAGCCGAGCGCCATTGCCTGCGAAAACAGGCCCTTGGCGGCATCCGGCAGCCATTCGAGCTTCTTGCCTCCGAGCGCCCAGAGCTGCAACAGCAGGCGTGCCCATTCCAGCGAGTGGCCGGGCGTGGTGCCGGCCGGGCGGAACATTTCGTTGGGGTGATAGTAGTTCTTGTCGAGCTTCCACTCTGTGTCGAAGTGCTCGGCGACGCGCCAGTCGACGGAGCCGGCGGCGCGGCGGATGACGAGGTCGGCGATGCTCTCGGCCTTGGTGAGGTAATCGCGGTTGCCGGTTGCCTCGAAGGCGGCCATCAGGGCTTCGGTCAGGTGCATGTTGGAGTTCTGGCCGCGATAGGTGCCGCCGTCGAGCGGCTGCCAGTCGGCGGTGAATTCCTCGGCGATGGCGCCGTGCTTTTCTTCCCAGAAGCGGGTGTTCAGTACCTCGGTGATATCGGCGAGCATGCCGTCGGCGAGCGGGTGGCCGATGGTCTTGGCGGAGGAGGCGGCGAGGAGCACGAAGGCGTGGCCGTAGCCCTGCTTGTTGGTGTCGACCGGGCCGTCATTGTTCAGCGACCAGAAATAGCCGCCGTTCTTCTGGTCCCGGTGGTGGTTCCAGATGTACTGCATGCCGTGGTCTACGACATCGGAGGCTCCGGGGCGGCCGAGCAGGGTGCCGATCGAGAAGCAATGGACGGCGCGGGCGGCGATGTGGATGCCGCGCACCTGGCCCTCCGCGTCGAGCGGCTTGCCGGTATCGTCGAGATCGTAGAACCCACCCTTGGGATTGATGGAATCATGCTGGAAGAAATCGAACAGGCCATTGGCCTGGGCGACGAGCCAGTCGCGGTGGTAGGTGCGCGTCGTCCAGTTGCCGAGCGCGGCGTCGCCGATTGCAGGTGCCATGATACTCCTCCGATTTCATACACAATGCTTTGAAATTGCCTATATAGGGGGCGTTCGAGTCTGTCATCCGCCGTGCGCCGGCAATGGCGAAATTGTCGCTGATATATTGACATAAAGATATCTTTATGTGATTTGGGCGGCTTGTCTTTATAATGACGTCAAGGAGTCCGCCCGTGTTCAACAATCTGTTTGGCCCCGAAGGGGAAAAGCGCGACGGCAGTGAAGTGTTTGCAGCGCTCAGGAAAGCCGCCAGCGAACGCATTCTCGTCCTTGACGGCGCCATGGGTACGCAGATCCAGGGGCTGGGTTTCGACGAGGATCATTTCCGCGGCGATCGCTTCATCGGCTGCGCCTGCCACCAGAAGGGCAACAACGACCTTCTCATCCTCTCGCAGCCGGATGCGATCGAGGAAATCCATTACAAATACGCCAAGGCCGGCGCCGACATCCTCGAGACCAACACCTTCTCGTCCACCCGCATCGCGCAGGCGGATTACGCGATGGAAGGCGAGGTTTATGCGCTGAACAAGGAAGGTGCCGAAGTCGTTCGCCGCGCCTGCATCCGCGCCGAGCGCGAGGATGGCCGCCGCCGTTTCGTGGCCGGCGCCATCGGCCCGACCAACCGCACGGCCTCGATCTCGCCTGACGTCAACAATCCGGGCTTCCGCGCCGTCACCTTCGACGACCTGCGCATCGCCTATGCCGAGCAGATCGACGGCCTGATCGATGGCGGCGCCGACATCATCCTGATCGAGACGATCTTCGATACGCTGAACGCCAAGGCTGCGATCTTTGCCTGCGAGGAGCGCTTCGAGGCGAAGGGCATCCGCCTTCCTGTGATGATCTCGGGCACGATCACCGACCTGTCCGGCCGCACGCTGTCGGGCCAGACGCCGTCGGCGTTCTGGAACTCGGTGCGCCATGCGAACCCGTTCACGATCGGGCTGAACTGCGCGCTCGGCGCCAACGCCATGCGTCCGCACCTGCAGGAGCTGTCGGGCGTTGCCGATACCTTCATCTGCGCCTATCCGAATGCCGGCCTTCCCAACGAGTTCGGCCAGTATGACGAGACGCCTGAGCTGATGGCGGCGCAGATCGACGAGTTCGCCCGCGAAGGTCTCGTCAACATCGTCGGCGGCTGCTGCGGCTCGACGCCGGAGCATATCAAGGCGATCGCCGAGGTTGTCGCCAAGTACAAGCCACGCCCGATCCCCGAGCACCGCCCTTTCATGTCGCTGTCTGGCCTCGAGCCCTTCGAGCTCACCAAGGACATCCCCTTCGTCAACGTCGGTGAGCGCACCAACGTCACGGGTTCGGCTCGCTTCCGCAAGCTGATCACCAATGCCGATTACACGGCAGCGCTCGATGTCGCGCGCGACCAGGTCGAGAACGGCGCGCAGATCATCGACATCAACATGGACGAAGGCCTGATCGATTCGGAAAAGGCGATGGTCGAGTTCCTGAACCTGATCGCCGCCGAGCCGGATATCGCTCGCGTGCCCGTCATGATCGACAGCTCCAAGTTCTCGATCATCGAATCCGGCCTGAAGCGGGTTCAGGGCAAGCCGATCGTCAACTCGATCTCGCTGAAAGAGGGCGAAGAGAACTTCCTGGCTCAGGCGAGGTTGCTGCATGCCTATGGCGCAGCTGTCGTCGTCATGGCCTTCGACGAGACCGGCCAGGCGGATACCTATGACCGCAAGGTCGAGATCTGCACGCGCGCCTACAAGCTCTTGACCGAAAAGGCGGGCTTCCCGCCCGAGGATATCATCTTCGACCCGAACGTCTTCGCTGTCGCGACCGGCATCGAAGAACACAACAATTACGGCGTCGACTTCATCGAGGCGACGCGCACGATCCGCAAGACTATGCCGCTGGTGCATATTTCGGGCGGCGTTTCGAACCTTTCCTTCTCGTTCCGCGGCAACGAGCCGGTGCGCGAGGCGATGCACGCCGTGTTCCTCTACCACGCCATCCAGGCGGGCATGGACATGGGCATCGTCAATGCCGGCCAGCTGGCGGTCTACGACCAGATCGACGCGGAGCTGCGCGAGGCCTGCGAGGACGTGGTGCTGAACCGCCGCAACGATGCGACCGAGCGGCTGCTTGAAGTGGCTGAGAAGTTCCGCGGCGGGGCTGCCCGCGAGGGACGCGTGCAGGATCTCTCCTGGCGCGAATGGTCGGTCGAGAAGCGGCTTGAACACGCTTTGGTCAACGGCATCACCGAATATATCGATGCCGATACCGAAGACGCGCGCCTTGCCGCGGCCCGTCCGCTTCATGTGATCGAAGGCCCGCTGATGGCCGGCATGAACGTCGTCGGTGATCTGTTCGGCTCGGGCAAGATGTTCCTGCCGCAGGTCGTCAAGTCGGCGCGCGTGATGAAGCAGGCCGTGGCCGTGCTCCTTCCCTACATGGAAGAAGAGAAGCGGCTGAACGGTGGCGACGACCGCAAGTCGGCCGGCAAGATCCTGATGGCGACCGTCAAGGGCGACGTCCACGATATCGGCAAGAACATCGTCGGCGTCGTGCTTGCCTGCAACAATTACGAGATCATCGACCTCGGCGTGATGGTGCCGGCAACGAAGATCCTGGAGACGGCGGTGGCCGAGAAGGTCGACGTCATCGGCCTGTCGGGCCTGATCACGCCGTCGCTCGACGAGATGGTTCATGTGGCGGCCGAAATGGAGCGCCAGGGTCTGGACCTGCCGCTTCTGATCGGCGGCGCCACGACCAGCCGCGTGCATACTGCCGTGAAGATCCATCCGGGCTACAGCAAGGGCCAGACCGTCTACGTCACCGACGCCAGCCGCGCAGTCGGCGTTGTCTCGTCGCTGCTGTCGCCGGAGAACCGCGACGGCTACATCACCGATATCCGCGCCGAATACGCGAAGGTTGCCGCTGCCCATGCCCGCAGCGAGGCCGAGAAGGTGCGTCTGCCGCTGTCGCGTGCCCGCGAGAACGCCCAGAAGGTTGATTGGGCCGCTTACGCGCCCGCCAAGCCGAGCTTCCTCGGCACCAAGGTGTTCGAGGATTACGATCTGGCGACGCTTGCCGAATACATCGACTGGACGCCTTTCTTCCAGACCTGGGAGCTGAAGGGCCGCTATCCTGCCATTCTCGAGGATGAGAAGCAGGGCGAGGCGGCACGCGCGCTCTGGGCGGATGCGCAGGGGATGCTGAAGAAGATCATCGACGAGAAGTGGTTCCGTCCGCGCGCCGTCATCGGCTTCTGGCCGGCCGGCACTGTCGGCGACGATATCCGACTGTTCAAGGACGATAGCCGCAAGGAAGACCTCGCGACTTTCTACACGCTGCGCCAGCAGCTCTCGAAGCGCGACGGCCGGCCGAATGTGGCGCTGTCGGACTTCGTGGCGCCGGTCGACAGCGGCGTACAGGACTACGTCGGCGGCTTCGTCGTTACCGCCGGTATCGAGGAAGTGGCGATCGCCGAGCGCTTCGAACGCGCCAACGACGATTACTCGTCGATCCTCGTCAAGGCACTGGCCGACCGTTTCGCGGAAGCCTTTGCCGAACGCATGCACGAAGAGGTTCGCCGCGAATACTGGGGCTATGCCAAGGGCGAGGCGTTCAGCAAGGAGCAGCTGATCACCGAGGAATATGCCGGCATCCGCCCGGCGCCCGGCTACCCGGCGCAGCCCGATCACACTGAGAAGAAGACGCTGTTTGCGCTTCTCGATGCCGAGAACGCCGCCGGCGTGAAGCTCACGGAGAGTTACGCCATGTGGCCGGGTTCGTCCGTGTCCGGCATTTATATCGGCCATCCCGACGCCTACTACTTCGGCGTTGCCAAGGTGGAGCGCGATCAGGTCGAGGATTATGCCGGCCGCAAGGGCATGGAGATCTCCGAGGTCGAGCGTTGGCTCGGGCCGGTGCTCAACTATGTGCCTTCGAAGCCGCGCGCAGACGTGGAAGACGCGGCCTGATCGGGCGCGTCTTCAGACACTGATTCAATCGCCGGAGAAAATGATTCAGGATCATTGGCCAAGGGCCTGATTCTGAATCGGAAATCGCTGTTTGGTCGCCCGGTATCAGGCCGTGAGTTCGACCAGAATCGCGGTCGTGTCGTCGCTCTGCTTGAAGCGGGGATAGCGCAGTCCCTCAGGATCGGTCTCGCGCTCGAAGCGCCGGAGTTCCTCGATCATCGGGGCGAGGCCCTTGTCGAGCGCCGCGCGCACCAGGCTTGCGGCGTCGTAGGCTTCGTAGAGCACGACCAGATCGGCGAAGCCGTCGCTGCAGATGATGGCGTGGGCGCGGCCCTTGATCTTCAATTCTTCCGACACGAGATGATCGGCCGATTCAGGCACGAGGCCCAAGGTCCAGATGCCGCCTGCGGTGTTTTGGCTTTCACGGTGGCGGCGCAGAGCCGCCAGCGTTTCCGCATTGCCGAGCGCGCCGCCATCCTTGGTGATGCCGCCGGTGCGGGCGATATGGCTTTGCGCGTGGGCTTGTTCCCTGGCATAGGCGTCGGGAAGGGCCATGTGAAAGCTCACCGATCCATCTTCCTGCAAGAGGAAGACGCAGGAATCACCGAGGCCGTAGAAGGTCAGTCGGTCGTCGGTGGCATGGATCATCGAGAAGGCGGAGAGCGGCCAGGCGTAGCGTGGGGCGTCGGGGTTGGTGCCGAGGAACGTGGCTCTCGCATCCTGCGATACGGCGCGCGCGACATCGGAGACCGGTGTCTGACGCGTGATCTGCTGCCTGAAACCATCCGCGAAGCGTGCGGCGACCCAGGCGGCGTCGCTGCCCGATGCGTCCATGTATTGGCGGTCGCCAAGGCCGGTTGCGCCGTCGATCACGAAGGCGCAGGCGTCGTTATATCCGAAGCGGTCGTCGTTCGGCTTGGCCGGGTTGCCCGGTACGGAGAGCGCGTCGAGGATCTTGATCTGAGGTGCCGGCATCGTTCTTCAGTTCCTCGTCATGGGGGCCAGTGGAAGGCCGAGTGGGTGGGCCTTCGCGGATGTGGTGACGTCTCGGTCAGCCGAGAACCGGGCGCATGAAACTGCGCTCATAGCTGATGATGCTGCGGTTGCGCTTGTCCAGATCGAATGCCGCCTGGCACTCGGGATCAACGGCCATGCGCGTGCGGTAGTCTTCGTATGCGGCGAGGCTCGGGAAGGAGAACAAGGCGACCGCGATGTTGTTGGCACCTTCCGAGGGCAGGAAATAGCCGTGGTGGTTGCCGCCCATGCGGTTGACGATGGGGATCCAGAGCCTGGCGTATTCCTCGAATTCGGCGAGCTTGTAGGGATCGATGACATAACGCAGATGGCAGGTAATCATTGAAATATCTCTTATTGATGGGGCCGACCAAAACTCCGGCCGGGCCCGTTAATGGCTTATTGTGCTGCTCTCAGGCGCCAGCTGCAAGCCGCTGGTTGAGTTCCTCGATGCCGACATCGGCCTCCACCGTGTCACCCTTGACGAGCAGGTAGACACCGAGCGCGAAGGCAAGCGCTGCGATGAACAGCAGGTAATAGGCATGCGCCATCGGGTTCAGCGGCAGCAAGGAGGCGACCGCCAGTGGCGTCAGGCCGCCGAAGATGGCGTAGGAGACGTTGTAGGAGAAGGAGAGGCCGGTGAAGCGGACGCGGGCCGGGAAGGCGCGGACCATCACGTAGGGCACCGCTCCGACGAGGCCGACGGAGAGGCCCATGATTGCATAGAGCACGAAAAGCACGGTCAGCGAGGTCGCGGCGTAAGTGTAGAAGGCGAAGGTCGCCGCGCCGAAGAAGATGCTGGCGACGATGAAGAAGCGGCCGGAGCCGACGCGATCGACGATCGCGCCCGCGGCCGCCGTGCCGAAGATCAGGAACAGCGTGCCGAAGCTGGTCGCGGCCAGCGATTGCTGCGCGGTGTAGCCGTAGAGCTTCTGCAGGAAGGTCGCGGTCATCAGCGTGGTGACGACGATGCCGGCCGAGAGGATCCAGGTGAGCAGCATCGAGATGATGACGCCGCGCGGATAGTCGCGCAGCACGGCCTTCAGCGGCAGTTCGCGCATCAGCGAGCGGCTCTGCTTCATTTCCGCGAAGATCGGCGTCTCCTGCAGCCAGCGGCGAAGATAGACCGCGACGAGGCCGAAGATGCCGCCGAGGAAGAAGGGAATGCGCCAGGCGTAGGCCGCGACATCCTCGGGCGTGAAGGCCGAGTTGATGATGGTGGCGATGAAGGAGCCGAGCAGGATGCCGAGTGTCAGTCCCGAGCAGAGGAAGCCGCAGGCAAAGCCGACGCGGCGGAAGGGAACGTGTTCGGCGACGAAGGTCCAGGCGCCGGGCACCTCGCCACCGATGGCAGCACCCTGCAGGACGCGCATCAGGATCAGGAGGATGGGGGCCGCGATGCCGATCGTGGCATAGGTCGGCATGGCGGCCATGCCGAGCGTCGACAGCGCCATCAGCATGATCGAGAAGGCAAAGACGCGCTTGCGGCCGAACATGTCGCCGAAATGGGCAAGCACGATGCCGCCGATCGGGCGCACCAGATAGCCGGCGGCGAAGATGCCGAAGGTCTGGATCGTCACCAGCCAGTCGGGCATGTCGGGCGGGAAGAACAGGTGGCCGATCACGCTGGCGAAGAAGACGAAGATGATGAAATCATAGAACTCCAGCGCGCCGCCGAGGGCGGAGAGGCCGAGCGTCTTGAAATCCTGGGCGGTGAGGCGGCGAGGGGCGGCTGCGGGCGTCGTGGTGGGGGACATGATGCGGGCTTCTTGCGATATGACTTCGGTTGTGCCGTCGTCGCGCAATGGGGTGGGGATTTCAAGCGTTTTCTGGTGTTTTGGGGACACGATCGCTGACCAGTCGGTTGCGTGTGGCAAAGCGAACAATTCAGCGGGCAAGATCGGGCACTCGCGCAAACCCAAACACCCTCATCCCTGTGCTCGTCACAGGGATCCAGCAGCGTCGCGTCTGCGACGCGGAAGAGTCTTTTCAGCCCAAGGACTTGGGCTGACTGGATTCCTGTGACGAGCACAGGAATGAGGGTGAAAACGGCGAAACGGTGCTGAATGCGGGCAGCGCCGCCGATCTCAATCCCGGATAACCAACAGATCCGCCGCCATGAAGCGCAGGGTCACCGTTTCGCCGGTGGCCGGCGGCTTGACGCCGGGGCTGTTGAACATGTCGAAGGAGATGACGTTGCCGCCGACGTTCATGCGGGTGCGGATGACGGAGCCGAGGAAGTGGGCGGAGACGACTTCGCCCGTGAGTTTGGTGTCGCTCGGTGTGCTTTCGGCAAGCGATCCCGCTTCCGGGCGCAGCGCCAGCGAGACGGTGTCGCCGGCCTTGTAGGTGGAGATGTTTTCGCGGAGCGTCACGCCCTGGTCGCCGATCTGGATGCGGTTGACCGAGGGGTCTACGACCTTGGCCTCGATGATGTTCAACGTGCCGACGAACGATGCGACGAAGCGCGTGGCCGGCGTGTTGTAGATCTCGAAGGGGGTGCCGATCTGGTCGGCGCGGCCGCCGTTCATGACGACGATGCGGTCGGAGATCGACAGCGCCTCTTCCTGGTCGTGGGTGACGAAGATGGTGGTGATTCCCAGCGACTGCTGGATTTGGCGGATTTCCTCGCGCAGCGAGACGCGGATCTTGGCGTCCAGCGCCGACAGCGGCTCGTCGAGCAGCAACACCTGCGGCTTGGCGGCAAGGGCGCGGGCGAGCGCCACGCGCTGCTGCTGGCCGCCCGACATCTGGTAGGGGTAGCGGTCGGCGAGGTGGCCGAGGTGGATCAGCGCCAGCATCTCCTTGACGCGGGCGTCGATCTCGGCCTTCGGCTTGCCGGCGATCTTCAGGCCGAAAGCGACGTTGTCATGCACCGTCATGTTCGGGAAGAGGGCGTAGGCCTGGAACACCATGCCGATGTTGCGCTGGTTCGGCTTCAGCGGCGCGATGTCCTTGCCGGCGATGCTGAGATTGCCGCCGGTCGGGTTCTCAAAACCGGCGATCATGCGCAGGACCGTGGTCTTGCCGCAGCCCGACGGGCCGAGAAAGGAGACGAATTCTCCCTTCTCGATGTTCATGTTGAAGTTCTTGACGACCTGAACCTGGCCGAAGGATTTCTGAATGTTGGTCAGCGAGAGAAATGACATGTCGAAATACCTTAAGCCTTGGCCGGGCGGGATCTGCCGATGCGCGAGACGAGATTGAGCAGGCCCATGCTGAGCCAGGTGATGGAGAATGCAATCACGGCGAGCGCCGAGGGCTCGTAGGCCCTGTTGGCGCCGACCAGCTGCAGGTAGGGGCCGAAGGCCGGACGGCTCAGAAGTGCCGCGAAGGTGAATTCGCCCATGACGATCGCCAGCGTGATGAAGGCGCCGGAGAGGATGCCGCTCATCACGTTCGGGAAGATGCACTTGAACATGATCGTCCACCAGCTGGCGCCGAGGCTCTGGGCGGCCTCCGTCAGCGTTCTGACGTCGATGGCGCGCATGGCTGTGTCGACGGAGCGGTACATGTAGGGCAGCGACAACGTGATGTAGGAGAAGACGAGCAGGATGTTGGTGCCCGTCGTGGATGCAGTCATCGGCAGGATGGACGAGGAATTGTACATCCTCAGATAACCGAAGACGATGACGATGGCCGGGATGACCAGCGGCAGCAGGGTGATGAACTCCACGACCTGACGCATCTGCGGCATGCGCAGGCGCACCCAGTAAGCCGTCGGCACGATCAGCAGCATGCCGAAGACGATGGTCAAAAGCGCCATCATCATCGAATAGCCGAAGGTGGCGCGGAAGCGCTCGTCGGAGAAGACCGAGAGGTAAGCGTCGAAACTGTAGGCGTCGCGGCGCATGCGCAGCGAGAACTCGATGGTTCCGAGCAGAGGCACGATGAAATAGGTCGCGCCGATGGCGATGGCGATCCAGGCGCCGAGTTTTTGAGCCTTCATTTCTGCCACCGTTCAGCGCGCATGCGCAGCATGAGATAGAGGATGTTGGACACGCCGGTGATGACGATCATGCCGAGGGCGATCGCATAGCCGAGGTTCGCATTGTGAAGGACGTCGCCGCGGATCTGCGCGTAGAGCAGAATCGGGACGATGTTGAGCGAGGAACCCGTCAGCGCGTAGGCCGTCGCGATGGCGCCGAAGGCGTTTGCGAAGAGCAGCAGCGTGGTGCCGAGAAGGCTCGGCCAGAGGATCGGCAGGGCGACCTTGGTCCAATATTGCAGGTTACTGGCGCCGAGGATTTCAGCCGCTTCGCGCCATTCCTTCTTCATGCCATCCAGCGCCGGCGTCAGGATCAGCACCATCAGCGGGATCTGGAAGTACATGTAGGTGATGGTGAGGCCGAAGAAGGAGAGCAGGTTGAAGCCGGTGCCGTAGAGGTTGAAGCCGAACCAGTCCCTCAGGAAAACCGTCACGAGGCCGGTGCGGCCAAGGGTTGCCAGGAACGAGAAGGCGAGCGGGATGCCAGCGAAATTCGRGGCGACGCCGGAGAAGGTCAGAAGCGTCGAGCGCACGGATGTCGGCAGGCCGCCGAGCACGACGGCCCACGCGAGAAAGACGCCGATCAGCGCGCCGCCGAGTGCCGAGGCGACCGAGACGCGGATACTGATCCAATAGGCGCTGAGGATCGAAGGGGTGAAGAGATCCCCGATGTTCTTCAGCGTGAAATTACCCTCGGGCGTCAAAAAGGCGCCGATCACAAGGTAGAGCGTGGGAATAATGAGAAAAAGCAGGGCGAAAATAATGAAGGGAGTAATACCCAGCCAGTCGATCACGCGGTCCTTGGTGATCAGCGGGGCCGTGCTCACCACGGGCGTCGTCGAAACAGTGCTCATTGAAAAAGCTCTTCTTGCGGCGTCGGAGGGGCAAAAGCCTCCCCGCGATAAGACGGGGAGGCCGGTTTCATGCTGTATTACTGGACGTTGGCGCCGACGACGCTATCCCACTTGCTGGTGATAGCGGTCTTGCCGGCTTCCTGCTCTTCGAGCGTCGGGAAGACAGCCTTTTCATAGGCAGCAGCCGGCGGCAGCTTGTCGAGAAGTTCCTGCGGGATCTTCTTGTTCTTGGCCAGATCGTTGAAGCGGATCGGGTGGCAATAGCCCTTCAGCCAGCCAAGCTGACCTTCGTCCGAATAGAGGTATTCCATCCAGAGCTTGGCAGCGTTCGGGTGCGGAGCGAATGCGGAGATCGCCTGGACGTAAACGCCGGCGTTGACGCCCGAAGCCGGAACGACGACTTCAACCGGCGGGTTGCCCTTGAGCGTATCGCGCCAGGACAGGCCGTTGTAGTCCCATGCGATGACGATCGGGGTCGAGCCCTGTGCCAGCGAAGCGGACTTGCCGATGACAGGAACGAGGTTGCCTGCCTTGTTGAGTTCGCCGAAGAAGGCGAGACCGGCTTCACCAGCCTTGGTCGCGTCCTTTTCACCAGCGGCGATGCCGGCAGCGTAAACAGCCTGAACAGCCTGGTTGGAAGCGCGCGGGTCACCGGCGAGAGCGATCGAGTTGGCGTAGTCCGACTTCTTCAGGTCGGCCCAGTCCTTCGGCACTTCCTTGACGATGTCGGTGTTCACGACGAAGGAGAGAACGCCGTAGTAATCGCCGTACCAGAAGCCGTCTGCATCCTTGGCGCTGTCAGGGATCGAATCCCAGGTCGAAACCTTGTAAGCTTGGATCAGGCCGTCAGCCTTTGCGGTCGGGCCGAAGGAGAGGCCGACGTCGATGACGTCAGGAGCCTGCGGGCCGGTGTTGCCCTTGTTGGCTTTGATGGCTTCGATTTCGTCGCCCGAACCAGCGTCCGGGTTCAGTTCGTTCACTTCCAGACCATACTTCGCCTTGAAGCCGGCAATGAGGTCGCCGTAGCCGCACCAGTCGTGCGGGAGAGCGATCGTGGTCAGCGTGCCTTCCTTCTTGGCGGCAGCGATGAGTTCAGCGCTTGGCTCTGCGGCAGCAATTGCGGTTGAAGCCACAACAATTGCTGTAGAGAGCGAGAGCAGTCGAGAAAGATTAGAGATCACTGTTGTTCTCCTTCGGGTTTCAGTGTCCGACGATGCTGTTACTGACGTTACGTGAAGCTTGTGTGACAGTTGGATGACGCTATTTTTTCTTTGTATCGCGGGCGTTTGGCGAGGATGTTTCGATTGCGACACGTCCTTGTTTTCTGCCCGTTACATCTTCGCTGTCGTAAATGTCCCTCCTAACCAAGTTTGCGGAAGAGCCGCGTCTGTTCGAAAAGGCCTTCCAGTGTTTTCATGCGCTCCTTCGTTTCGTCCCATGTCGAGTTCTGAACCGCCTCTATAAGCGCCTCGACGATGAAAAGGGTGACGACAGAGCTGTCCCATGCCGAGGGCGCCTCGATCTGGACGCGAAACGTGTGGCGCGCCAGCTTGGTCGCGGGCGAGGCCCACTGGTCGGTGAAGATGATGATCTCGGCGCCGCTGTTTTTGGCGGCGGTGGCGAGGCTGACGAGCTCCTGCTCGTAGCGCCTGATATCGAAGATGATCAGCAGGTCGCCGGGGTTCATGTTCAGGACATATTGCGGCCAGCTGCTCGAATTGGCCGACAAAAGTGCCGTATTCGGGCGGATCACCTGCATATGCGTGAAGAAATATTCGGCGAGCGCGCCGGTGATACGACCGCCGACGAAATAAAGGTTGCGCTTGCGGTCCGACAGAAGGGTCGCGACGCTATCGAAGGTCGCGGTATCGAGACCGGTCAGCGTCTGGCGCAGATTGTCGATTATGGCATCGGCAAAGCGGTTGAGAATATGGGTTCCCGGCGCGTTCGAGGCCCAGCGGTCATGCTTGGCGATCGGATTGGAGATCGTCGCCTCGACCTCCTGATGCAGATGCGCCTGGAAATCGGGGTAGCCCTTGTAGCCGAGCTTCTGGACCATGCGGACAACAGTCGGGGTCGATACGCCGGCGTTTTCGGCAATCGTCGTGATGCTCCCCAGTCCTGACACAGGGTAGTTGTCCAACAGACTTTCAGCCAGCTGCTTTTCGGCGCGCGTGAGCACGCCAAAATGCGAGTGGATTACGTCTGAAACTGTCTTCGACGCAACGGTCACGCGATCTTGCTCCCCGGGATTGGTCTTGTGCCACTTTCCCACTCAAAGTTAACAACGCTGTCACAATCCATGTCAACCACTGTCATGAAAAGATTTTTTCAGTGTGCGCTTGACACTTGTGGAAAGCTGAAGAATTCTTTTCTTATAAGTATTTTATTAACAGTTGTGGTGGAGCGACTGTGGTGCTTGCTCAGTTAGAAGTGCTCGGCAAAGGGGAAGGGGAGTGCGTCGGGGTCGAAAGGCCAGACGGCACCAGCCCGGTGCTTATCGTCTGCGAACATGCATCGCGGGTTCTGCCTGCCAGCTTCGGGACGCTTGGCCTTTCCGAAGAGGCGCTCAACAGTCACATTGCCTGGGATCCCGGCGCTCTTGCTGTCGCCAGGGGCATGTCCGAGGCGCTCGATGCCACGTTGGTTCACCAGCGTTTTTCACGCCTGATCTACGATTGCAACAGGCCGCCGGAATCGGCTGGCGCCATGCCTGAGAAAAGCGAGGTCTACGACATCCCGGGAAATGCGGGCCTGAGTGCTGCGGAAAAGACGGCGCGCACCGAGGCCCTCTACATCCCGTTTCATGGCACCATCCGTGCGCTCATTCGTGATCGCAAGGCGCGGGGGCAGGAGACGGTCATCGTCACCGTCCACAGCTTTACGCCTGTCTTTCACGGAAAGACGCGTGCGGTCGAGGTTGGCGTGCTGCACGATGACGATACCCGTCTGGCGGATGCGATGCTTGCCGCCGCCAGTCAGGCGACGCACTATAGAGTTGAGCGCAACGAGCCTTACGGCCCCCTGGACGGCGTGACGCATACGCTGATCCTGCACGGGCTGTCGAACGGATTGCGCAATGTAATGATCGAGGTCCGCAACGACCTCATCGCAGACCCGGCTGGCCAAGGGGTCATGGCCAGCTATCTGACAAGGCTGCTCCAGCAGAGCCTGGACGCCTGACGACGAAAGATAAGACCCCAGGGAGCAGTCTAACTGCGATCCGCCCGCAGGCGAAAACGTCGCGGGCACTTTGGCACTGGATAATCAGCCGCAATTCCGCGGTTGATGGCTAAACAGGGGGACGTCATGTCCGATTATTCGGAACTCGACAAGAAGCAGGATGTGCACATCCTGCATTCCATGGGCTATGCCCAGGAACTCGAACGGCGCATGAGCTCGTTTTCGAATTTTGCCGTTTCATTCTCGATCATCTGCATTCTTTCCGGTGGTATCAATTCGCTGGCGCAGGCAACCGCCGGCGCGGGCGGTGCCGCGATCGGCATCGGCTGGCCGATCGGTTGCTTCGTTTCGCTGGTGTTCGCCGTTGCCATGGCGCAGATCAGCTCGGCCTATCCGACGGCTGGTGGTCTCTATCACTGGGGTTCGATCCTCGGTAACCGCTTCACCGGCTGGCTGACGGCCTGGTTCAACCTGCTCGGCCTCGTTACGGTTCTCGGCGCCATCAACGTCGGTACCTATTATTTCTTCATGGGCTCCTTCGGCACGACCTATTTCGGCCTGACCGATACGACGACGGTCCGCATCCTGTTCCTTGTGATCATCACCGGCGCGCAGGCGCTCGTGAACCACATGGGTATCGGCCTGACCGCCAAGCTCACCGATTTCTCCGGCTACCTTATCTTCGCATCGGCGATCGCGCTGTCGGCCGTGTGCCTTTACTTCGCGCCGTCCTACGAGATCGGCCGCCTGTTCACCTTCGCCAACTACTCCGGCGAAGCGGGTGGCAATGTCTGGCCGGCAACGTCGGGCACCTGGGTGTTCCTGCTCGGTCTGCTTCTGCCGATCTACACGATCACCGGCTATGATGCTTCCGCGCATACGTCGGAAGAAACGGTCAAGGCCGCCCATTCCGTTCCGCGCGGCATGGTCTCTTCCGTGCTGTGGTCGGCGCTGTTCGGCTACATCATGCTTTGCTCGTTCGTGCTGATGCTGCCGAACATGGACGACGCCGCCAAGCAGGGCTGGAACGTGTTCTTCTGGGCGATGGACACGCAGGTCAATTCGACCGTCAAGGATATCCTCTACTTCGCGATCCTCGTGTGCCAGTGGCTGTGCGGCCTTGCGACCGTCACCTCCGTTTCGCGCATGATCTTCGCCTTCTCGCGCGACGGTGGCCTGCCGGCATCCAAGGCGCTCGCCAAGGTCAGCCCGAAGTACCGCACGCCGGTTTCGGCCATCTGGACCGGCTCGATCCTCTCGGTGCTCTTCGTCTGGGGCTCGTCGCTCGTTTCGATCGGTGACACGCCGGTTTACACGATCGTCGTCTCCTGCACGGTCATCTTCCTGTTCTTCTCCTTCGCGATCCCGATCACGCTCGGCCTCTTCGCCTGGGGTACGTCGAAGTGGGACAAGATGGGTCCGTGGAACATCGGCGAGGGCATGTACAAGCTGTTCTCGGTGCTCACCATCCTGGCGATGATCCTGATCTTCGTTCTCGGCGTGCAGCCGCCGAACGGCCCGGCGCTCTATGTGACCGTCGGCTTCCTTGTGCTGACCGCGATCGTGTGGTTCGGCTTCGAGAGCCGCCGCTTCAAGGGTCCGCCGATCGGCGAGGAAGTCGCTCGTCGCCAGGCCGAGATCGCGGCTGCCGAAAAGGCTGTCGGCGAAGGCTGACATACTCTTCCAAGAAAGCGGGGCCGCGTCCGGCGGCCCTGCATTGCGGTTGACCGACATTAGACTGCGCAGTCCGGCGCGGCATTGCCGCACGGAGCATGCCGTTTCGTTGGCCCGATTTCAGTTTAAATTTATGGGGAGGTCCATATGAGCATCTATACTCTCGACGATCTGAAGCAGGACGTTGCCGACGGACGCATCGATACCGTGCTGGCATGCCAGGTCGACATGCAGGGGCGGCTTATGGGCAAGCGTTTCCAGGCCGAGTACTTCGTCGAAAGCGCTTGGAAGGAAACACACAGCTGCAACTATCTCGTCGCCACCGACATGGAGATGGAGACCGTCTCCGGCTACAAGGCGACCAGCTGGGAAAAGGGTTACGGCGACTACACGATGAAGCCGGATCTCTCGACGCTCCGGCGCATTCCCTGGCTCGAGGGGACAGCGCTTGTGCTCTGCGACCTGCTCGACCATCACACCCACGAGGAGGTGCCGCATTCGCCGCGCGCGATCCTGAAGAAGCAGGTCAAGCGGCTCGAAGACATGGGCATGAAGGCCTTCATGGCCTCGGAGCTCGAGTTCTTCCTGTTCGACCAGACCTATGAGTCCGCGCAGGCGTCCGGCTATCGCAACCTCAAGCTCGCCAGCGCCTATAACGAGGACTACCACATCTTCCAGACCACCAAGGAGGAAGAGGTGATGCGGGCGATCCGCACCGGGCTGCAGGGCGCCGGCATTCCCGTCGAGAACTCCAAGGGCGAGGCTTCCGCCGGCCAGGAGGAGATCAACGTGCGCTACGCCGATGCGCTGGCGATGGCCGACCGTCACTCGATCATCAAGAACGGCTGCAAGGAAATCGCCTGGGCCAAGGGCAAGGCGATCACCTTCCTCGCCAAGTGGCACTACAATGCCGCCGGCAGTTCGTCGCATATCCACCAGTCGCTGTGGAGTGCCGATGGCAAGACGCCGCTCTTTGCCGACGACAAGGGCAAGTACGGGATGTCCAGCCTGATGGAAAACTACATCGCCGGCCTGCTCGCGCATGCCAGCGAGATCACCTATTTCCTGGCGCCCTACATCAACTCCTACAAGCGCTTCATGGCGGGGACATTCGCGCCGACCAAGGCGATCTGGAGCAAGGACAACCGCACGGCCGGCTATCGCCTCTGCGGTGACGGCACCAAGGCGATCCGCATCGAATGCCGCGTCGGCGGCTCCGACCTCAACCCCTATCTCGCCTTCGCCGCATTGCTGGCGGCAGGGATCGACGGGATCGATAACAAGATGGAGCTGGAAGCGCCCTTCGTCGGCGACGCCTATGGCGCGCGCAAGGTGCGCGAAATCCCGCGTACGCTCAGGGCCGCGACCACGGCCATGACAAAGTCCAAGATGCTGCGCAATGCTTTCGGTGACGACGTCATCGATCACTACACACGCGCGGCGGAATGGGAGCAGGAGGAGTATGATCGGCGGATTACGGACTGGGAGGTGGCGCGCGGATTCGAGCGGGCATGAGATAATCGCAACACTCGCTCTGATTGTTGCGTTGGTCGCATTGTGCTAATGTGCTCCGGCGTTTCCAGAGGAGATCGACATGGGTGTGATCGACAGCGCATGGTTCTACGAAAAGCTTTCACAGCGCGACGCTTCGCTTCGAGACATGGCTCGTTTCATGGGGCTTGATCCGAGTGCCGTGTCGCGCATGCTGAGCGGCGAGCGGAAGATGAGTGCCGACGAACAGGACCAGATCGCGGATTATCTCGGCGTTCCATTGGCGGAGGTGGCAGCGCATCGCCGTGGCGACGCTACCGGCTTCGCCGAGAAGAAGCAGGCGGGTTATGAAAGCGGCGGCACCGCACCGGTTTTGCCGGAGGAACCGCCCGTCAAGATGTTTACGGAGGACGATGTCATCTACAAGGATGGCAAGCGCTGGATGGAGCTGGAGGATGGAACGCTGATCGAGGTGCACCCCGCCTGGGGATGCATGAAGGGGACGCTGACCATCATGCCGGGGGTCGATCTGACCGCGCCAATGGATTGGGACGAGGAGTGGGGCGAGAAGCTGTACAATGAATAGTGCTTTTCTGCTCGATACCTGCGCCGCGATCTGGATGGCGAAGAGAGAGCCCTTGGCGGAAGGAGCGTTGACCGCGCTCGCGGGTGCAAAAGCTGCCGGGAGGCCGGTTTTCGTTTCGGCTGTGACGGCTTGGGAGATGGCGATGCTTTTGGCACGAGGGCGCATTAGCGAAACGAAGACCGCGCAGAGGTGGTATAACGACTTCAGACTCGAAGCTGACATCGACGAACAACCGGTGACCGCGAACATCTTCATGGCGTCCTGTTCCTTGCCGCAACTCGCTCACAAAGACCCTATCGACCGCATCCTGATCGCCACGGCGCGGGAGAACGACCTGACCATCATCACGCGCGACCGCGCGATCCTTTCCTATGGCGTCGCGGGGCATGTCCGCACGCTGGCCTGTTAATGACTGGAGTTTGGAAATGACTGTAATTCAATGCATATCGCCGATCGACGGATCGGTTTACGCCGAGCGTCCGGCGCTGCCGCTGGAGGCGGCCAAAGAGGTCGTGGCGCGGGCGCGCAAGGCGCAGAAGGCCTGGGCGCGGCGGCCGCTGGAAGAGCGTGTCCAACTGGTGCTGAAGGGCGCTGCGCGGCTGAACGAGATGTCCGACGTCGTCGTTCCCGAGCTTGCCTGGCAGATGGGGCGTCCGATCCGCTATGGCGGCGAGTACAAGGGCTTCAACGAGCGCTCCAACTACGTCGCTTCGATCGCCGCCGATGCGCTGGCGCCGCTGGTCGTGGAAGAAAGCGACAAGTTCGAGCGTCGTATCGAGCGCGAGGCGCATGGCGTCGTCTTCGTCGTGGCGCCGTGGAACTATCCCTACATGACCGCGATCAACACGATCGCGCCGGCGCTGATGGCGGGCAATACGGTTGTCTTGAAGCACGCCTCGCAGACGCTTCTCGTCGGCGAGCGGCTGGTGCAGGCCTTTGTCGAAGCTGGCGTTCCGGAGGACGTGTTCCAGAATATCGTTCTCGACCATGAGACGACATCGGCGCTGATCGCGGCCGGCAGCTTCAATTTCGTGAACTTCACCGGTTCAGTCGAAGGCGGGCGCTCGATGGAACGCGCGGCGGCGGGCACCTTCACCGGCCTCGGCCTTGAGCTCGGCGGCAAGGATCCTGGCTACGTCATGGAAGACGCCGATCTCGATGCGGCGGTCGATACGCTGATGGATGGCGCGACCTATAACTCCGGGCAGTGCTGCTGCGGTATCGAGCGCATCTATGTGCATGAGTCGCTCTACGACAGCTTCGTCGAGAAGTCGGTCGCCTGGGTGTCGAACTACAAGCTCGGCAATCCCCTTGATCCCGAGACGTCGCTCGGCCCGATGGCGAACAAGCGTTTCGCCAAGGTGGTGCGCGAGCAGATCGCGGATGCCGTCTCGAAGGGTGCCAAGGCTCTGGTCGATCCCAAGCTCTTCCCAGCCGATGACGGCGGCGCCTATCTCGCGCCGCAGATCCTCGTCAATGTCGATCACTCGATGGCCTTCATGCGCGAGGAGAACTTCGGTCCCGCCGTCGGTATCATGAAGGTGAAGAGCGACGACGAGGCGCTGGCGTTGATGAACGACAGCCAGTACGGGCTGACGGCCTCGCTCTGGACCAAGGATGCCGAGCGGGCAGGGCGGCTTGGCCGCGAGATCGAAACCGGCACCGTGTTCATGAACCGCGCCGACTATCTCGATCCGGCGCTTTGCTGGACCGGCGTCAAGGAAACCGGTCGTGGCGGCTCGCTGTCGATCATCGGCTTCCAGAACCTGACGCGTCCGAAATCCTACCATCTGAAGAAAGTGACAGCATGAGCGCGCATATCACAGCCAACTGGAGCTACCCGACTTCATTCAAGCTCGGCCGCGGCCGGATCAAGGAACTGGCGGACGCCGCCAAGAGCCTCGGCATGAAGAAGCCGCTCCTGATCACCGATCGCGGCCTGGCGTCGATGGCGATCACATCAAACGCGCTCGACATTCTCGAAGCAGCCGGGCTTGGCCGGGCGATCTTCGCCGATGTCGATCCGAACCCGAACGAGAAGAACCTTGCGGCCGGCGTCAAGGCGTTCAAGGATGGCGGCCATGACGGCGTCATCGCCTTTGGCGGCGGATCGGGCCTCGATCTCGGCAAGTGCGTGGCCTTCATGGCCGGCCAGACGCGTCCCGTATGGGACTTCGAGGATATCGGCGACTGGTGGACGCGTGCTTCGGTCGAAGGCATCGCGCCGATCGTGGCCGTGCCGACGACGGCGGGCACCGGCTCGGAAGTCGGGCGCGCCAGCGTCATCACCAATTCCGAGACGCATGTGAAGAAGATCATCTTCCATCCGAAGTTCCTGCCCGGCGTCGTCATCGCCGATCCGGAACTGACTGTGGGCATGCCGAAGATCATCACCGCAGGCACCGGCATGGATGCCTTCGCGCATTGCCTGGAAGCCTATTCCTCGCCGTTCTACCACCCGATGTCTGCCGGCATCGCGCTGGAGGGCATGCGGCTGGTCAAGGAGTTCCTGCCGCGCGCTTACAAGGAAGGCACGGATCTCGAAGCCCGCGCCAACATGATGTCGGCCGCCGCCATGGGCGCCGTCGCGTTCCAGAAGGGGCTCGGCGCCATCCATGCGCTGTCGCACCCGATCGGCGCCGTCTACAACACCCACCACGGTATGACCAATGCCGTCGTGATGCCGGCGGTGCTGCGCTTCAACCGCGCCGTCATCGAAGACAAGATCGCGCGTGCGGCCGCCTACCTCGGCATTTCAGGCGGCTTCGATGGGTTTTACGATTACGTGCTGAAGCTGCGCTCCGAACTCGGCGTGCCCGAGAGCCTTTCGGCGATGGGAATCAAGCCGGATCGAATCGATGAACTCTCGGCGATGGCGATCGAAGACCCGAGCGCCGGCGGAAACCCTGTCGCGATGACGCTCGAGAACACCAAGGCGCTGTTCAAGGACTGCTTCTGATACAAAATGCGGACCTGAGATTTGGCCCGGAGAGCCCTGCGCTTTCCGGGTCTTTTTCGTTGTGAGACAGGGCGTTCAGCTCAAGTGGCGATGGCTGCTGCAAGAAATGCGGGCCGGGATTTCGGATGCATTGTTTAGATATTGTTAACCATGTTTGGAAAGGATGCAGTAACCGCACGATGCATCCGATGTGCGCAACAGAGCGATCCCGGCTCGCGACATTTCCCCCGAGGAACGAACATGGCAGTCATCACATTTGCAAACACCAAGGGCGGCGCCGGGAAGACCACCGCTGTTCTGTTGCTGGCCACCGAGCTTGCCCGCAAGGGCTACCGGGTGACAATCCTCGATGCCGATCCGCAGCACTGGATTTCGCGCTGGCACGAAATCTCCGGCCATGTGCCCAACGTCTCGGTGATCGATTTCGTGACCTCGGCATCGCTGCCGCAGCATATCTCCGAGAACAAGCACAACACCGACTATTTCATCATCGACCTGCCGGGCGCCCGCAACCCAATGCTGGCCACGGCGATCGGTCTCTCGGACCACGTGCTGATCCCGATCCAGGGCTGCGCCATGGATGCGCGTGGCGGGGCACAGGTGCTTGAGTTGCTGCAGTATCTCGACGAGAAGGCGGGTATCCGTATCGGTCACTCCGTGGTGCTGACGCGCGTCAACTCGATGGTGACGACACGGGCGCTCTCGATCGTGAAGACGCTGCTCAACCAGCGGCAGGTGCCGGTGCTCGACACCGCGATCATCGAGCGTTCGGCCTTCCGCGATATATTCGACTGTGGCGGCACGCTGCATACGCTCGATCCGGCGCGTGCCAGCAACCTCGACAAGGCGCGCGAAAACGCCCTTTGTTTCGCCGAGGAGATCATGCGCAAGCTGCCGGTGAGACTGCCGGCCGCGGCGCGGATGACCGGTCCGCTGATCCGTTCGGCTGCCTGATCATTCATTTTGTGATTGAAAATGCGCCCCGGTCCGCTGGGGCGCATTTTCATTGATGCAAGGTCGGTCTCCTCGTTTCGACGCGACCATGTATCTCTGCATCACTGCCTGCTTTTCCCTCGGGTGGGTATCACCCGAAAAGGGTAATTTTCGTTGTTTCCAGAAGCTTTACACTGGTATCCTCGCCTGCGATGCGGGCGCTTGCCGGGGGAACAATGATCGTCGCTGAAGATACCTATGACAGTCTCGTCGACACCATCTACGGTGTAATTTTCGGCGAGGCCACCTGGGACATGTTTCTTGGCCGGTGGAACGAGATCGTTCCCGGCGGCAAGACCACGCTGTTCTACCACGACCCGACGCGGGCGGAGGGCGCGTCTCATATAGACAAGGGTTTCAGCGACGAATGGGTCGAAAGTTACTCCGATCATTTCGCGAGCATAAATCCCTGGGCGCCGGCCATGAGCGTGATGCCGATGTGGCGCGGCTTCCTGTCCGAGGAGCTGCTGCCGCGCGAAGCGTTCGTGAAGACAGAGTTCTACAACGACTTCTGGAAGCAATGCGGCGAGACCGCCATCGGCATGGCGCTGGTCAAGCGAGACGGCCGGATGTTCAACATCTCCAGTTCGATCGCAAACGGCGGACCTGAGGACAACAGGGTTTACGCCGATACGTTCACCCGGCTTGCGCCGCACCTGCACCGGGCGGTGCGTTATTTCGAGGCTGGAAAGGGTGAGAAGAGCGCGGATGAGCTCGGTGGTCGGCTGTTCGACGCGATCGGCGTCGGTGTCCTGCTGGTTGGGGATGGCGGCAAGCTGCTGTCGGCCAGCGCGGTCGGTGAGCAGGCACTGAGCGAAGGGCGGTCCGTTCGGCTCGATCTGCAGGGAAAGGTCTGGCTTGCCGATGCCGACGCCAATGCGTGTCTCGGTCGATTGCTATCGCAATGGCGTGACGGCGAGCGGCAGCAGGTGCTTGATGTGAACGGCGTCAAGCTTACCCTCGTCCGTCTGCAGAAGAGTGCGCGCATTCAATTCTTCGATGCGCCGAGCATCGCGATCATCATCGAGCCATCGGCCAAGCCCGTGGCGATGGATGTGCCGGGGCTCGGGGGTAAGTTCGGGCTGACCAGGGCGGAGATCAAGATCATGCAGGGGCTGCTGCACGGATCGTCGATCACCGATATCGCCATCGAGAGCAACCGGTCGCGCGAGACCATCCGCAGCCAGCTGAAGTCGGTGTTTGCGAAGACAGGCGTCAATTCGCAGTCGGAATTGCTGCGGCTCGTCTATTTCAACGAACAGGCGCGCCGCAACAACTAGCGTTTATCAGTCGACGAACTCGACGGTGACGCCGGGCTTGACCATCTTGGCGAGCTCGGTGGCGTCCCAGTTGGTCAGGCGGATACAGCCGTGGCTCTGGGTGCGGCCGATCTTCGACGGTTCGGGTGTTCCATGAATGCCATAGGTCGGCTTCGACAGCGCCATCCACACGGTGCCGACAGGGCCGTTCGGGCCAGGCGGGATGTTGAGGATCTTGTCGTTGGCGCCCTGCTGGAAGTTGATCTTCGGATTGTAGGTATAGCCCGGATTGAAGGCGACGCGCTCGACCGTGACCGTGCCGGAAGGCGAGGGCGTGTCGGTGGAGCCGATCGAGGCCGGGTAGGCGGAGATCAGGTTGCCGGAGGCGTCATAGGCGAAGACCTGCTTCTTGCCCTTGTCGGCGATGATGCGCGCGACGCTACCGGTCTTCACTTCGCCGGGGTTGACCACCTTGATGATGGTGCCGGGCACGGTGAAGTCGGCGCCTGCGTTCAGCTCCTTCAGGAACCCTTCGTCCATGTGGAAGCGTTCGGCCAGTGCCTCGGTGACCGAGGTGAAGGCGAGCGAGGTCATCTGCGACTTGTGCGCGTAGTCCTCGGGGATTTCGGCGACATAGGGGCCGGCCGCGTCCGCGGGCGTGATGGTGTAGCTGACGACAGGCAGGCCGCCGGACATGCGCAGCTGCTCGAGGATCGCGTCGGTATTGTTCGGATCGAGCGTCTCGCCGGTCATCTGCTCATAGGCGTAGACCGCCTTGGTCACGTTGGCGCCCATGTGGCCGTCGATGGCGCCAGGCGAAACGCCAGCGCGGTCGAGGAAGACCTGCAGGGCGACGATCTCGGATTTCGATTTGTTCTTCAGCGTGATGACGGGATCGGCCGGACGGGTTGGCTGCGTGGCCTGCGGCTGCTGCTGGTCAGGATCGATTGATGCGTAGTCGCCGTCGTTCTGCGGATAGGGCTGGTCCAGCTGCTGGCGATCGATCGACGCCTCGCGCGGGATGGCGCCCGTGACGGCACCGCGCTCGGAATAGCGCGTGTCGCCGTACTGGTCTTCGCTGTAATAGGGATCGTTGTTGTAGGCATCGCGGCCATAGACCTGGCGCGAGGGCGGCGGCGGATAGTAGCCGCGCGAACGCGCCTCTGTGGCGATAATGTTGCCGTAGCCGTCGACCAGCACGCGGTTGCCGCTGCGATCGCGCGTGTAGCCGCTGCCTTGAGGCATGTAATCGAGGATCTCGCCGTTCGGCGTGACGAAGACGACGCTGCCCTGGCGGCGGTATTGTTGCGCGGACGCGTCTTGAACCGCTGCCGACAAGGCCAGCACGATAACGGTCCCAGATAATGCCGATTTCAGAAAGCGATTCACGTCTTCGTATCCTTCAGTGACTTTGCGACACACACCCGCGAATTTTGACGCTAGTGTGGAATTTATGAAATCGTGCTGAACAAAAAATGAAAAAACCAATAAATTTCCCTTTACTCATAAACATTTGAGAGGGCCAGCTGGTTCCAATCAAAATCTCGTTGGCGGTGGCGACACCTTGGATTGACGAAACAGCGGGTGCCGCCTAACCCTACGGAAGTTCATTTTGAGGGGGAGACGGGATCATGATGGAATTCGCAGCCGCGACAGGGCCGAAGCTGATGCTGGACGAGACGTCGCTGATGGATATCGGCGGCTGCGTGATTGAAGGCATCGATATCGCGCCGAAGGAAGCCGTTCCCGATGACGGAGATGCGCGCATCTCGCATTCGGTTCAGGGGTTCCTGTTTACCTGCGGGCCAGACCACATCCGCCATCGCGAACCGATCCCCGGCCGGTCTGACGGTACCGTCTTTCCGCTGCACGGCTCGGCCGCCGGCCATGCCGCCAAGGTGCTCTGGACGAAATTCGAAAACGGCAATGCGGAATGCCGCGCCGACATCGATATCGTCACCGTCGAGGGGCTGCCGGCCCGGATCGAGCGCCACTGGTTTATCGACGGCAAGTCCGGCGAGGCGCGTCTGAAGGACAAGGTGATCAACACCAGCGACCAGACCGTGCCGACGTTCCTGATGTACCATATGAACATCGGCGGCAAATGGTTCGATGAGGGCACGCGGCTTGAAGGTGCGATGCTTGAGAATGGCGGCTTTCCCTGGCGTTTCGGCAAGGATGGCGGCGATATCTTCTGCGTGGAAGCGCCGGCAACGCGGGATGGCCTGGCGGAAGTGCGTCTGGGGCCGATGGCTTCAATATCAGGCAGGACGCTGCGTGTGCGCGTGAAGGCCGATACGCTGCCGCATCTGCAGGTCTGGCGCAACCAGACGGCGCCGGCCGATGTGCTCGGCATCGAGCCCGTCTCGCACCGTTGGGTGCCGCGCGCGGAGCTTCAGGAAGCCGGCGAATTCGTCATGCTAAAGCCCGGCGAAAGCCGCGAGTACGGGCTCAGCTTTGCTTTCGTTTGACAGGCAATTCAACAAGCCGATTCAACCGTGCTGTGCGGTTGACGGCATTGATCGGGCGGCGTAGTCATTCAGCCCACGATTTCAGGAGTATTTGCGATGGACATCCGCCAGATCGACGACGAATATTCGGTTTCCGGCCAGATCACGGTCGATGAGCTCGACGAGATCAAGGCCATGGGCTTCAAGTCCATCGTCTGCCATCGTCCGGACCAGGAAAGCATGGACCAGACGCCGTTCGCCGATATCGCGGCGCGGGCCAAGGAACTTGGTCTCGAGATCGCCCATGTTCCCGTCGGCCCCATGGGCGTGACGGAAGAGGCGGTCGCCGGCATGGTCGACGCGCTCGACGAATTCCCGCGCCCGATGCTCGGCTACTGCCGCTCCGGCGCCCGCTCGACGGCGATCTACCAGAAGACCCATCACATCCGCACCTGATCCAAGGCGCGGGCTGTAAAGTCCGGCGCTGCGCTTGCGTGCAGCGCCTCTTTCATATCATGACAAGGAGAATACCATGAGCATCAAGCGTATCGACGCCGGCGCCCGCATGAGCGGCGCGGTCATCCACGGCAACACCGTTTACCTCGCCGGCCAGGTTGGCGAAGGCGCAACCGTGACCGACCAGTGCAAGGACGCGCTTGCCGAAGTCGATCGCCTGCTGGCCGCTGCCGGCTCCGACAAGTCGAAGATCCTGCAGACGCTGATCTACCTCTCCGACATCTCGGACTTCGCTGAAATGAACGCTGCCTGGGAAGCTTGGGTCGACCCGGCCAACACGCCGGCTCGCGCCACCAGCGAAGCCAAGCTGGCTGCGCCGAAGTACAAGGTCGAGTTCATCGTCACGGCCGCGATCTAAGATCGTTTCCATTGCGGTTTGAGAGCCGGTGAGGATGTGAGCTGGCCCGGACGCTGGATATCTCCAGCGCCGGGGACAGCTCACGGTCTCACCGGCTTTTTGTTTGCGCGATTTCCGAGAGCGTGCGCGTCGGGGTGATCGCCTCGGGGTCGAGCTTTATATCGATGATCGCGGGCAGGCCGCTTTCGCGGGCACGTTCGAAGGCGGGGGCGAAGTCCTCGGTCTTTTCCACCGTCTCGCCGTGGCCGCCATAGGCGCGGGCAAGCGCCGCGAAATCGGGATTGGTGAGGCCGGTGCCGCTGACGCGGCCGGGATATTCGCGCTCCTGATGCATGCGGATCGTGCCGTACATGCCGTTGTTGATGACAAGCGTGATGAACGGCAGCTTGTAGCGGATGGCGGTGGCGAATTCCTGGCCATGCATGAGGAAGCAGCCGTCGCCGGCAAAGCAGATCACTTCGCGATCCGGAAACAGCGCCTTGGCAGCGACGGCTGAGGGGACGCTGTAGCCCATGGAGCCGGATGTCGGGGCCGCCTGCGTGTTGAACTGCCGGAAGCGGTGGTAGCGGTGCTGCCAAGTCGCATAATTGCCGGCGCCGTTGGTGAAGATGGCGTCCGGCCGCGTATTCTCTTCGATCCACGCCATGATCGGGCCCATGTGGACTTCGCCCGGTCCTGTCTGCGGCGGTGTCGACCAGGCGAGATAGACTTGATGCATGCGCTCCGTGCGCTCTGCCCATCGCGCTTGCGTGGGTGCTTCGAGATCGGCGAGCGCTGCGACGAAATCCTGTGGGCTGGCTGATATGGCGAGATCCGGGCGATAGATACGGCCGAGCTCGGACGGGTCAGGATGGATGTGGACGAGCTGCTGCTGCGGGTAGGGGATATCGATCAGCGTATAGCCCGAGGACGGCATTTCCGACATGCGGCATCCGAGCAGGATCAGCAGATCGCTCTCCTTGATCTCCCGCGCCAGTTCCGGGTTGATGCCGACGCCGATATCGCCGGCATAGCCGGGATGCAGATGATCGAACAGCATCTGGCGGCGAAAGGAGCAGCCGACCGGCAGCTTGAAGCGTTCGGCGAAGGTCTTGAAGTCGGCTACCGCATCGGCATCCCAGCGCGAGCCGCCGAGGATGACCATGGGGCGCTCGGCTTTCAACAGGCGCAGATAGAAGTCGTCGACCTGGCTGCGGCCGGGATGGGCTTCGACGCGGGAATAGCGCCTGGCGCGCGGCGCCTCGACCATATCGCGCAACATGTCCTCGGGCAGTGACAACACGACAGGCCCGGGGCGGCCGGAGGTGGCGAGCGCGAAGGCGCGGGTGACGAATTCGGGGATGCGGGCTGCGTCGTCGATCTCGCCCACCCACTTGGCGTATTCGGTGAGCGCGCGGCGGAACTCGACCTCCTGGAAGGCCTCACGCTCGCGGGCATCGCGCTGGACCTGGCCGATGAAGAGGATCATCGGGATCGAATCCTGTTTGGCGATGTGAAGTCCCGCCGTGGCGTTGGTGGCGCCGGGGCCGCGGGTGACCATGCAGATGCCGGGCTCGCCGGTGAGGCGGCCCCAGGTGTCGGCCATCATCGCGGCGCCGCCCTCCTGGCGGCAGACGATGACCTCGATGTCGCTGTCGTAAAGCGCGTCGAGCACGGCGAGGAAACTCTCGCCGGGAACGCAGGAGAGGCGTTTCACCCCATTTGCCTTCAATGCCTCGACGATCAGCTCTCCGCCTGTCCGTTTCATTTGTTCCCCTCCCATTGGATGAGTTCCGCGAGCACCTCCTCCTGGTGCTCTCCCAGTCTCGGACTGGGCCTTTCATAGTTGAGCGGCGTCCGCGACAGGACGACCGGCGTCCTGACACCGGGAATGACGGTGCCGGCCCTATCCTCGAGATCAACGCGCAGGCCGCGCGCGACGATCTGCGGATCGTTGAACATGTCCTCGATGGTGTTGATCGCGCCCGAGGGGACCGCGTTCGCCTCGCAGGCAGCAAGAAGATCGGCCTTTGCCCACTTCAGCGTTTCGGTCGAGACCAGCCGTCTCACCTCGTCGCGATTGGCGACGCGGGCCTTGTTGGTGGCGAAGCGTTCGTCGTCGGCCACTCCTTCGAGGCCGAGGATGGTGCATAGGCGGCGGAACTGGCCGTCATTGCCGATGGCGAGGATGAGGTAGCCATCTGATGTGGGGACGACCTCGTAGGGCGAGATGTTGGGATGGGCGTTGCCGAGGCGTGTCGGCGGGCGGCCGGATATGAGGTAGTTCATGTTCTGGTTGGCCAGCACCGCCGACTGGACATCGAGCAGCGCCATGTCGACCAGCTGGCCTTCGCCCGTCTTCAGCGCGTGGATGAGGGCTGCCTCGATCGCCGAGACCGCGTAGATGCCGGTGAAGATATCGGCGATGGCAACGCCCGCCTTCATCGGCTGTCCATCAGGCTCGCCCGTGATCGACATGAAGCCCGACATGCCCTGGACGATGTAATCGTAGCCGGCGAGGCCTGCATAGGGGCCCGTCTGGCCGAAGCCGGTGATCGAGCAATAGACGAGCTTGGGATTGATCTGGCGCAGGCTTTCGTAATCCAACCCGTATTTGACGAGGCCGCCGAGCTTGAAGTTTTCGATGACGACATCGGCCGTGGCGACGAGCCGGCGAACCAGCACCTGGCCCTCTTCGCTACGCAGATCGGCCGTTATCGAGCGCTTGCCGCGGTTGGCGGCGTGGTAATAGGCGGCCGAGAGGTTCTCGCCATCGGCACCTTCGACGAAGGGGGGACCCCAGTGCCTCGTATCGTCGCCGCCATCGGGGTTTTCGACCTTGATCACGTCGGCGCCGAGATCGGCCAGCATCTGGCCGGCCCAGGGGCCGGCGAGCACCCGCGCGAGCTCGATGACACGAACGCCTGTGAGCGGCGCTTTGTTTGGCTGGGTCTGCGTCATGTTCCTCCCACGATCAGATCAGGGTGCCCGCGTCTCCTCAGATGTATCGGATACGGGCTTGGATGCAAAGCGCCGCTCGCGCCAGATGATGTAGAAGCCGGAGCCCATGATGATGAATATGCCGAGCCATTTCAGCGCATCCGGGAAATCGCCGAAGACCAGCCAAGCGAAGGCCGTGGCGGAGACGATCTCGAAATATTGCAGCGGGGCGAGCGTCGAGGCGGGCGCCGAGCGGTAGGCATAGACGCCGAAGATGCCGGCGATCGCGGCGGAGACGCCGACGCCCAGCAGATAGAGCCAGGCGCGCGTGTCGGGGATCACGGGATCGAGCAAGTCGGAGCCGCTGCCCTGGCCGAGATAGAGCAGGATGGCGCAGATGAGCAGGCCCCAGAGGCCCATGTGGAACTGCATGGCCCAGGGATCCTCGCGCTGCGCCAGCGCCCGGTTCATCATCGCGGAGATGGCGATGCAGACCGCGCTGACGACCGGCAGAAGTGCGACATAGCCGACTTCCTGGAAGCTCGGCTGAATGATGAGGATTGCTCCGAAGAAGCCGACGCCGCAGGCCGTATAGCGGCGCCAGCCGATCTTTTCCTTGAGGAAGATGCTGCTCAGGATCGTCAGGATGATCGGCTCGACGAAGAAGATGGCGATGGCATCGGCAACCGCCATGTATTTCAGCGTGGTTACGAAGGAGATCATCGAGACGGTGATGATGGCACCGCGGATGGCGTGGAAGAAGCTCTGCTTCCAGGTGATCTCGGTGAGGTTGTGACGCCAGAGCACGATGGGCAGCATGCAGAGCGCCTGCACGCCGAAGCGCGCCGCGGTGATCTGGGCTGAGGGGACCGTGCTGATAGCAAGCTTGGAGAAGATGTCGATGATGGGCGACAGCAGCACCGAGATGAACATCAGGATCAGCCCCATCATCACTTCCGATGGGGTGTTGCTGGTGCCGGGTGCCGCGTTGCTGCTCATGACGGAATTCTCTGATTTTGGGGTAGGGGAGCGGGATCAGCCGTTGACGGGACGCGCGGTTGCCTGATCGCACCAATCGGCGAATGCCGATATGGCGGCGTCGGCGCCGATCTCGTTCAAGGTCTCGTGGCGCATGTCCTGATATATCTCAGTGCTAATACGGGAGAAGCCATGCGTTTTCAAATGGTTTGACAGCCAGAGGATGGCTTTTCCATTCTCCGTCGCCGGATCCTGGCCGCCGCCGACCAGATGGATCGGCGTTTCGGTCGGTAGGCGGGCGAGATGTTCTTTCTGCGGCGCGCGGAAGGTGAGCTCGAAGAGGTCGAGCCAGAGCGAGACGGAAGCGCCGAAGCCGCAGAGCGGATCGGCCACATACTTGTCGACTTCAGCGGGGTCGCGCGACAACCAGTCGAAATCCGTGCGGCGGTTGGCGACCGATTTCGCCCAGGTGCCGAAGGTGAGCTTCGGCAGCAGGTCGCTCGGGACGTCGGAGCCTTTCAGCGCGCGCTCGATCAAAAGGATCGCCTGCGCCGCGCGGCCGGCCAAGCCCGGATTGAAGTTCGAGTTCCAGACGGCGACGGCGTCGAATTTTCGCGGGTAGGTGACGGCCGCGTTGAGGGCGATCAGCCCGCCCATGGAGTGGCCGAAGAGGATGATCGGCAGGCCTGGATGCTCGGTCGCCGCCTCGTCGCGCATCGCCTCGATATCGTCGATGACAAGGATCGCGCCATCGCGCCTTGCGAAGCGACCGATCGGGGCGTTCGGCGCAGTGGTCTCACCATGGCCGCGATGGTCGTGGGCGTAGACATGGTAGCCGCGCGCGGCCATCATCTCCGCGAAGCGCTGGTAGCGTTTCGAGTGCTCGGCCAGTCCATGGCTGATCAAGAGAATGCCGCGCTCAGTGCCTTCGGGCTGCTGATAGTGATAGGCGAGGGACGCGCCCGCATGGTCGAGGCGCCGGGTATCTGCAAACATGATTTCCTCCGTGGCGGGAGAAGACCAGAACATCCGCCAAATGCAACAGGCGGGATAGGTTGTGCCGGAGATTTTCGCTTGCCTCGTTTTGCCGCTTGCCTGCTGATGCGCCGCGTGCTTTGATGTTCATGAATTGTTCTTTCGTGGGGATGGGTATGGGCAATCTCGGTTTTCGCGTCATCGTGTTGTTCCTGTTGTCGATCATGGCAGTCCCGGCTTCGGCGCAAGAGGGCGGCGGGCGCACGCGCTTCATTCTCGCGGCCTGCTGGCAGCCGGCCTTCTGCCAGACCAACCAGCGAAAGGCTGAATGCGCCAGCCAAGGCAGCGACCGCTACGACGCCAAGAACTTCTCGCTGCACGGACTCTGGCCGATGCGCAAGGATTATTGCGGTGTTTCCGACGCTGATCGCTCCGCCGACAAGGGTGGCGACTGGAGGGATCTGCCGGAGGTAAAACTCTCGGCCGAGACGAAGGCATCGCTCGACAAGGTGATGCCCGGCACGCAATCGGCACTCGAGCGGCATGAATGGATCAAGCACGGCACCTGCACCGGCATGAGCGCCGACGCCTACTTCGCCGATGCCGTGCGGCTGATCGAAGACCTGAACGGATCCGCCGTCCAGGAACTGTTCGCCGCCAATATCGGCAAGTCACTGACTGGAGACGCGATCAAGGCGGCTTTCGACAAGAGCTTCGGCCCCGGCGCCGGCGACCGGGTAAAGATGAGCTGCCGCCGCGCCGGCAACAGCCGCGTCATCAGCGAATTGACGATCGGTCTCTCCGGCAATGCGACGGACGGGAAGGGCAAGGATCTCGGCGATCTCATCCAGGGAGCGGGCCGGACCTCGTTCGGCTGCAACGAGGGGATTGTCGACGCGGCGGGATTTTGAGGTCGTAGGATAATCTCAATTTTTGACGTCTATCGTCTCGGGTTGGCGGTGACCAACAGCTCGAGTGACGACCGATGTCCGACATAGTTGCATCTGAAAGCGATCAGGCCGCCGCAAGTGAGATGCGACTGTGGCGAATGTTTCTGGTCGTCTATGCGACCGCCTTGGCGATGGTGTTGTTCGATGTCGCCGATGGCATATTGTTTGTTGGCGATATCGACGATCAGTTGCGTGAGCTTCAGATCCGTCACCTGATGTCCCCGCAGGGGCATTGGTTCGATCTTTCGCTGCCCTTCATCTCGATGCCGGCAACCTATGTCTCGCCATGGTCGCGGCTGGTCGATCTTCCTTACGTGGCAATTGCCTGGTTGCTACAGCCCTTCATGTCGACCGCGCAGGGGCTTTCCGTTGCCTTTCAGGTCTGGCCGCCAATGATGCTGTCGATCTGCTGTCTGCTGGTTGCGGCGACCGCACGCCGCCTGCTTGCGGGGTTCGTGCTGAGTGAGACAGCGCTCACGCTGTCGCTCATGATCGCAACTGTGCTGATGAGCATAGGCGTGGCCGAGTTTTCGCCCGGTCGCATCGATCACCATAACGTGCAGATCGTTGCCCTCCTGATGATCGTCGCGGGGCTTGTGCGATGGGACCGGGCAGGCGGGCTGATGATCGGTGCGGGTGCGGCGATCTCGACGGTGATCGGCCTGGAATGCTTGCCGTTCGTCGTCATCGCCTATGGCGGGCTCGTTCTCTGCTACATTTGCAACGTCGCCGGGGTTCGCACCGTCCTCGTTGCTTCATCCGTTTCGATGGCGAGCGTGACGCTTGCCTCCGCCATGGCGTTCATCGGCCCCGCTGGTGCGGTTTCGACGCAATGCGATGCCTTCTCGGCTCCCTATATCTTTCTGCTATGTGGATTTGCCGCCATTCTTGGTGCATGCGCAGCGATCCAGCGTGATCGCTCCGGTCCGCTTCAGCGGCTGCTGGCGCTGGCAATTCCGGCTGGCGCTCTGCTGATCGCCGCCGCCGTCTTCTTTCCATCCTGCATGTCAGGACCATACGGCATCATCGATCCGCTCTCGCGCGAGCTGTGGTTCGACCGGATCTGGCAAGAGAAGAGCATCCTCTATTTCTATGAAAACGACCGACGTGATCTGTTGGTGCTCCTTGCATTGACGGCCGCCATTGCCGCCTTTGTCGCGCCGGTTGTCCGCTTCAGAATGCAGGAGCGGTCGTTCGGACCGGCCATTGCCTATCTCATGGCGCTGGGCGCGCTGATCCTGACCGTCTTCGTGACGCGCAACATTCGCTTTCCCATCGCGCTGATGCCGGTCTTCCTGCCTGCTGTCATCGCGACGATGACGATGAAATTACCGGCTTTCGACAGGGCTTACCGGCTTTCCGGGGTCGCCGCTGCCGCTATTGCCGCAGCGCTTTGCTTGTCCCTCGTACTGCTCCGGTCGTCCGTGCACACATTCGACGAGGTCGACTACATGACGGCGAGCGAATGCGCGGGGCAGGACTTCTCCGTGCTTGACGCCGTCCCACCCGGACGCGTGGCCGTGCCGCAGGGGATCGCGCTGCCGCTCATCATGGCGGCGCCGACGGGATTCTCGGTCGGCGCCATGCCGTTTCATCGCGCATCGCCCGGCATGAAGCGGATGTTCGAGGCGTTCATGACCTCGGATACGCAACTGCGCCGGGCAGCGCTGGCGCCTTTCGACTATGTCGCCGTGTGCCGCTTCCCCCTCGAAGCCGATCCGAAGCAGGCGCCGCTTTATGCCGCGTTGGCGCGTGGGGATGGTTGGCCGGGGCTGGAGCGGGTCAATCCGCCCACGCGCAGTGATTTCCAGCTTTTCCGGATCGACCACGCCGCATTGCGGTAGAGCGGGCTGATTTTCCGCCTCAAACTGCGGGTGATCCGCGACAAAGCGGGTGGATTCTGCCGCTGGCGCGTTGCCCCCGGGCGCCAATTCGCCTACATAGCGGCAAACCAATTTCCCCCGGAGCAGAATTACCGATGGCACGTCAGTTCATCTACCACATGTCGGGACTGAACAAGTCCTACGGCGCCAAGAAGATCCTCGAAAACGTCAACCTGTCGTTCTACCCGGATGCCAAGATCGGTATCCTCGGCCCGAACGGTGCCGGTAAGTCGACCGTGCTGCGCATCATCGCCGGCCAGGACAAGGAATTCACAGGGGAAGCCTGGCTCGCCGAAGGTGCGACCGTCGGCTATCTCGAGCAGGAACCGCATCTCGATCCGGCCAAGAACGCCTTCGAAAACGTCATGGAAGGCGTGGCCGACAAGCAGGCTGTGCTCGACCGCTACAACGAACTGATGATGAACTATTCCGACGAGACCGCCGATGAAGGCGCGAAGCTCCAGGACATCATCGACAGCCAGAACCTCTGGGACCTCGAACAGCAGGTCGAGATGGCGATGGAAGCGCTGCGCTGCCCGCCGAAGGACGCCGACGTCACGCTGCTTTCGGGTGGTGAACGTCGCCGTATCGCGCTCTGCCGCCTGCTTCTGTCGCAGCCGGATCTGCTGCTCCTCGACGAACCGACCAACCACCTCGACGCCGAGACGATCGCCTGGCTTGAAAAGCACCTGCGCGACTATCCTGGCGCCGTGATGATGATTACCCACGATCGCTACTTCCTCGACAACGTCACGGGCTGGATTCTCGAGCTCGACCGCGGCCGCGGCATTCCTTACGAAGGCAACTACTCGGCTTACCTGCAGGCGAAGGCCAAGCGCATGCAGCAGGAAAGCCGCGAAGAAGCCGGCCGTCAGAAGGCGCTGTCGCGTGAACAGGAGTGGATCGCCTCCAGCCCGAAGGCCCGTCAGGCGAAGTCGAAGGCTCGTATCAAGGCCTACGAACAGCTGGTCGACGCCGCCGAAAACATCCGCCCCGGCGATGCGCAGATCATCATCCCGGTCTCCGAGCGTCTCGGCCAGGTGGTCATCGAGCTCGAAGGCATCAACAAGGGCTTCGAAGGCCGCACGCTGATCAACGATCTCACGATCAAGCTGCCGCCGGGCGGTATCGTCGGCATCATCGGCCCGAACGGCGCCGGCAAGTCGACGCTGTTCAAGATGATCACCGGCCAGGAAAAGCCGGATGCCGGCTCGATCCGCATCGGCGAAACCGTGCATCTCGGCTATGTCGACCAGAGCCGCGATGCGCTCGACGGCAACAAGACCGTCTGGGAAGAAATCTCGGGCGGTGCCGAAGTCATCAAGCTCGGCAAGTTCGACATGAACTCGCGCGCCTATTGCGGCGCATTCAACTTCAAGGGCGGTGACCAGCAGCAGAAGGTCGGCAACCTCTCGGGTGGTCAGCGCAACCGCGTTCACCTCGCCAAGATGCTGAAGGCCGGCGGCAACGTTCTGCTCCTCGACGAACCGACCAACGACCTCGATACGGAAACGCTCGGTGCGCTGGAAAGCGCGCTCGAAGCCTTCGCCGGCTGCGCCATCATCATCAGCCACGATCGCATGTTCCTCGACCGCCTGGCGACGCACATCCTCGCTTTCGAAGGCGACGGCCATGTCGAATGGTTCGAAGGCAACTTCGAGGACTACGAAGAAGACAAGGTTCGCCGCCTCGGCCCCGACGCGCTGAACCCTGGCAGCCAGGCCTACAAGCGCCTGACGCGATAAGCCTTCGCTCGGAAGAGCAACTGGAAAAAAAGCCCCGGTTCGCCGGGGCTTTTTTTGTGAGAGCCCATGTCGCGATTTGCGCAGGGAATTTCGTGAACCGATCGAAATGCCGCTTGCACGACCAAATCATTTCACATAAAGATATCTTTATATGTTGATTGGATCGGATATGGGTGAACCCGTCAGGCTAGGTTTGGATGCGTTGGTGGACGTGCTGCGGGCGGCGGGTGAGCCGACGCGCTTACGTCTTCTGGCGCTGCTGGCCGCCGGCGACGTGACCGTGACTGATCTTACCGAAATTCTCGGCCAATCCCAACCGCGTATCTCGCGCCATCTCAAGCTGCTTGGCGAAGCCGATCTCATCGATCGCTATCAGGAGGGCGCCTGGGCCTATTTCCGGCTGCGGCAGGAGGGGAAGGCGGCGAACTTCGTGCGCAATCTTCTGGCGCATGCCTCCGACAACGATCCTGTCATCCTGCGCGACGGCGAGCGGCTCGATGCCGTCAAGCGCCAGCGTTCCGAGCGGGCGCAGGCCTATTTCAGCCGCAATGCCGCCGAGTGGGACGAGCTTCGCCGCCTGCATGCGGCCGACGAGGAGGTCGATGCCGCCGTGATCCGGCTGCTCGGCAGCCAGCCGATCGATTCGCTGCTCGATCTCGGAACCGGCACCGGCCGCATCCTCGAGCTTCTGTCGGGGCTCTACCGCCGCGCGATCGGCGTCGATGCCAGCCGTGACATGCTGAGCGTCGCCCGGGCCAATCTCGACCGGACGGGCATCACCAAGGCCTCGGTGCGCCATGCCGATATCCTGAATCTGCCTTTCGAGGCGCAGGATTTCGACCTGGTGACGATCCATCAGGTCCTGCACTTCTTCGACCAGCCGGAAATCGCCATCGGGGAAGCGGCGCGCATGCTGCGCCCGGGCGGACGGCTCGTCATCATCGATCTGGCGCCTCACACGCTGGAATATCTTCGTGACGACCACGCGCATGTGCGTCTCGGCTTCTCGCACCAGTCGATGACCGACTGGCTGCGCAAGGCGGGGCTCGATATCGAGCAGGTCGTCGATCTTCATCCGGGGCACGAGAGCGGGCAGGGGCTTACAGTCACCATCTGGCTCGCGCGCGACCCCAGGCGCCTGATGGCCTCCGCCGAGAGCGATCACGCCGCACCCACATTTGCCGGGAGAGACTGACATGGCTTTGAACCAGGACGCGCGCAACAGGATCGGCATCTCGTTCGAGTTCTTTCCGCCGAAGTCGGAAGAGGCCGAGGGCCAGCTCTGGAAGACCGTCAGCGAGTTGCAGGACTGGAACCCCGACTTCGTGTCGGTGACCTACGGGGCCGGCGGCACGACCAAGGCGCCGACGCTGGCGACCGTGTCGCGCTTCATCAGCTCCACGCCGCTTGCCACGGCCTCGCACCTCACCTGCGTGGGCGCCACCAAGGAAGAGACGCACAGCGTCGTCGAGAGCTTCCGCAAGGCCGGCGTGAAGCACTTCGTGGCGCTGCGCGGCGATACGCCCGATGGCGTCGGCGCGCCCTACACGCCGCATCCGGGTGGATACGCCAACGCCTCGGAGCTGGTCGCGGGACTGCGCGAGCTCGGCGATTTCGAAATCTCGGTTTCGGCCTATCCGGAAAAACATCCTGAAAGCCGCGATGTCGCCGCCGATATCGACATGCTGAAGCGCAAGGCCGACAACGGCGCCAACCGGGCGCTGACGCAATTCTTCTTCGACAACGACAATTTCGAGCGCTACCTGGAAAAGGTGCGCGCCGCCGGGATCACCATTCCCGTCGTTCCCGGCATCATGCCGATCATGAACCTGACGCAGCTGAAGCGTTTCGCCGGCGCCTGCGGCACCGTCATCCCGGCGTTTCTCGATGAGCGCTTCGAGGGCTATGACGACAAGCCGGAAGAGCGCGCCAAGGTCGCGGCCGATGTCGCCGCCGAGCAGATCGAGGATCTGGCGCGTCGCGGTGTCTCGGATTTCCATCTCTATACGATGAACCGCTCGCCGCTGGTCTCGGCGGTTCTGACCAACCTCGGCTTCAAGCGCAATGCGGCCAAGAGCGCCGGTGCTGCCGCCTGATCAAGGCGAAGTTTACAGTCTATAGAACTGAAAAAGCGCATGCCGCGATGGCATGCGCTTTTTCTGTTTCATGAACTCTTCGCCCTAGGAGTGTCGGCATAGTCCGTTTGAAGCGGCATCCTGTGTCAGATGAAAAGCATCGACAGCACGAAAAGAAACGCCGCACCGATCAAAAGGACATTCAAGGATCGTGTCAGTCCCATGTCTGTCTCCTCGCGTTAACGAGCTGATAATATGTCGGGACTGTGGCAGTTGGAAAGCGCTTTTTTTGCTGCGATGCGGCGAAAATGTCACATCTCCCACTGGTGACAAAAGCTACTTCGCTGAATCTTCACGACAAAATCGGTCGGAAAAATATTCACACATTTTAACGGAGCGTAAAAAAGGGCGACCCACCGTTTACGCCTGTGGCGGATTGCAGGCGTGGTACAGGCCGCTGAAAACGCTCACGAAATCGGAAAACGAAAAAGCCGGGCGCTTGGCCCGGCTCTTGTCGTCGTTTTCAGCTTTCTCGCGGGCGCTCAGAGCGCGTTGAGGAGGGCGGGCGTTGCCCAGCCGTCGGCCGGCATGCCGAGGCGCTGCTGCTGCTTCTGGATGGCGATGCGGGTGCCGGAGCCAAGGATGCCGTCGATGGCGCCGACGTCGTGGCCCATCGTGTCGAGCTTGGTCTGCAGTTCCTTCATCTGGTCGTTGGTCAGGCCCTGCTCAGGCGTGCCCTTGAGATAGGGCTCGGCGCCGGAGAGGCGGGTCGCGAAATAGGCGGCCGAGGTCGTGTAGATGAAGGACTTGTTCCATTCGAGATAGATGCCGAAGTTCGGATAGGCGATGAAGGCCGGTCCGAGGCGGCCCTGCGGCAGAACGAGATCGCCGCGCAGCGTGCCGAAGCTGGTGTCGCCGTTGCGCGGCTTGACGCCGAGCGCGAACCATTCACCCGCCGTCATCGTGCCGCCGAGGCCCGACTTCTCGAAGGGCAGGTCCTGCGGGATGGTGACTTCCTGCAGCCAGGGCTGGCCCTTCTGGAAGCCGAGGTGCTGGATGAACTTGGCGGCGGTCAGGATGGCGTCCGGGCCGCTCTGCTTCAGGCGCACATGGCCGTCGCCGTCGCCGTCCATGCCGTAGGCGATGATATCGCGCGGCAGCATCTGGACCTGGCCGATTTCGCCGGCCCAGGCGCCGGTGTTGGTCTCGGGGTCGAGGTCGCCGTGCTGGACCATCTCGATCAGCGCGATCAGCTGCGGGCGGAAGAGTTCCGGACGGCGGCAATCATGAGCGAGCGTCACGAGCGCGTTGCGGGTGTTGAAATCGCCCTGCACGGCGCCGAAATCGGTTTCCATCGCCCAGAAGGCGGTGATGACACCAGGGGGCACGCCGTATTCCTGTTCGGCGCGGGCAAAGACGTCGGCGAACTGCTTCATCTTCTGGCGGCCGATGTCGAGGCGGGCCTGGCTGACGGTGCGCTGGGAGAATTCGAGGAAGGTCTGCTTGAACACGCCCTGGGCGCGGTCGCGGCTCAGCACCTTCGGATCGATCTGGGCACCGGCAAGCGCCTTGTCGGCGGCCTCTGCCGATGCGCCGGCTGCGATCGCTTCGGCCTTAACGCCGGCGAGGAAGGTGGAGAGATCGCCGTCACATGCGAACGCAGGCGCGGCGGGGGCTGCCGCCGTCGCGGGCGCCTGACTGGCCGGTGCGGCCGGGGCCGGTGTTTGCGCTGCCGCGCCGGTCGCCAGACCAGCGGCAAGGAGGAGAGCGAGCGCAGAACGGCTTGCAGGCGTGCGGTGCATGGAGTGTATCCTCGTCATTGCTTGAATTGCTGTCGATGTCCCAAATGATTGTGACAGAAGCAAGAAAGAAAACGGGACGTTACTAAGAATTCCTATCCTTGGATACGGCAGCGACCCAGTTATTCCAGTTCTTCGCCGAACCCGCGAACACGTTAATGTCAGTCGGGCCCTTGATCCCAGGGATCACGCCGGTCGAGGTGTACTGCCAGAAGGCCCAGCGACGGTTGGCGTAGGTGACCTCAGGGTGCTTCGCGACGGAGCGGACCCAGAAGTGATAATCCTGGAAATAGCCGTCGAGATTTTCGCGGTGGAAGTCGACCGAGGTGTAGATGATCGGGCGCTTGCCGTAATAGGCTTCGAGCCTGTCCATGAAGCGCTTGATCTCGGAGCGCACGGTCTCGGGATCGGGACGTGTGCGGCAGGTCTTCGATTCACCGTTCCACTCGACATCGAGCACCGGCGGCAGCTTCATGGATTCCTTCGGCACGTTGCTGATGAACCAGTCCGCCTGTTCGTCGGCGGACGAGCAGAAATAGTAGAAATGATAGGGGGCGTGCGGAATGCCGACCTGGCGAGCTTCCTGCCAGTATTCGCTGAAGCGCGGGTCGATGCGGTCCTTGCCTTCGGTCGCCTTGATGAAGGCGAAGTCGACGCCCGACTTGCGCACCGTCTGCCAGTCGATATCGCCCTGCCACTTGGAGATGTCGATGCCGTGGATGGCGTTTTGCTGCGGATGCTTAGGCCCGAAATCCTGCGGATCGGTGTCCTGGAACCGCATCTTCGGCTTTATGGAGGCGGTGGAGAGATAGTCATAGCCCGAGGAGGTGCAGCCAGCGAGCATAAGGGCAAGGGGCAATACGCATAACAGAAGCCGGCGCATGGATGTTCCGTCGTGAACCGAATGATCTTTTTGCCCCACAGCCTGACCTTCGAATTGACGCGTCCAGCGCTTAGATGCCCTCTCTATTCACCATATCAACGTAAAAAATCGGTTAGTTTCAAGCTAAATATTAGCGGGCCTTAATTATTATCGCGCGCCAGGCATAGCCGCCGCCGATCGTCTTGAAGATCAGCTGGGCATTTTCCTGGTCAGCCTTGGCCTGCAGGACGTCTCGCAGCGTCGCGCGCGGCGTGACGTGGAACTTGTCGAGCCACGAGCGCAGCAGGGCGCGAAACCAGCCAGGCAGGCCTTCCTGCTGGCCGAAATCGACGACGTGCAACTGGCCGCCGGGCGCGAGTGCCGCGAGCGAGGCGTCGATCGCGCGTTCCCAATCGGGGATCATCGACAGCGCGTAGGAGATCATCACCCGGTCGAAGCCATCAACGCCGAAATCGCGGGCGTTGAAGGCCGTGGCGTCGGCGACGCGGAAATCGGCCGAGGTGTTCAGGCCCGCGAAGGTTTTGCGGGCCGAGATCAGCATTTCCTGCGAGATGTCGAGGCCGTAGAGCTTGGCCTCAGGATAATGCCTGTGGGCCAGCGCCAGGTTGCGACCGGTGCCGCAGCCGACCTCGAGCAGCGTGGCGCCCTTGATAAGATCGAGATTGCGGATCGTCTGGTCGCGGCCAAGGAGATAGTATTTGCGCGTCAGATCATAGATATGGCGCTGGTAGCGATACATGCCGTCCATCAGGTCGGCATGTTTCTCAGAGGGGGCGTCCACCGGGCTCATATCTGTCTGGCTCATGGCTTCTTCACATAGATGTGGAAGCCGCCGTAGATCGCCGAGCGGTCGAGCGCGGTCAGTTCGAGCGAGCGATCCTCGAGATAGGTCCACTGGTCGCGGATGGCGGGCGACAGGCGGCCTTCGATGATGCTCTTTTCGGCGGCGGTGCGGAAGATGACGCGGGCGCCGTCGCGGGCGGTGCGCGAAATTTCCGACCAGACGTCGTTGAGCTGCTGGTCCGTCATCCAGTCCTGCGCATCGAGCAGGATGTAGCGGTCGCGCGAGGCGGCCGGTTCGCCGGCAAGCAGTTCGGTGAAGCTTGCATGATGAACGCTGACGCGATCGACATTGGCGCGGATCGCCTCGTAGTGCTCGGCCTTCAAGTAGGTCGGCAGCGGGCCTTCGCCTTCATCGGCATAACGGCGGGCGAAGGCCTGCCACGCGAAGTAGTTCTCCTGCATCGGGAAATGACAGGTGAGCTTTTCAAGGCGGTGGCGCAGAACCGGCGCGATCGAATTGTCGGCGGCGAGGCTTGCGAGCTCGTCATATTGCTGCGGCGGGATGCCGAGGCCGAAGAGCGAGCTCTTGCGGCTGGTGATCCAGCGCACGACAGGCTTTTCGAACAGAGGCGCGATCTTCTCGTCGAAGAGCTGGCGCTGTTCTTCCATCGTCTTCGCCTTGGCGACGCCGGTGAGGTCGATGCCATGGACGCGGGCGAGAAGGTGGGCGGCGCCGATAAAGCGGCCGAGCAGGCCCGTCTTGTAGATGTTGCGGTCGAAGACGGTGACGCGGCGGCGGCCGAACTTGCGGCCGTTCCAGTAGTTGCTCGTGGCTTCATCCAGATTGGCCGACAGGAAGCGATCGAAGGCCTGGCTGTTGGCGGACTGGTTGGGTCTTGCCAGGAAGCGAACGAGATCGGCGTGAGCGGGAAGGTGGCGGAAGGCGCCAAGCTTCAGCTTGTTCAGCGCGATATGGTGCGGGTTGAGATCGACGACGTCGATCGAAGCCGGGCTTTGCGAGAGATAGGCGAGCATGTTGCAGCCGCCGGAGCCGATGGTGACGATGCGGTGATGCGGCTCGAGCTCCATTGCCTTCATGTCGAGATCGGGATCTTCCCAGATCTGCGGATAGACGAGGCCGGAAAAGAGCAACCCGAAAAGACGTTCGGACAGGCCCTCTTTCGAAAAGGCCTTGTGGCGGAGAAGAGCTGCCTTGAGTTTCCGGTTCTTGCGGAAGCCGGCATCCGGGGCAAATTCCGTCATAAGTGAGTCTCTCAACATTTAGCGTTCAGGGCGTTTAACGCGGCGGCGCTACAGTTTGATGACGTCCCCTGTGGGCGGCCGGGCTGCGGGCGCCTCGCGCAATTGGGAACGGCCGGGACTTGACGGCGCTTTCTAAAGGGCAATTTTCCTGTTTCTCTATTGGCTGGGGAGGGGTGCTCATGGGACGCGTTCTGCGCATCTTGAAGGCGGCGGCTGCGGGTGTTGCTGTCATCGTCGTTGCGGGTGCGGGCTGGCTTTATGTCAGGCCGCCGGAGCTGCTCAGGATCGGCGACGGCTATGCGGCGAAGATCGTCTGCTCGAATGTCTTCTTGGCGGGGCGCGATGCGAATGCCGTGCTTGCCGAAGACGTCCAGGCGCCCGGCAATCCCTTACTCAGATTGATTCGCGTGCAGGTCGATGAGGCCGGCAAGCAGGTGACGGCGCGCATCCTCGGGCTGTTTGCGGCCAATTATGCGATCTACCGCGATGGCCTCGGCTGCACGGCCGTGCCTGATGGCGATTTCGCTGCTGCGCGAAAGGCGGTGCCCGAGCCTGTCGTCGCGAAGCCTGCACAGGACGCAGCCGCGCTGCCGATCGAAAACGACGCGGCGATTGCAGCACTGCTCGCCGACCCTGATTTGACGGGCGCGCATATGCGCGCCGTGGTCGTCTTGCATGACGGCAAGATCGTCGCGGAGAACTACGGCAAGGGTTTCGGGCCGCAAACGCCATTGATCGGCTGGTCGATGACCAAGACGGTCAATGCGGCGCTCGTCGGCCGGCTGATGCTCGACGGCAAGATCGGCGCCGAGGATGCCGGGCTGTTTGCGCAATGGCGCGACGACAAGCGGTCGCAGATCACGCTTGGGCAGCTGCTTGGGATGGAGAGCGGCCTCAGGTTCAACGAGGATTATGGCACCGTGGCTGACGTCACGCGCATGCTCTATCTCGACGCCGACCAGACGGCGCTGCCGGCAAGCCTTGCTCTCGACGACGACCCCGGCACGCAGTTCAACTACTCTAGCGGAACATCCGTGTTGATCTCCCGCATCTGGATGGATCGCCTTGGCGACGAGAAGCAGGCGATCGACTATCCGAGGACGGCGCTGTTCGATCCGCTCGGCATGTCGAGCGCGGCGTTCGAAGTGGATGCGCGCGGAACTTTCGCCGGCAGTTCCTATCTCTATGCGACGGCGCGCGATTGGGTGCGGTTCGGGCAGTTCCTGCTGCAGGATGGGGTCTGGAACGGTGAGCGGCTGCTGCCCGAGAGCTTCATGAGCATGATGCGCACGCCGACGGCATCTTCCGGCGGCATGTATTCGCATGGTCAGTCCTGGCTTCGCCCGCCCGGCAGCGGCAGGAGCGGGGAGACCGGCATTCCGGACGACGCCTTCTGGCTGGAAGGACATGACGGACAGAGCATGGTGATCGTGCCCTYGGCCAGTCTCGTCATGGTCAGGCTTGGCCTGACACCGAGCTGGCTCAGATACCGGCCGGAAATTCTGCTGAAGGAGATATTGGCGAAGCTGCCGCCGCCGACCCGATCGGCCTCGGCCGATCTCGCGCAATAGAGACGTTAAAGGCTGTAAGGCTTAGTAGTTGCCGTGGGCGATGTCGTCCATGCCCTTGCGCTTTGCGTCGTAGTAGTAGCCGCGGGCATATAGCCTGACGGCGTTGTCTTCGCTGTTGTCGGACACCAGCCATGCGCCGCGCAGGTATTTGGCGGCATATTTGATGTTGGTTTCGGCGTCGAACAAGCCTTCAGGCTGTCCGTCGTAACCCATCGACTTGGCGGTGTTGTACTTGATCTGCATGAGGCCGAAGTAGCCGCGCTTGTTGTAGGCCTTCGGGTTGTATCGGCTTTCGCGGTGAACGACGCGGTGAAGCAGCGTCGCGGGAACCTTATAGATCTGCGAGTACTTTTCGATGATCTTGGTGATCGCGCTCTTTTCGACCGTCGGTGCGCCATCGTCGTCGCTGTCATTGTCGCTGAACATCGGCGGCGCGGTCGGCGGGTCCATCGGGCCCGACGTGTCGAAGCCGTAGTCCATCATCGAGTGCGGCGTGGTGTCGATCGCCGACAGGGCGGCAATGGCATTGTTCTGCGGGCTGGCGGCGAAAGCAAGTTCGGTCGACGGAGCACCCGGACGCGGTGTCGGCACCACGGACTGGATCGCGGTCATTTCAGGTGTCAGCGGGATCTGGCCGTAAGCGGCAGGCTGCAACTGCGCGGTCTGCTGCGCCGAATCGACTGTCGGCATGGCGGCGGTTGCGACGGATGGAGCGGTCTGATCGCCGCCGATCTGAGTACCAGGTGTGCCTTCGCCTGCTGGAATGGCCGCGAACATCGCGTCTTCGCCGGGCTTCGGGGTAGGGACGACGACCTGTTCGGCCATCAAATCTGCCTGGGAGGTGTATTCGACGCTCGAGCAGCCAGCAGCAACGCAGCACAGCATCGTGGATACGATGAGATTGCGTTTCAAGCCGGAAATACCGATCGCTGCCATACTCTCACTCTCGTGAAAACGCGCCACCCCGGCAGCGTCAAAAGTTACCAAAAACCTTAAGCCCTGAATTGCCAATTAACCTATTCGTTGCTTTGCGGCAACCCACGGAAAATTTCTTGAGCTTTTCGCGGTCGGTAACCTGAGATTCTCAGGCGGCGATACGGCGATATCCGGCGGTCACGGCACCGGCTGCAATGAGCAATGTGCCGCCCGTGCGATTGACCGCGCGCTGCACGGCGGCCTTGCGAATCAGGCCCCGCGCGGCGTGCGCGGCAAGCGCGTAAGTGGAGGCGTTGATTGTCGCGAGCACGAGGAAGGTGGCTTCCATGATCAGCATCTGACTGAAGAAGGGAAGCGCAGGATTCAAGAACTGCGGCACGAAGGCGACGAAGAACACGATGCTCTTCGGGTTGAGCGCGGTCACCACATAGGCGTGGAGGAAAATCTTCAGCGATTTCTCCTCGGGCAGATTGTCATTGTCGGCCATCGGGCCGTCAATGATCGGCGCCCGCCAGAGCTTGATGCCGAGCCAGATCAGATAGGCGCCGCCGATGAACTTCAGGACGGTAAACAGCGTGGCCGACGCCGCCAGCAGCGCGCCGAGGCCGAAGAGCGACGCCGTCATCGCGGTGAAGTCGCCGAGCGCCACGCCGCTCACGGTCGCAAAGGCTGTCTTGCGGCCGTGGCCGAGCGCGTAAGATACGACGAGGAGAATCGTCGGCCCTGGGATAGCCAGCATGATTGCCGATGCGGCAGCAAATGCCAGCCAAGCTTCGAGCGACATGGAATCTCCTCCTCTTTCATTAGAGGACAAGCAAAGACATCATATCTCGCCTGCGTCAATCATGCGTCTTCGTATTTCTGGCCGATCTCGTCCATCAGTTCGCCGAACCACTTGACCGAGGTGTCGAAAGCCTTGCCGCCCTTGATGCGCGGGAATTCGATGGTGCGCAGCTTGCCGTTCTGGCCTTCGTCGTGGCCGGTCACGCCCGAGACCTTGTTCAGCGCGCTCTCGACGGCTAGGTCGGTCATGCTCTGGATCAGGCGCAGATCGTCGCCATTGGCAGGCGCGGAGCGGGCGAAGTAGCCGGATTTCTGAACCAGCGAACGCTCGGCGTTCAGCAGGCTCGCGAACTGCTTCTGGAACCAGCCGCCGACATTGATCGTGTCGATCTTCACGTGGCCGAAGGCGTCGCGCTTGACGGTTTCGCCGGCTGCCTCGCGCTCGGCGACGATAGCGTCCAGGCAGGCGCCTTCCGAGACGAAGACCGTCGCATGGCCGGTGCGGTCCATGATCTCCTTCAGGCGCGCCGATTCTTCCTCGAGGTCGAAGAGCGTTTCGGGCAGATAAACCGCGTCGATGCTCTTCATGCCAGCATTGGTCATCATGCCGTCGACATATTCATTGTTGCGGGTGCGCTTCAGATAGGCGCGGGCGGTGGCCGCCGTCAGCCAACCACAGTGGCGGCCCATGACTTCATGGATGATGAGCGTGCGGGGAGCGGCGGTCTGCTCGTTGCTGACATTGTCGAAGAAGTGCGCGCCGACTTCGGCCGCCGTCCAGGCGCCGAGCGACTGGCGGATCGGAACGACGTCGTTGTCGACGGTCTTCGGCAGGCCGACGACCGTCAGGTCGTAGCCGTTGGCGGCGAGATAGGCCGCGAGGTCGGCCGCGGTCGTGTTGGTGTCGTCGCCGCCGATCGTGTGGAGAATGCTGACGCCGTCATTGGCAAGGCGCTCGGCTGCGACCCGCAGCGGGTTTTCGCCTTCCTTGACGAGCCCGCGCTTGACGCAGTCGGCGGCGTTGGTGAGCTTCACGCGGCTGTTGCCGATCGGCGAGCCGCCGTAGCGATGCAGCAGATAGGCCTTCTCGCGCATCTCGGGCGTGATCTTGATGCTGTCGCCCTGAAGCACGCCCTGGTAGCCGGAGCGGTAGGCGATCAGTTCATGATCGGGGGCGATGTCGGTGTAGCGTTCGATCAACCCGCCGACGGCCGAAGAGAGGCAAGGCGCAAGGCCTCCTGCCGTGAGCATTGCGACTTTTTTCTTGGCCATGGGTGTCTCCGCTATCCGTGTCTAAGCTTGGTTCGGTCGTGCATGGATGCGGCAGAGAAGAGATGGTGTAAAGTGTTGTTTCTGTGAAAAATGCGTGTTGCAACGCGGTTAAGCAGGCAAGTCGCCCGCAGGTGCTGATCTAATCGGTTCAGGCAGCAACCGCGGTTTGCATGGGATTGTGGAAATCGTCGGCGCGTCTGTCCGAAGGCGTCCCGATGCGGCGCGACAAAGCGTCACGAGGCCGTCTGGCTTGGGGTCGGCAAAGGGTGCCAATGTCTCGRTTACACGCCACCATTACCGAATTGTGAAAGGTGTTTTCAACCTTGCGGCCAATCCCCGTCTTGCAAAGGCAACCTTTATTTGTTCAAGGTGTTTCTCCTTTTATTAGACGAGAGACCTGATGTCCTTCTGGGAAAAACTGCTGAACGCCATAGGCAACGCTGCGGGAAATGCGCTTTCCGCCGTGGTCGAGGCTGTTCGCACGGTCTTTGAAGGCGACCCCGAGACGCGGCGCAAGGTGGCGTTTTCGGTCGCGATCATCGCGCTGTCGGCGAAGATGGCGAAGGCCGACGGGATCGTCAGCGAGAAGGAGGTTCAGGCCTTCCGCGAGATTTTCGAATTCCCCGACGATCAGGCCGCCAACGTCGCGCGTCTCTATAATCTGGCGCGCCAGGATGTGGCCGGCTACGAGGCCTATGCGGAGCGGCTTTCGACGCTCTGCGTGACCTGCGCCGCCAACTGCCCGGTTCTGGAAGAAGTACTCGACGGCCTGTTCCATATCGCCAAGGCTGATGGCGTCATTCACGAGAAGGAATTCGCCTTCCTCGCTCATGTGGCCGAAATCTTCCACATGAGCGAGCAGCGCTTCGAGCAGATCGCCGCGCGGCATGTGTCGATCGGCGGCGATCCCTACAAGGTGCTCGGCGTTTCGCCGTCGGACGATTTCCCGACGATCCGCCGCCGTTACCATGGTCTGGTCAGCGAGCATCATCCGGACCGGCTGATCTCGCGCGGCGTGCCGGCAGAGTTCCATGCGATTGCCAATGAACGCATGGCGGCGCTCAATGCCGCCTACGAGGCGATCGAGAAGGAACGCCGCGCCGCATGACCGCCTTTGAGGCAGACTACGCCAAAGCCAGCGTACGGCCGTCGCCGAACCATGGTGAGCGCGTCGATGGGCGAAAGCCCGATATGATCATTCTCCATTATACCGGCATGCCGACCGCGGACGGAGCGCTCGACTGGCTCTGTCGCGAAGAGAGCCAGGTCTCGTGCCATTACTTCGTGCATGAGAATGGCGACGTCGTGCAGCTCGTTCCGGAGGCACGGCGCGCCTGGCACGCCGGCAAGAGCATCTGGCAGGGCGAGACCGATATCAACTCGTCGTCGATCGGTATCGAGATCGCCAATGCAGGGCATCCGGGCGGTTGCCCCGAGTATCCGCAGGCGCAGCTCGATGCGGTGATCGAATTGTGTCGCGACTGCGGCGAACGTTGGTCCATCGTGCCGGAAAGGGTGCTCGGACACTCCGATGTCGCCCCTCGGCGCAAGCTTGATCCGGGCGAAAACTTCCCCTGGGGATTGTTGCACTCCAGGGGCGTCGGCCACTGGGTGGCGCCGGCCGCGATCACCGGCGGACGCTTCTTTCAGCGCGGCGACCAGGGGCAGCCGGTCGAAGCCCTGCAGTCCATGCTGTCGCTCTACGGTTACGGCACTGAGATCACAGGCGAATTTTCCGACAAGGTGGCCGGCGAGATCGAAGCCTTCCAGCGTCATTTCCGTCCCGAGAGGGTCGATGGGATCGCCGATTTCTCGACGATCGACACGCTGCATCGCCTGCTATCGGCCCTGCCGCGCTACGGCGCCTGAGACCGGGCCGATTTGCCGGCATATACCCCTAGATTTTACGGGTTTGCTGCGCTGCCACATGTTTTCCCTATTATCTCCTCAATGCGATGGTCTAACCGCAGTCGCTAAACGGCGCCGGTTGTTTTGTTGTGTGTTGTCGACCGTCGTCAATTGAAACAGAAAAGAAATATCGCTGATACTTTGAGTATTGATGCGAATTTATGCTGCGTTCGGATTTCATTTATACGCAGCTTTTCTTTTGCTTGGAGTATCTGGACTACATGAGAAAGATTTTTTCTGCTGTGGTGTGCGCCAGCACACTGCTGATGGGATTCAATTGCGCAAACGCAGGCGAATGGGGCAATAGAGCGCAAGCGACAGAGACGACGCAGACACTCAAGACGCAAAAGACAGAGAAGGCCAAAACGGCCGAAGTGGCCTCGAAGAAGGCTCCGAAAGTTCACAAGACCCAGCGGGTGCAGAAGGTCGCCAAGACCGATAAGGCCCAGAAGACCGTGGCACTGAATACCGTCGACCGTACGTCCGGTTTTGCGATGCCCGACATGCCCGGTAGCAAGTACGCGGCGATCATCGTCAAGTACGCCAAAGAGTACAACGTCCCGGTCGAACTCGCGCATGCCGTGGTTCGTGTCGAAAGCAACTACAATCCGAATGCTCGCGGCAGCGCCGGCGAAATCGGCCTCATGCAGATCAAGCCGGCGACGGCTCGCATGATGGGTTATTCTGGTTCCAGCAAGGGTCTCTTCGATCCGGATACCAACATCAAGTACGGCATGAAGTATCTGGCAGCGGCGCACACGCTTGGTGGCGGCGAGACCTGCGATACCATCCTCAAGTACAATGCCGGCCACGCGGCGACCCGCATGAACCCGGTTTCCAAGGCCTATTGCGGCAAGGTGCTGGCGATGATCAACTGATCGCCAGCGTGGATAGCCACGGGCGAAAGCGCTTGTGGCTGAATCACCTGAGGGCATGACTTAACAATATGATTCAACTTGCAGATCGTGCTATCTCACCTTGAAACGAGGTGAGACATGGCATGTGATTTCAAGGCGATCATAATCGGGCGCGGCATGATGGGCGCGGCTGCGGCCCGGCATCTCAGCGCTATGATCGAAGGGGTGGCGCTGATCGGCCCGAGCGAGCCTGTTGAGCGCAAGAGCCACCACGGCGTGTTCGCGAGCCACTATGACGAGGCGCGCATTACCCGCACCTTCGACGACAATATCGTCTGGGCGACGCTCGCCGCCCGTTCGCTCGACCGTTACGCCGAGATCGAGGCGAAGAGCGGCATCTCCTTCTTCACCGAAGCCGGATGCCTGTTCGCCGGGCCGGTGCCGCAACCGGGGCAGGGCTATCTCGGACGCGCGATCGAGGTCTCCGACGGGCTCGGCGTCGAGTATGAGGTGCTGGATGCGGCGACCTTGCGCCAGCGTTTTCCCGAGTTCACGCTGAGGGAGAGCTTCAGTGGCTATTACGAGAAGCGCCGGGCCGGCCATGTCAATCCGCGCGCCCTGGTGCGCGCGCAGACTGCGCTTGCGGAAGTGGGTGGCGTCACCATCATCGATGCGACGGTAACCAGTGTCCAGGATGCCGGCTCGCATGTCGAGGTGAGCGTCGGCGACCGCACCTATACGGCCGAGCGCGTGCTTGTCGCGGCCGGCGGTTTCAGCAATTTCAACCAGCTTCTCCCCGCGCCCGTGGATACCCGCGTCGCGGCGCGAACGGTTGTGTTCTACGAGCTCGGCGAGCGCGAAAAGGCGATCTTCGGCGGTATGCCGTCGAGCATCGTGTTTGGCGACAGCGACGAGGACCACGTCTATATTCTCCCACCGGTGCGTTATCCCGACGGCAAGACCTATCTGAAGCTTGGTGGCGATACCGAGACGCGCAGCTTCGACACGCTTCAGGATGCCGGCGCCTGGTTCCGGTCGGATGGCGACCCTGCCGAGCGCGATCTGCTGGTGGCGACAGCGCTGGAGTTGATGCCTGATCTTGCCGGTTGCCCGGTGACGTCGGCGCCCTGCGTCGCGACCTTCACGCCGACCGCCTATCCCTATGCCGGTTTCACCTCCTCGCCACGCATCGCGGTGCTGACCGGCGGCAATTTCGTTGCCGCGAAGTCGTCCGACGAACTCGGGCGGCTCGGTGCGGTGCTGCTTGCGGAAGGCGAGCTCGGCGAGGCCGATTTCGGCCGGCAGCTGACGCCTTCTTTTCGATAGATCGGGACGGTCATGAGCGTGGATTTCAAATATATCATCGTCGGTCGCGGCATGATGGGCGCTGCCGCCGCCCGGCATCTGGCGAAATCGACCGATGGCGTGGCCGTCATCGGCCCGGACGAGCCTCAGGATCGCAAGCGGCATGACGGCGTCTTCGCCAGCCACTACGACGAGGGGCGCATCACCCGCACCATCGATCCCGACCGCGACTGGGCGCTTCTCGCCAATCGCTCGATCGGACGCTACGCCGAGATCGAGCGGGAGAGCGGCGTTTCCTTCTACACGCCCGCCGGCTGCCTTGTGGTCGGCCCGGCGCGCGGCGGCCCGGATGGCTATGTCGAGCGGACATCGGCTGCTGCCAGGTCGCTCGGCGTCGAGACGGCGCTGCTCGACGATGCGGGCCTGAAGGAGCGGTTTCCGTTCTTTGCCTTTGCCGACGGAACCGAGGGTGTCCACGAGCAGACGGGCGCCGGCTACATCAGCCCGCGCAATCTTGTCAGGGCGCAGTCGATCGCCGCCGAGAAGGCCGGGGCTTCCATCATCCGCGAGGTCGCGGTGTCGATCCGGGACGAGGGCGGTCTGATTGCCGTCGAGACGGCTGGTGGGAAGACATATTGGGCCGAGAAGGTGCTGCTCGCTGCCGGCGGTTTTTCCATTGCGGAGAATCTCTTGCCGCAGCCTGTTGATCTGAAGGTTTATGCGCGCACCATCGCCTTCTACGAGGTCGACGAGGCTGCCGCCGCGCGGTTTGCCGGCATGCCGTCGCTGATCTCGCACGGCGTCGATGGTCTTGACGATTTCTACATGCTGCCGCCGATCCGCTATCCCGACGGCAAGGTCTACATGAAGATCGGCGGCGATCCCGATGATGTCAGGCTGGAGCGCGAGCCGGAGCTGCGGGACTGGTTCAAGACCGATGGGCGCGAGAGCGTGCAGTCGCATCTGACGCGGTTGATCGAGCGGGTCGTGCCGGAGCTGCGGCCGGTCTCCACGTCAAGCGGCTCCTGCGTCGTCTCGTTTACGCCGAGCGGGCATCCGATGATCGGCTATACCGCGTCGCCCCGCGTCGGCGTTCTCACGGGCGGTTGCGGCACGGCTGCCAAGAGTTCCGACGAGATCGGCCGGCTCGGCGCGTTGCTCTTGCTCGAAGGTCGAATCAACGGACAGGGCTACGCGACGGATTTCAAACCGTATTTCCGCGAAGCCTGACGCGATATTTTGTTGGCATTCGCTCCCAGTCTCGGTTAAGGGAGCCGGGCCAGTTGGCCGGGCAGCCGCGCTTTACCAATGTCGAAAGACGGTAGGGTGAGGAAAGTCCGGGCTCCACGGAAACACGGTGCCGGATAACGTCCGGCGAGGGCGACCTCAGGGAAAGTGCCACAGAAAGCAAACCGCCTGCTTCGGCAGGTAAGGGTGAAAGGGTGGGGTAAGAGCCCACCGCGTCTCCGGCAACGGCGATGGCAAGGTAAACCCCACCGGGAGCAAGACCGAATAGGGATGACGCGGGCGGCGCAAGCCGTCCGGCTGGTTTCCAGGCCAGTCATCCGGGTGGGTTGCGAGAGGCAACGTGCAAACGTTGTCCCAGAGGAATGGCTGCCACGTTCCGGTTTCGGCCGGAGCCATACAGAACCCGGCTTACAGGCCAACTGGCGATTGTCTTTTCATCGACGTCCATACGATTTCACTGGCCCTTATGGGCTCAGTGAGACGTTGGCGGCTGGCGAAGGCACTCCTCGCAAACCGTGCTGCTCAGCGAAAGTGCCGACCATCTCTTGAGTAGTTTTCCACAGTTTACGCACTGAATTTCAGAAGTCATGCCGACTTTCTTCAGTGGAGGCTGAGTATTCGGCGACTTCATTCCAGCCAACATTCCCTTGAAGCTAAAACTCGCCATGGATTTTCTCCGTGCTTTCTTAGTTTGTTCTGCAAATGGATATGTTTTTGTCTTTGTGTATGCATGATATCTAAAATACATTATTTTCCGTTAACGACATAGTAGGCATAAGACGCCGGATGAACACATGCGGGTGAACGGGGAGGTGGCTTGAGGTGCTCATGGCCAGATGTGCATTTAAAGTTGAGTTTTGTGATTTTCACCTGCGCGGCGTGTTCGAATTCATTTTCCGCAACCGGGGATGTTTTTCGCCACGCGCTGCGGTGTCGCTTTGGGGCGCTTCGGAGCCTGAGAATTCGGGCGTTCATAACCCTTTGTTAAACTTAACAGCTTATAAATTTTCGATACTGCGCTCATCGTGAGACGGGCGTTTCCCATTGACGCCCATATGGTCCCATGTTATCCCATTCCTGCACTGCGCAAGGGCAATCAAGTGCCCACCAATCGCAAAGTAAAGGCGTACTCCTCACCGGAGACGCTGGATGGAATGTCGTCCGTCCGGCTGGCGAAGCTGTGTCTGAGAAATGGGGTTCGGGGCGCCTAATCGCTGTCCGGGCTCTTTCGGGAACGGATGTTTCGTGTCATGGGCCGCTTCCTTTCACATGCGACCAACAGGATCGATTCCAAGGGCAGGGTCTCCGTGCCCGCGGCGTTTCGATCGGTGATGGCGCAGGGCAACATCCAGGATTTGTACTGTTTCCAGGATTTTGTGTTTCCGGCGATCAGCGTCGGCGGTTCGGACCTTCTCGAAAGGTTCGAGCGGCAGATCGCTGCGGAGGATCCGTTTTCGCCGGAAGCGAACGAGATGTCGCTTCTCATTCACGGGGGCGGGGTCTTCATGAAGCTCGACGCCGAGGGGCGGTTGATGGTCACGGATTTCATTCGCGACTTCACCGGTATCTCGGACGAAGTGACCTTCGTCGGTCGGGCGGATCATTTTCAGCTTTGGCAGCCGAAGGAATTTCAGGCTGTGCAGCAACGGGCACGAGAGGAGCGCAGGCTGGCGGGCAAGCGTTCCTCGTAACACGAGGGAACGGAATGGCGGCGAATCCTGGCGAAGGTTCAACTGATGCCGGTGGCGGACCGGTTCGCCACATTCCGGTTCTTCTCAACGAGGTGCTGACGGCGCTTGAGCCTGCTGCCGGCAAGGTCATTCTCGACGGCACGTTTGGCGCAGGCGGCTATACGTCAGCAATCCTGTCTGGTGGTGCCGAGGTGATCGCGCTCGATCGCGATCCGACGGCGATCGCAGGCGGGCAGGCGCTGGTCGAGGCGCATGGCGGTCGCCTGAAGCTCATTCACTCGCAATTCTCGCGGCTGGCCGATCACGCGCCCGCCGGTGGCCTCGATGGCGTCGTGCTCGATATCGGCGTGTCGTCGATGCAGATCGACGAGGCCGATCGCGGTTTCTCGTTCCAGAAGAACGGGCCGCTCGACATGCGCATGTCGGCATCCGGCGTTTCCGCCGCAGACGTCGTCAATCGTGCCAAGGTGGCCGAACTCATCCGCATCTTCCATTTCCTCGGTGAAGAGAGCCAGTCGCCGCGCATCGCGCATGCGATCGAGAAGCGCCGCGCCGAGAAGCCTTTCGAGACGACGCGCGATCTGGCGGGCCTGATAGAGATCGTGACGCCGCGCAAGATGAAGGACAAGATCCATCCGGCGACGCGGGTGTTCCAGGCGCTGCGCATCTTCGTCAACGACGAGCTCGGCGAACTCGCGCAGGCGCTGTTTGCGGCCGAACAGGCATTGAAGCCGGGCGGCCGTCTCGTGGTCGTCACCTTCCATTCGCTGGAAGACCGCATCGTCAAGACCTTCTTCTCCGATCGCGCCGGCAAGGCATCGGGCTCGCGCCATATGCCGATCGCTCACGAGCGTGCCGCGACCTTCGACCGGATCGGCAAGCCGATGGTGTCGGCAAGCGACGCGGAAGCCGAGATCAATCCGCGCGCGCGTTCCGCCAAGCTGCGTGCGGGCCTCAGAACCACCGCGCCGGCTGAAGCCGCCGACATGTCGATCTTCGGACTGCCCAACCTCGCAAGCCTCGGAAAGCTCGGAGCCTGATATGCTGAGAACCTTCGACCTCGTTCTTGTTGGCGTCATGACGGCCGCGGCCGCCGTGACCTATACGATCAAGCATCGGGCCGAACTCAAGCTCGAGGAGGTTCACCGCCTCGAAGCGGAGATCAAGCTCGAGAAGGACACGATCGATCTTCTGAAGGCCGACTGGGCGCTGCAATCGCAGCCGAACCGGCTGGAGCGGCTGGTCAACAACTACAATAGCGAGCTGCAGCTGCAGCCGACCGTCTCGACCTCGCTGGTGCATGCCAAGGAGCTGCCGATGCTGAAGGCGCAGGTGCCGGTGCCGCAGATTGCCGACGCCAAGACCGGCAAGCCGAAGCCGAAGGTCGTGGCGAAGCCTGTTGAGGAAGAAGACGAAATGACAACCGGATCTGTGGAGTAGAGATGTCATTTCTTTCACGCATCATGGTTGCCAAGAGCCAGGCTCACTTTTCTTCCGGCGTCTACAGCCGGTTCGGTGGTCCATCAGGCAACGTGTCGATCCAGGGCTCGCGCAAGAAGCGCAGCGGCCAGGCCAAGAGCCGCGTCGGCCTTCTGGCCTTCGCCTTCGTCTGCGTCTACTGCGTCATCGGCGGGCGTCTCGTCGAATACGCGGTGCGTGACCCCGACGTCGTATCCAGCATCCTGCCGCCCGATCGCCTGCTGGCGTCGCGTCCCGATATTCTCGACCGCAACGGCGAAGTGCTGGCGACCGACATCCGCACCGTCTCGCTGTTTGCCGAGCCGAACAAGATCGTCGATGCCGACGAGGCCGTCGAGAAGCTGACGACCGTGCTGCCCGATCTCGACATGAAGGGCACCTACAAGAAGCTCGCCAACCGCAATTCGCACTTTGCCTGGCTGCGCCGCCAGCTGTCGCCGAAGCAGCAGAGCCAGATTTTGGCGCTCGGCATTCCCGGCATCGGCTTCCGGCCGGAGAAGCGCCGCTTCTATCCCGGTGGTGCGACAGCCGCGCATATCCTCGGCTACGTCAACATCGACAATCGCGGCGTTGCCGGCATGGAGAAATATATCGACGACCAGGGGCTGGCCGATCTCGCCATGGTCGGCATGACCAGCGATCAGCCGCTGGAGCCGGTCAAGCTGTCGATCGATATCCGCGTCCAGAACATCGTGCGCGATATCGTCGTCAACGCGGTGAAGAATTACGAGGCCAAGGGTGCGGGCGCCGTCGTCCTCGACATCCACACCGGCGAAGTGCTCGCCATGGCATCGGCACCGGATTTCGATCCGAACAACCCGCTCGAAGGCGCCAAGGAAGGCTGGCTGAACCGCATGTCGAACGGCACGTTCGAGATGGGCTCGACCTTCAAGACCTTCTCGCTCGCCATGGCGCTTGACACCGGCAAGGTCAACCTCAACTCCAGCTTCGACGCGACGCAGCCCTTGCACATCGGCGGCTTCACCATCCACGACTTCCACGGCCAGCGCCGCTGGCTGACGCTGCCTGAAGTCTTCCAGTATTCCTCCAACGTCGGTACCGCCCGCATCATCGACATCGTCGGCATCGATGCGCAGAAGGACTATCTGACGAAGCTTGGCCTGCTCACCAAGATGAAGACCGAGTTGCCCGAGGTGAAGATGCCGAGCCAGCCGAAGGTCTGGAAGAAGATCAACTCGGTGACCATCTCCTTCGGCCACGGTGTCTCGACGACGCCGCTGCAGACGGCTGTGGCCGGTGCGGCACTCGTCAATGGCGGCAAGCTGATCGAGCCGACCTTCCTGCCGCGCAATCGCGACCAGGCCGATGAAGTGGCCGAAGTGGTCGTCAAGAAGAGCACCAGCGACGACGTGCGCTATCTCTTCAAGGTCAACGGCGTGAAGGGCTCCGGCCGCAACGCCGATGTTCCCGGCTTCAACGTCGGCGGCAAGACCGGTACGGCCGACAAGGTCGTCAACGGCCGCTACGCCACCAACCTCAATTTCAACGCCTTCCTGGCGGCATTTCCGATCGAGAACCCGCAGTATGTCGTGCTGACCTTCTGCGACGAGCCGCACAATGGCGAAAAGGGCCAGAACATCGCGGCTTATACCGCCGCGCCGATGGTCAAGAACATCATCTCCCGCGCGGCGCCAATCCTCGGTGTGGAACCGAAGTTCGGTGACGACGGATCGGCCATGTTGGTGTCTTATTGAGTCTGGATGAATGTCGCAGCCGATTCGCCATGGGGGCTCGACGGCTCGAGAGAAAAGTGTGCGTTCGATGAAACTGAGGGACATCGCCGGAAATGCGTTTCCGGAATTGAAGGAAGAACTGAACGGCCCGGTGGGCGCGCTGGAGATTTCCGGCCTTTCCGCCGACAGCCGCAAGATCGCGCCCGGCATGGCCTTCGTGGCTGTCGCCGGCACCAAGGCTGACGGCGCGGGCTTTATCGCCGACGCTGCCGCGCGCGGTGCCGCAGTCGCGATTGCCTCGCATCCGACGCAAGCCTCCATTCCCGTTCTCGTCGTCAGCGAACCGCGCCGCTTCCTGTCGCTCGCAGCCGCGAATTTCTACGGCAAGCAGCCCGAGACCATGGTCGCGGTCACAGGAACCGCCGGCAAGACGTCGGTCGCCTCCTTCACCCGCCAGATCTGGGCCTTTGCCGGTCACCCGGCCGCGATGATCGGCACGACCGGTGTCGTCTCGCCGACCCGCAACGATTACGGCTCGCTGACCACACCCGATCCGGTCTCGCTGCACGCGCTGCTGGCCGAACTGACCGACGAAGGCGTGACGCATGCCTCGATGGAGGCGTCCAGCCATGGTCTCGACCAGTCGCGTCTCGATGGCGTGAAGCTCGCCGCAGCCGCCTTCACCAATCTCGGCCGCGATCACATGGACTATCATCCGACGATCGAGGACTACATGGCCGCCAAGATGCGGCTCTTCGATACGCTGCTGCCCAAGGGCAATCCCGCCGTGATCTTTTCCGACGACGCATGGTCGGAGCAGGCGATCAAGGCGGCGATCGATTCAGGACATGTGGTGCGCACGGTCGGCCGGAAGGGCGAGTATCTGACGCTGAAGCGCGTCGAGCATTTCCGCCACAAGCAGGTTGCCGAAATCCACGCCGAGGGACAGATCTTCGAGGTCGACATTCCGCTTGCCGGCGATTTCCAGGTTGCCAATGCGCTTGTCGCCGCCGGCCTTGCCATGTCCACGGGCGTTCCAGCCAAGGTCGCGATGGCCGCGCTTGAGAAGCTGCAGGGCGCTTCGGGGCGCCTCGAGCTCGTCGGCCATACGAAGGATGGCGCGCTCGCTTATGTCGATTACGCCCATAAGCCGGATGCGTTGTCGAATGTGCTGGAATCCGTGCGTCCGTTCACGACGGGCCGCGTCATCGTCGTCTTCGGCTGCGGTGGAGATCGCGATCGTGGCAAGCGGCCGATCATGGGCGAGATCGCCTGCCGGCTCGCCGATGTGGTTGTCGTCACCGACGACAATCCGCGCTCGGAAGAGCCCGCATCGATCCGCGCCGAGATCATGGCCGCGGCCCCTTGCGCCACCGAGATACCCGACCGCGCCCAGGCGATCCGTGAGGCGGTCGCCATGCTGAACTCCGGCGACACGCTGATCGTGGCCGGCAAGGGGCATGAAGAGGGGCAGACGATCGGTGGCGTCACGCTGCCGTTTTCGGATCACGCCGAATTGCGCAAGGCTTTGGAGGAGCTGAAATCGTGAATTGGCTTTGGACAACGCAGGACATGATCACGGCCATGGCCGGGCGCCCGTTCGGCACCTTGCCTGAAGGGATTACCGGGATCGCGATCGACAGCCGTTCGATCCAGCCGGGTGAGGCCTTTTTCGCGATCAAGGGCGATCGGGTAGACGGTCACGACTACGCGTCGATGGCGATGGCCAATGGCGCGGCGCTGCTCGTTGTGAGCGAAGCGCGGCTGCCGGCGATGGGGCGCCTGACCGTGCCGATGATTGTCGTCGAGGACGTCTTGGTTGCGCTCGGCAAGCTCGGGCTTGCGGCGCGGGCTCGTTCGCGTGCCCAGATCATCGCCATCACCGGCTCCGTCGGCAAGACGACCACCAAGGAGATGCTGCGCCGGGTTCTGGCGCCATCGGGCAAGGTGCATGCGTCGGTCGCATCCTTCAACAATCACTGGGGCGTGCCGCTGACCCTCGCGCGCATGCCGCTCGACACCTATTTCGGTGTCTTCGAAGTCGGCATGAACCACCCGGACGAAATCCGTCCGCTGGTCAAGATGATCGAGCCGCATGTCGCGGTCATCACCACGATCGCGCCGGCGCATCTCGGCAATTTCAAGAGCATCAAGGAAATCGCGACCGCCAAGGCCGAGATCTTCGAGGGTGTCGTGCCCGGCGGCCATGCCGTGCTCAACCGCGACAACGACCAGTTCAATTTCCTCGACCGCACGGCGCAGGCCTGCGGCATCCAGCACATTCATTCCTTCGGGCAGCACGCCAAGGCCGATTTCCGCATGGCGGAGTTCAACGGCGGCGACCAGAGCTCGACCTTGTGGATCACCATCGACGGCGAAACCCATGAGGTCGCGATCGGCGCGCCCGGCAGGCACATCGCCGAGAATGCGCTGGCAGCGCTCGGCGTCGCCAGGATCGTCGGCGCCGACATGCAGGCAGCGATCTCGGCACTGGCAACGCTGCAGGCCGAAAAGGGCAGGGGGCGACGCCACAAGCTCTCGATCGGCCATGGCAGCTTCACCGTCATCGACGAAAGCTACAATGCCAATCCGACCTCGATGCGCGCGGCAATCGCGCTGCTCGCGAGCTCCATGCCGACAGGATCGGGACGGCGGATCGCCGTGCTCGGCGACATGCTCGAGATGGGCGACTATTCGCAGAAGGTCCACACCGATCTCGCCGGGCCGCTGCTTGCCGCCGGCATCGAACATGTCTGGCTCGCCGGCCCCGAGATGCTGGCGCTGAAGGAATCACTTCCCGAGAGCGTTTCGGTCGTGCATCGCGCGCAGACCGACGAACTCATCGACCACGTACTGAACTCTGTCGCGGTAGGCGACGTGCTGATGGTAAAATCGTCATTGGGCATCGGTTTCGGCAAGATTATTGCCGCGCTCCTTGACAAGTTCCCGCCATTTGCCGACACGCAACGCGAATTTTGAGCGGGTAAACAAGGGGCCCTGAATGCTGATTTGGCTAGTCGAACTGTCGGAACACCTGAAATTTCTGAACCTGTTCAGATACATTACGTTCCGCACGGGCGCCTCTCTCTTCACCTCCGCGCTGATCGTTTTCCTGTTCGGGCCGATGATCATCAACTCGCTGCGCATCCGACAGGGCAAGGGTCAGCCGATCCGCGCCGACGGGCCGCAGACGCACTTCAAGAAGGCCGGTACGCCGACCATGGGCGGCCTGATGATCTTGGCCGGCATTGTTGGCTCGTCGCTTCTGTGGGCGGATCTCTCGAATGTTTACGTCGTGGCGACGCTGCTCGTCACGCTCGGCTTCGGCGCGATCGGCTTCTATGACGACTATCTCAAGGTGAGCAAACAGAGCCACAAGGGCTTCTCCGGCAAGGCGCGCCTCGGCATCGAGTTCGTCATCGCCGGCATCGCCGTCTATTTCATGATGCGGGCGTCGCTGGCGTCGGGTCCTGCGGGTTCCACCTTCGGTTCTTCGATCGCATTCCCATTCTTCAAGGACTTCCTGATCAACCTCGGCATCATGTTCGTGGTCTTCGGCGGCTTCGTCATCGTCGGCGCCGGCAATGCCGTGAACCTCACCGATGGTCTCGACGGCCTCGCCATCGTGCCGGTCATGATCGCGGCAGCCTCCTTCGGCGTCATCGCCTATCTCGCCGGTAATGCCGTCTTCGCGAACTACCTGCAGATCAACTTCGTGCCCGGCACCGGCGAGCTGTCGGTCGTTCTTGGTGCCGTCATCGGCGCCGGCCTCGGCTTCCTGTGGTTCAACGCGCCGCCCGCCGCCATCTTCATGGGCGACACCGGTTCGCTGGCGCTCGGCGGCACGATCGGCACGGTTGCCGTCGCCACCAAGCACGAGATCGTCATGGCGATCATCGGCGGCCTGTTCGTCATGGAAACGCTGTCTGTCATCATCCAGGTCGGCTTCTTCAAGATGACCGGACGCCGCGTCTTCCTGATGGCGCCGATCCACCACCATTTCGAGAAGAAGGGCTGGACCGAAAGCCAGGTGGTCATCCGCTTCTGGATCATCGCCGTCGGCCTTGCCATGCTCGGCCTCTCGACGCTGAAGCTGCGGTAAGACGATCATGATCCCGGTCACCACGCTTTCTGGAAAAAAGGTCGCGCTCTTCGGGCTCGGCGGTTCCGGCTTCGCCACGGCGCGCGCCCTGATCCTTGGGGGCGCGGAGGTGACGGCGTGGGATGACAATCCCGATAGCGTGACCAAGGCCGCGGCCGAGGGCATCCACACCGCCGATCTGAGGACGATCGATTGGAACGCGCAGTCGCTGTTCGTGCTGTCGCCGGGCGTTCCCTTGACGCATCCGAAGCCGCACTGGACGGTCGATCTGGCGCGTGCCTCCGGCGTCGATATCGTCGGCGATGTCGAGCTCTTCGTGCGCGAGCGCCGGGCGCATGCGCCCGATGCGCCGTTCATCGCCATCACCGGCACCAACGGCAAGTCGACCACCACGGCGCTGATCGCCCATATCCTGAAGTCGAGCGGCCGCGACACGCAGCTCGGCGGCAATATCGGCACGGCGGTGCTGACGTTGGAGCCGCCGAAGGCTGGGCGGTTCTACGTCGTCGAGTGCTCGTCCTACCAGATCGATCTCGCGCCGACGCTCAACCCATCGGCCGGCATCCTGCTCAACCTCACGCCTGATCATCTCGACCGCCACGGCACGATGCAGCATTATGCCGACGTCAAGGAGCGGCTGGTTGCCGGCAGCGACGTCGCCATCGTCGGCGTCGACGACAGTCATTGCGAAATGATCGCCGACCGCATCGAGCGGGCAGGCGGCAAGGTCACGCGCATCTCCCGCCGCCATGTGCTTGCTGACGGTATCTACGCCGAGGGTACGAAGCTCATTCAGGCGCAGGCCGGTGCGGCACTTCCGATTGCCGACCTCGACGGTATCCCGACGCTGCGCGGCAGTCACAATGCCCAGAACGCGGCGGCAGCGGTTGCGGCCTGCCTTGCGGCCGGTGTCTCGGTCGAGGATATCCGCGCGGGCCTTGCGTCCTTCCCGGGCCTGAAGCACCGCATGCAGCCGGTCGGCCGGCGCGGCAATGTGGTGTTCGTCAATGATTCCAAGGCAACCAATGCCGATGCGGCAGCACCGGCTCTGTCGAGCTACGACCGCATCTACTGGATCGCCGGCGGCCTTCCGAAGGCGGGCGGGATCACGACGCTTGCGCCGTTCTTCCCGCGCATCGCCAAGGCCTATCTGATCGGCGAGGCGGCAGCGGAATTCGCAGCCACGCTCGGCGAGGCGGTGCCCTACGAGATCTCGGGAACGCTGGACCAGGCGGTCGCGCATGCAGCCGAGGATGCGGGCAAGGACGAAAGCGGGCCATTGGCGGTCATGTTAGCACCGGCTTGCGCAAGCTTCGATCAATATAAGAACTTCGAAGTCAGGGGCGATGCATTTGTGAGCCATGTGGCAGCGCTCGACGGAATCACCATGCTGATCGGTTCGGCAACAGGAGAGAAGTGACATGGTAAGTCGTGCGGAACGCGGGGCATTGGCCGATTGGTTCTGGACCATCGACCGGTTCTTCTTGGCGATGTTCATCTTCCTGATGGGCATCGGCTTCATGCTGTCGTTTGCCGCGTCGCCGGCGGTGGCCGAGCGCATCGGGCTGGAGCCGTTCCACTTCGTCAAGCGCCACGCGGCCTTCATGATCCCGTCGCTGGCGGTGATGATCGGCTTGTCGTTCCTGACGCCGCGGCAGGTGCGCCGCACGGCAATCCTTCTCCTGATCGTCGCGATCGCGATGATGCTCTTGGCGCTGTTCTTCGGTGTCGAGGTCAAGGGTTCGCGTCGTTGGGTGACGCTTGCCGGCATCTCGATTCAGCCGTCGGAATTCATGAAGCCGGCCTTCGTGGTCGTCTGCGCCTGGCTGTTTGCAGAGCATGCGCGGCAACCGGAAATCCCGGGCAATCTCTTCGCCATCATCCTCTTCGGCATGGTCGCGGCGCTTCTCGTGGCGCAGCCCGACCTTGGTCAGACCATCCTGACGACGGCTGTGTGGGGCGGCATGTTCTTCATGGCCGGAATGCCGTGGCTGTGGATCATCGTGCTCGGCGCCGGTGGCGTCGGCGGTCTCGTCAGCGCCTATTACGTCTTCCCGCACGTGGCGCTGCGTATCGACAAGTTCATGACCGGCGAGGGCGATACGTTCCAGATCGATACGGCGCGCGAAGCGATCATCCGTGGCGACTGGTTCGGCCAGGGTCCGGGCGAGGGCATCGTCAAGCGCATCATCCCGGACGCGCATACCGACTTCATCTTCTCGGTCGCGGCCGAGGAGTTCGGCATCATCTTCTGCATCGCTCTGGTACTGCTGTTTTCGGCGCTGGTGCTGCGCGGTCTGTCGCATGCCTACAAGGAGCGCAACGACTTCAACCGTTTCGCCGTCGCTGGCCTCGTGCTGCAGATCGGGATACAATCCATCATCAACGTGGGCGTCAATCTCGAGCTGCTGCCGGCGAAGGGCATGACCCTGCCGCTGATTTCCTACGGCGGTTCGTCGATGGTCGCCATCTGCGTCACGGCCGGGTTCATTCTCGCGCTGACGCGCCACAGACCGGAAAAGCGTGCGCAGGAGCGGAGCCTGTTTCGCGTCGCGCACGGCATTCCGGCGGAGTAAGACTATATGAGCAAAGGCATCGTTCTGCTTGCCGCCGGGGGAACCGGCGGCCACGTGTTTCCGGCGGAGGCCCTGGCCTACAAGCTGAAGGAACGCGGCTATTCCGTGCACCTGGTGACGGACAGCCGGGCGGAGCGCTATGCCGGCAAATTCCCGGCCGACGAGATCCATGTCGTGCCGTCGGCGACGATCGCCTCGAAGAACCCGGTTGCGGTCGCGCGTTCGCTGTGGACGCTGTGGAGCGGCATGCGGGCGGCCAAGCGGCTGATCGGGCGGTTGAAGCCTGTTGTGGTCGTCGGCTTCGGCGGCTATCCGACGGTGCCGCCGCTGCTCGCCGCCACGCGTCTTGGCGTGCCGACGATGATCCACGAGCAGAACGCCGTGATGGGTCGCGCCAACAAGGCGCTCGCCAATCGCGTCAAGGCGATCGCCGGTGGCTTCCTGCCTGAGAATGGCGGTGCCTTCCCCGAGAAGACGGTGACGACGGGCAATCCTGTCCGCCCCGCCGTCATCGAGGCGGCGAAGACGCCCTATACGCCGTCGTATGCCGGCGAGCCGTTCAATCTCGTCGTCTTCGGCGGCAGTCAGGGCGCGCAGTATTTCTCCAAGGCGATGCCGACGGCGATCAGCCTGCTCGACGACGATCTGCGCGCGCGGCTCAGGATCACCCAGCAGGTTCGTCCCGAGGATATGGGCATGGTCGGCGATTGCGTCGCCAAGCTTCAGATGGGCGCGGCATCCGACATCGCGCCCTTCTTTACCGATATGGCCGAACGGCTGGCCAAGGCGCATCTTGTCATCTGCCGCTCCGGCGCCTCGACGGTTTCCGAGATCTCGGTGATCGGCCGTCCGGCGATCCTTGTGCCTTATCCGCATGCGCTCGACCACGACCAGGCGGCCAATGCCGCGTCGCTGGCCGCTACCGGCGGCGCCAAGGTGATCGTGCAGGCCGAACTCTCGTCCGAGAAGATCGCCTCGATCCTGACGCACACGATGAACGACCCGGAAAAGCTGGCGCGTATGGCCGCTGCCGCCAAGCAGGCGGGTAAACCTGACGCCGCGAACTTGCTTGCCGACATGGTAGAGGCTATTGCGGCGGGACGTACAATTGCAGAGTTCAAGGGGAAAAGCGCATGAAAATGCCGAAGGCCATCGGCCTCGTCCATTTCATCGGCATCGGCGGTATCGGCATGAGCGGGATCGCCGAGGTGCTGCACAATCTCGGCCATCGCGTCCAGGGATCCGACCAGGCCGATAGCGCCAACGTCCAGCGCCTGCGCGACAAGGGCATCGAGGTCTTCGTCGGCCACAAGGCCGAGAACCTTGGCGATGCCGAGGTCGTCGTCGTTTCAACCGCGATCAAGAAGGACAACCCGGAGCTCATCGCCGCGCGCGAAAAGCTGCTGCCCGTGGTGCGCCGCGCCGAAATGCTGGCCGAACTGATGCGCTTCCGCAATGCGATCGCGATCGGCGGCACGCACGGCAAGACGACGACCACCTCGATGGTCGCGACGCTGCTCGAAGCCGGCGGGCTCGACCCGACCGTCATCAATGGCGGCATCATCAATGCCTACGGCACCAATGCCCGCATGGGCGAGGGCGAGTGGATGGTGGTGGAGGCCGACGAATCGGACGGCACCTTCCTGAAGCTTCCGGCCGACGTCGCCGTCGTCACCAATATCGATCCCGAGCATCTCGACCATTACGGCAATTTCGACGCCGTGCGCGCCGCCTTCCGCCAGTTCGTCGAGAACGTGCCGTTCTACGGCTTCGGCGTCATGTGCCTCGACCATCCCGAAGTGCAGGCGCTGGTCGGCCGTATCGAGGACCGCAAGGTCGTGACCTATGGCGAGAACCCGCAGGCCGACGTGCGCTTCATGAACGTGCGTATCGACGGCGCGCGCTCGACCTTCGACGTCGAGATCCGCCGCCGCCGCACCGGCCAGGTCATCAAGCTCGACAATCTCGTTCTGCCGATGCCCGGCCGCCACAATGTTTCGAATGCGACCGCCGCGATCGCGGTCGCCAATCGCCTGGGCATGTCGAGCGAGGATATCGCCAAGGGGCTTGCCTCCTTCGGTGGCGTCAAGCGCCGCTTCACGCTGACCGGCGAATGGAACGGCGTGCAGATCTTCGACGATTACGGTCACCATCCGGTCGAGATCAAGGCCGTGCTGAAGGCCGCGCGCGAGGCGTGCAAGGGCCGCGYCATCGCCGTGCACCAGCCGCACCGCTATTCGCGCCTGGCGAGCCTGTTCGAAGAGTTCGCAGCCTGCTTCAACGATGCGGACAGCATTTTCCTGGCGCCGGTCTATGCCGCGGGCGAAGAACCGATCGAGGGCGCCAACGCCGAAGCGCTTGTTTCGCTGATCAAATCGGGCGGGCATCGCGATGCGCGCTTCCTCGCCTCTCCCGAGTTGTTGCCTGAAATGGTCGCAGAGATTGCAAAGCCAGGCGATTTCGTGGTTCTGTTGGGGGCTGGGAGTATCACTTATTGGGCAGCCGCGCTGCCCAAGCAACTGGAAGGCCTTTCGGGTAGATCCGCATGAAACAGGTGAATGGGCAAAAGCTTCTTGCGTCGCTGGGCGACGGTGTAAAGGACATCCGCGGGAGGATTACACCGGATGCGCCGATGGACCGCGTCACTTGGTTCCATGCCGGTGGCCTTGCGGAACTGATGTTCCAGCCACACGACGAAGAAGATCTGATCGCATTCCTGAAAATCCTGCCCGAGGACGTGCCGATGACCGTGGTCGGCGTCGGCTCGAACATTCTGGTTCGCGACGGCGGCATTCCCGGCGTGGTGCTGCGTCTCTCCGCCAAGGGCTTCGGCTCGGTTGAACTCGCGGGCGAAAACCGCGTGCGCGCCGGCGCCATCTGCCCGGACAAGCATGTCGCGGCCATGGCGATGGACAACGGCATCGGTGGCTTCCATTTCTACTACGGCATTCCCGGCAGCATCGGCGGCGCAGCACGGATGAACGCCGGCGCCAATGGCGGCGAGACGCGTGATCGCGTCGTCGAGGTCACCGCGATCGACCGCAAGGGCAACAAGCACGTGCTGTCGAATGCCGACATGGGCTATGAATATCGCCATTCGTCGGCCGCCAGCGACCTGATCTTCACATCGGTGCTGTTCGAAGGCTATGCCGAGGACCGCGCCAAGATTCGCGCCGACATGGATGCCGTGCGCAGCCACCGCGAGACGGTGCAGCCGATCCGCGAGAAGACCGGTGGCTCGACCTTCAAGAACCCCGAAGGCCACTCCGCGTGGAAGCTGATCGACGAAGCGGGATGCCGCGGTCTCGTCATCGGCGGCGCGCAGATGTCGTCGCTGCATTGCAATTTCATGATCAACAACGGCCAGGCGACCGGCTACGACCTCGAATATCTCGGCGAGCAGGTTCGCCGCGAGGTGTTCGAGAATTCCGGCATCAAGCTGGAATGGGAAATCAAGCGCCTGGGCCTGTTCATGCCCGGCCGCGAAGTGCGTCCGTTCCAGGGCGTGACGAGCGAGTAAGCTCCATGCCTGTCGGTGCCGCAAGCTGCGGCACCGCGATCTGCGTTAGCCGAAATGTTTGGTGAAGGCGGTGGTGAATGTCACCCCGCCGACATCGTCGCTGGCGTCACCGATCGCCACATCCATCACATTCCCCTTGATGCGCACGAGGCTGAAGCCGCCCATGAAGGCGGCGCGGGCCTTGAAGACGTCGATGCCGCCGGCCTGGTAGGCCATGCGCGTGTCGTGCTCGTGGCCATGGAAAATGCCGATTACGTTGTAACCTTGAAGGGTTGCAAGCAATTGCTGACGTTCTGATTCACCCCACCAGTGCGGCGCGCCGCTGCCCTCAACGGTGAAGGTGCTCTTTTCCGGATCCCAGCGCTCGAGCGAGAACTTGTCCCATCCATAGTGCTGGAAGATCACGACCGGGCGGCCGTCGGCGGCATAGGCTGCGAGGTCGCGCTTCATCCAGTCGAGGCTGTTGGCCGTGCCCTTGGTGTTGTCGCCGCCATAGCGCTGCGCCTGGATGAGATGCAGTCCGCCCCAGTTCCAGGAGTAATTGTCGGAGGCCTCGTCGTAATTGTCGACGGACACGACCGGCTTGAAGAAGACGCTCGGCTTGTGGTTCAGCTGAACGTAGTCGCGCAGTTCGTCGCGGTACCAGTCGACCTGCGGGGGATGTCCATCCTGGTCGAGATCGTGGTTTCCGAGACCGACATAGACGGGGAAGTGGATGTGGTCGGCGCCCGGTCCCTGCTGATAGCGGTGCGAGAACTGCAGCAACTGCGACCCCTCCGCGAACTCCGCCATCTGGCCGCCGCCATCATCGGTGACGTCGCCGCAGACGATGACGCCTTGCGGCTTGGCGATAGGCTGGCCCGCGAGCGCGAAGCCGGTCGGCTTGCCTGATATCGCTTCCGGCCATGTCTGGTGGTGGATGTTGTTCAGCGCCCGGATGTGGCGCAGCAGGTTGGCGTCGGTCTTGCCCTCGGCCTCGCAATTGGGGCTGAGGCCATCGCCGATGCGGCAGGCGTGGATGTCGTTGATGACGAGGAAGGTGACGTCGGTATCGGGGACGCCGGCGGCGCGGGCGAGGGGCGGGAGAGATAGCGACAGGCCGGCGCCCAGGCCATGCGTCAGCAGCGATCGTCGTGTCAGCATTCGTCTCTCCCCAGCCTTTGATCGCATCGAAAATAGCGGTGGGGCGTTAACAGACAACAACGAAAAAGGCCGCGGCGGTTTCCCGTCGCGGCCTCGCATGTTCAAGAATGGACCGATCAGACTTCGTCGCGGCCCGAGGCCAGGATGCAGATCAGCGTGATGACGGCGGAAAGGCCGAGATAGTAGCCGACGTAAAGCATGCCGTAGTTCGCCTGCAGCCAGGTGGCGATATAGGGCGCGAGCGACGCGCCGAAGATGCCTGCGAGGTTGAAGGTGATCGACGAGCCGGTGTAGCGCACGGCGGTCGGGAAGGGGGCTGCGAGCGCCGTTCCGATCAGGCCGTAGGTCATGCCCATCAGCGCCATGGCGACGATCGCGAAGACCAGGATGCTGCCTTCGCCGCCAGCCATCAGGCCGGGGAGCAGGAAGGAGAACAAGCCTATCAGGACGGTCGTCAGGATCAGCATTTCGCGGCGGCCGAAGCGCTCGGCAAGCTTGCCGATGATGGGGATGAAGATGCCGAAGGAGATCGAGCCGACGATCTGGATCTCAAGCGCGTCGAGGAACGGGATCTTCAGAACCTTGACGTTGTAGGAGAGCAGATAGGCCGAGCCGATGTAGAACAGCACGAAGGTGGCGAGCGCCACAAAGGTGCCGAGGAACAGGCTGCGCTTGTGCTTGCGGAAGACTTCGGCGACAGGAACGGCGACGCGTTCCTTCTTGTCGATGGCCTTCTGGAAGTCAGGCGTTTCGGTGATCGACAGGCGAACCCACAGGCCGATGACGATCAGGACGATCGAGGCGATGAAGGGAACGCGCCAGCCCCAGGCCAGCAGCTGCTCCTGCGGCATGAACTGCAACAGCACCCAGAAGATGCCCGAGGACAGGAAGAGGCCGAGCGGTGCGCCGAGCTGCGGGAACATGCCGTACCAGCTGCGCTTGCCCTCAGGTGCGTTTTCGGTCGCCAGCAGCACCGCGCCGCCCCATTCGCCGCCGAGGCCGAAGCCCTGGCCGAAACGGCAAAGCGCGAGAAGCAGAGGCGCGAGAACGCCGATCGATTCATAAGAGGGGAGCAGGCCGATGATGACGGTGGAGATACCCATCGTCAGCAGGGCCGCGACCAGCGTCGTCTTGCGGCCGATCCTGTCGCCGAAGTGGCCGAAGACCACGGCGCCAAGCGGGCGGGCGAAGAAGGCGATGGAGAAGGTCGCGAAGGAGGCGAGCAGCGCGGTGGTCGGATCGCTGTTCGGGAAGAACAGCGTCGGGAAGACCAGCACGGCGGCCGTCGCGTATACGTAGAAGTCGAAGAATTCGATGGTGGTGCCGACGACGCTTGCGATCAGAACGCGTGCCGGCGAGTTGAGCGGTGCACTGTTCGATGAAGCTGATGTCGGCGATACTGGAGATATCGCGTCTGACATTTTCATTCCAATCGGGATTTCGGTTGTATGCCCTTGGGAGGCTAGGGGCTCATAACGCAATTTTAATTCGGCGCAAACGTTATTCGCGCAATAAACCGACAAAAACTAGGGTGCTTGCTTTTTCAGCCGGAAAGTCAGGTGCTCAACCGCGCTTCGGCGTCTGTTTCCAGTGGTTGCAGGCGTGGTGGAAACTCGGATTTGCGTCGGCGCAAATCTAGGAGCGGCCGGCGGTCGGAGCCCGCTTGGAGCGGTTCCTTAAACTTTTTGTTTCGCTTTGACATATCGGCCGTAGCGCTTGGCGCTGCGGGGTTTTCACGTTTCGACGGCTGCGCCCGACTGTCACAATTCATGCCGGTTCGGGGAAGAAGTTAACAAAAGTAAACGCTTCGTTAACCATAATGACGCTCTAATACACGTGCGCCATGCGAGCCAGATTCGGAAGAAAGCCAGCTTGGTGCAAGCCTTGGAATGCAAAGTACGGATTATTTTGGGGGTATCTATGAGTCGCAAGCATGTCGCTGTCCTTATGGGCGGATTTTCCTCGGAGAGGCCTGTCAGCCTTTCGTCCGGGGCGGCGTGCGCGGATGCTCTCGAGGCTGAAGGCTTCCAGGTGACCCGTATCGATGTCGATCGCGACGTCTCCGCCAAGCTGTCCGCTCTGCGTCCCGATGTGGTGTTCAACGCCCTTCATGGGCCGTTCGGCGAGGATGGGCTGATCCAGGGCATCCTGGAATATCTCGAAATTCCCTACACCCATTCCGGCGTTCTGGCCTCGGCACTTGCCATGGACAAGAGCAAGGCAAAGGGTGTCGCGGCTGCCGCCGGCATTCCTGTCGCGCAGTCGCAGGTGATCAACCGCTTCGCTTTCCCCGCCGAACATCCGATGAAGCCGCCTTATGTGGTGAAGCCGGTGCGCGAGGGTTCGAGCTTCGGCGTCGTCATCGTTCAGGAGGATCAGTCGCGTCCGCCGCAGATCATCGGTTCGGCCGAGTGGCGGTATGGCGAGGAGGTTCTCGTTGAGCGTTACGTGCATGGTCGCGAGCTGACCTGCGGCGTCATGGGCGATCAGGTGCTGGGTGTGACCGAGATCGTTCCGCAGGGTCACAGCTTCTACGATTACGATTCCAAGTATGTGGCTGGTGGTTCGAAACACGTCATTCCGGCGAAAATTTCACCGAATATTTACCAAAAAATACAATCATTGTCCCTAAGGGCGCATCAAGCAATTGGTTGCCGTGGAGTGAGTCGGTCAGATTTTCGGTACGACGATCGCTTCTCCGAAGACGGCGAAATCATCTGGCTGGAGATCAATACTCAGCCAGGCATGACTCCAACCTCTCTTGTGCCCGAAATGGCCGGTCATGCCGGCTACTCGTTTGGTGAATTTCTTCGTTGGATGGTGGAGGACGCTTCTTGTTCTCGGTAACGGTCAAAAGGATGGGGCGCCCAAGCCATCAAGCCGAGCCTTCCTATGCTGAAGGCGATGGGCGCATCGTGCTGCCGCGGCCTCTGCGCCGCGTCGTCCGCTTCCTTGTCAGCCTCGGCAGCGGTCGCATCTACATTCCTGCCCATACGGGTACGGTGTCGGCGCTGGCGTTCTTCGCCGCGACGGGTTTCTACGGCATGTCTCTGGGTGGTCACACGGAAGTTGTCGCCCAGGCGACGACGGCTGCCGCCGGCTTTGCCGTAGAGGACGTGAAGGTATCCGGCAATTCCGAGACCTCCGAAATCGATATCCTCCAGCTGATCGGTCTCGACGGCACGACTTCGCTCGTGGCGCTCGATGTGGATGCGGCGCGTCAGAAGATCGCGAAGCTCCCCTGGGTCGAAAGCGTCGAGGTCCGCAAGGTCTATCCGAAGACGATCGAGGTGAAACTCAAGGAGCGCGAAGCCTACGCGATCTGGCAGCATGGCGCCGAGCTCTCGCTGGTCGAGAAGGGTGGGGCGGTCATCGCGCCGCTTCGCGATAACAAGTTTTCGCAGCTTCCGCTGGTCGTTGGTCGCGGCGCCGAAGTGGCTGCCGCTTCGCTCGCAGACGAGTTCTCCAAGTGGCCCGATATCAAGGCGCGCGTGAAGGCCTATGTCTGGGTCTCCGGCCGTCGCTGGGATCTGCACATGGATAACGGCGTCGTCGTCAAGTTGCCGGAAGACGATGTCGATCAGGCGCTGGCGCGCCTTTCGAAGTTCAATGGCGAGCAGGCGCTTCTCGATCGCGATATCGCGGCCGTCGATCTTCGCCTCTCCGACCGTATGGCCATCCAACTGACGCCTGAAGCCATGGAGCGCCGTCAGCTTGTTCTCGATCAGCGCACCAAGGATTTGAAGAAGGCGGGGCAGAATATATGAGCTTGTTCGGTTCGTCCCATTTTGGATTGCCGCGCCTGAAGCCGCTTTCGTCCAAGCGGTCGCATGTCGTTTCCGTGCTCGACATCGGTTCGACGAAAGTCGTCTGCATGATCGGCCGGCTGACGCCGCGCGAGGAGAGCCAGATCCTCCCCGGTCGCACGCATAACATCGAAATCATCGGCATCGGCCACCAGCGTTCGCGCGGTATCAAGACCGGCGCGATCTCGGATCTCGATGCGCTCGAAAGCGTCATCCGCCTCGCGGTCGATGCAGCCGAGCGCATGGCTGGCCTCACCGTCGAGAGCCTGATCGTCAACCTGACGGCCGGACGCCTCACCAGCGACATCTACACCGCCACCATCGATCTCGGCGGCCAGGAAGTCGAGCTGAACGATCTGAAGAAGGTTCTGGCGGCAGCCTGCCAGCAGTCGCTGCGCCAGGATCGCGCCGTGCTGCACTCGCTGGCCACCGGCTTCTCGCTCGACGGCGAGCGCGGCATTCGCGATCCACTGTCGATGTACGGTGACGTTCTCGGCGTCGACATGCATGTCGTGACCGCCGAGCGCACGGCTCTGAAGAACCTCGAGCTCAGCGTCAACCGCGCGCACCTGTCGGTCGAAGGAATCGTGGCTACGCCTTACGCGTCCGGCCTTGCTGCCTTGGTCGACGACGAAGTCGAACTCGGATGCGCTGCGATCGACATGGGCGGCGGCACGACGACGATCTCGGTCTTTGCCGAGGGCAAGCTGGTGCACACGGATGCCGTCGGTCTCGGCGGTCATCACGTCACAACCGATCTGGCCCGTGGCCTTTCGACCCGCATCGAGGACGCCGAGCGTCTGAAGGTGGTTCATGCCTCGGCCATGGGGAACTCTTCCGATGAGCGCGAGCTGATCTCGATCCCGCCGATCGGCGAGGATGACCGCGATCTGCCGACGCAGGTGCCTCGCGCACTGGTGTCGCGGATCGTCAGCGCCCGCATCGAGGAGACGATGGAACTCATTCGCGACCGCATCCAGCGCTCGGGCTTCAGTCCGATCGTCGGCAAGCGCGTCGTGCTGACAGGCGGCGCAAGCCAGCTGACCGGCCTTGCCGACGTTGCCCGCAAGATCCTTGCTCGCAACGTCCGTATCGGCCGCCCGATGGGCGTCTCGGGTCTCCCGACCGCTGCCAAGGGTCCGGCCTTTTCGACGGCGGTCGGCCTGATGATCTATCCGCAGGTTGCGGACCAGGAAACACATGCGTCACAGAGCGGTCTGCTCATGTCGCTTGGCGGAAATAGCAGCCGCTTCGCCCGGATGGGCCAGTGGCTGAAGGAAAGCTTCTAGAAATTGAGTGAATTGGCCGGCGTGGCGATGCGGCCATAAAGAGAAGGAACGGGTACCATGACTATCAAGCTGCATACGCCAGATATCACTGAGCTGAAGCCGCGCATCACCGTGTTCGGCGTCGGCGGTGGCGGTGGCAACGCTGTCAACAACATGATCTCCGCTGGTCTCCAGGGCGTCGACTTCGTCGTTGCCAACACGGATGCCCAGGCACTGACGATGACCAAGGCCGAGCGCATCATCCAGCTCGGCGCCAGCGTCACCGAAGGTCTCGGCGCGGGTTCGCAGCCGGAAGTCGGCCGTGCAGCTGCTGAAGAATGCATCGACGAAATCGTCGATCACCTGAACGGCACCCACATGTGCTTCGTCACCGCCGGCATGGGCGGCGGCACCGGCACCGGTGCGGCTCCCGTCGTTGCCCAGGCTGCCCGCAACAAGGGCATCCTGACGGTTGGCGTCGTGACCAAGCCGTTCCACTTCGAAGGCGGCCGCCGCATGCGTCTGGCCGAAGCGGGCATCCAGGAACTGCAGAAGTCGGTCGACACGTTGATCGTCATTCCGAACCAGAACCTGTTCCGTATCGCAAACGACAAGACGACCTTCGCCGACGCATTCGCGATGGCCGACCAGGTTCTCTACTCGGGCGTTGCCTGCATCACCGACCTGATGGTGAAGGAAGGTCTCATCAACCTCGATTTCGCCGACGTCCGTTCGGTCATGCGCGAAATGGGCCGCGCGATGATGGGTACCGGCGAGGCTTCCGGCCAGGGCCGTGCGATGCAGGCTGCGGAAGCCGCGATCGCAAACCCGCTGCTCGACGAAACCTCGATGAAGGGCGCACAGGGCCTGCTGATCTCCATCACCGGTGGTCGCGACCTTACCCTCTTCGAAGTCGACGAAGCGGCTACCCGTATCCGCGAAGAAGTCGATCCGGATGCGAACATCATCCTCGGCGCGACCTTCGACGAATCGCTTGAAGGCATCATCCGCGTTTCCGTCGTCGCCACCGGCATCGACCGCGCGATGAACCAGGACGCCGGCAAGACCTTCCAGCCGGTCCAGAAGCCGATTATCCGTCCTTCGGCGGCCGTTGCTCCGGCTCCGGCCGCAGTCCAGCCTGCCCCTGTCATGCAGCAGGCACCGAAGGCCGACCAGATCGCGCAGACCATCCGCATGGCCGAAGCCGAAATGGAACGCGAACTCGACATCCACGCTCCGCGCGCGGCTGCCCCGGTTCACCAGCAGCCTGCTCCGCAGGAAACCTTCCGCCCGGCGAGCAAGATCTTCGCAACCCCGGAAGCCGCACCGATCATCCGTCCGGCTCCGGTCCAGCAGCAGGCACCCGTGATGCAGCAGCCGGCTCCGCAGCCTGTGATGCATCAGCCGGCGCCGGTCATGCAGCAGCCTGCTCCTGTCATGCAGCAGCAGCCGGTCCGCATGCCGAAGGTCGAGGATTTCCCGCCGGTCGTTCAGGCCGAGATCGATCATCGTTCGCAGCCGGCACCCGTGTCGCATGCGCATGAAGAGCGCGGTCCGATGGGCCTCCTGAAGCGCATCACCAACTCGCTTGGTCGCCGCGAAGAGGAAGTTGCTCCTGAGATGACGTCGGCTCCGGCAGCGTCCTCGCAGCAGCGTCGCCCGCTGTCTCCGGAAGCGAGCCTCTATGCTCCGCGTCGCGGAAACCTGGATGATCAGGGCCGTGCCGTACCGCAGGCCCGCATGATGCAGGAAGACGATCAGCTCGAAATTCCGGCCTTCCTTCGCCGCCAGTCGAACTGATAAAGACACGCAGAATCGCCACGCAACAGCCCGGGAGTTCGCTCCCGGGCATTGTTGTATCAGGCACTCCGATTTGCGCCTGATTGCCTTGTGATTTCAAATGCATGCTTTCGTAACAATGCGAAAGAAACAGTGATTTGGATTGCAGCGCGGGCACACGTATGTATGGGCTGCAAAACCGTCTACGTGCGCCTTGACGCAGCACCGCGACGGAGAGAATAAGCCTTGGCGGATGAGTTTCGACATATCGGTCGTAGCGGGTCGCCAAGGATAATAAAGGCAAGATTAATGGTTATTGGCATGTTGGGTTTTCAAACGACGGTATCGCGTCCGGTCTCGCTTTCGGGAATCGGCGTTCATTCGGGTGCCGACGTTTCGATTACCTTCAACCCCGCTGAAGCCGACACTGGTGTCGTATTCAATCGCATGCATGACAACGGCGAAGTCACCGAGCTTCGCGCTGTTTCCTCGCAGGTCGGCAATACCGACCTTTGCACCGTTCTCGGCTTTTCTCCGGCGCGCTCCGTCGCGACGGTCGAACATGTGATGGCCGCCGTCTACGCGCTTGGCCTCGACAACGTCGTCATCGAAGTCGACGGCGCCGAAATGCCGATCATGGACGGCAGCTCGATGCCGTTCATCGACGCCATCGAGCAGGTGGGTCTGGTATCGCTCGGCGTCAAGCGCCGCTACATCCGCATCACCAAGCCGGTTCGCATCGAGCATGGCGGCTCCTGGAGCGAGTTTCGTCCCTATGACGGCATGCGCTTCGAAGTCGAGATCGATTTCGACACGCCGCTGATCGGCCGCCAGAAGTGGGAAGGCGACATGACCGCCGCCACCTTCAAGTCGGAACTGTCGCGCGCCCGCACCTTCGGCTTCATGCGCGACGTCGAACGTCTCTGGGCCTCGGGCCACGCGCTCGGCTCGTCGCTGGAAAACTCGGTCGTCATCTCCGACGATCACACCGTCATCAACGTCGAAGGCCTGCGCTACGCCAAGGACGAATTCGTGCGTCACAAGACGCTCGACGCCGTCGGCGACCTGTCGCTTGCCGGCGCTCCCTTCATCGGCTGCTACCGCTCCTATCGCGGCGGCCACAAGATGAACGCCAATGCGCTGAAGGCGCTGCTCAGCGATCCGACCGCCTATGAAGTGGTCGAGACCTCGGCACCGCGCCAGCGTGTTGCCCCGCGCGATTTCATCCGCGTCAACGCTCCTGAATTTGCTCCCTGGTCGGCTTGACCTCCATCGCATTCTTTAGGCCAGGGCCGCCTCCTTCGGGAGGCGGTTTCTTTATGTGCAACAGCCAAGTGTGATTCCCGATAGACCTTTCGCGGCAGATATTTAGCTGGGCATAATCGAGAATTATCCGGACAAAACAGACGATTATCGGCGGGGTCGCCACAAAAATGCGTTAATGCATCATCAATGCGTTGCTCTGGCCATGCATTTGTGGCTAGAAACGCCAGCGAGGCGTGGCTGCCGTTGAGGGATGGCGGCTCTTGGGATGTTCCGATGGGTTATGCAGGGTCTGAAAGTATGATGAAGACAGCGCGTGCTTTGTTCGCATCGCTCCTGGTGCTGAGCGCAGGTGCCTTGATTTCCGGATGCCAATCGGACCCCGATATCGATATTACCAAGCTCGGCCTGCAGAGCGATCCGCCTGATGTTCTCTACAATCAGGGTCTGGCCAACATGAAGGCCGGCAACATGGCGGAAGCCGCGCGCAAGTTCGATTCGATCGACCGCGAAAATCCGTTCTCGGAATGGGCCCGCAAGGGTCTCGTGATGAGCACCTTCGTGAAGTACCGCCAGGGCCGCCTCGACGAAGCGCTGGCCTCGGGCAACCGCTACATGGCGCAGTATCCGAAGTCGAAGGATGCCGCCTATGTGCAGTATCTGATCGGTCTTACCTATTCCAAGCAGATCGTCGACGTGACGCAGGACCAGCGCGCTGCGTCCAGAACCGTCGAGGCCATGCAGGCCGTGATCGACAACTATCCAGATTCCGAATATGTCGACGACGCGCAGGCGAAGATCCGCTTTGCCCGCGACCAGCTCGCCGGCAAGGAAATGCAGATCGGCCGCTACTACATGGAGCGCAAGGAATACCTTGCCGCCATCTCGCGCTTCCGCATCGTCGTCGAGAAGTACCCGAACACGAACCAGGTCGAAGAGGCGCTCGCGCGTCTGGTCGAGGCCTATTACGCGATGGGTATCGTCGAGGAAGCCCAGACGGCAGCCGCCGTTCTCGGCCACAACTACCCCGACAGCCAGTGGTACGCGGATTCCTACAAGCTCTTGAAGAACAACGGCGCAGAGCCGCGTGAAAATCAGGGCTCGTGGATTTCGCGAGCCGGCAAGAAACTCCTCGGTACCTAAAGCCGATGCTGATCCAGCTTTCGATCCGCGATATCGTCCTGATCGAGCGGCTGGATCTTGCCTTCGAGGCTGGTCTCTCCGTTCTGACGGGGGAGACCGGCGCCGGCAAATCCATCCTGCTCGACAGCCTGTCGCTCGCCCTTGGCGGGCGCGGCGACGGCGGTCTTGTCCGCCATGGCGAGGACAAGGGGCAGGTGACCGCCGTTTTCGACGTCGGCCCCGACCATCGGGCCCGCGTGCTGTTGCGCGACAACGGCATCGACGATGACGGCGACCTGATCTTCCGTCGCGTGCAGAGCGCCGATGGCCGCACCAAGGCCTATGTCAACGACCAGCCGATCAGCGTGCAACTGATGCGCCAGGCCGGCCAGATGCTGGTGGAGATCCACGGACAGCATGACGACCGCGCGCTGGTCGATACTCACGCCCACCGCATCCTGCTCGACGCCTTCGCCGGCATCGCCGACGAGGTGGCCGGCGTTTCGCAGCTCTATCGCGTCTGGCGCGATACGGAGCGGACGCTGAAGAAGCACCGCGAGAAGGTCGAGGCGGCAGCGCGCGAGGCGGATTACATCCGCTCCTCCGTCGAAGAGCTCGACAAGCTGGCGCCGCAGGACGGCGAAGAGGATGAGCTCGCCGAACGCCGCCAGAAGATGATGAAGGCCGAGCGCATCGCCGGCGATATCGCCGAAGCCTCCGAATTCCTCAACGGCAATGCCTCGCCCGTGCCCCATATCGCCTCGCTGGTGCGCCGGCTGGAGCGCAAGAGCCATGAGGCGCCGGGACTGCTGGAAGACACCGTGGCGCTGCTTGATGCAGCACTCGACCAGCTGTCCAACGCGCAGATGGAAGTCGAAGCCGCACTGCGCAAGACGGAATACGACCCCAAGGAACTGGAGCGCGTCGAGGAGCGACTTTTCGCGCTGCGCGGCGCCTCGCGCAAATATTCGGTGCCGGTCACCGAACTGCCGGCGCTCGCAATCCGCATGAGCAACGATCTGGCCGATCTCGATGCCGGCGAGGAGAAGCTTGCCAAGCTCGAAGCCGAGGTCGGCGTCGCGAAGGTCGCCTATGAGGCGGCCGCGCAGGTGGTCTCGGCCAAGCGTCACCAGGCCGGCGAGGCGCTTGCCGCAGCCGTCATGGCCGAACTTCCGGCGCTGAAACTCGAGCGCGCCCGCTTCATGGTGGAGATCGCCTCCAACCCGGAAGAGGCTGCGGCCGAGGGCATCGACGTGGTCGAATTCCACGTCCAGACCAACCCAGGCACGCGCCCAGGCTCGATCATGAAAGTCGCATCCGGCGGTGAGCTCTCGCGCTTTCTGCTGGCGCTCAAGGTGGCGCTTGCAGATCGCGGCTCGGCGCCGACGCTTGTTTTCGACGAAATCGACACGGGCGTCGGTGGCGCTGTCGCCGATGCGATCGGCCAGCGGCTGAAGCGGCTGTCGGCCAAGGTCCAGGTTCTCTCCGTCACCCACGCGCCGCAGGTGGCGGCACGGGCTGCGACGCATCTGTTGATCTCCAAGGGACCGGCTTCCGAGGGCTCCGAAAAGATCGCCACCCGCGTGGCGACGATGGAGCCGCACGACCGCACCGAGGAAATCGCCCGCATGCTGGCCGGCGCTTCGGTAACGGAAGAGGCGAGGGCGGCCGCCAAGCGGTTGTTGACGGCGGGCGAGTAGGTCGCTGGCGAGAGCGTCGGCAGTGACGGTCCGTCCAGTCGATCATCGGACCGATCTGTAACCAGTTGCTGACAACCATAAAGCGGCGCTTTTTCCCCGGTGAAAATTGCTCTAGAAAACGACTCCTCAAAGGGAGTCTGCCATGTCCGCCGCCAACCAAACGCCCGTCGAAACCCTGAGCGAAGAACAGGCCGCCGCAGAGCTTGCCTTTCTGGCGGCCGAGATCGCCAGCAATGACGAGCTCTATCATGGCAAGGACCAGCCGGCGATTTCGGATGCCGAGTACGACGCGCTGAAGCGGCGCAACGATGCGATCGAACAGCGCTTCCCGGAACTCGTCCGCGACGACAGCCCGTCGCGCCGTGTCGGCGCCGCCCCGCTCGCCACCTTCGCGCCGATCACCCATTCGCGGCCGATGCTGTCGCTCGACAACACGTTTTCCGACGAGGACGTGCAGGACTTCATCGGCTCGGTCTACCGCTTCCTCGGACAGCTCCCCGACGGCTCGATCGCGTTTACCGCCGAGCCGAAGATCGACGGCCTGTCGATGTCGATCCGCTACGAGAACCGCAAGCTGGTGAGCGCCGCAACCCGCGGCGACGGCACGACGGGCGAGAACGTTACCGCCAATGTGAAGACCATCAAGCAGATCCCGAACACGCTGCCTGCGGACGCGCCCGATATCGTCGAGGTGCGCGGCGAGGTCTATATGGCCAAGAGCGACTTCCTTGCGCTCAACGCGCAGATGGAGGCCGAGGGCAAGCAGACCTATGTGAACCCGCGCAACACGGCGGCAGGGTCGCTGCGCCAGCTCGACGCCAAGGTGACGGAGAGCCGCAAGCTGCGTTTCTTCGCCTATGCCTGGGGCGAGATCTCCGAGATGCCTTCAGACACACAGATGGGCATGGTCGAGACCTTCGGCAAATGGGGTTTTCCCATCAATCCGCTGATGAAGCGGTTGTCCTCGGTCGAGGACATTCTCGGTCATTACCGCGAGATCGGCCTTCAACGTCCCGATCTCGACTACGATATCGACGGCGTCGTCTACAAGGTCGATCGGCTCGACCTGCAGCAGCGCCTCGGCTTCCGCTCGCGCAGCCCGCGCTGGGYGACAGCGCACAAGTTCCCGGCCGAGCAGGCGTTCACCATTGTCGAGAACATCGACATCCAGGTCGGCCGCACCGGCGCGCTGACGCCGGTGGCGCGGCTGACGCCCGTCACCGTCGGCGGCGTCGTCGTCACCAATGCGACGCTGCACAACGAGGATTACATCAAGGGCATCGGCAATTCCGGCGAGCGCATCCGCGAGGATGATCACGATATCCGCATCGGCGACACCGTCATCGTGCAGCGGGCGGGCGACGTCATTCCGCAGGTGCTCGACGTGGTGATGGAGAAGCGGCCGGCGGGGGCAGAGGCCTATGTGTTTCCGAAAACGTGTCCTGTGTGCGGATCGCATGCGGTGCGGGAGCGCAACGAGAAGACCGGCAAGCTCGATTCCGTCACACGCTGCACCGGCGGCTTCGTCTGCCGCGCGCAGGCGACCGAGCACCTGAAGCATTTCGTTTCGCGCAACGCCTTCGATATCGAGGGTTTTGGGACCAAGCAGGTCGATTTCTTCTTCGAGAGCGAGGACGAGGCGCTGAAGATCCGCACGGCGCCGGATATCTTCACGCTCAAGAAGCGGCAGGAGGCCTCGACGCTGACCAAGCTCGAGAATATCGACGGCTTCGGCAAGGTGAGCGTCAAGAAGCTGTTCGACGCCATCGACGAGCGCCGCTCGATCGCGCTCAACCGTTTCATCTACGCGCTCGGCATCCGCCATGTCGGCGAGACCACCGCCAAGCTGCTCGCCCGCCACTACGGCACTTACGAGGCTTTCGAGACCGCGATGAAAGAAGCCTCGTCGCTGGCCGGTGACGCCTGGCAGGATCTGAACAATGTCGAGGGCATCGGCGAGATCGTCGCCCGCGCCATCGTCGAGTTTTACAAGGAGCCGCGCAATCTCGACGTCGTCGGCCGCCTGCTGGACGAGGTGACGCCCGAGGCCGCCGAGCAGATCGCCGCTTCCGACAGCCCCGTCGCCGGCAAGACCGTCGTCTTCACCGGCAGCCTGGAAAAATTCACCCGCGACGAGGCCAAGGCGCGCGCCGAAAGCCTCGGCGCCAAGGTCGCCGGCTCGGTCTCGAAGAAGACCGATATCCTGGTTGCTGGCCCCGGCGCCGGATCGAAGCTCGACAAAGCAAAAGAACTCGGCGTCCAGACGATGGATGAGGATGAGTGGCTGGCGTTGATTGGCGGGTGAGGTGTCAGGTGTTTGGTCGACGGTGATCGGTTGATTGCCGACCACCATACTCTCATCGCAACCGCCCCATGGCATACGCGTCGACATACTCGCCGGCGCGGTATCCGAAGGATTTCAGCAGCCCTTCCTGCTCGAAGCCGAACTTTCGGTAGAGCGCGATGGCGGGTTCGTTGTCGGTGTAGACGGTGAGTTCAAGGCGTTTGATGTCGAGCCAGTCATCCGCCGCCTCGACCATCGCCGCCAGCAGCCTTCTGCCAAAACCGCGGCCCACGAAGTCGTCATGCACACCCATGCCAATGCTCGCGACGTGTTGTCGGCGTCCGGAAAAGCGGTTGAGACCTCCGTTAGCGACGATCTTGTCGTCGAGCGTCACGACGAGATTGAGTGCGCCGGGCGAGGGGTTCTCCGCGTACTTGCGGACCTCGGTCACCGATGGATAGGGCAGACGCAGCGTGCCGGCGCGAAAACCGGGAAGGTTCGTCAACTCGGCGATCGCTTCGGCGTCCGATGAAAGTAGGGCGCGCACGCGGATGTCTCCGGCAGGTGCGGCTTTATTGGGCTGCGGATTTTCAGGGTCTCTCGGCATTCTGGCTCTCCTTTGTCGATACGAGGAGAGCCGGTTCCAAAAACCCTGCTCGCCTCGGCAGGGTTCTCGGGATGATCGCTATGCGTTCAACACAGCACAGCACCCGCGCACCCTTGATGGGGCGTGGTGATATGAAGGGTCATCATGGTTGCGTTGGCGATCATGGCACGAGGTTGCGATATGTCGTTACCTTTGTCAACTCATCCGGGTATTGCCCCCGCCGGGCCTTGCGAACCGGCCGGTAAAGCGACTGTGACTTTCCATGGGCGAGCGGATTTGCATCTTTCGGTCATCGCCTCGCTCAGCGGCGAGTCGTCAGATACGAACCGATAGGAAGTCCGATGAGGAAAGTGCTTACTCTCTCTGCCGTTGCCCTTACGCTGGCCTGCGCAGTGCCGGCTTATGCCCAGCAGGCTGACAGCGAAACTGTCGAGCAGCGCAACAAGGCAATCGTGCTCGATTTTTACGAGAAGGCGCTCAACCAGAAGGACTTTGCGGCGGCTGCGCCCTATCTCGGCAAATACATCCAGCACAATCCCAACGCCGCCGACGGTCCTGAGGGGCTGAAGGACTTTCTCGGCTTCCTCAAGCAGAAATATCCGCAGTCTCACAGCGAAATCAAACAGGTCTTCACCGACGGCGACTATGTGATCCTGCACGTCTTCGCGCTGCGCGAACCGGGAACACGCGGCAACGCCATCGTCGACATATTCCGCCTGAAGGACGGAAAGATCGAGGAGCACTGGGACGCGGTTCAGCCCATCCCGGAAAAGTCCGCCAACACCAATACGATGTTCTAGGCTCGGCGACCGAGATCGGCTGCGGGTCGACGTCTGCTTTTGCCGAATCGTTCCGCCGCGTCTAAAAGGGCGGCGGGACCGTCAGTCGGGAAAGTTCGCTTGAAAACCATCGCTATCGATTTCGAAACCGCCAACGAGCAGCGCGGCAGTGCCTGTTCGGTCGGGCTTGCCTGGATCGAGGATGGGGTGGTGACCAGGGTGGAGGAGCGGTTGATACGGCCGCGGGAGATGCGGTTTTCGGGGATGAACATCGCCATCCACGGCATCCGGCCTGAACATGTCGAGGATGCGCCGAAATTTCCCGAGGTGATGGACGAGTTCGTCGATGACTTCAGGGGTGCGACGATGATCGCGCATAACGCCTCCTTCGATTTCAGCGTCTGGCGTGCCTGCCTCGATGGCTACCGGCAGGCCTATCCCGAGCTTACCTATCTCTGCAGCCTGAAGATGTCGCAGCGGATCTGGCCGCATTTCCTGTCGCATCGGCTGAACATTCTGGCAGAGCATCTCGGGCTGCGTTTCGTGCACCACAATGCCGCCGAGGATGCCGCCGTCTGCGCGCAGGCGGCGATTGCCATGGCGCGGCATGTGGGGGCTGCGGCGGTGCATGCTATCCCCGAATTCATCGGCATGAAGCCGGGGCGGTTGACGTCGCGCGGCTACGAGCCCTGCACCTGCCGCAGGGGCTAGCGGCGCGAGCTTGCTGCTGGCGCTGAAGCCGGCGGGGCGCGTCTCGCTCCATGGGGTCAATTCATGGGCATGGGGTTTCTTGCCATGCGGCAGGCTCCGCCTATCTTAGCTTGCGCAACATTGAAGCGCCGCTGAGGGAATATCGCCATGTCCAGACTTCGCAATCTCGTCCTTTCCGCAGCCATCCTGGCTGGTGTGTCCGCAGGTGCCGCGTCCGCGGATGTCGTCGGCAAGGTGGGGGTCGACTGGATCGGCAATGATATTCTCGTCGATGCGGTGGCCGATCCTGAGGTCAAGGGCGTCACCTGCCATGTGAGCTATTTCGACCGCAGCGTCATCGATCGCGTCAAGAACGGAAACTGGTTCGAGGATCCTTCGAACAGCGCCATTTCCTGCCATCAGACCGGGCCGATCGAGATCGGCGATATCGACCTTTCGAAGGGCGGGGACGAGGTGTTCAAGTCGGGCATCTCGCTGGTTTGGAAGAAGCTCGTCGTCACCCGCATCTATGACAAGCAGAACGATACGCTGATCTATCTGGCGCATTCACGCGAGCTCACCAACGGATCGGCGAAGATGGCGATCTCCACCGTGTCGCTCTACGGGCAGACGGTGACCTGGAAGAACGGCAAGCCGCAATAAGGGCGGGCGCGCGCGCAACTTTCGGTGAAGCCTGGTCTTGTCGTCTCATGCGATATGGCAATCGTCATGCGGCGCGGATAAGGTCCGCGCCGGAGATCACATGGAAGAGGACTGACGATGCCTGATACCACCCGGATAGCAAACGAGTTTCTGAGCGTCGACGTCTCGTCGCTGGGTGCCGAGATGCAGACGCTCGATACCAGCGATGGCCGTTCGCTGCTGTGGAACGGCGACGCTTCCTTCTGGAGCGGGCGGTCGCCGATCCTGTTTCCGATCGTCGGCAAGGCGCCTGACGATGCGGTCGAGATCGAGGGCAAGCGCTATCCGATGAACCAGCATGGCTTTGCCCGCCGTGCCGAGTTCGCGCTCACCGCGTCCAGCGATACGATGTGCCGCTACGAACTTGCGGCGTCGGAGGCGACGAAGGCTGCCTATCCGTTCGATTTCGTGCTTGCGGTGGAGCATACCCTCGAAGGACGAACGCTGACGGTCGCCGCAGAGGTGAGCAATCGCGACACGCGGCCGATGCCGTTCGGGCTGGGCTTCCACTCCGCCTTCGTCTGGCCGCTGCCGGGTGCCGAGGGGAGTGATCATGTGATTACGCTCGACAATGGCGCCGAGCCCGCGCTCATCCGCCTGTCCGGCGGGCTGTTGTCGTTCGCCAAGCATCCGTCGCCGTTCAGGCAAGGGCGGCTGGTGCTCGATCACAGGATGTTCGATGAGGACGCGATGGTCTTCCCCGAGGGAGCCGGCGATGGGCTGCGCTATAGCGCCGAGGGTGGGCCGACGCTGCATTTCAGCTTCGAGAACCTGCCCAATCTGGCGCTCTGGCAGAAGCCCGGCGCGCCGTTCATCTGCATCGAGCCCTGGCATGGCATGGCGGCCGAAAATGGTGGCTCCAAGGCGCTTGCCGAGCGGCCCTACAGCCAGACGCTTGAAGCGGGCAAGACCGCGCGCTTTGCCTTCTCCGTCGAGATCTCGGGCTAGGCTCAGGCTGGCTGCCGCTTGAAATGAAAACAGCCCGCGACGGATCCCGTCGCGGGCTGTTTCGTATTGCGATGCTCGATCCGGCTTACGCGGCTTCGCGGGCCAGTTCGTCGGCGATGACGGTGTCGAGGTTGAGGAAGCAGACCATGGTCTTTTCCAGGGCCACGATGCCGCGGCAGAAGGCGCGCTGTTCTTCCGGGATGATTTCCGGCGCAGGCTGCAGGTCTTCGCTCTTGATGGTCATCATGTCGGAGACCTGTTCGACCAGTAGGCCGACCAGCTTGCCGGCGATGTCGGTGACGATGATGGCGGAGCGCTCGGAAGGCTCGGTCATCTTCATGCCGAGGCGGCAGGCCATGTCGATGACGGGGATAACGGCGCCGCGCAGGTTGATGAGGCCGAGAACGTAGGGCGGGGTGTGCGGCATCGGGGTGACCGGCGCCCAGCCGCGGATTTCGCGGATCGCCATGATGTCGATGCAGAATTCCTGCTCGCCGAGATGGAAGGACACGATCTCCAAATGAGAACCGGTCTGGTTGATGACAGTGCTATTCATGATCAAAATTCTTCCCAGTTGTCTCCGGCCGGAGCGGCCATGGCTCGTGCGGCGCTGCCGCCGCTGAATGCGCCCGCGACCTTGCCGATGAGGGCTCGGGCGGGAGATGATTTCGGATGCGAGGCTGCTGATGCTTCCCGCGGCGTGTGACGGGCATTCATGCCCTCGCCGATATTGAACGTGCCGATCAGCTGGATCAGGTGGTCGGCGTCGGTGGCAAGCGTATGGCTTGCCGCGTTCGTCTCTTCCACCATGGCCGCGTTTTTCTGCGTGACCTGGTCCATCTGGCTGATGGCTGTATTGATCTCGTTCAGTCCTACCGATTGTTCGCGTGCAGAGGTTACGATTGATTTAACATGTTCGTCGATCCGCGAAACATCTTCGCCGATTTCGCGCAAAGCCTGTCCCGCAGCCGTCACCAGCTCGCCGCCGGTCTTCACTTCGGCGCCGGATTTGCCGATCAGCGTCTTGATGTCCTTGGCGGCGTTGGCGGCGCGCACGGCGAGTTCACGCACTTCCTGGGCCACGACCGCGAAGCCCTTGCCGGCCTCGCCGGCACGCGCCGCCTCGACGCCCGCGTTCAGCGCGAGCAGGTTTGTCTGGAACGCGATCTCGTCGATGACGTTGATGATCTGGCCGATCTCACGCGAGGCGGTCTCGATGCGTTCCATCGCGGCCATGGCGTCGTTGACGACGATATCGGACTTGGCGGTGTTCTCCCGGGTGTGGGCAACCATCTGGCCGACGCTCTCGGCGCGGTTGGTGGCGTTGCGCACGGTGGTGGTGATCTGGTCGAGCGCGGCCGATGTCTGCTCCAGAGAGGCTGCCTGCTGCTCGGTGCGTTTGGCGAGGTCGTCGGCGGCCGAGCGCATCTGCCGGCCGTTGGCCTGGATTGAGGTGCCGTTGCGGGTGATCTCGGTCATCGTCTGGCGCAGCGTCGCGGTGGTCTGGTTGAAGTCGGCGCGCAGGCCCTCCAGTTCCGGCTTGAAGGCGTTTGCGATCGTCGCGGTGACATCGCCGGCGGCAAGGCGCTTCAGGCCCTGGCCGAGCGCTGTGACGGCAGTGTTGAGCGCCTCGGTGTCGGCAAGCTTGGCGGCGTCGCGGCTGCGGCGCTCGGCGTCCGATTGCTGGCGTTCGCTTTCGCTGCGCTGTTCGAGCGCGCGCTTGTCGATCGCCGCCTGCCTAAAGCCTTCGGCGGCGCGGGCCATGTCGCCGATCTCGTCGCCACGTTGGGTGGCGGGCACGGGGCTGTCGAGATCGCCATTGGTGATCCGCTGCATGCTGGCGCGGACGCTCTCGATGCCGCGGCGGATCGAGCCGCCATGGATGTATTGGAGGCCGGCCATGCACAACATCGCGATGATGCCGAGGCCGATCTGGATGTAGACGGCGTTCTGGGAAATAACGTTGGCCTGCTCGATGCGTTTCTTGGCGATGGCGCCGCCATCCAGCGCCAGCTTGTCGAGCGTCGTGGTCAGCTTGTCGCCGCCGGCGTCGATGGCGTCGTCCAGCTGGTCGAAGGCGGCTGCTGGAGCACCTGTCTCGACGGCATTCTTGAGGTCGCCGAGGATGCTCTGCTTGAGGGCGGCGACATCGCCGTCATAATTCGAGACGAGAGCGGCTGCGTTCATTTCGTCGGCGAGCAGGCGCATCTGGCTGGCGCCGCTTGAGAGCTGGGCGATCGAATCGTTCATCAGCTTCAGGCGTTCCGCCGTGACCACCTTGCTGTCGCGATCGACGATGGTGTCCATCGCGGCCAGGATCAGGGTCAGGTTGGCCGTGCGCATCTCGTTGATGTAGTCGACGCTTGCCTGGATTTCGTTGGCCCGATCGAGCGCCTTGCGCACCGTGATGTTTTCATACCATCCGATGCCCATCATCGCGCCGAAGCCGATCAATGCCGCGCCGGCGAGCGTCCCGAGCCTCTGGCTGACGGAAAGGCTCTTACGCACTGTCATGTCTGTCATGTGAAGACTTGTCCCCTCCCGCGATGAGCGCGGTCATGTTCTCATTCGCCAGCAAGCGGATAAGCGGGATCAAGCTCCAGCCGGACATCATGTCAGTCGAACGGCGAGCGTCCTATCCGGGGCTAAATATGCCAATGATTTTTTAAGTATTTGCTAACGATACCGCGCTTGGAAATGGCGGGTCCGCGATTGCGCTCCTGATTGGGTGAGGCAATTCATCACGGCTCGAAAAACGTCTTGTTGAATTGCGCGGGTGCCGGCGACGCGATATCAGGCAAGCGAAGGGATCATTCCCTGGGGCGAGGAAATTATCGATGAAAACAGTGCGTATCGCCGTGTGGGTTGCCGTGTTCCTGATGGCCGGTATCCTGGGATGGCTGACCTTGAATGTGACGCAGACCAAGGAAGTGGCCTCCGACGGTCCGTTCGGCGTTCCGTTCACGCTTGTCGCCCAGGATGGCAAGCCGATCACCGAGCAGGCGTTTCGCGGCAAGCCGTCGGCGGTGTTCTTCGGCTTCACCCATTGCCCCGAGGTCTGCCCGACGACGCTGTTCGAGCTGGATGGCTGGCTGAAGCAGGTCGATCCGAATGGCGACAAGCTGCACGCCTATTTCGTCAGCGTCGATCCGGAGCGCGATACGCCCGAGGTGATGAACCAGTATGTGTCGAACGTCTCCAAGCGGATCGTCGGCATTTCGGGCGCGCCGGACAAGGTGGCCGAGGTGATCAAGGGTTACCGCGTCTACGCCAAGAAGGTGCCGGTCGACGAAAACAATCCCAATGGCGATTACACGATGGATCACAGCGCGCAGGTGTTCCTGCTTGACTCCCAGGGTCGTTTCTCCGGCACGATCGCCTATGGCGAAAATCCCGATACGGCGGTAAAAAAGCTGGAGAACCTCGCCAACAAGGGATGAGATCATGGCGCCGGGGCATCGCAGCATTCTGATTGCAGGCGCCGGCACGACCGGTCTTACCGTTGCCCTCGAACTCGCCCGACGCGGCTTTCGCCCGCGTGTCGTCGACAATGATGTCGGTCCCGTTCCGCTTGCCGAAAGCAGGGCACTGGGCGTCAATGCCCGGACGCTGACGCTGCTTGGCCCGTCACGGGTGACGGATGCCATCCTGCAGGAGGCGCAGCAGATCGCGCAGTTTCGCGCGACCTCCGAGGGGAAACGCCTGGCGACGGTCGACACGACGAAGCTGCAGGGGCGCTTCAGCGCCATTTATGCGCTGGCGCAAGGTCATACCGAACGACTGCTCTTAAGCAAGCTCGATGATTACGAGGTCGATCCCGAGTGGCAGACCGCGATCGAGAAGGTATCCGGCGATGCCAAGCCCGTCGTCACGCTGCGCAAGCCTGACGGGACCGTCGAGACGGCCACTTTCGATATCGTCATCGGGGCGGATGGCGCGCATTCGGTGGTGCGCAAGGCTGTCGGTATCGGCTTTCCGGGCGAGGCGCTGGAGAGCAGCTTCTATCTCGCCGACTTTCGCTACAAAAAGGAGATCGACCCGCATTTCATCGAGATGCAGCTGGTCGATCCCGGGATGATCGGCCGGATCCCGGTTGAGCGCGATGTGCTGCGGTTCATTTCCACGCTGCCGGATTTCGAGACGAAGATCGTGCATCCCGGGCCGGTGGCGGAGCGTCTGTGGGCCTCGGAGTTTCGCATTCATTTCCGCCATGTCGAAGAGATGGCCAAGGGCAATGTGTTTCTGGCCGGCGATGCCGCCCATATCCATTCACCGGCTGGTGCGCGGGGGATGAATCTCGGGATCGAGGATGCCTGCTGGCTCGCCTATCTGATTTCCGAGGGGCGCGAGAGCGAGTACAGCCGGTTGCGGCTGCCGGCGGTCAAGACGGTGCTGAAGCAGACGCGGCAGCTGACAAGGCTGATTGCGATGCGCAATCGACTGGCTATTTCGATCCGGAACCTTGCGGTGCCGGTGCTTTTTAGACTACCTGCATTCCAAAGAAGATTGCTGACCGGCGTTGCGGGATACGACACGCCGCCGCCGCCGTGGATTGACGGCGCGTTGTAACGGGAAAGACCGACCTTGAGTGAAATCCGCCTTTATGTGACGACGACAGAAGTGCTGGCCGGGGCAGTGCTCGACCTTTTGTCCGAGGTGTTCGGCGAAGAAGACTTTGCCATCGCCACCACCGAAATCGACGAGAAGAAGGACATCTGGGAAGCCTCCGTCTACATGATGCGCGAGGACGAGGATGACGTCCGGGTTCGGGTCGAGGCAGCGCTGGGCGAAGCATTCCCCGAGATGTCTGTCCAGCGCGAGGTCATTCCCGATGTCGACTGGGTGGCGAAATCGCTCGAGGGGCTGAAGCCGGTCCGGGCAGGGCGCTTCCTGGTGCATGGCTCGCACGACCGCGACAAGGTGCGCTCCGGCGATATCGCCATCGAGATCGATGCCGGGCAGGCCTTCGGCACCGGCCATCATGGCACGACGGCGGGCTGCCTCGAGGTTATCGACCGCGTGGTGCGTTCGCGCCGGGTCCGCAACGCGCTCGATCTCGGCACGGGTAGCGGTGTTCTGGCGATCGCGGTGCGCAAGCTGAAGAACATTCCGGTTCTCGCCACCGACATCGATCCGATCGCCACCCGTGTCGCGGCCGAGAATGTGCGCCGCAACGGCATCGCGTCGGGTATCATCACGGAGACGGCGCCGGGGTTCCATTCGACGGCGTTTTCGAACCATGGTCCGTTCGATCTCATCATCGCCAACATCCTAGCGCGGCCGCTGATCAAGATGGCGCCGCAGCTCGTCACGCATCTGGCGCCGGGCGGATCGGTGATCCTGTCGGGCATTCTGGCGTCGCAGCGCTGGAAGGTGCTGGCGGCCTATAATGGCGCGCATCTGAGGCATGTGCGCACCATCTGGCGCAATGGCTGGGTGACGATCCATCTCGACCGGCCATGAGGCCACTAGGATTTAATTAGCAATCAAAAAAGCCCTGAGCGCCTGATGGCCTCGGGGCTTTTGCATTTCAATCGCGTCACATCGCGACAAAAAGAAAAGGCGGCGCCAATGGCACCGCCTTGCGACCGGTTTCCCGATCATGTCTGCGAGCTTGATGAGGAGGAGTGCTCAAGCAGACGTCTACTTATTCTGATCGCCGTTCCGGTGAGGGAGGAGGAGAGCGGAGCGGCGCGTTGCTCAGAATGCGTAGCTTCTTGCGGCGCCAGCGAGAATGGTGCGGGGGCCTTCGTTCAGCGGGCGACGAGCGCCGATGATATGACGGACAGTCTGGCGCTCGCCAGCCTGTACCGGGCTGCTGTAAGCGGAGCGCGACAGAGAGGCAGTCATTTCAAAATTCCTTTTGTTTCCGGTTCACTTTGAACCATTCGATGAGCGCCTTATAACCGATTGAAAAAATCGAGGCAGAGGGTTTGTTTCATGGGAGCCATGCAGCCAATGCATAAAGCGTGCCAAGCCGGTGAATTGCGCCTCATTTCCGCCCAAATATTACGCGGCTTTCGGTTGTCGGCGAGACGCGGTTTTTCTCCCGTTCGCGTGAAATTCCGATAACATAGCGGCATTCCGCCTGCCGGATTCGTGTTGAATGTCGGACCAAACATCAGGTTTTTGAGCATGTACCAGTCTTTCGAAGTCACCTCCACGCCACAATTCGGCCGCGATCGCACCTCTGCGCTGCGTGCAAGTTTCGACGAACTTGCGATCGACGCCTTTCTTGTCCCCAGGGCGGACGAGTTCAACGGCGAATATGTGCCGGCATGTTCGGAACGGCTGGCGTGGCTGACGGGCTTTACCGGCTCGGCCGGCATGGCGCTGGTGACGCGCACTGAAGCGATCGTGTTCGTCGACGGCCGCTATGTGACGCAGCTTGCCGAGCAGGTGGATGGTTCGGTGTTTACGGGTGGCGATCTCGTCAACGAGCCGCCGCATCTGTGGCTCGGCAATCACGGCGCCAAGGGGCTGCGGCTCGGGATCGATCCGTGGCTGCATTCCGGCGCCGAGGTCAAGCGGCTGGAGAACGCGCTGGACGCAATCGGTGGCTCGCTGATCATCCTTCCGCACAATCCGCTCGACAGGCTCTGGGCCGACCGGCCGCAGGAGCCGCTGGGGGCCGTTGCCATCCAGAACGTGGCGCAGGCGGGTATCCTCGCCGATGAAAAGATCGCCAAGATCGCGGCCGATCTTAAAGCCAAGGATATCAAGGCGGTTCTGATCGCCGATCCCTCTTCGGTCGCCTGGATCTTCAACATTCGCGGCGCCGACGTGCCACACACGCCGCATCCTTTGGCGCGCGCCATCATCTATGCCGACGGCAAGGCCGACCTGTTTCTCGACAAGCGCAAGACTGGGATCGAGCAGGAGGCCTATCTGGCGCAGATGTGCGTGCAGCTGCCGCCATCGGTGCTCAAGGAGACGCTTTCGGCGGTTTCCAAGGACGGTGGCCGGGTGCTCGTCGATCCCGATCTCACCTCCTACGGGCTTGCCAGCATCATTCGCGCGGCTGATGGTGTCGTGGTCGAGGGCAACGATCCGGCGAAGCTGCCGCGGGCTGTCAAGAACAGCGTCGAGATCAACGGGTCTGCGGCGGCGCATCTGCAGGATGGCGCGGCGATGGTAGAGTTCCTGTGCTGGCTGGCGCAGACCAAGCCCGGCACGGTGACCGAGATCGAGGTCGCCGAGAAGCTCGAGGCGGCGCGCGCCAAGGTCGGGCAGAGCATGCAGAACCCGCTGAAGGACATCTCCTTCGACACGATCTCGGGTGCCGGACCGCACGCGGCAATCATGCACTACCGGGTGACGACGGAGAGCAACCGCAAGCTTGAGGCGGGCGAGCTGTTCCTGATCGATTCCGGCGCGCAATACATCAACGGCACCACCGACATCACCCGCACGGTGGGTGTTGGCACTGTTTCGGAAGAGCAGAAGCGGTTCTTCACGCTGGTGCTGAAGGGGATGATCCAGATCAGCACGGCGCGGTTCCCTAGGGGTACGCGCGGCTGCGATCTCGATCCGCTGGCGCGTATCGCGCTCTGGCGGGCAGGGGCCGATTTCGGCCATGGCACGGGTCACGGCGTCGGTTCCTATCTCTCCGTGCACGAGGGGCCGCAGCGGATCTCCCGGATGTCGACGCAGGAGCTTCTGCCAGGGATGATCCTTTCCAACGAGCCCGGCTACTACCGGCCGGGCGCGTTCGGGATCCGCATCGAGAACCTGATCTATGTGCGCGATGCCGAGCCCGTCGAGGGCGGCGACATGCCGGTGATGAGCTTCGAGACGCTGACCTTCTGCCCGATCGACCGCAGCCTCGTCATTCCCGAGCTTCTGACCCATGACGAGCTGCACTGGTTCAACGACTATCACGTGAAGACGCGTGAAGCGCTGATGCCGCTGATCCATGACCACGAGGTCAAGGCGTGGCTGGAAAACGCGACGCTGCCGCTGGAATATTGAGAACTATCGAGTTGTGGGGGCGGCGACCGCTGATCGGTCGCCGCGTCAGCCGCCGATCGTGTGGCGCCAGGCCATGACGACCGCCCAGGCGGCGACCAGCATCCATGTGTGCGAGACGCGCAGGCCGACCAGAAGGGCAACGACCAGCGCCAGCTCGGTTTCCCAGCCGCCGGTGAAGAAGGCGGGGGCGACGAGCGTGGTGAGCACCGCGGCCGGCACGGCGGCAAGGGCCGCTTCCATGCGCGGCGGAATGCGCTTCATCGTGGTGATCAGGATATAGCCGCCGATGCGCGTCGCATAGGTTGCGACGGCGGCTGCCAGGATGATCAGCAACATGTGGGGATCGAAGGTCACGTCACACCTCGTGCAGATCAGATTCGAGTTCCTGCGCCGTCGGCGGCGGCGGGAACAAAGCGGCAAGCAGGATGCCGGCGGCAGCGCCAAGGCTCACATGCCAGGGCGAGCCGACATAGTGATAGGCGACGACCGAGGCGATGGCGCTGACGGCGGCCACGGGAATGAAGTTGTCGCGGTGGCGAAAATCGAGAACGATGCCGAGGAAATAGGCCGGCAGCAGGATATCCAGCCCGATCGACTTCGGATCGCCGATATAGCGGCCGAGCGTGCCGCCGAGCAGGCTGACCAGCGTCCATGGGACATAGATGATCAGGCCGAAGCCGAGATACCAGGCGAAGGTCACCGGCTTTCCGGCTTCGCCGCGCTTCACCGTCTCGGCGAACTGCGGATCGACAAGCAGGAAGAAGGTGAAGAACTTCTGCAGCTTGGTGAAATGCTTGATGTAAGGCGCGATCGCCGCCGAATAGAGCACGTGGCGGAAATTGACGGCGAGGATGGAGGCGACGATCAGCCATGCCTGGACGTCATGGCCGAAAAGCTCGAGGCCGACCATCTGGCTGGCGCCGGCATAGACGGTGGCGCTCATGAAGGTGAGTTCGAACAGCGACATGCCATGATCGGCGGCGAGCGCGCCGAACAGCGCGCCAAACGGGGCGGAGGCCAGCGCGATGGGGAAACCGCCGCGCAGACCGTCGATAAAATTCGCGCGTGACATCGGCGATCATCCTCCTGGAATTTGGAACCCCTCTAAGGGGCGAGGGCTACGCCCGCAAGCGAATTTCCTTGATTGACCGATCGATTTCGCTGAACGGTGCCAAAGCAGTAGCCGTGAAGCCAATGAGGGGACGATGAAGCCGATCGAATTTTCCAAGGACGAGAAGGCGGCGCTGATCGCGCGCATCCAGCACCACTTCGACCGCGAGCTTGATCAGCCGATCGGCTTGTTGAAGGCCGAACTGGTGCTTGATTTCTTCGCAAAGGAGGTGGGAGCTGCCTATTATCGAAAGGGTATCGACGATGCACAGGCAGCGCTGGCGCGCCGCATCGACGACTTCTCTGATGATGTGTATCAGTTGCAGCGCGAGGCGGGTGACTAGAGCCTTTCCGCGTTTCTTCGAAATGCAAAGATGCTCTATCTATTTGTTACGACGCAATTCCGGACGCAAAACCGCGCTGCACTTTTGCTGGAATTGCTCTAGGCCTCGCCGATAAGCTGTTCGCTGGTGACGATATCGATGCCGCTTTCGCGCATCTCCTTGATCGCGGCGGCCACACCTTCCGGCGTGATGCCGCGGCTGGCGTCCTCGATGAAGCGAACCTTGACGCCGGGTAGCATTTCGAGCGCATCGAGGGCCGAGAACTTGACGCAGTAATCGGTTGCGAGGCCGCAGAGGTCGAGCTCGGTGACGCCCTGTTCCTTCAGATAGTCGGCGAGGCCGGTTATGGCGTCCTGGTCGTTGTCGCGGAAGGCGGAGTAGCTGTCGACGTGGTGCTTCTCGCCCTTCTGGAAGATCACGTCGATCTCGGGCACCCTGAGTTCGGGATGTAACTCGGCATCTTTCGTGCCCTGGACGCAATGGTCCGGCCACATCATCTGCGGCTTGCCTGAGAGTTCGTGGAGTTCGAAGGGTTGCTTGCCTTCATGAGAGGAGGCGAAGCTGCCGTGGCCTTCCGGATGCCAGTCCTGCGAGGCGACGATCAGGTCGTATCGGTCGCTCGCGATCAGCCGGTTGGCGATCGGGACCACCTTGTCGCCATCGGGAACGGCGAGGTTTCCGCCGGGGCAGAACCCGTTCTGGATGTCGATCAGCAGCAAGGCCTTCATTGGCAGTTTCTCCACCTATTGTTGCACGGCAACATGCCAAGACGTGTGTCACGGCGCAAGAGTGGAAACGCCCCGCCAGTGCGGCGGGGCGCGATTTTATCGATCAGGCGTGCTTGGCAACCTGCTGTGCATTCGGGCGGTGACCCTTCAGGCCGTAGAAGACGATGTATGCGTAGCACACGATCGGCATCAGGAAGGCGAGGTGGATGCCGATCGTATCGGCAAGGACGCCCTGGAGGACAGGAAGGAGAGCGCCGCCGACGATCGCCAGGCACAGGATGCCGGAGCCCTGGCTGGTGAACTTGCCGAGGCCATAGAGACCGAGCGAGAAGATCGTCGGGAACATGATCGAGTTGAACAGGCCAACCGCGAGGATCGCCCACATGGCGGTGTGACCAGTCGTGAACACGGTGACGAGCAGCAGGATGATGACGGCGGCCGCGTTGAAGGCCAGTGCCTTGCCGTCGTCGACATAGCGCATGGCAACCGCGCCGATGAAGCGACCGACCATGGCGCCACCCCAGAAATAGGAGACGTAATGGGCGGCGTCGGCCTCGGAGAAGCCGGCGATGTCGGGCTGGCTCATGAAGTTGACGAGGAAGCTGCCGATGCTGACTTCAGCGCCGACATAGACGAAGATGCCGATGGCGCCGAGCACGAGGTGGCGGAACTGCCAGGCAGAACCACCGCCGACGATCGGCTCGATCTCCTCGTCGCCTTCGACCTGCGGCAGCTTGAGGGCCGCGAAGACGGCGGCGAGCACCAGGAAGGCGGCTGCAAGCAGCATGTAGGGGAACTTCACGGCGCCGGCTTCGGCGATCCTGATCGCGTCGAGCTGTTCGGGCGTGGCGCCGGAAACGGCCGCGGTGGCTGCCGACAGGATCAGGAAGGCACCGAAGATCGGCGCGATCGTGGTGCCGAGCGCGTTGAAGGCCTGGGTCATGGTCAGGCGGCTGGCGGCGGTATCCGGCGGGCCGAGAACGGTGACATAGGGGTTGGCCGCGACCTGCAGCAGCGTCACGCCGCATGCGAGCACGAAGAGTGCGCCGAGGAACAGGCCGTAAACGCGGTAGCTGGCGGCGGGAACGAAGAGCGCGCAGCCGATGGCAGCGATGATCAGGCCGAGCACGATGCCCCACTTATAGCCGATACGCTTCACGATCGCGCCCGATGGCAGCGAGGCGATGAAATAGGCGCCGAAGAAGCACAGCTGAATGAGCATCGACTGCGTGTAGTTCAGCTGGAAGACGTTCTTCAGATGCGGGACGAGAATGTCGTTCAGGCAGGTGATGAAACCCCACATGAAGAACAGCGATGTCAGGGCAATGAGCGCAAACTGATAATTGGCTGCCGGAGACGACGACGCCGACGTCTTCGCAGCATTGTTTGTTGTTATACTGGCCACTTTGGAACCTCCTGTTGTGGACGCCGGGTATTTTCCTTTGAATGCCGTTGTCAAAACGGGCCGGCGGTGGCTCGGCGGGGCGCTCTGGGGGAAGCGTGCAGCAAGCCACGGTGCGTCATATATGCGCAATTTTCGGATTTCGATAGTATTCAAAGTGTTTTGTTGTGCTTTGCAGTAAAATGTTTCGCATTTGCGAGATCAGGGGTGGGGGAGAGGGTGTTTTGGGGTGTTTGCGGGGGCGAAAGACCCTCTCTGCCTGCCGGCATCTCCCCCACAAGGGGGGAGAACGCTGGGGGTGGCCGCTCGCTCCACCTTTGCTGTTTGGGCGAGTGCGAGCCACGAGTCTTCTCCCCCCTTGTGGGGGAGATGGCCGGCAGGCCAGAGAGGGCATTGCACGGCACAACGTTAATCTTATCCCACCTTCCACGCACGCCAAAACCGCGCGCGAAGCAAAGCCTCGCGACGGTCGGCGGCATGAAACGGGAAGGGCAGGCGGTTTGTTGTCGGTGGTATTGGTTGTCAGGCTGTCCGCCTGCCCGATCACCTTGGTTTCCGGTTCGCCCGACCCGACAGGAGCGTCTCTCGGATCGGTCTTGCAGGTGGATCATCAGCCCTGACGGCGTCTAACCCCCTTGGCAACCATCACCACACGCCGGATTTCGAGCGGCTGAGCATCCGGTTCGCGACCCGGCTCCCAGTGCGGTGACGAGGGGAGTATGGCGGGGCGGCGCGGGGTGGGGATGAGAAAAGTTTGGGGTGGGGGGGTAGGGTGTTGAGCGGGTTGAGGGATTTGTTTTGTGGGGTGGGTGGTTGTGCCCGTGGCGCGGGGTGGTGGTATGGGGGCTGAGGCTGCGCCCTAAAGACCCTCTCTGGCCTGCCGGCCATCTCCCCCACAAGGGGGGAGAAGACCCGCGGCGATAACTCGCCCGGACAGCAAGAGTGGAGCGAGCGGCTGCCTCCAGCGTTCTCCCCCCTTGTGGGGGAGATGCCGGCAGGCAGAGAGGGCGTTACACGGCAAAACGCTAGCTCACGACCCGCCCCACCCCAAAGCTCGCCCTCACGTCCCCGAAAAACGCGCCTCGGCAAGATCGGCCTCACGCACCAGCTTCTTCATCAGCTCTTCCGAGAGCTTGCGGTTCTTCGCCAGCCGGAAGAACTCGGCGCGTTCGGCCTTGACGCCGGCGAGGCGCAGCTTGCGTTCGATCTCTTCGCTGCGGCGGGCAAGCATGGCGTCGTCGCCGGTCTTGGAGCGGCCGGCGATGCGTTGGCGGTAGATGTCCATCAGGCGGGCGCCGGCGTCGGCGTAGAGGTCGGCGTCGGCGCGGCCTTCGCCCATGTCGTGCTGCAGCTGCTCGATCGCCTTGATGGCGGCCTCGGCGCCGCGGATGCGGGCTTCGTCCTCCTCGCGCTGGTGGGAGGGCTCTGCCGGCACATGCAGGTTCTTCAAGAGGAAGGGCAGGCCGATGCTGGCGGCGACCAGCGAGACGATGATGACGCCGGCGGCGAGGAAGATCGACAGGTCGCGGCCGGGGAAGGGTGAGCCGTCGCCCATGGTCAGCGGTAGAGTCAGAACGCCGGCGAGCGTGATGGCGCCGCGGGCGCCGGCAAGCGAGGTGGCGGCAACGAGGCGCCAGCTCGGGCGGGTGAACTCGTAGCCGCTGCGGGCGGCGCGATAAAGCGTGAAGCGCAGCGACACCCAGACCCAGGAGAAGCGCAGCGCGGCGAGCGCCACGTTGATCGCGACGATGTAGACGATGAGCCAGAGCGGGTCGTAATGCCCGGTTTCGCGGACGATGTTGATGGCGCTGGAGGCGATCTGCGGCAGCTGCTCGCCGAGCAGCACGAAGATGACGCCGTTCATGGCGAACTGGACCGTGTCCCAGACGGCGGTGCGGCGCACGCGGGTGACGGCGGATGCGCGCCCGCTCTGCTCGCCGAAGCTCATGGTGATGCCGGCCGCGACCGCCGCCAGAATGCCGGAGCATTCCAGATGTTCGGCGATCAGATAGGCGGCGAAGGGGAGCAGCAGGCTGATCAGGATCAGCGAGCCGGTCTCTTCGCCAAGCTTGCGCGTGAGGAAGCGCTGCAGCTGCATGACCGCCCAGGTGACGCCGACGCCGATCACAATGCCGCCGATCGCCACCCAGAAGAAGGTGCCGACGGCATCCGTCAGCGAGAAGGTGCCGGTGAGTGCTGCGGCGACCGCAAAGCGCATGCAGACGAGGCCGGACGCGTCGTTGAGCAGCGATTCCCCTTCAAGAATGTGCATCAGACGGTTGGGGATCGGCACGCGGGCGGCAATCGCGGAGACCGCGATCGGATCCGTCGGCGAGAGGATGGCTGCCAGCGCGAAGGCGACGGCAAGCGGCATGGAGGGGATGAGCAGATGGATGAGCAGGCCGACACCGAGGACGGTGAAGATGACGAGGCCGAGCGCCAGCTCGAGAATGACGCCCTTGTCGCGGAGCAGGCCTTCCTTGGGAATGCGCCAGCCATCGAGAAAGAGCAGCGGCGGCAGGAAGAGCAGGAAGAAGAGATCGGGATCGAGGCTGACACCGAGATCGGCCACCGAGGCGATAACGGCGCCGAGCGCGATCTGCACGAGAGGCGGCGGGATCGGGATCGGGGAGAGCCTGGTGAGTGTTCCGCTAACGACCACTGCAAACAGCAGGATCAACGAAACGCTGATGCTTTCCATGAAATGCCATGTCCTTCGTTCTTACCGTCGAAGTTCGGTTTTGCGGGTTTTTGGCTGTCGTTGCAACGGCGGGGCTATCGCTTCGTCCGACCTGCGACATTGCGCCATAGGCGCGTGCACTGTGGGTCAAGTGCTTGATGAGGCTGGATCCGCTTGCCCATACACGGCGGGCGGTATCGCAAATATGGGCTGTTTCGGCTCCCCCGGCGGAGCCGTGTTGCACGCCAATCAGGCGGCCAATCACATAGTCTGCGTGTTGTCGGTATCGGAGGCGAGCGAGGAGCCGTAGGTGGTCTGGTAGGCGCGGATCGCGGTCTGCATGTCGGTGAGGACCTGCGTGACGGCGGTGTTGTCGCCGGCGCCGGCACTTTCGGCGATCTTCGACGGATCGGCTGAGAGAACCTCACTGGTCGTCAGCTTGCCGTCGTTGTTGCTGTCCATCAGCGCCAGAATGCCCTTCGGGCTGTTGCCGGAGAGGCTGCCATCGTCGCTCGATCCATCGTCGCTCTCGCTCGACTGCTGCAGCTGCAGCATCAGGGAGAGGATGTCGGCGGCGATCTTCTGGGTGACGCTGGCGCTGTCGGCGGTGCTGTTTGCCGTCGAGGCCTTGGTCGTCGTCGTCGCGGTTGTGCTGGTGGTGTTGGCTGCGGCCAGCTCGTCGGCGGAGATGATGCCGTCGCCGTTCTTGTCGAGGCTGGAAATATACTGGGCATTGTTGCCGCCCAGAGAGGAAACACTGGTCACTGGAATCTCCTTTGCGAGTCCATCGTGAAAACCGTCCTTCATGGACGAACAGGGACGGGCTAAGGTGATTTGCCGGCGGCGTCAAAAGGGGAATGTTGTGATGAATTTCAGCCGATTGACCGAGGTCAATCAGCGGGATTAAGATTTCGTTTACCCTATGTGTGTGGGCGATTCGGGCTGGGCTGGGCGTTTCACCCGAAGCCCAGCCTTTTCTCGTATCCATCCCCGTCGAGCAAGCGGCACGCGACAAAGAGGGCGGAGGGGACGGCATCAAGCCGCCCTCAATCCCCGTGCGTCTCGTGGAAATCGGCCTGGCCGCGCTTCCAGTAGCCGGCGGCCTTGATCCAGGGCTTGGGATGGCCGCGCTCCTCGACCATGACGACACGCAGGCGCTTGGCGAGGACGGTTTCGCAGGCGATCCAGACATAGCCGTCGCCTTCGGGCAACATGATATCGCGCAGCACCTGTTCGAGATCGTCCGTGGTGCCTGCCGGCTGCGCGCCGCGGTGCAGCCAGGTGACGGAGAGGTCGGCCTTGCTGGCGAAGGTCTGCTCTTCCTCGGGACCGGCGACTTCGGCGACGACGATTGCCTTGGCGCCTTCGGGCAGTTCCTCGAGGCGGCGGCCGATGGCGGGGAGCGCGGTTTCGTCGCCGACCAGCAGGTACCAGTCGAAATCGGTGGAGACGACGAAGGAGCCGCGCGGGCCGCCGAGGCCGAGCCTGTCGCCGGGCTTGGCGTTGATCGCCCATTCGGTGGCAGGGCCGGCCTCGTGCAGGGCGAAGTCGATGTCGAGTTCTGCGGCCACGGGATCATAGCGGCGGGGCGTGTAGTCACGCAGCGACGGGCGGTTTTCCGGGTCGATCAGCAGCTTGCCCTCGGGGCCCATTTCCGGGAAAGCCGGCTCCTCGCCTAGGCGGGGCACGAGGATCTTGACGTGGTCGTCATGGCCGAGGCTGACGAAGCCTTCGAGATCGGCGCCCTCGAGCGTGACGCGCAGCATTTGCGGCGTGACATGTTCGACGCGGCGCACAGTCAGCACGCGGCGCTTCAGTTCGTGGCGGACGCGTTCGATCAGGTGGCGCTTTTCGGTGGGGGATGGCGTGGTGTTGGCCGTCATCTTTGGTTCCTTCTTCAGAACCGGGACGCTCATGACGCAGGCACGCCGCGCCGCTCGCACCCCGGCTTCGGGTTCGATCAGCGCGTTGGTTGACGTTAACGCTTACGTGCGGCGCCGCTCTCAAGGAGCGGATGCGGCAGATGTGCCCCTTACCTAGCGGGGCCGGCGGGACTGGCAAGATTAAAACATGATTTTTTAGTGAAGCTTTTGTAATCTTCGGCCGCTCTTGCCGTTTCGCGCGATTTCTGCCTTGCTTCGTTGAGCCGTTCAACCGAAAGCCAGAGCCATGCCCGAGCCGGATCCGGAAGAGAAGATCGACGCCACCTTCCGCAACGGCTCGCTGACCGCCGCCGGCATCATCCTGGGCTTCTGCCTCACCTTCATCAGCCGCTGGGTCTCCAACCCGAACGACTGGAGCCCGATCGACATCCTGCCGATGCTGCTGCTTGTCGTCGGCATCGCACTTCAGGTGAAGGTCTTTGCCGATCTCCTCGCGCGGGACTCGCTGATCGCGGCCAAATACGACCGTTCGCGGCGGCTGTTTCTGATCGGGCTTACGATCGTGGCAGCGGGGATCGGGCTGGCGCTGCTCAACGATATATTGGGGCTGGGGTCGATGCCGCTCTTGGGGTGAGGGGAGAAAGATGGTGAGCGGGCTCGCACCCGCTCACCCTATTCATTTCAGCTGATCACGTCCCGACGATCTTGTTGCAAGCGAGCGCGATCGCCGGGTTGCCGACGATGGCCAGTGCAAGGGACATTGCGATCAGGGATAGAGAGTAGCGTTTCATGGCATCCTCCTATTTAGGCCCGGGACTATGTGCGGGCGCGGGGAGTATGCGGGAGGTGGGCGTATATGCGAAGTCACGAAAGGGTGACGGCGGCTTGTGGCCGCCGTGTGTTGGCTAGCCGACGGCTTCGACGAACCCATCAAGCACCCGCTTCTCGCCGGCCTTGTCGAAGTCGATCGTCAGCTTGTTGCCCTCGATCATCTTGATGTTGCCGTTGCCGAACTTCATATGGAAGACGCGGTCGCCGATGGTGAATTTCGAAGGCTGGGTGGCTGTCGACTTGGCGACGAGTTCGCCGTCGATGGTGCGGGTCTTCGGGCCGCTTTCGCCGTAGCCGATGCGCTCGACCGAATGGCCGGAGCGGGACCCCCAGTTGTCGCGGGTGGCGTCGTTGCGGTTCTGCTGGGCGCGCTTCCAGCCGGGGGTGGAATAGCTATTGGCGAAGGGCTCGGCCTTGTCGAAGCGCGATTGGCCGTAGCCGCCGCGGCCGTAACCACCGTAGCTCTGCTCGACTTCGGCGACCTCGACATGAGTGTCGGGAAGTTCGTCGAGGAAGCGCGAGGGGATGGTCGATTGCCACAGGCCGTGGATGCGGCGGTTGGAGACGAACCAGATGTGGCAGCGGCGCTTGGCGCGGGTCAGCCCCACATAGGCGAGGCGGCGCTCTTCCTCGAGGCCTGCGCGGCCGGTCTCGTCGAGCGAGCGCTGGTGCGGGAAGAGGCCTTCTTCCCAGCCGGGCAGGAAGACGGTCTCGAATTCGAGGCCCTTGGCCGAGTGCAGCGTCATGATCGAGACAGCGTCGAGGTTCTCGTTCTGCTCGGCGTCCATGACCAGCGAGACGTGCTCGAGGAACCCGCGCATGGACTCGAAGCTCTCCATCGAGCGGATGAGTTCCTTCAGGTTGTCGAGGCGGGCGGGAGCGTCGGCGGTCTTGTCGGCCTTCCACATGTCGGTGTAGCCCGACTCTTCGAGGATTTGCTCGGCGAGCTCTGTATGTGATGTGTTTTCAAGCCTTTCCTGCCATCTGCGGAAAGATTGAATCACGTCGAACAGCGCCTTGCGCGCCTTCGGCTTCAGCTCGTCCGTCTCGATCATGTCTGCGGCTGCCGCCAGCATCGGGATGTCGCGGGCGCGGGCATAATCGTGCAGCGCGCGCACGGTGGTGTCGCCGAGGCCGCGCTTGGGGGTGTTGATGATGCGCTCGAAGGCGAGATCGTCGGCCGGCTGGGCGACGAGGCGGAAATAGGCCATGGCATCGCGGATTTCGAGGCGCTCGTAAAAGCGCGGGCCGCCGATGACGCGGTAGTTGAGGCCGAGCGTGACGAAGCGATCTTCGAACTCGCGCATCTGGAAGGAGGCACGCACGAGGATGGCAATGTCGTTCAGCTTGTGCTGGTTGCGCTGCAGCTGCTCGATCTCGTCGCCGATGGCGCGGGCCTCCTCTTCCGAATCCCAGGAGGCGTGGACCTGCACCTTGATATCATCAGGGTCGCGGCGGTCGGTGAACAGCGTCTTGCCGAGGCGGCCTTCATTATGGGTGATCAGGTGCGCGGCAGCACCCAGAATATGGGCGGTCGAGCGGTAGTTGCGCTCGAGCTTGATCACCTTGGCGCCGGGGAAGTCCTTCTCGAAGCGCAGGATGTTGTCCACCTCGGCGCCGCGCCAGCCGTAGATCGACTGGTCGTCGTCGCCGACGCAGCAGACGTTCTGCGGCTCGCCCTTGGGGCGCTGGGCGAGCAGGCGCAGCCACATGTACTGCGCGGTGTTGGTGTCCTGATACTCGTCGACGAGGATATAGCGGAAGCGCTGGTGGTATTCCTTGAGCAGATCGGGCGTCTTCCGGAAGATCGCGATCGGATGCATCAGGAGGTCGCCGAAATCGCAGGCGTTCAGCGTCGAGAGGCGCTGCTGGTAGGCGAAGTAGAGTTCGCGACCCTTGCCGTTTGCGAAGGCGCGCGCGTCGCCCTCGGGGATGTCGGCGGGGCCCAGGCCCTTGTTCTTCCAGGTGTCGATCATGCCGGCGAACTGCTTGGCCGGCCAGCGCTTGTCGTCGAGGCCCTCGGCCTGGATCAGCTGCTTGACGAGGCGCACGACGTCGTCGGTATCGAGAATGGTGAAATCGGAACGCAGGTTGACGAGCTCGGCGTGGCGACGCAGCAGCTTGACGCCGATCGAGTGGAAGGTGCCGAGCCACGGCATGCCCTCGACCGCGCCGCCGACCAGATGCGCGATACGCTCCTTCATCTCGCGGGCGGCCTTGTTGGTGAAGGTCACCGCCAGGATCTGCGAGGGGAAGGCGCGGTTGGTGTTCAGGATATGGGCAATGCGGGTGGTCAGCACGCGCGTCTTGCCGGTGCCGGCGCCGGCGAGCACGAGCACCGGGCCTTCCAGCGTTTCGACGGCTTCGGTCTGCTCGGGATTGAGGCCGTCGAGATAATCCGGCCGCTCCCGAGCGCCGCCACGGGCGGCCATGGCGCGGGCGGCAAGACCTCCTGATGTCGCGGCGCCGCGGGCTGGGGCTGCGGGGGCTTGCGGCTTGCGCGGCGCTTCGCCCGGCTCCTCGTCGAAGAAGGGCATATCGTCGAAACTGTTGCTCATGGCGCGTAATGTAGTGATTCGGATCGGAAAGACCAGAAAAGATGTTCTGCTTTCATTCCCGGTCCACGGGATGTTGGGTGTTGCGGTGGGGAGCGGGTGGCGTTGTGCGGCGCCTCGTGTCCATTCACGTCGAGCAAGACGAGGGCTTGGCAGGTCCTCGGGACAAGCCCGAGGACGACGGTGGAGGGTCGATCACCCCTTGATGAAGTCAAGCACATCCGCGTTGAACCGTTCCGGCTCGACCTGGGCGAGGCCGTGGGCGCTGCCTTCGTAGACCTTGAGCACGGCGCCCTTTACGATCTTCGAGGACTTCAGGGCGGCAGCTACGATCGGGACGATCTGGTCGTCGTCGCCGTGGATGAAGAGGGTCGGCTTGTCGATCTTGCGGAGGTCGTCGGTGTAATCGACCTCGGAGAATTCGTGGATGCAGTCGTATTCGCCCTTGATGCCGCCGGCCATGCCCATCAGCCAGAAGGTTTCGCGCAGGCCCTCGTTGACCTTGGCGCCGTCGCGGTTGAAGCCGTAGAAGGGCATGGAGAGGTCGCGGAAGAATTGCGAGCGGTCGAGCGCGGTGCCCTTGCGGATGCCGTCGAAGACGTTGAGCGGCAAGCCCTCGGGGTTGGCGTCAGTTTTCAGCATCAGCGGCGGAACGGCGCCGACCAGCACCACCTTGGCGACTCGCTTGGTGCCGTGGCGGCCGAGATAGTGGGCGACTTCGCCGCCGCCGGTGGAATGGCCGATCATGATCAGGTTCTTCAGGTCGAGCTTCTCGATCAGTTCGGCCAGATCGTCGGCATACTGGTCCATGTTGTTGCCGTCCCAGGTCTGGGAGGACTTGCCGTGGCTGCGGCGGTCGTGGGCGATGACGCGGTAGCCGTTCTGGCCGAAATAGAGCATCTGCGCTTCCCAGGCGTCGCCCGAAAGCGGCCAGCCATGCGAAAAGAGGATCGGCTGGCCGGTGCCCCAATCCTTGTAGAAAATCTTCGTTCCGTCCTTGGTGGTGATCTTCGGCATGCTCGTCATCCTCTTTGCGTTCGCTGTTGAATGAATGGAGCGGCGGGCGCGCTTGCGGCCCATGGCACGACGGCAGAGAACATCGGAATGATCAGAAACGAAAGCACTATTTGCCGGTCCGGCGGACATTCGCTCCTGCGGGTGCGCGCTTTTGCGAGGACGGCAACGTCAGGGCGAGATGACCGACATCAGCCGGTCACCAACAGTTGACATTACAATGCTGTAATGGGCGGCCAATTTGCTTGCCGCTGACCAGCAATCGGACAATAATTCCAGCGTTGCGCGGCGATTTGCCACGTATGCGCCTCTTTCGATCGACCCTGGACAACCTCGAGTCCCTCTGGAGACGTGAATGTCATTTTGGAAGCAGTTTACGATCTGTCTCATCGTTATCGCCGCTGGCGTTACCGGATGGGCTGTCTTTGTGCCTGGTGCGCGCGATACGCTGCGCAATGCCGGCGTTCCCGAAGCACTGGTCGGTAAAGCGATCGATCCCGATAATGTAGGCCGTGCGGCGCCGCCTGCCGCTGGCAGCGAGCAGGCGAGCAATCGTCGCTCAGGCGGCGGCAATGGTGGCGGTGGCGGTCGAAACGGCGCTGTGCTTGTCGTCACGCAGGCCGTCGTGCCAGGTGTTGTCAACGACCGGCTGGGTGCGATCGGCACGGGCGATGCGATCCGCTCGGTGGTGGTGACACCGCAGGCAAGCGGTCTCATCCGCGAAATCCTCGTGAAGTCGGGCGACCGGGTCAAGCAGGGGCAGATCATCGCCAAGCTCGACAGCGAGGAGCAGGTGATCGTCAAGGGGCAGGCGGAAGTCGCGCTGAAATCGGCGGTCGAAAAGTCCAGCCTCTACAACAATATCAAGTCCAGCGTGTCGCGCATGGATGTGTTCGATCAGGAGATCGCCGAGCAGAACGCGCGGCTGCAATTGCAGGCGGCGCAGCTGAGCCTCGACCGCCGCAATATCCTGGCGCCGATCGACGGTATCGTCGGCATCATGCCTGTCAATATCGGCGACAACGTCTCGACGACGACGCCGATAGTGACGCTCGACGATCGCACGGAAATCCTTGTCGACTACTGGGTGCCGGAGCGTTTCGCCAATACGGTCAAGGTCGGCCAGGCGGTCGAGGCGACGTCGGTGGCGCGGCCTGGGCAGGTGTTTTCGGGTGCGGTCGAGGCGATCGACAACCGCGTCGATCCGGCGAGCCGTACGCTCCGGATGCGGGCGCGCATCAACAATGCGGCCGACGAGCTGCGCGCCGGCATGTCGTTCAGCGTCGGCATGCGGTTCGATGGCGATCAGTATCCGGCGGTCGATCCGCAATCGGTGCAGTGGGATTCGCAAGGCTCCTTCGTCTGGCGCGTGGCCGAGCAGAAGTCGCACAAGGTGCGCGTCAGCATCGTTCAGCGCAATCCTGACTATGTGCTGGTCAAGGGCAACCTCGATAATGGCGACCTGATCGTCACGCAGGGCCTGCAGCGGGTGCGCGAGGGCGGGCCGGTGCGCTCCGAAGGGGGCGAACTGGCCGCCAAGGAGCCCGTCACCTGATGAGCGAGAGCGGCACCCATAATAACACGCCTTCGGGCAAGCAGACGTTCACGGCGCTTTTCGTGCGCCGGCCGATCCTGGCCCTGGTGTTCAACACGCTGATGATCGTTGCGGGTCTCGCCGCCTATGTCGGCATCGAGGTGCGCGAGCTGCCTGACGTCGATCGGCCGGTCGTGACCGTGCGCACCACCTTCGACGGCGCGTCGCCGCAGACGATCGACCAGGAGGTGACCAAGGTCATCGAGGGCGCATCGGCTCGCGTCAGCGGGCTGAAGTCGATCTCGTCGAGCTCGCAGTTCGGCCAGAGCCGGGTGACGCTGGAGTTTTCGGATACGGTGGATCTGGCGGTTGCCGCCAACGACGTGCGTGATGCGATCGGGCGGATCACCGACCGGCTGCCTGACGACGCCGACGCGCCGCAGATCGTCAAGGCTGACTCGGATTCGCAGCCGATCATGCGTCTCGCCGTCACCTCCACCAAGCTCAACATGGACGACCTGACGCTGCTCGTCGACAACGAGGTGATCGACCGGCTGGCCTCCGTCGACGGCGTTGCCGATGTCGAGAGCTATGGCGACCAGGAGAAGGTGTTTCGGGTCGACGTCGATCAGTCGGAGCTCGCAAGCCGCGGGCTGACGATCGGCGATCTCACCAATGCGCTGTCGAATGCAGCGCTCGACGTGCCGGCCGGCTCGCTGAAGAGCCCGACGCAGAATATCGTGGTGCGAGCCACCGCCAGCCTACAGAAGCCCGAGGATTTCGCCAACGTGATGCTGCTAGACCGCGTGCGTCTCGGCGATGTGGCGACCGTGACGCTCGGGCCGCGCGATGGGCAGACCGCGTTGCGCTCGAACGGGGTGCCCGGCATCGGTCTCGGCGTCATCCGCCAGGCGCAGTCGAATACGCTCAATATCTCCAACGGCATCAAGGCCGCGGTCGAGCAGCTGTCGAAGACGTTGCCCGAGGGTACCAGGATCGCCATCACCAGCGATGACGCGGTATTCATCCAGGGCGCCATCCACGAAGTGGTGCTGGCGCTGGTGCTGGCCGCCGTCATCGTCACCGCCGTCATCTATCTCTTCCTGCGCGACTGGCGGGCGACGATCATTCCGGCGGTGAGCATGCCGGTGGCGCTGATCGGCACGCTGGCGGCGATCTACATGGTCGGTTTCTCGATCAATATCCTGACGCTGCTGGCAATCGTGCTCGCGACCGGTCTCGTGGTCGACGACGCCATCGTGGTGCTTGAGAACATCGTGCGCCGGCGCGCGCAGGGCATGGGGCCGCGCGCGGCTGCCGTCCTTGGCACGCGCGAGGTGTTTTTCGCTGTTATCGCGACGACGGCGACGCTGGCCGCCGTGTTCATTCCGCTGTCGTTCCTGCCGGGGCAGGTCGGTGGCCTGTTCCGCGAGTTCGGCTTCGTGCTCGCGTTTTCGGTCGGCCTGTCATCGCTGGTGGCGCTGACGCTTTGCCCGATGATGGCGTCGCGGATGCTGACACGGGAGATGAAAGAGGATCACGGGATGCTCGGCCGCTTCGGCGACCGGTTTTCCAGCGCCTATGAATGGTGCCTGCAGCGCTGCCTGAATGCGCCCTTCGTGGTCATCGTGTTCTCGGTGATCTTCGCCGGTGCCGCCGTCGTGGCCTTTACCGGCGTGAAGAGCGAGCTGACGCCCAACGAGGACCGTGCGATGGTGATGATGCGGCTGACGACGCCGCAGGGATCGAGCCTCGAATATACGCGCGACAAGCTGCAGTTGGTCGAAGAGTATTTGCAGCCGCTCGTCGATAGCGGCGATATCCGCAACGTCTTCTCCGTCTCCGGGCAGAATGGGCAGGCCAATAGCGGCTTCATGGTGCTGACGCTGGCGCCCTGGGGCGAGCGCGAGCGCACGCAGAACGAAATCGTCGCCGACATCAATCGCGCGGCGCTGAAGGTTCCGGCGTTGCGCGGCAATGCCATCCAGTCCAACAGCCTGCGCATTCGCGGCGCCGGCAACGGGTTGCAGATGGCGCTGATCGGCAGTGATTACGATGCGCTGACGCAATCGGCGCTGAAGCTGGTGCAGGCGCTGGACGCGACGGGCCGCTACGACACGCCGCGCCTCGCCAACGAGCCGACGCAGGCGCAGGTGTCGATCTCGATCGATCGCGAGCGGGCGTCCGACCTCGGCATCAACATCACCGGCCTGTCGACCGCCATCCAGTCGCTGCTGGAAGGGCGCTCCGTCGTCGACGTCTTCGTCAAGGGCGATGCCTATCCGGTGCTCTTGACCTCGAACACACGGCCGCTCGACGATCCGACGGATCTGGAGAACGTGTTCCTGAAAACCGGCGACGGCAAGATCGTGCCGATGTCGGTCATCGCCTCGCTGGAAGAGGGCGCCGTTGCGCCGCAGCTCAATCGCGAGCAGCAGCTGGCGTCGGTGGCGATCACGGCTGGGCTGAAGGATGGCGTGTCGCTTGGCGATGCGGTGAAAGAGGCCGTGACGCTGGCCGGACCGCTGCTTCCCTCGGGTGCGCGGCTGATGCCGCTCGCGGAAGCGGCGACGCTGGAAGAAAACGCCAACGGCATGGCGCTGACCTTCGGTTTCGCCATCATCATCATCTTCCTGGTGCTGGCGGCGCAGTTCGAGAGCATGCTCTCATCCGTGATCATCATGTCGACGGTGCCGCTGGGGCTTGCCTGCGCGGTCTTCGCGCTTGTGATCACCGGTTCCAGCCTCAATATCTACAGCCAGATCGGCCTGGTGCTGCTTGTCGGCGTCATGGCCAAGAACGGCATCCTGATCGTSGAGTTCGCCAACCARCTGCGCGATCAGGGCGAGGAAGTCAGGGCGTCGATCGAGAAGGCCTGTGCGCTGCGTCTGCGTCCCGTCATGATGACGATGATCGCCACCATCCTCGGCGGCGTGCCGCTGGTCTTCGCGCATGGCGCGGGTGCCGAAGCGCGCGTGGCGCTCGGATGGGTGATCGTCGGCGGGCTTGGCTTCGCGACGCTGGTGACGCTGTTCATCACGCCCGTCGCCTATCTGCTGATCGCCCGCTTCGCCAAGCCGCATGCGCATGAAGAGGCACGGTTGCATCAGGAGATGGAACATGCCGAGCGGCCGAAAATCGTCGCCGCGCGGGATCAGCTCGAAGCTGCCGAGTGATAATCGCCGCCCGGCGCCTGTGCCCTCGGGCCGGGTGCGGGCGGCGTTCTCGTATGGTTTCCGATCGGTTGCGTAACACGCTAAATTAATTGCAGCTTTTAGCTGTTTTTTAAGCATAAGCCGTAATCATTGCTGTCGATACCGATAGTCCTCCAGCGTTCTTGGAGGCTGCGCGGCGCCGCTGTTTTGGCGCCCCCGAACATGAGTGTTCGCGGCACCGGTTCATTTGTACCTGTTGCGTATTGTTGTGTTCGGAGTTCTGTATCCGTGAGTATTTATCGGCGCACTTCGGTGGATGCCGCGCTTTATGTATTGCGCGACATCGGGAATAAACTGACGACGACCCAGAGGCAGGTCTCCACCGGCCTCCGGGTCGAGCGCGCCTCGGATAATGGCGCCTATTGGGCAATCAGCTCGACATTGAAAAGCGACCAGAGGGCTCAGTCGGCGGTGCGCGACGCGCTTGGGCTGGCCGCCGCGACGATGGACACGGCCTATACTGCCGTTGGCGAATCGACCGATCTCGTCAGCCAGATCAAGGCCAAGCTCGTGGCCGCCACCGAGGATGGCGTCGACAAGGACAAGATCAATCTCGATATCACGCATCTGAAAGATCAGCTTCGTTCCGTTTCCGCGGCGGCGAGCTTCAATAACGACAATTGGGTGGCGATCGACGATGGCGACGATCCGGCCAAGCCGCGTGAGATTCCGGCATCGTTTACAAGGCATCCCGATGGAAGCGTCGAAATCGGAACGCTGAGCTACGAGGTCGATATCGCGCCTGTGGGATCGACGACATCCAAGGACGCGCGTTATCTGATCGACGATCGGACCACGGGGTCGGGCGAATATGGTGCGTTGACCTCGCAGTATTTCGCGACGGAAGCCGGCGCCTCGAAGAACTATGTGATGCTCGCCAGCGCCGGCAATACGGCAGGGCAGGTCGAGATCGGCGTGTCGTCGAGCACGAGCACCGCTGAGGTGAAGGAGATGGTCTCCGTCGTCGACAAGATGCTCGGGCAGATGACGACGATCGGCTCGTCTTTCGGCGCGCTGGAGAAGCGCATCAGCCTGCAGAGCGACTTCGCGCAGACCCTGGGCGATGCCTTCGCGCGGGGTATGAGCAGATTGATCGATGCCGACATGGAGGAGCAATCGAGCCGGCTCGCGGCGCTGCAGACGCAAGAGCAGCTGGGCCTGCAATCGCTCAACATCGCAAACGCCACCTACGATACGGTGCGGCAGCTGTTCCAGAACTTCTGACGCCGCATAGCTTGCGCGATTTCGACACCGGCGTCGCCAACGCCGGTGACTTTTTCGGGAGTTCCGGCTCTAAGGCTGTGCAATCCATCGATTTTCCAGTATTCAGGGCGCGCGCTTCATCTTCTTGCCGCATTCCTTAACACTGCTCGCATCACCATCGAATTGGAGATACGCCTGTCCATGATCAAGAAATTCATCCTTCTCGCCGTTGCCGCGACCTACCTCAGCGCCTGCACGACGACAGATCCGTATACGGGCCAGCAGAAGATGTCGAACACATCGGGCGGCGCACTGCTCGGCGCTGGCGTCGGCGCATTGGCGGGTCTGGCTGTCGGCGGTTCGCCGGTCGGTCGACGTAACGCGGCGCTGATCGGCGCCGGTGTCGGCGCTCTCGCCGGCGGCGCGATCGGCAACTACATGGACCAGCAGGAGTCGGAACTGCGCGCGCAGCTCCAGGGCACCGGCATCTCCGTCACCCGCAACGGCGACAACATCATCCTCAACATGCCGTCGAACATCACCTTCGACGTCGACCAGGACGCCGTGAAGCCGGGCTTCTACCCGACGCTGAACTCGGTGGCGATCGTGCTGCGCAAGTTCAACCGCACGCTGATCGACGTCAACGGTCACACCGATTCGACCGGCAGCCTGCAGCACAACCAGGATCTGTCGCAGCGCCGTGCAGAGTCCGTTGCCGGCTATCTCGGCGGCCAGGGTATCGACCAGCGCCGCATGTCGGCCGTCGGCTTCGGCCCGTCGCAGCCGGTGGCTTCCAACGCCTCGGAAGCCGGACGCGCGCAGAACCGCCGCGTCGAAATCCAGATCGCGCCGATCACCCAGAGCTGATCGGGCTCGATCGAGAGTTAAAGCGGCCGGGCTCGATGCCCGGCCGTTTTGCGTTAGAGTCGTTTAAATTACGCAATTCCGGACGGAAAACCGCTTCACACTTTTCCTGGCATTGCTTCAAGGGTGCATGACCGCGCCCTTGGTGATCTTGTCGACGATCTTCTTGTCGGCGCGGATCGCGATGCCGACCACCTTGGCGTCATCGGGCGCGTATTGCGCGAAAACAGCGCGGTTGGCGGCGTCGTGGCCGGTCGCAAACATCTCCTCGATGAAGAGCGACGCGGTGATGCCGCGCTCCAGCGTGCGGCGGTGGATGGTGGACATGGTCTCCTCGGGCGCCGCCAGAACGATGATCGGCTGGATCGACAGCGGGTTGTAGAGATTGCCCGAGCGGTCCTTGTAGGCGTCGCCGATGATCTCGGGGTTCTGGCCGGTGATGCCGCTCATAAGAAAGGCCGTGACATTCAGCGTCTGCCAGGATGGAAGATTGTTTCGCAGCACGATCGCAATTTTGGTATCAAACATTCCGGTCTCTTTTCATGCGGGTTTTGACGTCGGTTGGACCAGAATCTAAGCCATCACGCCCTTGAGGGTCTTGAACGTTTGTGCACGGAGCCCGGCGCCGACGGTCGCGCGATAGCACCGGGCGCGATTGCGCCTGGGATCGTCACCGCGCCTGCCTTTCCAGGCATCGAGCGCATCGAAGCGAACTTCGCCGGGAACGCATTCGAGCCGCATCGTCACGATACTTATGCGCTTGGGGTGACGCTCAAGGGCGTGCAGACCTTTTCCTATCGCGGCGAGCGGCGTTTCAGCATGCCGGGGCAGGTGATCGTGCTGCATCCCGACGAGGAGCATGATGGCGGGGCGGGCACGGATCATGGGCTGCAATACCGCATGCTCTATCTGGAGCCGTCGCTTCTTTTCGACTGCCTGGAGGCGGCGCGTATCGGCTTGCCCTTCGTCGATCAGCCAGTATTCGACGATCCCGTGCTTGCAGGGACGTTTCTGGGGGCGCTGAGTGAATTGGACCGGGAGTTGGATGAACTCTTCGTCGACGACTTCGTGTCACGCGTGGCGGGTGGTCTCGCGCGGCATGCGGGTACTCCGCGTCGACCGCTTGGCAGCATTGCCTGGCAACGGGCGAGACTGGCGCGGGATTATCTAGAGGCGCATGCGACGCGGCCGGTGACGTCGGCCGAACTAGAGGCCGTGACGGGGCTCGACCGGTTTCAGTTGGCGCGGCATTTCCGGGCAGCATTCGCGACCAGCCCGCACCGCTATCTCCTCATGCGGCGGCTGCAGCAGGCGCGCGCGATGATCGGGGCCGGGCAGGCGCTTGCGGAGGCGGCGTTCGCCACCGGCTTTGCCGATCAGAGCCATTTCAACCGGCATTTCAAGAAGGCATACGGCATGACGCCCGGCCAATGGGCGGGGCTGAGGCGAGACCTTTTCTAGGCCGGATTTTCCGCAAGGCCGGAGCGCCGGGCAATGAAGCGGGCAAGCATGGGGCCGGTGAACAGGATGATCAGGAAGCGGCCGGTCTGCATGGCCATCACGAAGGGGACGTCGACGTCACTGGAGGCCGCGATGATGGCGACGGAATCGGCGCCACCCGGGCTGGTGGCGAGATAGGCGGTCAGTGGATCGACACCGGCGAAGACATGCAGCGCATAGGCCATGCAGCCGCATAGAGACATCAGAAACAGGATCGAGGCGGCGACGCGCGGCAGGGCGCGGGCGGCATGGGCGATGATTCCGCGGGTAAAGCGTAGGCCGATGCTCCAGCCGATCAAGGCGTAGCTGATCGCCAGCAGCCACATGGGCAGCTCGATCTTCAACAGGCCGAAGCCCTGCAGCAGCGAGCCGACGACGAGCGGCACGATGATGGTGCCGCCGGGTATGCGGAAGCGGACAGCACAAAAGGCCGAGACGATCGTCAGCGCGACGGTTGCGGCAAGCGCCGGCCAGTCGATCGGCGGAAACATGATGAGCGGCGGCGGCTCGCCACCATCGGCTGCGACCCAGAGCCGCGCGACGACGGAGGCTGCGACCGCCACGAAGACGACGCGCAGATATTGCATGAAGGCGACGAGGCGGGCGTCCGCGCCATAGGCTTCCGACATGATGACCATCGCCGATGCGGCACCCGGCGACGAGCCCCAGACCGCTGTCGTGCCTGGGAGCACCTGCCAGCGGGTCAAGAGCCAGCCGAGCAGACCGGCGGCGGCGATGACGGCGAAGATCATGGAGAGGAAGAGCGGCGCGTCGGTCGCCATCGTCTGCAGGATGTCGACGGTGATGGCGCGGGCCATCATGAAGCCGACCAGCGCCTGGCCGAAAAGCAGCGGCGCGCGCGGGACGCGCAGCGATCCCTGGCCGATCGATACGGCCAGCACGATGGCGGCGACCATCGGGCCGATCAGCAGCGAGGCGGGCAGGCCGAGCATTTCCAGGCCGATGACAAGAATGGTGGAGAGCGCAAGCAGGAATGCCCAGCGCGGCAGGCTGGCGGTTCGGAGTTTGCGGCTGGCGTCTTTCAACGGCTTATCCGATGCATGTCTTGCCAATGCTGATGACGGGTCGATGCGACGTCTGGGGGAGCGGCAGAGGCTTTGCTGGAAAATCGGCGGGCGCCGATGGCGTGCCGTGGGTATAGGCGCCGTCCGCGCATGGGGTCAATTGCGAATTCTTGGGGTCCTACATCCTGACGTTTGCGGCGAGGAAATCGAGCAGCGCGCGCACCCGCGCCGGTAGCGGGCCGCCTTGGCCGATATAGACGGCGTGGAATTCCTCTGTGTCGCCGGGGTTGACGTCTTCGAGGAGCGGGATCAGACGGCCGGCCTTGATGTCTGCGCGGACGGTGAAGCGGGCGAGGCGGCCGAGGCCGGCGCCCGACAAGGCCATGTGCCGCATCGCCTCGCCATCGGCGACCTGGATACCTGGTGTGAGAGGTAGCCGGATGACGTCGACGCCATCGCGCATCGGCCAACCCTCGACGCTGCGGGCATAGGAGAGGCCGATGCGGCGGTGGTGTTCGAGATCGGACACGGTGGTGGGTGTGCCGTGTATTTCCAAGTAACCGGGCGAGGCGACGATGACCATATCCGTCGCCCCAAGCTTGCGGGCGATCAGCGTGGAGCTCTTCAGCGGTCCGGCGCGGATGGCGACGTCGGCGCGGTCGTCGAGGAGGTCGACGACCCTGTCGGTGTGGGAGATATCGAGCGTGATCCTGGGGTGCAGCGCGAGGAAATCCGAGACGAGCGGCGCCAGGATGTGATTGCCGAAGGAGGCGCTGGTGTTGATGCGGACCGGGCCGGCGGCCAGTTCTCCCGATGACGCCGAGCGCTCGGCTTCGGCGATATCGGCGAGGATGGTGACGCTGCGCTCATAAAAGGCGCAGCCCTCGGGCGTGAGTTGCAGCTTGCGGGTGGAGCGATTGACGAGGCGGGCGCCGAGCCGGGCTTCGAGCCGCGCGACCAGCTTGCTGACGGCCGATGGCGTCATGCGGCAGGCATGAGCTGCAGCGGTGAAGCCGCCCAGTTCGACGGCGCGGACGAAGACTTCCATCTCTCCGGAGCGGTTGATGTCCTGTCTGCTCATGATGACTTCAATTCATGAATTGTGTTCCTGAAGGCAATCTATTTCATCGTGTGTGAAGTGTCTATCTCTGGTGAAGAAACAGGAGACAGACCATGGAATACAGACAGCTTGGTGCATCCGGCCTTCGAGTGCCGGTTTTGAGTTTCGGCGCGGGCACATTCGGCGGATCGGGGCCGCTGTTCGGTGCCTGGGGCAATACCACGGGCGCCGAGGCGTCGCGGATGGTGGATATCGCGATCGAGGCGGGGGTGACGCTGTTCGATACCGCCGACGTCTATTCGGGGGGCGCGTCGGAGGAGGTGCTTGGCCACGCGATCAAGGGCAGGCGCGATCAAGTTTTGATCTCCACCAAGACCGCTTTGCCGGTGGGGGATGGACCTGGCGATTGGGGGACGTCGCGTGCGAGATTGCTGCGGGCGACGGATGCGGCGTTGAAGCGGCTTGGCACCGATTATGTCGACCTGCTGCAGCTGCACGCCTTCGACGCTTCGACGCCGATCGAGGAGGTGCTGTCGACGGTGGAGCAGCTGATCGATGCCGGGAAGATCCGCTATATCGGCGTCTCCAACTTCTCCGGATGGCAGCTGATGAAGTCGCTCGGCGTGTCCGCTCAGCATGGCTATCCGCGCTATGTGGCGCATCAGGTCTACTACTCGCTGGCCGGCCGCGACTACGAGTGGGAGCTGATGCCGCTCGCCGCCGACCAGGGCGTCGGAGCACTGGTGTGGAGCCCGCTTGCCTGGGGGCGGTTGACCGGGAAGATCAGGCGCGGGCAGCCTTTGCCGGAGGGAAGCCGGCTGCACCAGACGGCGGAATACGGGCCTCCCGTCGATGATGAGAAGCTCTACGACATCGTCGATGCTCTCGACATCGTGGCCGAGGAAACCGGCAAGACCGTGCCGCAGATCGCGCTCAACTGGCTGATCGGCCGCCCGACGGTATCGAGCGTGATCATCGGCGCGCGTAACGAGGAGCAGCTGCGGCAGAACCTCGGGGCTGTCGGCTGGTCGCTGTCGAAAGAGCAGGTCGAGCGGCTCGACAAGGCGAGTGCCGTCAGCGCGCCTTATCCTTATTTTCCGTATCAGCGGCAGGAGGGTTTCGCACGATTGAACCCGTCGCTCGTCTGAGCTCGGTGATGGCCGTACCGCTGCGGCTATTCTGCTACTAGACAGCCGCCATCTCTTGTCTCATACCAACCTGCCTCCCAGGCAACGACGGTAAGGAGATCAAAGAGATGGCGCTCAAAGACGCAAAGGCTGGCACACGCAACGAGGCGGGTATCGCCAGCGTTCTCGGCATCCTGAAACAGAGCTTCGGCGAGCGCTTCCAGACCGGCCAGTCGTTTCGCGAGCAGCATGCGCACACAACCACCTACATTCCCTCGCAGCTGCCGGATGGCGTGCTCTTTGCCGAAAGCGCCGATGATGTGAAGGCGGTCGTGAAGGTCTGCGCCGAGCACAAGGTTCCTGTCATCGGCTTCGGCACCGGCTCGTCGCTAGAAGGGCAGGTCAATGCGCCGAATGGCGGCATTTCGATCGATTTCAGCCGGATGAACCGGGTGCTCGAGGTCAACATGGAAGACCTCGACTGCACCGTCGAGCCGGGCGTCACCCGCGAGGACCTCAACACCTACCTGCGCGACACCGGCCTGTTTTTCCCGATCGATCCCGGCGCCAACGCCTCGATCGGCGGCATGACGGCGACGCGGGCATCCGGCACCAACGCCGTGCGCTACGGCACGATGAAGGACAACGTGCTTTCGGTCACCGCCGTCACCGCCAACGGCGAGGAAATCCGCACGGCGCGGCGCGCCCGCAAATCCTCCGCCGGCTATGATCTGACGCGGCTTTTCGTTGGGTCCGAGGGTACGCTCGGTATCCTGACGTCTGTGACGCTGCGGCTGCAGGGCATTCCGCAGAAGATCGGCGGCGGCGTCTGTGCGTTTCCGACGGTGCGTGCTGCCTGCGACGCGGTGATCATGACGATCCAGATGGGCGTTCCGGTCGCGCGCATCGAGCTTCTGGATGCCCTGCAGATTCGCGCCTGCAACGCCTATTCGAAACTGAACTACGACGAGAAGCCGACGCTGTTCGTCGAGTTCCACGGCACTGACGAAACGGTCGCGCTGCAGTCGGCGCAGTTCGGCGAGATCGCGGCCGAGTGCGGCGGCGGCGAGTTCGCCTGGACCGTCAACGCCGAGGAGCGCAACAAGCTCTGGAAAGCCCGCCACGATGCCTATTGGGCTTCGCGCGCGCTGGCGCCGGAGATGGCGGCGCTGTCGACCGACGTCTGCGTGCCGATCTCGCGCCTGGCGGATTGCATCGGCGAGACGCAGGTCGATATCGAGGAGCATGGCTTGCTGGCGATGATCGTCGGCCACGCCGGCGACGGAAACTTTCACGTGCTGCTCTTGTTCGATGACAAGACGGAGGAGGGGATCGCCGTTGCCGAGGGCTTCGTTTCGCGGCTCAACAAGCGCGCGCTTGCGATGGACGGCACCTGCACTGGCGAACACGGTATCGGCCAGGGCAAGATGGCGTTTCTCGAAGAGGAACTTGGGGGCGCGGTCGATCTGATGCGCCAGGTCAAGCATGCGCTCGACCCGGATAACATCTTCAATCCGGGCAAGATTTTCCATTCTGCCTGAAAATCAACACTCTGTTTTGATCTTGGCTTGCTTGCGGCATGAATGCCGATAGGGATTAAGAACAGCGTAGCGAATCGGAGCGCCGCCGGTAAAGCGCGGGCGTAACAAGGAATTGCGCGGTTTGTTGCCTGAAAGCGGCTTCACACGCTTCGGGTTGATGATTTAGGGTCAAAACTCGATCGGGTTTCCTGATCGAGTTTGGCCTTGTGTCCGCGGTGTAGCCCGAATGGAGAATGATTGACTTGGTAGGCCGGTTTCTCGTCGTACTGGGTGGTGTGGTTGTCGTGGCGCTGTTCGTGGCGCTGTTCGCGCCTATGTTCATCGATTGGACCGGCTTCCGACAGAATTTCGAGGATCAGGCCAGCCGCATCATCGGCAAGAAGGTCGTGGTCCACGGCGCGGTCGATGCCCGCCTTTTGCCGTTCCCCTCGGTGACGATGCATGACGTGCGCGTCGGCCAGGAGCAGGACGGCTCGCCGATCGTGCAGGTCGAGCAGTTTTCCATGGATGCGGAACTGGCGCCGTTCCTCTCGGGCGAGGCGCTGATCTTCGACATGCGCGTGGTCAACCCCAAGGTCAAGCTGCGGCTCTTGAAGGATGGCACGCTCGACTGGACGCGCGGCAGCCAGCCGGAAATCCCCGCCAAGACGGTGGTTCTCGAAAACGTGCATGTCAGCGGCGGCGATGTTCAATTCATCGACGATCAATCGGGCCGCACGCGTCTGGTGACCGGGGTCAACGCCGAAATGTCGGCGAAATCGCTGGCCGGGCCGTGGCGGATCGAGGGTGATGCGGCGCTTGACGGCGAGCACGGCAATTTCCTCATCTCCAGCAACCAGCTGGACGAGAACGGCGTTCTGAGGATGCGCACCCGGCTGCAGCCGGACAAGCATCCTGTTTCGGTCGATCTAGACGGCGAGCTGAAGCTTGTGGACCGAAAGCCCAACTACCAGGGCACGATGTCGGCGCAGATCGAGCGCACGGGCACCAACCAGGCCAAGGGCACGGACAAGAGCCAGCCGCCGCGGCTGAAGGGCAAGTTCGAGCTTACCAACGAGAGCATCCGCATCCCCGAATACCGCCTGGAGATCGGCGCGGTCGAGGACCCCTATGTGGTCACCGGCGAGGCGACGCTCGATACCGGCGTGAAGCCGCAGTTCCTGCTCACCGCCGATGGCCAGCAGATCGACGTCAATCGCATCGGCAACCAGGGTTCCGGCGGCAAGACCTCGCGCGATCCGAGCCTTTCGGCCAAGCAGAGGCTGAATGCGCTGATCCAGATCATCGCGCAGATCCCGGTGCCGCAGGTGCCCGGCAAGGCAAGCGTGCGGCTGCCGGCGATTGTTGCTGGTGATACCACCATTCGCGACGTGCAGCTCGACCTGGAGCCGGCCGGCAGCGGCTGGACGATCGATCACGCCTTCGGCACGCTGCCGGGGCGTACGCTGGTCGAGGGTAACGGTCAGCTGACGCTGCAGGGCCAGCCGTCCTTCAAGGGGGCGATCACCGTCGCCTCGAAGCAGCCGACGGGGCTTGCCTCGTGGCTCTCGGGTGATGTCGATCCGGCGATACGGTCGCTGCAGCAGGCCGGTTTTTCGGCGAACGTGAACCTCACCCACGAGCGGCAGACGTTCGATGATCTCGAGATCGCGGTTGGTCCCGCGACGCTGAAGGGCAGGCTCGACCGCCAGGCGGTGCCGAACCAGGCGCCGACGCTTGATGTCGCGCTTGCGGGCGATGCGTTGGATCTCGATGCGCTCCGAGCGCTGACCGGCCTGTTTACCGGGCAGGATGCTGGCAATAACGTTCTCGATCACAAGATCAAGGCGCAGCTCAAGGCCGACAAGTTCACGGCCTTTGGTGTCGAAGCGGGCGATGTGGAGACCAGCTTCACGATCGCCGATGGCGCGCTCGGCGTGGACAAGCTTTCCGTGAAGAACCTGGCGGGCGCCGAGTTCACGGCGACCGGCCGCGCCGAGGGCTCGCTGCTCGACTACAAAGGCTCGGGCGAGATCACCTTCAAGGCGGCCGATCCCGGTCCGTTCTTCACCATGCTGAAGCAGAAGCTGCCGCAGCACCCCGTCATGGACCGGCTGGTGCGCAATGCGGCCTGGTACACGAATACGGCGCTGCGCGGCGCGGTCACGCTTGGCAGCGATCAGGACAACGGGCTCTCGGTGACGCTTGCCGGTGTCGCCAATGGCAGCCGCGTGAACCTCGATTACCGCATGTCCGACCTTCTGGCGCTGACCGGCAAGGGCACGACGAGCCTCGAGGCGACGCTTGAGAACAATGTGACCTCGGTGCTGTTCGGGCAGGCGGGGCTTGATCCGTTGCCTGTCGACGCGGATGCGAATGGCCGCATGACGCTGAAGGTGCAGGCGGAGGGGACCGATCCCGCCGATGCCAACCTGACATTCGCCACGGACCGCACCTCGTTTACCGCCGCCGGCAAGGTCGATATCCGGCCGCAGAGCTTCATGAACGGGCAGCTGGCGCTGTCGCTAGAGAGCGCCGACCTCGACCCTTATCTCGTCATGAACGGCATCGGCGTGCCGCAGATGGGCACCGGCCTGCCGTTCAAGCTGACGACGACGGCGGCGATCGATGGCGACAAGGTCGCCTTCGGCAACATTGCCGGCCATGCGGCGGACAATGAATTCACCGGCGCGATGACGCTTGATCGCAAGGCAGAGCGGACGACGGCCTCGGGCGATCTCGCCTTGACGAAGGCCGATGCCACCTGGCTTGGCGAGGCGGTCTACGGGCCGATGACGGATCCCGCGAACGGCAACCTGCTCGCGGCACCGCTCGGCATTCCCGTGTTCAAGGACATGGATGTCAACCTGAAGCTTAACGCCAAGCAGTTCTGGCTCGGCTGGTCCAATCCGATCACCGATTTCACTTCCAACGTCGCCTACAAGGGTGACGAGCTGCAGCTGAACGACATGAAGGGCAATTGGGACGGCGGCACTGTCGATGCCAATGTGAAGTTCACCAATGCCGATGGAACCGGCTTCCTGCAGACCAAGCTTGCGCTTGCCGATGCCGATCTCGGCGGTGTGGTGTGGCAGCGGGACGGCGGTTCGCCTGTGGCCAGCGGCAAGTTCGGGCTGGCGCTGTCGATGGAAGCATCGGGCAAGTCGATGAAGGATATCGCAAGCTCGCTAAACGGTTCCGGCGAGATGAAGCTCGGCGATACCAGCGTGCGCGGTCTCAATCTCGGCATGCTGGCGCCGCTTCTGTCGGCGACCGATCCGATGCAGGATCAGCTGAACGCCGGCAAGGTGCATCCGATCGTCGAGACGCTGCTCAACAACGGCGAGGCGAAGCTGCCGGCGACGGCGGTGCCGTTCAACGTCACGGACGGGGTGCTGAGGGTCCAGAACGTGACTGTCGCCACCGACCAGGCAACGCTGACGGGCAATGCGCAGATCGATCTGCCGCAGGAGCGGATCAACGCGTCTCTCGACATCAACCTCAATCCGATGGGCGAGGCGCTGACCGGCGCCGATCCGTCGATCCGGCTCGATTTCTCCGGCGTTCTCGGATCGCCGGGCCGGGTGATGGATGTCACCGATATCACCGGTTACCTGTCTCTGCGCGCCTTCGAGCGCGAGCGCCGGCGGGTTGAGAAACTGCAGTCGAACGTTCTCGAACAGCAGCGTCTGCGCCGCGAAGTGTCGCTCGCCAAGTTCAACGATCAGGAGCGCGAGAAGGCCGCCGCCATCGAGGCGCAGCGTAAGGCGGAAGAGGAGCGGCTGAGGCTGCTCGCGACACAGCAGGCCGAGCGCGATCAGGCGGCAGCCGCCGCCAAGGCCGAAGCTGAAGCCAAGGCGCAGGCGGAAGCCGCCGCGAAGGCCAAGGCGGAAGCGGATGCCAAGGCTGCGGCCGAGGCGGCACGCCGGGCGCAGGAGCAACTGATCACGCCGCCGCAGAATTCGTTGAACTTCAATACGGTGCCGGGTTTGCCGGGCGTGCAGGTTCCGCAATAACGTTCTTGCGCGGCCGGTGTCGGCTGTTGGTCAGGTTTCAGCGCTTGCTGGCGCGGGCGACGATATCGCTGACGAAGGCGGCCTTGGCGGCGGTGTAGCCGTCGCCGTCATATTCGAAGTCCTTAGCCAGCCTGAGCTTCAGCGCCTGATAATCCGAGGCGGCTTGCGGGTGGGTTCTCAGATAATCGCGGAATAATATGCGCCGGTGGTGCGTGTCGTGGCCTTCGGGGCATAGATAGACCCGCTGCTTGGGTGCTGCGGTGCGCTTCATGAAGGCGAAGATATCGGCGTCGTAGCGATTGCCGCGCGGCTCGTAGCCGGCGGCTTCCATCAGCGGGCAGGCGTCGATGACGTCGGCTGCGGTCGGCATTATCACATCAATATCGATGAGCGGCTTGGCGGCCATACCCGGGATCGAGGTGCTGCCGATGTGGTGGATATCGAGCACGCGATCGCCCAGCAGGGTTATCAGGGCGGCGGCGATTTCGTTGAAGCTTCCCAGCCATGCTGCGTCATAGGGGACGATCTCAACGCGCTCCGGCATCCGTCGTTTCCCCGTTTTTGTGCTGGCCCTCGTTTGGCGAAGGAGCGGCGCCCATCGATTTCAGCCAGGCGAGCACGTGCAGACGCAGCGCCGAGGAGAGGTTGCTGTCGGCGTCCCTGTTGTCGTCGATTTCGGAGATCAGGCCGGCGAGCGGGATGGCGCGGGTGGCGGCGATGGCGGTGAGTTCGGTCCAGAATTCGTCTTCCAGCGACAGGCTGGTGCGGTGGCCGTGCAGCGTGATCGAGTGCTTGCGGATCATTGCGCGTCGTGTTCGGAAAATGATTCCGCAAACGCGCGCAAAGGCTTGATCGCGGAGTCTTTTTCGCGCTCGTGGGCGGTCATTCGGCGTCGTCGTTCTTGTCGATGCGGCCCTGGTCGTGCGTGCGCTCGGCCTTGTCGTTCAAGGCCTTGGTGAGCTGCTTTTCCTGTTTGGTGCGGCCGAAGGAGATCCGGTTCTGCTCGGCCTGCTTCTCCTTGTCGGAGCGGGCCTGCTTCTTCTTGAACTGGCGGAGATTGACGATTTCGGCGCTCACGGGACACCTAAAATATAAAACAGGCGATATGAAAAAGGGAAGCGATTGCTTCCCTTTGGTTCTTACTGCTTCTTGCGGAAGGCGTCGAGAGAGACGACCGATCCGGCTTTCTTCTCGTCGCCGTCGGCGGGCTTTGCCGCCGCGTCATCGGTCTTCTCCGCCTTTTCGGGGGCGACCGGGTAGGCGGTGATCTCGGCTTCCGGCAGTTCGTCGCTATCGGCGAGCGGCACGTCGAACTCAAGTTCGAAATTGACCGACGGATCGTAGAAGCCGCGGATGGCGTTGAAGGGGATGAAGAGCTTTTCCGGAACGTCGGAGAAGGAGAGGCCGATCTCGAAGCTCGATTCTGTGACTTTCATTTCCCAGAACTGGTGCTGGATGACGATGGTCATCTGCTCGGGATACTTGGACTTCAGGGCCTGCGAGATGCGAACGCCGGGAGCGCCGGTCAGAAAGGTGATGAAAAAGTGATGCTCGCCCGGCAGGCGGCCGGTTGCCGCGACTTCCGACAATACCTTGCGGATGACGCCGCGAAGCGCGTCCTGTGCCAGAATGTCGTACCGGATATGATCCTGCCCCATGCTTTCCCTGTCTTTCTTTCGTCCGTACGTCTGTTCCAAGCCTATATGCCATGCTCAAGCGGCTTGGAAAAGCCCGCAGCCGAGTCATGCTTTCGCAAATCATACATGATTTGAGCTTGGGGGAGAAGGTGAAGGCTTCTGTTGCCAGGTGCCTTCGGACCCCGCCTTAAGGTGCGAACCTTCAGGACTTAATTTGAAGTGTCACACCGCGATTAAGCAGCGAGACGAGCTTCCGCATAGTTGTCGTTTGCAACTACAATTTTAGCCCGATAACGGCGGTACAATGCCGAGCAAAAAGACGATCTTTACACCCTTGTCGATCCTGTTTCGCCCCCATCAAAAGCCGGCCATCTCTTTGTAAGGCCGCCGGTTTTTGGTGGAGGCGCCGGGTACCGCCCCCGGGTCCAATAGGCTTATTACACCGCTCATTTATCGCCATAGCCAATCCGAAGACTGGCAAGCGTGATATAGTGTTTTCCTGAGCGCATGGGAAGAGCCATCGTCACAAAAGCATCGTGGTCTTTCAAGGAATCACCGGGAAAAACACGGGGGCGTGATTGGTTTTGCCGGTCGATGGGCTTAAATATGGGAAAAATGGAATCGGCGGCGGGCGATGAAGCAATATCTCGATCTCTTGAACCACGTGATGGAAACCGGAACCGACCGCGGCGACCGGACCGGAACCGGCACGCGTTCGGTGTTCGGCTACCAGATGCGCTTCGATCTGCAGGAGGGCTTTCCCGTCCTCACGACGAAGAAGCTGCATCTGCGTTCGATCATCCATGAGCTCCTGTGGTTCCTGAAGGGCGACACCAATATCGCCTATCTCAAGGAGCATGGTGTCTCGATCTGGGACGAGTGGGCCGACGAGAAGGGCGATCTCGGCCCTGTCTATGGCGCGCAGTGGCGCTCTTGGCCGGCGCCCGATGGCGGGCATATCGACCAGATCGCCAATCTGGTGTCCGGCCTGATCAAGAACCCGAATTCGCGCCGCCACATCGTTTCGGCTTGGAATCCCGCCGAAGTCGACAACATGGCGCTGCCGCCGTGCCACTGCCTGTTCCAGTTCTATGTCGCCGACGGCAAGCTGTCGTGCCAACTCTATCAGCGTTCGGCGGACGTGTTCCTGGGCGTGCCCTTCAACATCGCCTCCTACGCGCTGCTGACGATGATGGTCGCGCAGGTGACCGGGCTGAAGCTCGGCGACTTCGTGCATACGCTCGGCGACACGCACATCTACCATAACCATTTCGAGCAGGCGAAGCTGCAGCTGACCCGCAAGCCGAAGCCGATGCCGTTCATGCGCATCAATCCCGACGTGAAAGACATTTTCGGCTTCAAGTTCGAGGATTTCGAACTGGTCGGCTACGAGGCCGATGCCAGCATCAAGGCGCCGATCGCGGTCTGATTAAGGGGTCTCATGTCCGATATCCGCAAGACGATCGTGGTCGCCGCCGCGCGCAACGGCATCATCGGCCGTGACGGCGACATGCCGTGGCGGCTCTCTACTGATCTGAAGCGGTTCAAGGCCGTGACGTTGGGCAAACCCGTGATCATGGGCCGCAAGACCTATGAATCGATCGGCCGCCCGCTGCCGGGACGGCCGAACGTGGTGATCTCGCGCTCGACGGTCATCGATCATACTGATGTCCGCACTGTCGGCTCGCTTGATGAAGCTGTGGCGCTGGCCGAGAGGCTGGCGGTGGAAACCGGTGCAGACGAGATCTGCATTATCGGCGGCGGGCAGATCTACGCCCAGGCGATCGATATCGCCGATCGTCTGTGCGTAACGCATGTGGAGACGGATGTGGATGGCGATACGTCGTTTCCCGCGATCGATCCCGCCATATGGCGTGCCGGCGAGACCCTTAGCGTGCCCCAGGGCGAGAAGGACAGCTACGCCACCCGCTATGTCGTTTATGACAGGCGCTGAGCGGCGAAAAGAAACTATTTTCCAATAAACATTGCCAAGTTCCTCATGCTGCGTTGAAAGCCGATGCGGCGATACCTATAACGGTTTCGAACGCGAATATCCGTCGCCCCCGTGGGTTAAGCGATCGCAGAGTGTAACGAACAACGAGGTTTTGATGCCCTGGAGCAATCAGAATGGCGGCGGCGGCCCTTGGGGCGGCGGCGGCGGTGGAGGAAATAATCAGGGACCATGGGGGCAGGGGCCGAACCGTCCACGCGGCGGTGGTGGCGGCGGAAAGGGCGGACCGCCCGATCTGGAAGACATGATCCGTCGTGGTCAGGACCGGCTGCGCGGCGTCGTGCCCGGCGGGTTCAACACAGGCGTTCTCTTGATCGTCGCGGCTGTCATCGTGGCTTTCTGGCTTTTCCAGTGCATTTACATCGTCCAGCCGGACGAGCGTGGCGTGGAACTGCGTTTCGGTAATCCGAAGCAGGAAGTGGCCGCACCGGGCCTGCATTTCCACCTGTGGCCGATGGAAACGGTCGAAATCGTCAAGGTCACGGTCCAGCAGCAGAATATCGGCGCGACGTCGTCTTCTTCGTCGAACGGCCTGATGCTGTCGGGTGACCAGAACATCCTCAACGTCCAGTTCTCGGTGTTCTTCACCGTGACGGACCCGAAGGCCTATCTCTTCAACGTCGAGAACCCGGCGGAGACGCTGCAGCAGGTCGCCGAAAGCGCCATGCGCGAAGTCGTCGGCCGTCGTCCTGCCCAGGACGCGTTCCGCGACAATCGTCAGCCGATCGAAACCGAAGTGGCCGCCATCGTGCAGGGCACCATGGATCGCTACAAGAGCGGTATCTCGATCAACGCGATCACCATCCAGGACGTCGCGCCGCCGCGTGAAGTCGCCGATGCCTTCGAAGAAGTGCAGCGTGCCGACCAGGACAAGCAGCGTCTCGTCGAAGAGGCAAACCAGTATGCCAACCAGAAGCTCGGTCAGGCCCGCGGTGACGCGGCGCAGATCCGCGAAGCGGCTGCCGCATACAAGGATCGCGTCGTGAAGGAAGCGGAAGGTGAGGCGCAGCGCTTTACGTCCGTCAACGACGAATACACGAAGGCTCCCGAAGTGACCCGCAAGCGTTTGTTCCTGGAAACCATGGAACAGGTGCTGAAGAACTCCAAGAAGGTCATCATCGACGAGAAGCAGGGGGTTGTGCCCTATCTGCCGCTCAACGAAATCGGCAAACCGGCGCAGCAGGGAGGTTGATCCATGACGTCGAATAAACTTCCCATCTTTCTCGTCGTCTTTGCCGTGGTTCTCATGGCGCTCTACTCGTCGATCTTCGTGGTCAACGCGCGCGAGCAGGCGATCGTCGTCCGCTTCGGTCAGATCCAGTCGGTGAAGACCGAGCCCGGCATCTACTTCAAGCTGCCGTTCACCTTCATGGATGCCGATCGCGTCCAGATCGTCGAGAAGCAGGCGCTTCGCTTCGACCTCGACAACATCCGCGTTCAGGTTCGCGGCGGTGCGACATTCGATGTCGATGCCTTCGTGATCTACGACATCCGCGACGTTCGTCGTTTCCGCGAAACGGTATCGGGCGATCGCGAATCCGCCGAAGCACGTCTTCGCACGCAGCTCGATTCGTCGCTGCGCCGCGTCTACGGTCTGCGTGATTTCGATGCCGCTCTTTCCGAAGAGCGCGTGGCGATGATGCTCGAAGTGCGCGACGACCTGCACAAGGATGCCGAGGCGCTTGGCCTCAACATCCAGGACGTCCGCATTCGCCGTACGGATCTGACGCGCGAAGTCGCGCCGAAGACCTACGACCGCATGCGCGCCGAGCGTCTTGCCGAAGCCGAACTCCTGCGCGCGCAGGGTGGCGAAGAAGGCCAGCGCCGTCGCGCCATCGCCGACAGACAGGTTGTCGAAATCACCGCCGAAGCGCAGCGTGATTCCGAAATCCTGCGCGGTGAAGGCGAAGCGGAACGCAGCAGGCTGTTTGCCGACGCGTTCAACAAGAACCCCGCGTTCTTCGAGTTTTACCGCTCGATGGCGGCCTACACCACCGCCATGTCCTCGCAGGACACGACGCTGGTGCTTTCGCCGGACACGGATTTCTTCCGCTACTTCAACAGCGCGACCGGCCAGCCCGGCCAGGTTCCGTCGGCGGCGCCAAGCCTGCCTGCGGTTCCGGCAGCACCGGCGAACTGATCGCCATCATCTGAAGTTCCATCGGGGCCGGCATCTTGCCGGCCCCTTTATTTTATGGGGATTTCACCATCGCTCCCGAGCTTCACGGGCAGCCCACGCAGATTGCACGGGATTTCGCGAAAAGGTGATTTCACCCTCCATCATTACGCCTTATGCTCATGGTCAGAGTGCGTTTTTGACACACATGAGGATGCTTGATGGCCCCCACGATCCGCCCGACCTTCAGACGATCGCTCGCGCTTCTGGCCGGGGCAGCAATGCTGGCTAATGTCGGCTTTGCCGGGGTCTCGCAGGCACAGACCACGCCGCCGACCAACGGCCCGGCGTCGGTTGCCGATCTCGCCGAAGGACTGCTCGACGCGGTCGTGAACATCTCAACGTCGCAAAACGTCAAGGACGACGAGGGTGCCGGTCCGGCACCGCGCGCGCCCGACGGATCGCCGTTCCAGGAGTTCTTCAACGACTTCTTCAACAAGCAGAAGGGCAAGCCCGGCGGCAACCACAATGTCAGCTCGCTCGGCTCCGGCTTCGTCATCGATCCGCAGGGCTTCATCGTCACCAACAACCACGTGATCGAAGGCGCCGACGATATCGAGGTGAACTTCGCCGACGGCAGCAAGCTCAAAGCGAAGCTGATCGGCACCGACACCAAGACCGACCTCTCGGTCCTGAAGGTCGAGCCGAAGGCGCCGCTCAAGTTCGTCAAGTTCGGCGATTCCAGCGGCATGCGCATCGGCGACTGGGTGATGGCGATCGGCAACCCGTTCGGCTTCGGCGGTTCGGTCACCGTCGGCATCATCTCTGGGCGCGGACGCAACATCAACGCCGGCCCCTACGACAACTTCATCCAGACGGACGCGGCGATCAACAAGGGCAATTCCGGCGGCCCGCTCTTCAACATGAAGGGTGAAGTGATCGGGATCAACACGGCGATCATCTCGCCGAGCGGCGGTTCGATCGGTATCGGCTTCTCGGTGCCTTCGGAGTTGGCCGCCGGCGTGGTGCAACAGCTGCGCGAATTCGGCGAGACGCGCCGCGGCTGGCTCGGTGTGCGCATCCAGCCCGTCACCGACGACGTGGCTGACAGCCTTGGCCTTTCCAGCGCGAGAGGAGCTCTGGTCGCTGGCGTCATCAAGGGCGGCCCTGTCGACGACGGCTCGATCAAGGCCGGCGACGTGATCCTGAAATTCGACGGCAAGGCCGTCAACGAGATGCGCGACCTGCCGCGCGTGGTGGCTGAAAGCCCCGTGGGCAAGGCGGTCGATGTCGTGGTGCTGCGCGATGGCAAGGAGCAGACTGTCAAGGTCACGCTCGGCCGTCTAGAAGACAGCGACCAGGCCGCAGCCGACAGTTCTGACAGCAACGGCGGCGTGATCAATCCTGACCCGCAGGAAAACCAGGACATGGACCAGCCTGACGGCGATCAGGCCCAGCCGATGCCTGACGGCAAGGGCAAGCCCGCGCAGCCGGCGCCTGAGGTCGGCGATGCGAAGGATGTACTCGGCCTGTCGCTATCGGCGCTCAATGCGGATAATCGCAAGAGCTTCGGCATCGCCGAGAGCGTCGACGGCGTTCTCGTCTCCGAGGTCAAGCCGGGCTCGCTTGCGGCCGAAAAGGGGCTGAAGGCCGGCGACGTGATCGTCGAAGTGGCGCAGGAATTCATGCGCTCGCCTGATACCGTCGTCGCCAAGGTTCAGTCGCTGAAGCAGGAAGGCCGCCGCAACGCGCAGATGATGATCGCATCGGCGAACGGCGATCTGCGGTTTGTCGCGGTGCCGATGGAGTAGGGGCGGCGTCAGCCAATCTAGCTATGAATATCTGAAAGCCGGACCCCAGTGGTCCGGTTTCTGTTTTACACCGTCACGAAATCCGTCTTGCGGTAGCCCTGGATGTAGAGAAGGGCACTGAGGTCGGCGTGGTTGATCTGAATTTTTGCTTCGGCCGCGACGGCGGGTTTGGCGTGGAGGGCGACGCCGGCACCTGCGAGGTGCAGCATTCCGAGATCGTTGGCGCCGTCGCCGACGGCCATGGCCTCTTCAGGGGAGATGCCGAGTTTCTTGGAGATATCCTCAAGCGCATCGACCTTCGCCTGCTTGCCGAGGATCGGTTCGGCGACGAAGCCGGTGAGGTGGCCGTTTTCCTCAAGCAGGATGTTGGCGCGGTTTTCGTCGAATCCTAGGGTGGCGGCGATGCGGCTGGTGAAGACGGTGAAGCCACCGGAAACCAGCGCCGTGTAATAGCCCTTCGCCTTCATCGTCGCGATCAGTTCCATGCCGCCCGGCGTCAGCGTGATGCGCTTGGCGATCACTTCGTCGACAACCGAGATCGGCAGGCCCTTGAGGAGCGCCACGCGTTCGCGCAAAGCGGGCTCGAAGGCGATTTCGCCGTTCATGGCGCGGGCGGTGATTGCGGCCACCTTGTCCTTGAGGCCGACTTCGGCCGCCAGTTCGTCGATGCATTCCTGGCCGATCATGGTCGAATCCATGTCGGCGATCAAAAGCTTCTTGCGGCGGGTGTCCTGATCCTGGATGACGAGATCGATCGGGGCGCCGGCGATGACGGATGTGATCGCGGCGTGGGCGTCCGTCGGGTCGGTGCCGTCGCGCAGCGCGATATCGCAGGCTACTCCGTCGGCCAGCCAGTAGAGACCGGATGCCTTGGCGGCGTCCGCGGCCTTCTCGGCGATGGCGGCTGTCAGAACAGGATTTGACGGATTGGCAACAAGCGTGGCAACGAGAGCCATGATGGAAAACCTTCTGAACGCAATGGACGCGATCCTGATAACCGGGCCGACGGCCAGCGGCAAGTCCGCGCTGGCCGTCGAGCTCGCGAAACGTCACGATGGCGTCGTGATCAATGCCGACAGCATGCAGGTCTATGACACGCTGCGGGTGCTGACGGCGCGGCCGTCGGACGAGGATATGCAGGGCGTGCCGCACTATCTCTACGGCCACGTGCCTGCGGCGACCGCCTATTCGACCGGCGCCTGGCTGCGCGATGTCACCGCACTGCTGCCGCAACTGCGGGCGGATGGTCGTCTGCCTGTCTTCGTCGGCGGGACGGGGCTCTATTTCAAGGCGCTGACCGGTGGCCTCTCCGACATGCCCGCGATCCCCGAGGAGATCCGCACGCGGCTCAGGGCGCGGTTGATCGAGGAAGGTGGCGCGGTGCTTCATGCGGAGCTTGCGGCGCGCGATGCCGATGTGGCCGCGGCGCTCAATCCGCAGGATGGTCAGCGGATCGTTCGGGCACTTGAAGTGCTGGAGGCGACGGGACGGTCGATCGCCGAGCTGCAGGGGCGGTCCGGCCCTGTCGTCATCGATCCGGACAGGGCGCGAAAGATCGTGGTGCTGCCGGAGCGCGCGGTGCTGCATGACCGCATCAACCGGCGTTTCGAGCTTATGCTGGCTGAGGGCGCGGCCGACGAGGTGAGGGCGCTTCTGGCACTGTCGCCGGCACCCGAGATGCCCGTGATGAAGGCGATCGGCGTTTCGCAGATCGCGGTCATGCTCGACGGCACGATGTCGCGCGAGGATGTGCTCGAAAAGGGAGCGGCTGCGACGCGGCAATATGCCAAGCGGCAGATGACGTGGTTTCGCAACCAGATGGATGATAGCTGGGAGCGGCTTGCACCTTGATGGGATGGCGGCCGCAAGTTTCGCGCCAGGGTTGCTGTCTAATCAGTCATGAGGATTAAACTGGGGGACCTCATGAACAACTTTCTCTTCAAGGCGCTTGCGTCGATCAACGCGATTCTCGCAGTCATCATTCTTGCCGGCTCGACAATTTCCGCCGGTGCCGCGGCGGCGGCTCAGGGCGGGCCAGGAATGTTCGTCATCGGTGCGCTGTTCGGCGCGATCGGCGGGATCGTTGCGGCATCGCTGGTCTGCGGGACGATTGCCTTTCTGACGCTGGTCGAGCGGCATCTCAGCGTGCTTGCGGCTGCAGCCAAATCGGGCAACGCTTAAGCCCTCAATCCTTGTCGTAAAGGCTGCTCAGCGGCTTCTTCAGGATGCTCTCGCGCAGTGACACGCCGGGTTCGCGGCGAATGCTTGTCGGCTGCGCTTGTGGGTCGGCGGGGCGCGAGGCCGGATTTTGTTCGCCGCGCATTTCGCGTCTCAGCGCTTCCAAGCGGCTGTCGATCGAGGTGTCGGCGGCGACGCCGAAGGACTCGCGTGATGATCTCGGCGGTGCGGGCGGTTCGCGCGATACCGGGGCTGACGGCAGCATGTCGCGGCGGTAGGGCTCGATCGGGGCGAGCGGTGGTGTGATCGGGATCGGCGCCGGGATGATCGGCGGATAGACGTCGGCCGCGAAGACCTGGTCGTAGTCGGCGTCTTCTTCTTCCCCGAGGTCGAGGCCGGCGTTCTTGACGCTTTGCTGGAAGGCCGAGATGTCGGGGCCGCTCACCGCGCGCATGCGGGTGACGATCTTGCGCAGGTCGACGTTATCTGGATCTTCCTCGGTGAATTTCGGTGTCGCGCCATTGGCCTTCGGCAGCAGGTCTTCGCTGACGCGGGAGAAGCGCATGCGCATCGGCACGCTGATCGCCTCCCCGAAGGCAATCGCTTCGCCGTTGCCGATCGAGGAGATGAAGCTTGTCGTCGAGATCGAGGAATTCGGGATGGCTGAGCGAATGATTTCCTGGTCGCGGTCGTTGGCAAGGCGCATGGCAAACAGCGTCGAGCACTGCGACAGGATGGTCTGGTCGAGTTCGCCCGGGCGCTGCGTGATGATGCCGAGCGAGACGCCGTACTTGCGGCCTTCCTTGGCGATGCGGGCGATTGCCTGGCGCGTCGGGAAAAAGCCGAGCGAGGGGTCCGACGGAATGTAGCGGTGCGCTTCTTCGCAGACGACGAGCATGTGGATGGCGCCATCGCTCCACAGCGCGATTTCGAATGCCATGCGGCACAGCACAGACGCCACGGAATTCACGACCTCGGACGGGATGCCTGAAAGCTGGAAGGTGCAAATCGGCTTGTTGTCGCCGGGCACGCGGAAGATCTCGGCCACCGTCTCCATGATCGTATCGGAGATCGTGTTGTTGGAGAACATGAAGTGGTAGCGCGGGTCGTTGATCGCCGCGATGATGCGCATCTTCAGCGAGCGCAGGAACGGCTTTTCACCACGACCTTCCAGGCGGCCGATGCGCTCGTCGATCAGCGCCAGCAGGTCGGCCATGCGGTAGGGCACCGGCGTGTCGGCGGTGATCGAGCTTTTCTCGGTGGTACGGCGGACCAGCGAATTGTCGCTGCCGCGGAAGGCGCGCTTGGCTTCCGGCAGGATGTCGCGGAGCATGTCGAGCTCTTCCGGCACCGGCGTGCGGCCGCGGAACACCACTTCGGCGAATTCTTCCAGGCGCATCAGCCAGAAAGGCAGGTCGAGCGTATCCGTATCGACGACGACGGAATGCTTGGGGAAGGCGGCGGCGAATTCGTTGTGCGGGTCGAGGATCAGGACGCGCAGCTTGGGATCGGCCTCGATCGCCTTGTGAAGCAGCAGCGACACGGCGGTCGACTTGCCGACGCCGGTAGAGCCGACGATGGCGAAGTGCTTCGACAGCATGGAGGGGACGTGGATCGACGCATCGATGCTGTCGTCCTGCGTCAACTTGCCGATGACGGCGGTGGTTCCCGTGCCGGCGTCATAGATGCGCATCAGGTCGGCGGAACGGATCCGATGCGCGACGGCGCCGAGATAGGGGTAGCGCGAGATGCCGGTCGAGAATTGCTCCGTGCCGTCCTCGTCGACGCGGACTTCGCCGAGCAGCTCGGTTTCGATCTTGAAATAGTTGTCCTCGCCTTCGCCCCAGGCATGCGTGCCCGTGTTCATGGAATAGACGAGCGCCACGACGCGGTTGCGGCCGACGGTGATCGAGATCAGGCGGCCGACGGACCAGAGTTCGGTGAGGTCTGTGCCGCCGGCTTCGGCGACGGCTGCGATGGTGGCGCGGGACCCGCTGCACGCGACAACGCGGCCGAGGAAACGGTTTCCCGGCGCTAGTACATCGCGGCGGTCATGCTCGCCCGCGCTGCCTGACGTCTGCAAGTCGTTGTTCTGCAAAGGGCTACTCCCTGAGATTGCAGGGCAGGATAAAAGGGAACGTTTAATAAACCCTTTGCCGCAAGGGCTTCTGCGGCCATGTTTATTACCGACAACGCATGCTCGGCTTTTTATTGCTTTAAGCGTTGACGCTGCGAAATTTTCTGTCTATCACTTCCGGCCATGAAGATAGCAGCAATCCTTATTGTGGTGGGACAGCGCATGGGCAGGATGGTGTAACCATCCGGCGATAGCCACCCATGCGCTAGACAACAGGCTCCCCAAGGGGCCTTTTTTTATGCCTGAAATTCAGGCTCGCCGCTAAGACCTTCAAATCCCAGCAGTCAAAATGGAACAAAAACATGACGGGCACGGACAATCAGACGGACGAAAACAGGATGACAGGCGCGGAAATCGTTATCCGCGCGCTCAAGGACAATGGTGTCGAACACCTGTTCGGCTATCCCGGCGGCGCCGTGCTTCCGATCTATGACGAGATCTTCCAGCAGGACGACATCAAGCACATCCTCGTTCGCCACGAGCAGGGCGCCGGCCACGCGGCCGAAGGTTATGCCCGCTCCACCGGCAAGGTCGGCGTCATGCTCGTCACGTCAGGTCCGGGCGCCACGAACGCGGTGACGCCGCTGCAGGACGCGCTGATGGATTCGATCCCGCTCGTCTGCCTCTCCGGCCAGGTTCCGACGTCGCTGATCGGCTCCGACGCCTTCCAGGAAGCCGATACCGTCGGCATCACGCGCCCCTGCACCAAGCACAACTGGCTGGTCAAGGACGTCAACGATCTGGCGGCGATCATTCATGAGGCCTTCCGCATCGCGCAGTCGGGCCGTCCGGGGCCCGTTCTGGTCGATATTCCGAAGGACGTCCAGTTCGCCACCGGCACCTACACGCCGCCGGCCGCCCACGCGATCCAGAAGAGCTACCAGCCGAAGGTTCAGGGCGATCTCAACCAGATCCAGGCGGCGATCGAGCTGATGTCGAAGGCGCGTCGTCCGATCATCTATTCCGGCGGCGGCGTCATCAATTCCGGGCCTGAAGCTTCCAAGCTGCTGCGCGAGCTGGTCGAGCTCACCGATTTCCCGATCACCTCGACGCTGATGGGGCTCGGCGCCTATCCGGCATCCGGCAAGAACTGGCTGAAGATGCTCGGCATGCACGGATCCTACGAGGCGAACATGGCGATGCATGATTGCGACGTCATGGTCTGCATCGGCGCCCGCTTCGACGACCGCATCACCGGCCGTCTCAACGCGTTCTCGCCGAACTCGAAGAAGATCCACATCGACATCGACCCGTCGTCGATCAACAAGAACGTTCGCGTCGATGTTCCGATCCGCGGCGACGTCGGCAATATTCTGGAAGACATGGTTCGCCTGTGGCGGGCCCTGCCGAAGAAGCCGGAGAAGAGCCAGATCGCGGATTGGTGGTCGGATATCACCCGCTGGCGCGCGCGCAACTCGTTTGCCTATACGCACAGCAACGACGTGATCATGCCGCAATATGCGCTGGAGCGTCTCTATGCGCTGACCAAGGATCGCGACACCTTCATCACGACGGAAGTCGGCCAGCACCAGATGTGGGCGGCGCAGTTCTATGGCTTCGAGAAGCCGAACCGCTGGATGACCTCGGGTGGCCTGGGAACGATGGGCTACGGCCTGCCGGCAGCGCTCGGCGTGCAGATCGCGCATCCGGAAAGCCTCGTCATCGACATCGCCGGCGATGCATCGATCCAGATGTGCATCCAGGAAATGTCGGCGGCCATCCAGTATGAAGCGCCGATCAAGATCTTCATCATGAACAACCAGTACATGGGCATGGTTCGCCAGTGGCAGCAGCTGCTGCACGGCAACCGCCTGTCGAACTCCTACACCGAGGCGATGCCCGATTTCGTCAAGCTGGCGGAAGCCTATGGCGCCGTCGGCCTGCGCTGCGAAAAGCCAGGCGATCTCGACGCGACCATCCAGGAGATGATCGACGTCAAGAAGCCTGTCATCTTCGATTGCCGCGTCGCCAATCTCGCCAACTGCTTCCCGATGATCCCGTCGGGCAAGGCACACAACGAGATGCTTTTGCCCGACGAAGCCACCGACGAGGCCGTCGCCAACGCCATCGACGCCAAGGGCCGCGCGCTCGTTTGATCGTAGCGAGGGGACGCGCTAGATTAATCGCGTCCCTTCCTTGAGGAGCAGGTGCCATGGCCAGAGTGAAGATATCTGAGAACGGGAGCGTACCACTGCCACAGGCGGTTCGTGATGCGCATGGCTGGAAGCCGGGCGCCGAGCTCGAGATCGTCGATGGCGGACGCGGGGTGGTGTTGCAGCCGGTGGAGGCGGAGCGACAGGATGGCTTCCCTAAGGTGATGACGGCCCAGGAATTCCTGGACAGTCTTCCGAAGTACGAAGGGCCGCCTGTCGACCTGTCTCCTGAGGCGATACGAAAGGCGATCGACGAGCTGGCAATTGCAGATTGGGAGCGGTTGGAGCGCCAGTGGAATGAAGACAAGGACGATTGACACCAATATCCTTGTTCGCCTGCTGGCTCGGGACGACAGCGCTCAATGGGCACAGGCAGCTCAACTGACAACGACGTTTCGATTGGTCGTGCTGCCGACTGTCCTGCTTGAAACCGAATGGGTTCTCAGGAGCAGGCTGAAGCTGGATCGCAGTCAGATTGCTACGCTGCTTCGGCAAGTTCTCGGTACCGACGCCATCATCGTTGTCGAACGAGAGCAGATCCTGAAAGCCCTTGACGGTTTCGAAGCCGGCATGGATTTCGCCGACGCCCTGCACGTCAGCCTTACCGCTGCCGGCGAGACCTTTCTCACCTTCGATAAGGGTCTCGCCAAGCTTGCTCAAAAACACATAAATTCCGTCAGCGTCGAGCTGGCGTCCTGACATAATCTGAGGAAACGGACCAAGACATGAACGCACACCTACAGCCGACGGGCTCCGCCTACTTCATTTCGCCGGAAACGGCTGCCATCGAGAACCACACGCTTTCGGTTCTCGTCGATAACGAGCCGGGCGTTCTTGCCCGCGTCATCGGCCTGTTTTCCGGTCGCGGCTACAACATCGAGAGCCTGACGGTGTCGGAGACCGAGCACCAGGCGCATCTGTCGCGTATCACCATCGTCACGCGCGGTACACCGCAGGTGCTGGAGCAGATCAAGGCGCAGCTCGAGCGCATCATTCCCGTGCATCGCGTTGTCGACCTGACGGTGCGGGCGCGCGAACTCGGGCAGGAGCGGCCGATCGAGCGTGAGGTTGCGCTGATCAAGGTCGCCGGCGATGGTGAGACGCGCGCCGAGACGCTGCGCCTGGCAGATGCCTTCCACGCCAAGGTCGTTGATGCGACCGTCGAGCATTTCATTCTCGAATTGACCGGCAAGTCCTCAAAGATCGACCAGTTCGTGGCGATCGTGAAGCCGCTCGGCCTGATCGAGGTCTGCCGCACCGGGATCGCGGCGATGAACCGTGGTCCGCAGGGCATGTAAGACGCTACACACGACGATCTCGGCTAGTCACGTTCGACTTGCCGGGATCGTCACGTTCTTAGCTGCTGTTTTTACGAACCTGTTTCGGGCTCTGGCCGCGCGGACGGCTCTCGCTCGTTCAGCCATCTCCCAAATTCCTGCATTACCTTGATCACGGGGATCAGCCGGTTTCCGTCATCCGTCAACTGATACTCCACCGTGACCGGTACCGTTGGGTAGACCGTGCGGCTGATCAGCCCTGCATCCTCCAAGGCACGCAGATCAAGTGTCAGCATGCGCTGCGAGATACCCGGCAGGCTGCGCCTCAGGGCGTTAAAGCGCCTTGGTCCATCGAGAAGAAAGTATGCGATCAGGAGCCGCCATCTGCCGCCCAGGAGCCGCATCGCTTCCTCCACGGTGCAATTAGTGACGCTTTCCTTCATGTGGCGCTCCCCAGTATAAAATATGTACCTACATTACATTACAGTGCCTTCTTTAAAAAGTAGCCCAACCTTTTAGATTGCCTTCGATCCGGCGCGCTGCGCGTTGGTAGGCACCTAAAAGGAATAAACATGAAGCTCTATTACATCCCGGCCGCTTGCTCGCTTGCACCACACATCGTGCTCAACGAACTCGGCATCGATACCGAGCTGGTGCTGGTCGACAGCAAGAAGCACAGCTTCGGGATCAGCGGGAATTTCGAGGAGATCAATCCGCTTGGCTATGTGCCTGCGCTTGAACTCGACAACGGTACGGTCCTCACGGAAGGGCCCGCCATTGTTCAGTATCTCGCCGATCTGAAGCCGGAGCTCGGATTGGCACCCGCGAACGGCACTATTGCGCGCTACAAGCTTCAGCAATGGTTGAGCTTCCTGACATCGGAAATTCACAAGGGGTTCATTCCGCTGCTCTACGCGCGACTGGCCGGCAAATATGTCGAGACAGCGAAGCCGAAACTCGAAGACCGCTACGCCTTCATCGATAAAGAGTTGGCAGGGCGTGCCTATCTCGCGGGCGACACGTTCACAGTTGCCGACGCCTATCTCTTCGCGCTTACTGGTTGGGGACAAGCGCCATGGCTGACCAGCTACATCCGGGCAGACATTCACTTCGATGGATTTCGTAACCTGCAGGCCTGGTACGAACGCGTGCGATCCCGCCCTTCGGTTCAAAAGGCGCTTCAGGCCGAAGGGCTAGTGGTGGTCTGAATGGTTGCGAAGCGGCTGGAGGTCAGAGCATCTCCAGCGGCTTTTTTCTTGATGGTGGCGGGAAGGCGGCGTCCAGGGCGGCGAGGTCCTCGTCGCTGAGGTCTAGCGAGACGGCGTCGCGGTTCTCAGTGGCGCGGGCTGCATTCGAGGTCTTGGGGATGGCGATGACGCCTTCGCGTTCCAGCAGGAAGGCCAGCGCGAGTTGCGCCGGGGTTGCCTGGTTGGCCTTGGCGATGCGGATGATCTCGGGATGGTGGATGATGCGGCCCTGCTCGATCGGCGAATATGCCATGACGGGGATGTTGTGCTCCTGGCACCAGGGCAGGAGATCGAACTCGATGCCGCGGCGGCCGAGATTGTAGAGCACCTGGTTGGCGGCGACATTCTTGCCTGCGGGAACATTGAGCAGTTCCTCCATGTCGTCGGTATCGAAATTGGAGACGCCCCATTGGCCGATCTTGCCTTGAGCCTTCAAGGTCTCAAATGCCTCGACGGTCTCTTCCAGCGGGTGGTTGCCGCGCCAGTGCAGGAGGTAGAGATCGATACGATCGGTGCCCATGCGCGACAGGCTGTTTTCGCAGGCCTCGATCGTGCCCTTGCGGCTGGCATTCCAGGGATAGACCTTGCTGACCAGATAGACCTCGTCGCGGCGGCCACGGATCGCTTCGCCGACAATCTTCTCGGCGCCGCCCTCGGCATACATCTCGGCGGTGTCGATCAGTGTCATGCCGAGGTCGAGGCCGGCGCGCAGGCTCTCGATCTCGCGCTTGGCCTCCGACGCCTTTTCGCCCATGTTCCAGGTGCCCTGGCCCAGCACGGGCACCTCGGTGCCGTCGCGCATGGTCAGCGTTGGGATCGGATCGTCTTGCATGGTCGGCCTCGTTATGTTGTCGGTGTCTCCGGCAAGTGATATACATTGGATATCAAGGGCTAGATATGACCAAGGTGACGATTTCCAAGTGGGGTAACAGTATCGCGATCCGCCTGCCCAAGGCGGTGACGGACGAACTGCACCTGCGCGCCGGCGATGTCGTCAACCTTGACGTTCGCGATGGCAAGGCGACGCTGGAAAAGCCGAAGCAGCAGCTGGCGCCTTCACTTGCGGAGATTGTTGCCGAGATCCGGCGCCTGGGGCCGGAAAATGAACCGGAGACGGTCGATTGGGGCCGGGATGTCGGTTCCGAACGTTTCTACGACCATGACGAGTAGCCATATCTTGAAGGCTGGCGATATTGTCGTGGTCAACCTCGATCCGATCAGAGGCAGCGAACAATCCGGTATCCGGCCGGCGCTCGTCATCTCAAATGTCTTGATGCACGAAGTCTCCAAGCGCATCGTCGTCTGCCCGATTACGAGAAATATGACGCCTTGGCCGACGAAAATAATGATCCCTGATGGTCTCAAGACGCAAGGTATGGTTCTGGCGGATCAGGTGCGTTCGCTTGACTGCGAGGAGCGCGTGCTTCGTCAGATTGAGACACTACCTACCGAATTCGTCACACTGGTCAGAAGCTACGTCGGCAGGCTGCTCGATCTAAGCGTGACTGGTGCTTCCGGCTGACAATCCTGTCACCATGACAATAGGCAGATGGAAACTCCGATTTAGGTCAATTATGCTGACCTAAATTAACACGGCACGTGACGATGATCGCGGGCCACGGAGGTCACCCATGCCGCTGGATACGTTTCTGGCACTGCTTCTCTTTGCCTTTATCACATCGATCACGCCCGGCCCGAACAACATGATGCTGTTTACCTCGGGCGTGAATTTCGGTTTCCGCCGTACGATCCCGCATATGATCGGCATCGGCGCCGGGTTCTTCTCGCTGCTGATCGGCGTCGGGTTCGGGCTTGGCGCGGTGCTGCATACGGTGCCGGCGGTCTATACGGCGCTGAAGTTTATGGGCGGTGCCTATCTGCTGTGGATCGCCTGGAAGATCGCGACGTCGCGGTCTCTCAGCGAAGGCAAGGGCGCGGTTAAGCCGATGTCCTTCCTGTCGGCGGCGGCGTTCCAGTGGGTCAATCCGAAGGCCTGGGTCATGGCGGTGACGGCTATGGCGACCTATACGGTCCAGGACATCTACTTCGTCAGCGTCATGATCGTCGGGCTGGCCTTCGCCGCCGTCAACGTGCCGAGCGTGTCCACCTGGGCCGGGTTCGGCTCGGCCCTGCGCGACTGGCTGTCCGATCCTGTGCGGCTGAAGTGGTTCAACATCACCATGGCGGTGCTTCTGGTGCTTAGCTTGTGGCCGATGCTGAAATAGGCCGATCGCGTTGGTCGGGGCTTGGCGTCCGCTTCGCGAGTGCCTAAGGATAGGTCGACAATGGCGGAGGATAGTCTCTTGCACGACGACCACGAACACGWCGACCACCATGATCACGATCATCATCATGATCATCACCACGACAACCATTATTCCGACATGCAGGCTCGCGTGAAGGCGCTGGAGACGGTGCTGACGGAGAAGGGGCTGATCGATCCCGCGGCGATCGATGCGATCGTCGATACCTATCAGACCAAGGTTGGGCCCAGGAACGGCGCGCGCGTGGTCGCCAAGGCGTGGAGCGATCCCGAGTTCGCCGACTGGCTGAAGCGCGACGCGACGGCTGCGATCGCCAGCCTCGGATACACAGGACGCCAGGGCGAGCACATGCGCGCGGTGTTCAACACGGCGGAGACGCACAATCTCGTCGTCTGCACGCTGTGCTCCTGTTATCCATGGTCGGTGCTGGGCCTGCCGCCCACATGGTACAAGGCGCCGGCCTATCGTTCGCGAGCGGTGATCGATCCGCGCGGGGTGCTCGGCGAATTCGGCGTGAGCCTGCCCGAGGGGCAGAAGATCCGTGTCTGGGATTCGACGGCGGAGTTGCGCTATCTCGTCATCCCGCAGCGGCCCGCGGGCACGGAGGGCTTGAGCGAGGAGCAGCTGGCCGATCTCGTCAGCCGCGATGCGATGATCGGCGCCGGCCTTGCCGCAGCACCGGGAGCGGCGGCATGAACGGCCGCACGATCTCGGCGGGCAGATGGGCTTCGGCGCGATTGCGCCGGAGAAGGACGAGCCCTATTTCCACGCGGAGTGGGAGAAGCGGGCGCTGGGGCTGACGCTCTCCTGCGGTGCCTTCGGTGCCTGGAACATCGACGAGAGCCGACACGCGCGCGAAAGCATTCCGCCGGCCAGCTATCTCTCGGCCAGCTATTACGAGATCTGGACGCGGGCGCTGGAGGTTCTTCTGGAACGCCACGGCTTTACCAGCCCCGAGGAGATCGCAAGCGGCCACAGGCAGTTCGACGGCGCTGCGCCAAAGCGGGTGCTGAAGGCCGATATGGTCTCAGGCGTTCTCGCCAAGGGCGGTCCCTGTGATCGCCCGCTCGATCAGCCGGCGCGGTTTGCTGTCGGCGACAAGGTGAAGACGCGGAACTTCAATCCGATGACGCATACGCGGCTGCCGCGTTATGCGCGCGCCAAGGTCGGTGTTGTCGAGGCGGTGCAGGGCTCCTTCGTGTTTCCTGATGATAACGCGCATGGCAAGGGCGAGAACCCGCAATGGGTCTATACCGTCGTGTTCGACGGCGGCGAGATCTGGGGCGAGGGGGCTGATCCGTCGCTGACGGTGTCGATCGATGCCTGGGAGAGCTATCTTGAGCCAGTGTAACACCCGCTCGCGGCTTGCCCAATCGCCGCAACTGCCACGCTCCCTCGATGGCGAGCCGGTGTTTCCGGAGCCGTGGGCGGCCGAGGCGTTTGCGATGACGGTGCATCTGCATGAGCGGGGGCTGTTTACGTGGACGGAGTGGGCTGAGGCATTGTCCGGTGAGCTGCATAAGCCCGGCCGGGCGGAGGATGGCAGCGACTATTTTGATTGCTGGGTGGCGGCGTTGTCGTCGATCCTTGTTGATCGCGGTGTTGCTGATGCCGAGACGATCATGGGCCTGCAGCAGAGTTGGCAGCGGGCGGCGGAGGCGACGCCGCATGGGAAGCCGATTGAGCTTGCCAATGATCCGCAGCACTAGTGGTACGATCGTCTCCTAACGGTGACATCACGAGGGAAACTGGCGGTAGCATTCCTCGGCGACCTTCCTCAACTCCTCGCGTGATATCTCGCCGGTGACGGCGTAGCCGAGTTCGCCGTCGATCCAATAGAAGGTTTCGATGTTGTCTGATGAGGCGAAGCGGAAGCTGGTCGTCTTGTTCGCCGTGTTGCGGCCGACGAGGACGGTGAGGCGTTCGCCGGTCTGGTTTTCGTACATGAACATCGCGCCCGGCTTGCCGTCGACTGGCAGAAGGCGGCCGCCGACGAGGTGGTAGTCCAGGCTCGTGAGGTCGGGGACCTTGAGGTTCGATATAGCCAGGCGCTTGCCGAGCCAGGTGGCGAGGTGCGCTTCCTCGTTGGCGAAGACCTCGACGGGGTGGCGGACTTCGCTGGCGTAGACCAGGAAGGCGTTTTGGGCTTCCTTCGGGAAGGTTTCCTGGGCTGTCAGCTGCAGTTGCGGGCGTTCGAAGAGAGCGGGGCCGTAGTGGCCGGCAAGCGTGCCGGCGGCGAAGATGGCGATGGTTGCCGCGACGGCGGCGAGGCGCTTCGACCAGGGCGAGAGCGCCGGTGGTTTGCCGATCATGTCGGTGTCGCCGGGCCTGCTCTTTTCGTGGCCTGAGAACATCGCCTTGATGCCGGCGTTTTGCGCCTGCCATTCGGCTATTCTTGCGGCTTCTTCGGGATTGTCGCGCAGCCAGGCTTCGATGCGCGGGCGGTCGGCATCGGCGAGGACGCCGTCGGTATAGGCGTGGAGGTCCGCTTCGGTCACGGGTTGGTCGGCGGCGTTCATTTTGGTCTCCGAAGCGTAATGATGTTGTCTGATTTCATGTGTTCGGCCAGTTGCTGGCGGGCGCGCGACAGGCGCGACATGACGGTGCCCAAGGGAATGTCGAGCATGTCGGCCACTTCCTGGTAGGTGTAGCCTTCGATGACCACGAGCATCAGCACGGCGCGGTGATCTTCCGACAGGCCGTTCAGCGCGTCTTCCAGGCGGGAGCGTTCGAGCGGATCTGCGGATGTCTCGGGGGCTGCCACGTCCATGGCACCGTCTATATCGACCGTGTTGCCGCGCACGATGGTGCGGCGCTGGTTGCGGTAGAGGTTGGTCATGATCGTCAGCACCCAGCCGCGCAGGTTCAGGCCGCGCCACTGCGCGCGGCGGGCGAGCACTTTCTCGACGCAATCCTGCAGCAGGTCCTCGCCATCGCTGTCGGAGCGCGTCAGGCTGCGGGAATAGCGCCTGAGCGACGGGAGGAGGGCCAGGATCTGGCCCTCGAAGGTTTCGGGTGCGGGTGGCTTCATGCGATCAAGCCTGCCCTGTCCTTATGGCTTTGCGACATCCCATACATCCTTGACGCCGTCGCCGGTGATATCGCCCATCTTCTTGTCCTTGACCCAGAAGTAGAGTGGCATGCCGTCCTTCGCCCACTGCTTCATGCCGTCCTTGCGGTCCACGATCGAGTATGCCCCTTCCGGCTTGGCATTGCCATCGGCCATCAGCGGCGGCCAGTTCTTGGCGCAATCGTCGTAGCAATTGGACACGTCCTTCGTGTCCTTCTTGAAGGTGTAGAGCGACATGCCGTTTTCGCCGGCGAGAACCTTGCCCTTGGCCGAATCGACCGTCTTGACGGGTGGGGCGGCGAAGGCGGCGGTGGCGGCTGCGGATGCGACGGTAAGAGCGATCAGGAATTTCGCGGATTTCATCGGGTGTCTCCTCGGGTTGGGCGCACGCGATCTGCGTTGCCTGACATGAGACAAAGCGAGGGGCGATTTTATTCCATGGTGTCGTCAGATTTTTTCGATCGGGCGGGAAGGTCGGCCGCCTTGCGGCATTTTGCGGTTGCCTATCGCTGACGAATCCTGCCAAGTCGATGGATCATGCAATTTGCTCCGCAACAAGACGAAGCCCTGAAAGCCGTTGCCAAATGGCTGAAGGAGGGCAAGGCCCCGATTTTTCGCCTGTTCGGCTATGCCGGCACCGGAAAGACGACGCTCGCGCGGCATTTCGCCGAGCATGTCGATGGCGAGGTGCTGTTTGCGGCGTTCACCGGCAAGGCGGCGCAAGTGTTGCGCACGCGCGGCGCCAGCAATGCGCGCACGCTGCATTCGCTGATCTACCGGCCGCGCGGCGAAGAGGCCGTCGAGGACGAAGAGACAGGCAAGACCTCGATCGCGCCGATGTTCACCATCAACCGCCAGAGCCCCGTCGCCAAGGCGGCGCTGATCATCGTCGACGAATGCTCGATGGTGGATGAGGCGCTGGGCAAGGACCTAATGAGCTTCGGCACGCCGATCCTTGTTCTCGGCGATCCCGGCCAGTTGCCGCCCGTCTCCGGCGGCGGTTTCTTCACCAACCAGGAACCCGACTATCTCCTGACCGATATTCACCGGCAGGCGCGCGACAACCCGATCATCGGGCTCGCCATGCAGGTGCGCGAGGGCAAGGAGATCATGTATGGCGATTACGGCGCGGCGCAGGTGATCTCGAAGAACGAGGTCAACCAGTCGCTGGTGCTCGATGCCGATCAGGTGCTCGTCGGCACCAACCGCACGCGGCGGCGCTATAATCAGCGGCTGCGCGAGTTGAAGGGTTTCACCGCCGATTATCCGCAGACGGGCGACAAGCTGGTCTGCCTGCGCAACGATCCCGCCAAGGGGCTGCTCAACGGCTCGCTCTGGCAGGTGATGACATCGTCGAAGGAGACGACGAAGCCGGGGATCAACCTTCTGATCCGTCCCGAGGATGACGATATCGATCGCGGGGCGGCGAAGATCAAGCTCCTGAAACAGGTGTTCGAAAATGTCGAGGAAGAAATTCCCTGGAACACCCGCAAGCGCTACGACGAGTTCGACTTCGGCTATGCGCTGACCGTGCACAAGGCGCAGGGTTCGCAGTGGAACAATGTCGTGCTGTTCGATGAAAGCTGGGCGTTTCGCGATACGAGGGAGCGCTGGCTCTACACCGCGATCACGCGCGCGGCGGAAACGCTGACGATCGTCCGCTGAGGTTTTTTAAGCGCGTCGCATGTCGGTGCCGCAAAACCGCTGCACAGTTTTGTGCGACATGCTTCAGATTTGCACGATGCCGAGCAGGACCGCCTTGGCGATCGCCTGGAAACGGTTGTTGGTGTCGAGCTTTTTGATAATCGCGGCCTCGATCGATTTCGCGTCGTCCTCCTTGAGATCGAGCGTGCGGGCGATGCGTTGGGTCGATAGTCCCTCGGTCATCAGCACGAGGCAGCGATATTCCTGTTCGGTCAGCGAGCGTTCATGCTGGTTGTCGTTGAGCGGCGGCTCGTCGCCGGGGGCGGTGTTTTCGAGCAGTTCGGTCACCTGCTGAAGCTGGCGGTGCAGCGTCGACATTTCGGCCGTCAGTTCGCGCTTTCGCGAGGCAAGTGCTGCGGCGAAGACGGCGTCGGCGTCCTGCTGGGTGGTGGATCTGCAGAGATCGACCATCAGTTCCTGGATGACGGCCACCGGCATGCCCGCTTCGCGGCAGACGTTGATGACGGCCATGCGCCTGATGTCGGCGTGTTCGTAAACGCGCATCAGCCCGATGCGGCTCGAAGCGATTAGCCCTTTCTCCTCGTAGAAATGCAGGGTTCGGTGGGTGACGCCGAAGGCGTTGGCCATGTCGGCAATCGCGACCTTGCCGCCGGGCAGGCTTGCCGGGCGCGCGACGCGCGGCAGAAACCTGAAATCGGGAGGCGCCTGGGGCGGAGCGTTTGGTCTGGCAGCCTGCTTATGTCGTTCGGACATGAGCCCTCCTGTTCTACGCATGATCAAGTGCGCGCATGACACGGATACGGGCGCGGTCGAGCGGTTTTGACGATGCATTCCCGGTCGGCATGCAAAGCAACGGATCCTCGATCTGGTGATCCATTGCGATCAGACTATGCGTTAAACGACTGATTTGTTATCCTTAAAAATAGTCACTTGTAAATTATAGTCGAATGTACATGCGACTGCACTGCAACTTCTGAACGAATCGTCCGGCGCGTTTCTGTCCCGGATGCTTAATCGTTTTTCTGATACGTCTTGCCGTTGGCGTTACTTTGCTTGCTGCGATGTGGCGGCGGCGAGCCATCAATCAGAAATTCACATGCAATCATGCACGAATCTCGTTGGCCGCGACGGCGTCCTTGGCTTAAAAGCGAGGCAGCTTCTTTCATTGAATGGAAACTCGCCATGCCCACCACGCTTTCCGTCAATCTCAACGCCATCGCCATGCTGCGCAATCGCCGCGACCTGCCGTGGCCGAGCGTCGAGGCGCTGGGGCGCATTGCGCTCAAATCGGGCGCGAGCGGACTGACGGTGCATCCGCGCCCAGACGAGCGGCACATCCGGTTTTCCGATCTGCCTGTTATTCGCAACCTGATCGACGATGAATTTCCGGAAGCCGAGTTCAACATCGAGGGCTATCCGACGGACGAGTTCCTTGAGCTCTGCGCCAAGGCTGCGCCGGAGCAGGTGACGCTGGTGCCGGATCATCCTTCGCAGGCGACGTCCGATCACGGCTGGGACTTCCGCAGGGATCGCGCTTTGCTGACGGATGTGATCGCGCGGCTGAAGAAGATGGGCACCCGCGTATCGCTGTTTGCCGATGGGGACGGGGACGAGGAGGCGGTGGCCATAGCCAAGGCTGTCGGCGCCGATCGGATCGAGCTCTACACCGGCCCCTACGGCGGCTGTTACGACGCGCCGGAGCGTGTCGGGCCGATCCTCGATGCGCTCGGCAAGACGGCCGATGCCGCGCTGGCGATCGGGCTCGGCGTCAATGCCGGCCATGACCTTACCGTCGCCAATATGCCGCCGCTGGTGAAGCGCATCCCGAAGCTCGCGGAGGTCTCGATCGGCCACGGGCTGACGGCGGATGCGCTGGAGTTCGGCATGGCCGAGACCGTTCGCCGCTTCTGCCGCGCCTGCGGCCAGAAGATCTAAATCCAGTTTGGTCAAACAAAAACCCGCCCCGGTGGTGCGGAGCGGGTTGTGGCTTCAGGGAACGCGTTGTCAGGCGACGAGCGCTGCCTTGTTGGCCACGAAGTAGTCCTTCAGCGACTGCGGCTGCTTGCCGGTCAGTTTGGTGAAGTCCTCGGTCACGTGATCGAAATTGCCGGCGCGGACATTGGCGTCGGCCGAAACCAGCATGTCAGCGACAAAGTCGGGAAGACCGGCGCCGAGCAGGCCCTGGCGCAGCTGGTCGTCGGTCACCTTCACGGCCGCAAGCGGCTTGCCGGCGGCTTGCGAGATGGCGGCGGCGATCTCATCGGCGGAAAGCGACTGTGCGCCCGTCAGCGTGTAGGTGGCGCTGTCCTTGGTGCCCGATGCGAGCGCCGCGGCGGCTGCAAGGGCGCAATCGTCGCGCGAAATGTTCGGAACCTTGCCGTCGCCCGATGCCGTGTACCAGCTGCCGCCCTGAAGATTGTGCGGCATGGAGTGCATGTAGTTGTCGAGATACCAGGCGTTGCGGATGATCGTGTAGGGCAGGCCGCTTGCCTTTACGGCGTTTTCGGTGCCGAGGTGATCGGGCGCGAAGGTCACGAGCGATTTGTCGGGTGAAGGCATCGAGGTGTAGGCGATGTGCTTGACGCCGGCCTTGACGGCAGCGGCGACGGCTGTCGTGTGCTGCTTCAGGCGCTGGCCGGGAACGGCGAGCGCGTCGGTGCTGATGATGAGCACGCGGTCGACGCCCTTGAAGGCTGCTTCCAGCGAGGCGGCGTCGTCGAAATCGGCCTTGCGGGTCTGGACGCCCTTGGCGGCAAGGTCGGCCAGCTTGGAGGTGTCGCGGCTGGCGGCGATCAGGTTGGACGCGGGAACCTTGTAGGTCTCAAGCAGATGATGGATGACGCGCTGGCCGAGCTGTCCGGCGGCACCGGTGATGAGGATCGTTTCGCTCATGTCTGTAAACCTCTAGGTTCGATTGCTGGTCTCGAAAAGAGACTAGGGCTAAAATAGGGATTGACCGGCAGCTGTAAAGGAGGCAGTTTTTGCGCCGTAAGTTACCAAAAGGGAACCAGCAGAATGGCCGGCACCGTCGTCAACCTGAAGAGCAGGGCCGAGCCGCGCGTGCGGAACGAGGTCGATCTCTCCAAGCTCGATTTCAACAATTGCCCGGTGCGGGACATGATGCAGCAGATCGGCGGCAAGTGGGCAACGCTGATGCTGGAGGCACTGTCGCAGCGGCCTTATCGCTTTGGCGAACTTCGCCGGATGATCCCGGATATTTCACAGCGCATGCTGACGCAGACGCTGCGCGACCTGCAGCGCGACGGCTATATCGAGCGTGAGGTGTTTCCGACCAAGCCGCCGAGCGTCGAGTACCGGATGACGGACCTCGGAACCTCGCTCTATCAGACGCTGGCGCTGCTGTTGAACTGGGCGGAGAACAACCATGAGGCCGTTCGCTCCGCCCGGGTCAAGTTCGACGCATCAGGTGTGTGACGCTTGCGTGCCTTGTGGCACGAAGTGAAGCGTCACGCCGTTCCCGATACTGATCAGCGTTTCCGCAGCCCTTCCGTGAGGAAAAGCAGGAAGGCGAGGCTGGGGAAGCAGAGGCCGATCCAGGCGGCCAGCGTCCAGCCGCCGGTGGCGAATGCCCAGCCGCCGATTGCAGAGCCGAGCGCACCGCCGGCGAAGAAGGTTGCCATGAAGAGGCCGTTAAGGCGGCTGCGGTGCTCCGGGCCGATCGCGTAGATCGCCCTCTGGCCGACCACCAGATTGGTCGTCACCCCGAAATCGAGAATGATCGCGGCCGCTGTCAGTAGCGTCAGTGCGAGTGCTGAACCGTCGGTCGCGAAGTGGCTGATCAGGAAGGCAGTGATGCCGCAGAGCATGGCGATGGTCGAGGCGATCTTGGTGAGGCCACGATCGGCGAGGCGGCCGGCGATCGGCGAGGCGATGGCGCCGGCGGCACCTGCAAGCGCGAAGAGCGCGATGCCGTTCTGCGTCAGGCCGAAGGCGGGGCTTGCGAGCAGAAGCGGCGTCGTCGTCCAGAACAGGCTGAAGGCGCCGAACATGCCGGCCTGATAAAGCGCGCGCCGCTGCAGGACGCGGGAATGCAAGGCGAGATGCGCCATGGAGGCGAGCAGCGCGCCGTAGCTCAGCCGCGTGTGCGGGGTGCGGACCGGCAACTGGACGCGCAGGATGGCGGCGAGCAGGATCATGACGACGGCCGAGACGTAGTAGACGTCGTGCCAGGAGGTTGCTTCCGCAAGGAAGCTTGCGACCGGGCGGGCGAGCATGATGCCGCAGAGCAGGCCGCTCATGACATTGCCGACGACGCGGCCGCGCGAGGCATCAGGCGCCATGTTGGCGGCGAAGGGCACGAGGACCTGAACGGCGACCGAGCCCATGCCGATACAGAGCGAGGCGGTCAAGAACATCGTCGGCGCCGTCGACAGCGCGGCGCCGATGAGAGACACGGCCGAGGCGGCAACGAGGATCAGCACCAGCTTGCGGTTTTCCACGAGATCGCCCAGCGGGACGATCAAAAGCAGGCCGAGGCCGTAACCGATCTGCGTCAGCGTGACGATCAGGCCGGTGGCGGCGGGGCTGAAGCCGAGCGAAGCGCTGATCGGGCCGGCGAGCGGCTGGCCGTAATAGAGATTGGCGGCCACGAGCCCGCAGGCGGCGGCGAAAAGGAATGTCATCAAAGGCGAGATCGTTGGCGTGGCAACGGTCTCAGGCGTGGTGGACGAAAGGCTCATGCGGTGCTCCGGGGGCAAACGGATAGTACAGGTGGTTACGAGCGCGGTTTTGCGCGCTCATGGGAAAACGATCAGGTCAGAAGCTTCATCGCCTCACGGGCGACGGCGTCCATGTCGGGCGCTGTGCGGCCGGTCTTGCCGACGATGCGCATGCCTGCGGTCAGGCAAAGCAGGGTGCGCGCGGTGGCTTCGACATCGAGCGTGGCGGAAATGGAGCCATCGCTCTGGCCGAGGCGGATGAGTTCAACCAGGTGGGTTTCATTGGCATCGAAGGCATCCGCGATACGTTGCGCGGCTTCGTCGTCGAAGATCGCGAGCTCGTTGGCGCTGCCGACCACGAGGCATCCTCGCGTACCGCACTCGCCATGGGAGGATGATGCATAGGACACCAGAAGTTCGCGGACCTTTTCGCGGCCCGTGGCGACGTCTTTCAGGCGTGCGTCGAGCAGGGCGAGGCGAATGCGCCGATAGCGGTCGAAGGCTGCGAGGAATATGCCGCGCTTGTCCTTGAATGCCTTGTAGACGCTGCCTGAGGTCAGCTGCATCGCCTCGGTCAGGTCGCTGATCGAGGCGGCGTGATAGCCGCGCTCGGAAAAGACGTCGAGCGCCTTGCCAAGCGCTGCGTCCATATCGAATTCACGCGGGCGTCCGCGCGCTCGGCTGGTGTCGATGAGTGCGTGTGTCGTCATGGATCGGTTTATTAGGAAATGATCGTTTCCAAATCAAGCCGAAAACTTGCGGTTTCGCAATTTAGTCTAAAGATCGAGAACCCAGGTCTGCCCGTTGAGCTCGGGGCCGAACATGCGGTGTTTCTCCTCGGATACGAGCTGGAAGCCAGCCTTGACGTAGATGTTGCGGGCGGCGCTCAGGACATCGTTGGTCCAGAGCGAGATCTGCCGGTATCCCTTGGCCCGCGCGAAGCGGATGCACTCGTCGACCAATGTCTTTCCAAGGCCAAGCCCGCGCGCCGATTTGTCGATATAGAGGAGCCGTAGCTTGGCAACGCCGTCGCCGCCGTTGGTCATCAGCACGGAGCCGATGTTGACGCCGCCGCGCTCTGCGATCCAGGCGTATTCCATGGCCGGATCGAAATTGGTGAGGAAGCGTCCCGCGACTTCGGCAACGAGCCCCTCGAAGCGCATGTCCCAGCCATATTCCTCGCTGTAGAACTTCGCCTGGCTCTCCACGATCCAGCCGATATCGCCGGGGCGATGAGGGCGGATGACCAGGGGCGGCAGCGTGGCTTCGGGGTCGAGCAGGGACCTGATCGTCTTCATCGCCGCGACGACGTTCTGCGGTTCGCCTGATGCCAGCTTCTCGAAGCGCCCGGCGATTTGCGCATTGGAGCGGTCGACGAGTTCCTGGAAATGCGCGCGTCCCTGATCGGTGACAGAGATGAGCTGGCTGCGCCGGTCGTCGGGATCAGGCGTCGTCTCCATCAAGCCTTCGGCCTTGAAGCGCTTGAGGATACGGCTGAGATAGGCAGGGTCGAGGTGCAGGTCGCGGACCAAAGCCACGGCGCTGACGCGTTCCTGCGAGCCCACTTCGAAGAGGACGCGCGCGTCGGTCAGCGTGAACTGGGTGTCGAGATAGGCCTTGTTCAGGACCCCCAGGAAGTTGGTGTAGAAGCGGTTGAAGTCGCGGGCGGCGTCGATGAGGGCGGAATCAGACATGGATCAGGTCTCCTATTGGGAGACCATGTCCTTTAATTAATTGACTGAGTCAACTAAATTGTTGCGGCTAGGCGACCGACTTTCGTGTGGCTTGATCGCCCAGGGCAAAATCGACGGCGGCTTTGGCGTGGATCTTCGTGGTGTCGAAGCCGGGCAGGGGCAGGTTGTCCGGATCGAGAATCAGGCAGATCTCGGTGCAGCCGAGGATGATGCTGTCGGCGCCCTTGGCGCGTTCGCGCTCGATGATCTCGAAGAGCTTTTCGCGTGAGCTATCTAGGATCTGACCGGCGCAGAGTTCGTTGAAGATGATGTCGTGAACAGTGGTGCGGTCTTCCTGATCCGGCACCATGATGTCGAGCCCGAGGCTTTTCACGCGGTCGGTATAGAAGCCGTGCTCCATAGTGTAACGCGTGGCGAGCAGCAGCGGGCGACGGCATCCGGCGGCCTTCAGCGCTGCCGCGGTCTCATCGATGATGTGGATCAGCGGGACGGTGATGCGCTCGGCGACAGGGCCGGCGACGAGGTGCATGGTGTTGGTGCAGATCAGGACGCAGCCGGCGCCGGCCGATTGCAGGCGTGCCGCGACGTCGCCGAGCCGTTTGCCGGCGGCATCCCAATCGCCGGCTTTCTGCATCGCGACGATCTCGTCGAAATTTACGGAATGCATCAACAGTTCGGCCGAAGCGAAGCCGCCCAGGCGATCGCGAACCATCTCATTGATCAGGCGATAGTAGACGGCGGAGCTTTCAAAGCTCATGCCACCGATCAGGCCGATTGTCCGCATTCGATGCTCCTCCTTCTGCTGCTGCGTCTTTGCGACGAGCGTTCTTCTGGCGGTCGCCCGCTTTAGGGCGCATCATGCAAATAACGGGCGGAATTGCCAGCCGATCCTGTTCTTTTGTATGGGTAAATGCCGCATTTGGGATCGTGCATGTCGTCGCGCCAGCCCGCGCGCTGATTGGTCGCAGTCCCGTCAACGCAGGTTAGCTATGCTGAAACGGTGGTTGAAACGGGGCTAGGGAAGATGACATTGGTCAATTCTTATGCAAATTACCAAAAGGGTAGATTATGGCCGATCATCACGTCGTCGTTGTTGGAGGGGGCTTTGGAGGGCTGCAACTCGTAAACGACCTTAAAGGCGCTGGTGTCCGCATTACGCTTGTCGATCGGCGCAATCACCATCTGTTCCAGCCCCTGCTATACCAAGTCGCCACAACGATTTTGTCGACCTCCGAGATCGCCTGGCCGATCCGCCATCTCTATAGCGACCGCCCCGAAGTGACGACGCTGCTCGGCGATGTCTCGGGCGTCGATACCGGCACGAAGTCGGTCACGCTGCGCGATGGCAACGTCCTGAAATACGATACGCTGGTGCTTGCCACGGGCGCGACCCATGCATATTTCGGTCGCGACGACTGGGCGCCGGTGGCGCAGGGCCTGAAGACGCTCGAGGACGCGACGACGATCCGGCGCCGTGTGCTCCTGGCCTTCGAAAAGGCGGAGACGGCACTTGATCAGGCCGAGCGCGACGCGCTTCTGACCTTCATCATCATCGGTGCCGGCCCGACCGGCGTGGAGCTTGCCGGCATCATCGCCGAACTCGCCCATAAGACGCTGCCGAAGGAGTTCCGCAATATCGACACGCGCAAGGCCAAGGTCATCCTCGTGGAGGCCGGACCGCGGGTCTTGCCGACCTTCGTGCCGGAACTGTCCGAATATGCCTTGAAGGCGCTCAACGATCTTGGCGTCGAGGTTCGGCTTGGAAAGCCGGTTACCGAGTGCACGGCCGAGGGTGTGCAGATCGGCGAGGAGTTCATCCCGAGCCGGACGATCAGCTGGGCGGCCGGCGTTCAGGCATCGCCTGCCGCGAAGTGGTTGGGCATCCCGGCCGACCGCGCCGGCCGCGCGATCGTCGAGAAGGATCTGACGGCGCCGGGCCTGCCCGAGGTCTTCGTCATCGGCGATACCGCTTCGGTGACGCAGGAGAGCGGCGCGCCGGTGCCGGGCGTCGCACCCGCCGCCAAGCAGCAGGGCGCCTTCGTCGCCAAGGTCATCCACGCACGGATGAAGGGCAAGACGCCGCCGGCCTTCAAATACAGGCACCAGGGAAGCCTGGCGACGATCGGCCGGAGTGCGGCGATCGCCGATTTCGGAAAGATCAAGCTCAAGGGCGGTCTCGCCTGGTGGATCTGGGGCATCGCCCATATCTACTTCCTGATCGGCACGCGTTCGCGCTTTTCGGTCGCCTGGAGCTGGCTGTGGATCTTCCTCAGCGGCCAGCACAGCGCCCGCCTGATCACGCAGCGCGAGACCATTGCGGACGAGAAGTAAGTCTCGCCCGAAGATTTGCGACGACCATTCCAAAGCCTCCGGTGCGAACCGGGGGCTTTTCTGTTTCCTGTAGCGGCCACGAAAAAAAGCCCCCGCCGGATGACGGGGGCTTCGGTTTTCGACTGATGGGGCGGGCGAACCCGCTATTCGTTCGATCAGGCTGCCAGCGAGGCGATGTCGATGACGAAGCGGTAGCGAACGTCGCTCTTCAGCACGCGTTCGTAGGCTTCGTTGACGTCCTGGATGTTGATCTTCTCGATTTCCGAGACGATGTTGTGCTCGCCGCAGAAATCCAGCATTTCCTGGGTTTCCTTGATCGAGCCGATCATCGAGCCGGCCAGCGTGCGGCGGGCCGGGATGATCGAGAAGGCGTGGACCGGGACGGCATTTTCCGGAACACCGAGCAGGACCATCGTGCCGTTGACCTTCAGCAGGTTCAGGTAGGCGTTCCAGTCGATCTCGGCGGAAACGGTGCACAGGATCAGGTCGAAGGTGCCTGCGAGCTTTTCGAAGGTCGAAGCATCAGACGTTGCGTAGTATTCCTTGGCGCCGAGCTTCAGGCCGTCTTCCTTCTTCGACAGCGACTGCGAGAGGACGGTGATATCGGCACCCATCGCGGAGCCGATCTTGACGCCCATGTGGCCGAGGCCACCCATGCCGACGATGGCGACCTTCTTGCCGGGGCCGGCATTCCAGTGCTTCAGCGGCGAGTAGAGGGTGATGCCGGCGCACAGAAGCGGCGCGGAGGCGTCGAGCGGCAGGTTGCCGGGGATCGACAGCACGTAGTCTTCCCTGACGACGATCGAGTCGGAGTAGCCGCCCTGCGTTGCCGTCTTGCCGTCGCGATCGACGCTGTTGTAGGTGCCGACGAGGCCCGGCATGTACTGCTCGTTGTCGAGGTCGCGGGTTGCGCAGCCGACGCAGCTGTCGACGAAGCAGCCAACGCCGACGTGATCGCCGACCTTGAACTTGGTGACGTTGGCGCCGACGGCCGAAACGACGCCGGCGATTTCGTGGCCCGGTACGATCGGGTAGACGGCATTCTTCCATTCGTTGCGAACGGTGTGAATGTCGGAGTGGCAGATGCCGGCGTACTTGATGTCGATGACGACGTCATCCGCGTTCGGGTCCCGACGTTCGAAGGTGAACGGCGTCAGCGGCTTGGATGCATCGGTAGCGGCGTAGCCTCTTGCGATTGGCATGGGAAGTATCCTTCTTTGGCGGGGTGGAAAGGGATGGTGCCCTTATGCGCCAGCAAGGGCACGCAGCGTTAGAGCGATCCTCTCGTGTTCTTGCACGATCCTGCAAAAGTGCTGGAGACCTGTAAAAGTGACTGGGGCGGTATTTGCGGTCATGCAAATCCATCCTAGATAAGCAGTCCAAACGGCAGGCAAGCCGTTTTCACCGGAAAGTGCGACTGATGACCTTGCTGTTTAACCGCTACCAGGAGATCGCTTCGATCGCGGGACGCTTCGCGCTTGGCGACGGAGAAGTGCAGACGGGGATCGAGGGGCTGGGGATCAGCCGCCGCACGACGCCCAGCGCGCCTTGCCATGGCAGCTACCGACCCTGTTTCGCCATGGTAATCCAGGGGGCGAAAAGCCTGCAGCTCGGCACCGATACCATCAATTACGGGGCAGGTGACTATCTGCTTACGTCGGTCGACCTGCCGGTCGCATGGCGGGTGGTGGAGGCGAGCGCCGAGGTTCCGCATCTTTGCATCACGCTTGCGATCAACAGCGAAAAGCTGCTTCATCTGCTCAGCCGTTCGACCATACAGCGCAGCGCGGCACCGCCATCGGGCCAGCGCGGCATTGTCGTCAACGTGGCGACGCCGGAGCTGCTGGATGCGGCGGTCAGGCTTCTGCGCTTGCTTGATAGTCCAGCGGATATCGCGGCGATGGCGCCGCTGATCGAGCAGGAAATCCTCTATCGCATCCTGACGGGACCGGCGGGCGACCAAGTGATCGATATCGCGATCGCCGACAGGCAAGGCAACCGGATCGCCCGGGCGATCGCCTGGCTGCGCGAAAATTTCGCGCGGACACTGCGCATTGAAGAGCTGGCCGAGCACGTCAACATGAGCGTCTCGTCGTTCCATCATCATTTCAAGTCGATCACGGCGATGACGCCGGTGCAGTATCAGAAGCAGATCCGGCTTCATGAAGCACGGCGGCTTATGCTGATCGAGCGGCTGGATGCCGGCACCGCCGGGCACCGTGTCGGATACCAGAGCCCGTCACAGTTCAGCCGCGAATATAGCCGTCTATACGGGCTGTCGCCGGCGCGTGATGTGGATGCCGTGCTGAACGCTGCCGAATAAACAAGCGCGGCACGCCGAAAATTTATGCTTCTGCCTTTTGCTGGCTCTTGACGAGTGGGTGCTTCTAGGCGATAAGCGCTCAAGAACCGTACCGTACGGTACTTATTGGGAGCGAATGTCGTGTCTGTCGAAAACTTGGAGCCCAGCGAATTTTCGCCGCGCCAGAACGCCGTTCTGGAGCAGGCGCTGCGGTTGCTCGTCGATGGCGGCGAAAAGGCGCTGACGACATCGGGCGTCGCGCGCGCGGCCAACTGCTCCAAGGAAAGCCTCTACAAGTGGTTTGGTGACCGCGACGGCCTGCTGTCTGCGATGATCGCCTATCAGGCGAGCAAGGTGCGCACCTTCGAGCGCAACGGCGAGCGGCTGACATCGGCCAGCCTGCACGACCATCTCGTTATTTTCTCGCGTGATCTGCTCGAGGTTCTGGCCGGTGACGTGTCGCTGGCGCTGAACCGGCTGGCGATCGGCCAGTCGCCGCGCGACGGCTCGAAGCTCGGCAAGCTCTTGCTCGAGCGCGGCCGCCGGCAGATCGACCGCCGCGCCATGGGCCTCATCGATTCCGGCAAGCGGGCAGGGCTGCTGCGCTTCAACGATGCCGACGAAGCCTATCACACACTCTACGGCCTGATCGTTTCCGACCTGCATGTGCGCATGCTGCTCGGGGATACCACGGGCGTTACGGATACCGCGCGCCAGGCGGAAAAGGCGGTGACCGCCTTCCTCCGGCTCTACGGGACGGAGAAGGCGCTGGCCGACATGCCGGCCGTCGTCTGACGACCAAGTTTTACCGAATACTGACAGTCTACAAGACAAGCAAAGGGAAGGACAATTCAAATGCGCGTCTATTACGATCGTGATGCAGACCTCAACCTCATCAAGTCCAAGAACGTCGTCATCGTCGGCTACGGCTCCCAGGGTCGCGCCCACGCGCTGAACCTGAAGGACAGCGGTGCTGCCAACGTCGCCATCGCGCTGAAGGCCGGTTCGCCGACCATCAAGAAGGCCGAAGCCGACGGCTTCAAGGTCATGACCGTTGCCGACGCCGCCAAGTGGGGCGACCTGATCATGATGGCGACGCCTGACGAACTGCAGGCCGACATCTACAAGGCCGACATTGCCGGCAACATCCGCGACGGCGCCGCCATCGCATTCGCACACGGCCTCAACGTTCACTTCGGCCTGATCGAGCCGAAGGCTTCGCTCGACGTCGTCATGATCGCACCGAAGGGCCCGGGCCACACGGTTCGCGGCGAATACCAGAAGGGCGGCGGCGTTCCCTGCCTCGTTGCCGTTCATCAGAATGCTTCGGGCAACGCTCTTGAACTCGCTCTCTCCTACGCCTGCGGCGTCGGCGGCGGCCGTTCGGGCATCATCGAAACCAATTTCCGCGAAGAGTGCGAAACCGACCTCTTCGGCGAACAGGTCGTTCTGTGCGGCGGTCTCGTCGAACTGATCCGCGCCGGCTTCGAAACGCTGACGGAAGCTGGCTACGCGCCTGAAATGGCCTACTTCGAGTGCCTGCACGAAGTGAAGCTCATCGTCGACCTGATCTATGAAGGCGGTATCGCCAACATGAACTACTCGATCTCGAACACGGCAGAGTGGGGCGAATACGTCACCGGTCCGCGCATCATCACCGAAGAAACCAAGGCCGAGATGAAGCGTGTCCTCAAGGACATCCAGACCGGCAAGTTCACCTCGGACTGGATGCAGGAATACCGTGCCGGCGCTGCCCGCTTCAAGGGTATCCGCCGCGTCAACGACGAGCATCCGATCGAAGAAGTCGGCGCCAAGCTGCGCGGCATGATGCCTTGGATCGGCAAGAACAAGCTGGTCGACAAGGCTGTCAACTAATCTCTTCTGCTATCGCAGATATGGAGGCCGGTGCGAAAGCGCCGGCCTTTTACTTTTGTTGGGGTTCTTGCCGCGGCACTCTCCACACTTCACCTCATCCCGGCCTTGTGCCGGGATCCAGCAACATCGCGTCTGCGATGCGAAAGAGTCTTTTCAACCCAAGGACTTGGGTTGGCTGGATTCCTGTGACAAGCACAGGAATGAGGGTGTGAGGGCGGCGACGCCTGATGTCGCAGGCCCGTCACACCGAACGCCGGCCACTCACCGCATGATACAGCCATAGCACGACGACCGCGCCGATGACGGCGACGACGAGGCTGTAGATGTTGAAGCCGGTGACGCCGGAGGCGCCGAAGAAGGTGAAGATGACGCCGCCGACGATGGCGCCGACGATCCCCAGCACGATGTCCATCAGCATGCCGGAACCGGTCTTGTTGACGATCTTGCTGCCGATGAAGCCGGCGATCAGCCCGAGAATAATCCACCCGATGACGGACATCTTGTCTTCCCCTCCTTGAATGGGCGGACAATCCGACCATCTTTCAGCATCAGCTAAAGTTGTCATGGCGGAATTCAAGGCTCGGTCGGGCCTCATGTTGTGTTTTTGCTCTTCGTTTCAAAACAACACCGAAGGAGAATGACATGGGATTGTTTGATGATGCCGTTCCCGGTGGGAACATCTCGAAGCCGATCATGATCGCGCTTGGCGCGCTTCTCGTCGGCAAGCTGCTTGGCGCCGGTGGCAAGAGCGAGCCGGAACAGCCACAACAGCCGAACCAGCAAGCCAATGCCGGCGCAGACGATGGCGGGCTGCTGGGCAATCTCGGAGGACTGGCGGGCAGCCTGGGTGGTCTCGGCGGTTTGGGCGGATTGCTCGGCAAGCTCGCCGAGGCAGGGCAGGGGTCGGTTGCCGATTCCTGGGTGAAGCCTGGACAGAACCAGCCGATCGCGCCCGGCAATCTGGAAAGCGCGCTCGGCTCGCAGACGATCAGCGATCTGGCGCGCCAGGCGGGGATCAGCGAGCAGGAGCTTTTGGCCCAGCTTTCCAAGGTTCTGCCTGGTGTCGTCGACAAGCTGACGCCGCAGGGGCAGATCCCGAGCCAGGCGCAGATCGCGGCACTTCTGCGGTCCTGATTACCCGACATGAAAAGGCCGGCGGAGGTGAAAACCTTGCCGGCCTTTCGTAGTGATCGGATCTATCCGGTGGCTTACGCCATGATGCGGCGGGTCCAGCCGCGCTGGTCGTTGGTGACGCCCTTCTGAAGGCCGACCAGTTCGTTACGCAGTTCCGTCGTCAGCTTGCCGGTCTCGCCGTTGCCGACCTTGAACTCGCCGCCTGCGTGGCGGACGAGGCCGATGCCGGCGAGCACGGCGGCGGTGCCGCAGGCAAAGGCTTCGACCAGCTTGCCGCTCGCCGCGTCAGCCTGCCACTCCGCGAAGGAGTAGGGGCGCTGCTCGACCTTGAGGCCTTTTTCTTCCGCGAGAACGATGACCGAGGCGCGGGTGATGCCCGGCAGGATGGTACCGCCGAGCGGCGGGGTGACAACGGTGCCGTCGTTCATCACGAAGAAGACGTTCATGCCGCCGAGTTCTTCGACCCAGCGATGTTCGGCCGCATCGAGGAACACGACCTGATCGCATTCCTTCTTGGCAGCCTGCGCTTGGGCGACGAGGCTGGCTGCATAGTTGCCGCCGCATTTGGCGGCACCCGTGCCGCCGGCGGCAGCGCGCGTGTATTCGGTCTCGACCCAGAGCGATACGGCCTTGGCGCCGCCCTTGAAGTAGGCGCCGACAGGCGAGGCGATGACGCAGAAGATATATTCCTGCGCCGGGCGTACGCCGAGGAAGGCCTCGTTGGCGAACATGAAGGGACGCAGATAGAGGCTGCCGTCGCCCGAGGGAATCCAGTTCTTGTCGATACGGACAAGCTCTTCGACTGCCTTGAGGAACAGGTCTTCGGGCACCGGCGGCATGGCCATGCGCTCTGCCGACTGGTTGAAGCGGCTGGCGTTCTGTTCCGGGCGGAAGAGGAGGATGCGGCCGTCATCGGCCTTGTAGGCCTTCATGCCCTCGAAGATTTCCTGGGCGTAGTGCAGGACGGCGCTGGCCGGATCGAGTTCCAGCGGGCGGCGCGGCGTGACCTTGGCATCGTGCCAGCCCTTATCCGCGGTCCATTTCGCCAGCACCATGTGATCGGTGAAGACCTTGCCGAAGCCTGGCGTTTCGAGGGCCTTGGTGCGGTCCGCGTCGGAGACCGGCGAGGTATGGAATTCGATCTTGATTTCGGGAGTATTCGACGACGCGGTCATTTCCGGGCACCTTCATAGCCTGTTTGATTTCGGCGGCGACACTACTGCCGCAGCGTGTGCTTTGCAAAGGCCGATTTCGCCGGCTTTCGCATTAAAAGACCCGAAAATTGTCACGGTAGCAAACAAATAGGTCAGCAATGTTGACTTATCATTTATTGCGTGGTCTTGTCCAGTAAAGACAAAAAATTTCGAGGAAACCCCATGCTGAATTGGGAAAACATCTTTGCAACCCGCTCGTCGCGCATGCGCGCTTCGGAGATTCGCGAGCTTCTGAAGCTTCTCGACCAGCCCGACATCATTTCGTTCGCAGGCGGAATTCCCGATCCGGCGCTGTTTCCGGACAAGGAGTTCAAGCAGGCCTATTCTGATATCTTCGACAGCACTGCGGTCAATTCGGCCCTGCAGTATTCGGTGAGCGAAGGTTACAAGCCGCTGCGTGAATGGCTGGTGGGCGAGATGGGCAAGCTCGGCATTGCCTGCGGCCTCGACAACGTCTTCATCGTTTCCGGCTCGCAGCAGGGGCTCGATTATCTCGGCAAGCTGTTCCTGTCGCCCAACGACACGGCGCTGGTGACGTGGCCGACCTATCTCGGCGCGCTGCAGGCATTCAACGCCTATGAGCCCGCCTACGACCAGCTGACGCCCAACGGCAACCGCACGCCGGCGTCCTACCAGGCGCAGGCCAAGGAAGCCGGTGGCAAGGTGAAGTTCGCCTATCTCTCCGCCGACTTCTCCAATCCGACCGGCGAGACCGTCGACCTTGAGGGCCGCAAGAAGCTGATCAAGCTCGCCGACGAGATGGACATCGCCATCATCGAGGACGCGGCCTATCAGTCGCTGCGCTATGACGGCGAGGCGGTCGCGCCGATCCTGTCGCTGGAGATCGCCGAGAAGGGCGATATCGACAAGACCAGGACGATCTATTGCGGATCGTTCTCCAAGACGCTGGCGCCCGGCCTGCGCGTCGGCTTCATCGTCGCCAACGCGCCTGTCATCCGCAAGCTGGTGCTGATGAAGCAGGCGGCCGATCTGCATTCCTCGACGATCAACCAGATCGCCATCGCCGAGGTCGCACGCAAGGGTTTCGACGCCCAGGTCGCCAAGATCAAGGCGGCCTACAGCAAGCGTCGCGACGCGATGCTGTCGGCACTCGAAAAGCACATGCCGGAGGGCGTGAGCTGGACGAAGCCGGAGGGCGGCATGTTCGTCTGGGTGACGTTGCCGAAGGGCATGGACGGCGCCAAGCTGCTGGCGAAATCGATCGAGACCGTCAAGGTCGCCTTCGTGCCGGGCCGCGCCTTCTTTGCCGATGGTTCGGGCGATAACACCTTGCGCATGAGCTTCTCGTCGAGCAACGAGGAGAAGATCGAGGAAGGTATCGCGCGGCTTGGAAAGCTGATCGCGGGCGAGATCGGCGGCCAATAAGCCGCCGACCGTTTCGGTCTTATTGATTGAGGTGCGGGCCGAGCAAGGATAGATCGGCCTCGCCAAGCCTGTCGCTGGCGGTATTGCGCTGGTGCCAGTAAGGATAGAGCAGCTGCGGCAGGCTGACATCGTCGAGCCGCTTGCGCTCTTCCGCCGACAGTTTCAGGTCTGCCGCCGCCAGATTATCCTTGAACTGCGCCTCCGTGCGCCCGCCGATAATCACCGACGTCACCGCCTGGCGACCAAGGAGCCAGGCGAGTGCCACCTGGGCCGCCGAGACGTTGCGGCTTTCGGCGATCGACACCAGCGTTTCCACGATATTCCACAGGCGGTCCTCGTCGCGGATCGGCGGTTCGGTCCAGCCGGCGAACTGGCGGGTGCCCTCGGGTGCCGCCTGGTTGCGGCGGTGCTTGCCCGACAGAAGACCGCCGGCGAGCGGGCTCCAGACCAGCACGCCCAGCCCCTGGTCGAGGCTGATCGGCAGCAACTCGAATTCGGCGTCGCGTGCTTCCAGCGTGTAGTGGATCTGCTGGCTGACAAAGCGCTCGCGGTGTTCGCGCTCGCTGATCCCCAGCGCCTTCATGATGTGCCAGCCGGAGAAGTTGGAGCATCCGACGTAGCGGACCTTGCCCTGCTTCACGAGCGTATCCAGCGCCTCCAGCGTTTCCTCTAGCGGCGTCTGGCCGTCCCATTCGTGCACCTGGTAGAGGTCGATGACATCGGTCTTCATGCGCTTGAGGCTGGCTTCGCAGGCGCTGATCAGGTGGTAGCGCGAATTGCCGGCGTCGTTCGGGCCTTCGCCCATCGGGAATCGCGCCTTGGTGGCGATCAGCGTGCCGTTCTTCCTGACGCCGCCGAGAATCTCGCCGATGATCTCCTCGGATGCACCCGCCGAATAGACGTCTGCCGTATCGATCAGGTTGACGCCGGCGTCGATGCACATGTCGACCAGACGGCGGGCCTCGGAAACGCCGAGGTCGCCCACGGTCTTTGCCCAGCCCTTGCCGCCGAAGGTCATGGTGCCCATGGTGAGCGTCGAAACCCTGAGGCCCGAACGGCCCAATTGACGATATTCCATAAGACTTCCTCCTGTCCTGAAATCGAAAATCAAAACGCGGGCTAGAAGATAGGGGTGAGGTGATGGGGTCAAGGGGCGGACGGCCCGTGATTGGCAAATGCCAACTGTCACAATCGTGTTAATCCAGCTGTCTAATGAACGGGCCTTCCATCACCGAGGGCATTATCCATGAAGACCATCGTTTCCGCCGCAGCCCTTCTCGCTGCAAGCCTGTTCGCCATCCCGGCATCCGCCGAAAACCTGGTGCTCTACACCAGCCAGCCGAACGAGGATGCGCAGGCAACCGTCGATGGCTTCATGGCCGCCAACCCCGATATCAAGGTCGACTGGGTGCGCGACGGCACGCCGAAGATCATGGCCAAGCTGCAGGCCGAGATCGAGGCCGGCAATCCGGTTGCCGACGTTCTCCTGATTGCCGACACCGTCACGCTCGAGCGCCTCAAGGAAGCCGGCAAGCTGATGGCGTACAAGTCGCCTGAGGCCGCCAACTACGACGCCTCGCTGTTCGATGCCGACGGCTACTACTATTCGACCAAGCTGATCACGACGGGCATCATCTACAACACGTCGGCCTCGCTGAAGCCGACGAGCTGGAAGGACCTGACGAAGCCGGAAGCCAAGGGCCTCGTCACCATGCCGAGCCCGCTGACCTCAGGTGCCGCACTCATCCACGCGCAGACACTTGCCGGCGTCGATGGCTTGGGCTGGGACTTCTACAAGGATCTGGCCGCAAACGGCGCCACCGCTGCCGGTGGTAACGGCGGCATCCTCAAGGCCGTCGCTTCGGGCGAGAAGGCCTATGGCATGATCGTCGACTACATGCCGATCCGCGAAAAGGCCAAGGGCGCGCCGATTGAGTTCGTCTTCCCGACGGAAGGTGTTTCGGCCGTAACCGAGCCGGTCGGTATCCTCGCCAGCGCCAAGAACGCCGACGCGGCCAAGAAGTTCGTCGATTACGTGCTCTCCGAAAAGGGCCAGGAAGGCTTCGTCAAGCTCGGCTATATCCCTGCTCGCAACGGCATGAAGCTTCCAGAAGGCTTCCCGGCACGTGACACGATCAAGGTACTGCCGATCAACGCCGCCGCCGCGCTGAAGAACACTGATGCCGACCTGAAGACCTTCTCGGGCATCTACGGCTCGAACTGATCTCATTTCGATGTACGGATATGTGCGTCCCGGAAACAGCCAGCCCGTCTGGCTGTTTCCTTTTATCGTTCTGATCGTTCTCGTCCTCAGCGTTCTGCCGCTTGCGCGGCTGGCGATGACGGGTGTTGCCGCGCTCGCCAATGGCGGCGCGATCGCGGTTCTGTCCGATCCGGCGCTCTGGTCGGCGACCTATTACACGCTCGTCACCGCCGTCCTGGGCACCATCATCTCGCTCGCGATCGGCTGCGCCTTCGCCTTCCTGCTGACGCTTACCGATATCAGGGCCAAGGGGTTCATCAGCTTTCTCTTCGTGCTGCCTATGATGATCCCGCCGCAGGTGACGGCACTTGCCTGGGTGCAGATGTCGGGGCCGTCGAGCCCGCTTCTGAAGGCGTTGCATATCGCGCCGCCGCTGGGCTCGCCGCAGCCGCTCTATTCGATCGGCGGCATTGCGCTGCTTTACGGCGTGCAGCATGCGCCGCTGGTCTATCTGGCGCTGCGGGCGAGCCTGATGTCGCTGCCGCGTGACGGGGTCGAGGCGGCGCGTCTTTCGGGTGCATCCAGTTTCCGGGTGTTTCGCGACATCATCCTGCCGCTGTCGCTGCCTGGTATTATCGCGGGCGCGGCGATCTCCTTCGTGTCCTGCACCGGCAATTTCGGCATTCCCGCCATTCTCGGCATCCCGGCCTCGATCTATACGCTGCCGACGCTGATCTTCACCAAGTTCTCGGCCTTCACCAGCCGCACCTTCGGCGACGTGGCGCTACTCTCGGCGATCATCGCGATCATCTCGGTGGCGGGGCTCGCCATTCAGGACCGGGCGCTGCGCGGGCGCGACTATCGCGTGCTCGGTCTTTCCGGCGCGACCGCCACCTTCGAGCTCGGATACTGGAAGCTCTTGTTTGCGCCGGTGCTCTGGATTGTCATCTTCTTCATGCTGGCCGCACCCTTCTTCGCGCTGCTCGCCGGCGCCCTTGTGCCGGCCTATGGCGTGCCCTTGACCTTCAAGACGATGACGTTCCATGCCTTCTCCGAGATCCTGTTCAAGCAGGCGGTGACGCGGACGGCCTTCGTCAATTCGTTGTCGCTGGCGGCGGGGACTGCGATATGTCTCCTTGTGCTGACTGTGCTCACTGCCTATGCGCTGACGCGGCGCAGGGACATGCTCGGGCGCGTCGTCGCCAGTGTCATCGAGATCCCGTATTCGCTGCCGGGGATCGTCGTCGCGGTGTCGTTCATTCTGGTCTTCGCGGCACCGATCCCGCTGATCAACGTGACGATCTACGGCACGGTGTGGATCATCCTGATCGCCTATCTCTCGAGCTTCTTCGCGGTCAGCCTCAAGCCCGTGGTCAGCGCCTTCCACCAGCTCGATCCGGCGCTGGAGGAGGCGGCGCGGCTGTCGGGGGCGGGGTTCTTCCGGAGGCTGAAGGATATCATCGTGCCGCTGATCGCGCCGGCGGCCGGTGCCTCGGTGATCCTCGTCTTCCTGATCGCCTGCAACGAGCTCACCATCTCGGCGCTGCTCTGGTCGGCGGGTACGCAGACGCTCGGCGTCGCGATTTACAATCTCGATGACAGCGGCAGCTCCGATCTCGCTTCGGCGCTGTCGGTGCTCGTCGTTCTCATGGTCGTTTTCATGATGCTGCTTCTGGAACTGATGGCAAAGCGGCTGCCGAAGGGAGTTGTGCCGTGGCGAAACTGATCCTCAATCGCGTCGCCAAGGATTTCGGTACCGGTCGTGCCGCCGTCTCAAACCTCTCGATCGACGTGCGCGAGGGCGGCTTCCTGGCGCTGCTCGGGCCGTCCGGCTGCGGCAAGACGACGGTGCTGCGCATGATCGCCGGTTTCGAGACGCCGACCGATGGGTCGATCCATCTCGGCGAGCGGCTGCTCGCCGACGCTTCGCAATCGCTGCCGCCGGAAAAGCGCAACATGGCGATGGTGTTCCAGTCCTATGCGCTCTGGCCGCATATGAGCGTTGCCGACAATGTCGGCTATCCCTTGAAGGTGCGCGGGATCTCGGGCGAGGCCTATCGCAAGAAGGTCGGCGAGGCGCTCTCGACTGTCAGGCTCGAAGCCTATGCGGAGCGGCGGCCGGCCGATCTCTCGGGCGGACAGCGGCAGCGTGTGGCTCTGGCACGCTGCCTCGTCACGTCGCCCGACGTGGTGCTTCTCGACGAGCCGCTCGCCAATCTCGACCGGCATCTGAAGCAGGAGATGGAGGAGACGTTTCGCGAGTTCCACCAGCGCTCCGGCGCGACGATGGTCTATGTCACGCACGATCAGAGCGAGGCGATGGCGCTGGCGACCGATGTCGCCGTGATGTCGGAAGGGCAGCTGCTGCAGGTGGCGCCGCCGGATGAGATTTATGCGCGTCCCGAAGGGCGCGTCGTTGGCGGGTTGATAGGCCGTGGGGCTATCGTTTCGCTGAAGTCTCCCGATGGTGACGTTAGGCAACTGGATTGGGCGGCGGTTCTGCCGCTGTTTGCGGGCGAGGGTGTTTCGGCCTCGCGGTCGGATATTCTGGTGCGACAGGAAGATGTCGTTCTCGGCGGCGAGGGGATCGCGGCGACGGTCGAATCCGTGCTCTACGAGGGCGAGCGATATGCCGCCCGGCTGAGGCTTGCGGATGGGCAGATTCTCAGGGCTTTCAGCCGGTCGAAGCTAGCTATCGGCGATGAGGTCCGGGCCATCGTGCGCGGCGCCTGGCGACTATGATCGGCGAAGCGGGCTTTCCGAAGCGGCATTTGCTCTCTAGTGTTGGCGCAAAGCCAACCGGAAGTGCCTGATGTCTTTACGCATTGCCACCTTCAACGTCGAAAACCTCATGACGCGGTTCGACTTCACCGGATTTCGAAACCAGCTGCGCCAAGACCGGGTGATCAAGCTCTTCGAGGTCCACAGCGAGGGCGTCTACCAGCAGCTGGAGCAGGCGCGGGTAATCGCGTCCACCGACGATACAAGGCAGATGACGGCGCTGGCGATTGCCGACGCGGATGCCGATATCCTCTGCCTGCAGGAGATCGACAACATGGAGGCGCTGCAGGCCTTCGAATACGGCTATCTCTTCCGCATGGTCGGCAACGGCTACCGGCAGAAATATCTGGTCGAGGGCAATGACAGCCGCGGCATCGACGTCGCCGTCTTGATGCGCGAGGAAACCCGCGACGGGCAGAAGATCGAGCTGGTCGAGATCAAGAGCCATGCGATGACCACTTATCGCGATCTTGATCTGTTCAACGACGAGCTCGCGGAGCACGCGCATCTCGACGACAAGATTTTCAAGCGTGACTGCCTGGAGCTCGATCTCAGGATCGGCGGCGTGCCGGTGACGCTCTATGTCGTGCACTTCAAGTCGATGGGTGGGCCGCGCGAGGGCGTTGATGGTCGGCGCTACACTATGCCGGTTCGCCGGGCCGAGGCGAAGGCGGTGCGGGGGATCATCGAGAATCGATTCGGAGCCGGTAACACCGACGGCAAGCGCTTCGTCATCTGCGGCGACATGAACGACTACCAAGAGCGCGTCGACGTGATCGGGCGGCGGCGGACGGGCTATTCGTTCAAACATGAGGACGAGAGCGAGAGTGCGCTCGACGAACTCAGCCGCGACGGCTTCGCGGAGAATGTCGTGCGCCGCCGCGATCCCCTCGACCGCTGGACGCTCTACCATGCGCGCGGGCCGGAGGAGCAGTGGCTGTGCCAGCTTGATTACATCTGGCTGTCGCCGGCGCTGGCTAAAACCAATGCCGGGCGCCTGCCGGAGATTATTCGCAACGGCCAGCCTTTCCGCACGGTGTTTCCGCCGGGGCAGGAGGTCGAGCGCTATCCCCGCACCGGCTGGGACCGGCCGAAGGCGTCGGATCATTGCCCTGTCGTGATGGAACTCGATTTGAAATGAATGGATTTGAGATGGATTTTTCTGAGGATTTCGCCGGCTGGCCGGAGCCGCGCACAGTGTTTCCGATCGCGGGCGTCGATCTCAGGGTTCTAGCGGGCGACCATCCGTTCTACAGCGCCAACCGTGAGGCGATCGCCGAGAACTGGGTCAGCGAGACGGCCGCCAATTCGCATCTTTTCGATGGCCGGATGATTTTCCAGAAGCGGCTTTCGCTGACGAGCGACGGCCTTGCGGGCGAGGGGCACATGATTCCCTTCTCCACCTTCATGTATTGGCGCCGGCAGCCGGAGCGGCAGGGCGGTATCCATCTCTTCGCCTATCCCGTCATCGAAAGCAGCGATGGGGCGCTGGTGGCGATCCGCATGGGGGCGCATACGGCCAATCCCGGGCAGGTCTATTTCGCGGCGGGTTCGCTGGAACCTGAGGATACGTTCGACGGGCGCTGCGACCTGGAACACAACATGCGCCGCGAGGTGCTGGAAGAGACCGGGTTCGATCTGCGTGATGCTCAGGCCGGCGACGGATATTTCGCGACCTATCATCGGCGCACGGTCACCGTGCTCAGGATGTTCCGATTCGAGCTCACGGCTGATGAGATCGTCGAGAGGATTCACGCCCACATGCTGGTCGCCGACGACAAGGAAATCGCGGGCGCGGTTGCCATTCGCTCGGCCGATCCGGAGGCCTATTCCTATAACTTCGCGATGCTGCCCGTCATCGACTGGTACTTCCATAAGTCTTCGCTCACCTAACGCCTTGCGCTCGCTCATGCGGTCGGGCAGGTTGGCGACACGAGGATCGATACAAGGAGGCCGATGTGGCGCGCAGCTACAGCGTCTATGACGTATTCACCAATCGCAAGCTGACGGGCAACCCGCTGGCGGTCATCTTCGATGGCGACGATCTGAGCGATGAGGCGATGCAATCCATCGCCAAGGAACTGAACCTTTCCGAAACGGTCTTCGTGCAGGCATCCGGCAATCCCGCCCATGTCGCCAAGATCCGCATTTTCACGCCGGGCCGGGAACTTCCCTTCGCCGGGCATCCGACGGTTGGAACCGCGATCGCGCTCGCGGAACGCATCCATGGCGGCGCGACCATCGATCTTGTCTCTGTGCTGGAAGAAAACGTCGGCCCGGTGCGCTGCGCGGTGCGGCTGAACGAGGGCGAGGCGAGCTTCGCGGAATTCGACCTGCCGCGCAAATCGCAGCAGATCACCATGCCGCTCGATAGAATCGGTATCGGCAAGGCGCTGTCGCTGAAGACGAGCGAGATCGGCTTCGAGAATCACGTTCCGTCGCTGTGGACGGCCGGCGTGCCGTTCCTCTTGGTGCCGGTGCGCGATATCGGCGTGGCCGAGCGGCTGGATTTCGATCCGCAGCTCTGGGAGGCGACCGTGCCCTTCGTCGATGGGGCGCTGGCTTCCGCCTACATTTATTGTCGCGGTGGCGTGAACCACGTCGCGAAATTCCATACGCGGATGTTTGCGAGTGGGATGGGGATCGTCGAGGATCCGGCGACGGGATCGGCTGCAGCGGCACTGTCAGGCGCTATCCATCATTTCGACCGTCTGCCGGACGGTCATCACGACGTCATGATAGAGCAGGGCGTGGAGATGGGGCGCCCGTCGTTTATCCACCTGCATATGGATATCGAGGGTGGGGCGATTTCGAACGCCCGGATCGGCGGCCAGGCGGTGCGGCTTGCGACCGGTACGCTGGACCTTTGATTTCATTGGATTTCGGCAACGCACAAAAAAATCGCGTTTGTTGAAAGAATTTTCGGAAGGGCGCTAGACAAGCCGAACGATCCTGTTTATACGCCCTCTCACACCACGCAACACAGCGCGGACGGGTGATTAGCTCAGTTGGTAGAGCAGCTGACTCTTAATCAGCGGGTCGTAGGTTCGAGCCCTACATCACCCACCATTCTTTCAAAGAAATCAAAGTATTGCAGATGCAACACTCGCTTCGGCGAGTGCCGCCGGGAAGGCGGGGCCTGCACTTTAACCGACGTTTTTTGATCTTCATTCAACCGCGCGAATCACAACGGTCACGCGATCTCTGGCGATGCTGAGAAGCCTGTTCCGGACCGATTCGAATCGGGATTTTTTCGCAGTGCATGATTTGCCGGCTCAGCGATTCGCGGTGCCCTCGCGAACGCCATCGGCGGTCGCGAAAATTCATTTTCCGAGTTTGCCGTCGTTATTTAGGCCGCGCTTCCGGCGCTCGCATCGGTCGGCTGGTCGGCGCGTCTGCGGGTGGGCAGCGACTTGATCGACAGCAGCGCGTAGATGATCAGCGGCAGGCAGATGAGGTAGGCGATGCGCATGCCGGCATGGTCGGCAATAAAGCCGAGCAGTGGCGGCGCCAGGAAGAACACCACGAAGGACATCTGCGCCACGGCCGCGACGTTGACGTGGGACGGGCGATCGGTGCGCTGCGCGGCGGCCGAGACGCTGAGGGGATAGACGGCGCTGCAGCCGGCACCCATGAGGCCGAAGCCGAGCAATGCCACGAAGGGATGCGGTGCCGCCCAGACGGCGATGACGCCGGCCGCTGCCAGCACCAGCAGAACGGTCGCCACGGCGCGTGCGCCAAAGCGATCGACCTGCGGGTCGACCAGCAGGCGGGCGGCGGCCATGAAGAAGGTGAACGAAGTGAGGCCCAGTCCGCCGATGAAGGGTTCGGAATTGAAGACGTCGCGCATGTAGATCGCCGACCAGTCGATGCCGGCGCCCTCGATCAGGAAGGCGGCGATGCCGATGCCGCAGAGCGGCAGCAGGGCTGCCGTCGGCAGCGCGATCAACGGTGCTTTCGCCTCCTCGTGGTGTGTGACGCGCGCGGGCGCATTGCGCATGCCCGAGATGACCCAGGTGCCGACGATGAGCACGAAGGCGAAGGTGACACCAAGATGGATATGCATCGGCACGCCTGCCTGGCGGATCCCCGATGCGGCAAGTGCTGTCAGGAAGAAGCCGAGGCTCCAGAAGCCGTGGGCCCGGTTCATAACGCCGCGACCGAGCTGCGCCTCGATGCGGTCGATCTCGACATTGAGGTTGATTTCCAGCGAGCCGGCCAGCAATCCCTCTAGAATAAGGATGCAGAACACGAGGGGGGCGCTTGCCATCCACGGCACGGTTGCGATCAGCGCCGATGTGCCGAGCACGGTGATGAAGGCCGTCGTGCGGGCGCCCAGGCGCTCGATGATGGGGGAGGCGAAGGTCAGCGCCGTCAGCGCTCCCACGGCCGCGCCGATCAGCGTCAGGCCCAGTTCTGAGCGATCGACGCCGAGCGCCAGCTGCAGGTCCGGCATGCGGGCAAGCAGGGCGCCCATCGATACGGCGAAAAGAAAGAAACAGACATAGATTCGGTGCTGCGGCGCGAGCTGCATTGGTGTCTCCAGGTGGGTATGCGCAGATCGGCGCTGGCAATATCCTAGTTTGGGATTTCGCCGACACAATCAAAAATAAACATGATGCGTGTATTTTGCATGAAAACTATCGCGGTGGTTTGTAATGTAGCGATGCTGAGTCTAATGCTGGCGCGGATGGTGCGGCGCGCTTACAGTCCTTGGAAATTGTCTGGATCGCACCGTCTGCCTTGCTGAAACGAAGTGAGATGTCATGAAGCTTTCTGCCTGTATCGAATGGCTTTTTGCCGATGAAGCCGAGACCTTTGCCGATCGTATCAAGCTGGCGCACCGCCACGGTGTCGAGGCCGTCGAGTTCTGGCGGTGGACCAACAAGGATATCGGCAGCATCGAATGGGCCTTGAACGAGACCGGCATCGAGCTTGCAAGTTTCGTGGCCGAACCGATGATCCCACTCACGGACCGCGCCAACCAGGCGGCGTTTCTCGAGGGGCTGAAGCGGACGATCGAGGTCGCGCGGCGGCTTGGGGCCAGGACGCTGATCGCGCAGGCCGGCGACGATCTCGCCGGCAAATCCCGCGAGGAGCAGCGGGCGGCGCTGACCGAAACGCTGAGCCGGGCCGGCGAGGTGCTTGCGGACAGCGGCGTTCGGCTCGGCGTCGAGCCTTTGAACACGCTGATCGACCATGTCGGCTATTTTCTCGGTTCGACGCGGGAAGGGCTCGATATCGTCAAGGAGACGGGCAGGCCGGAGATCGGGATCATCTACGACATCTACCACTCCGCCGTCATGGGCGAGGATACCGCCACCGTGATCGGCGGCGATATCGACAAGGTCTTCCATGTCCATATCGCCGATCATCCCGGCCGCAACGAGCCGGGGAGCGGCTCGGTCGACCTGAAGGCGCGCGCCGACTGGCTGGTAGCTCAGGGCTATCGCGGCGCTCTGGGGCTGGAGTACCGACCGACACAGGCAAGCGCGCAAACGATCGAGCAAACGCGGCGTCTGCTTGGTTGATCAGAACGTTGGTTGTCCCAAACGCCGGGCCGACCGAAACGTTTTCCGTTAGCTGTTGCCGATAAGGCATTCCATTCCACGACCGGCCACCCCATTTAGCTGGCGTAGGAATGATTTTTTGTTTTGATGTTGAGAAGGCCGCGGGATCTCGCGGAGTGTAGGGCGATGCAATTCCAATCAAACCCGGCTCCACAGCCTTCAGAGCTGAGCGTTGGCCAGTGGCCGAGGCAGAGAACGGCCAGTCTGGACTGGCTGGTCAACGAGACACGCAACGAGCGCTATATCGACAATCTTCTAGTCCAGCTCTGCGACCGGCTGCGCGACGAGGGCATTCCCGTGAGCCGCGCCACGATGCATTTCAGGACGCATCATCCGCAATGGCTGGGCGCGCGCATTCTCTGGAAGACCGGGATGACCGAGGCGAAGATCACCACCTTCGACTACGGCATCGAAACCACGCCTGAGTTCCTGCGAAGCCCCGTCAACGAGATCTTCAGTGGTGCGACAGAGGTGCGCAAGGCTATCGAGGCGCTGCGCCCCGGCGACGGGCATGCCGAATTCTACGACGACCTGAAGCGCGAGGGCGTGACGGAGTACATTGCCTGGCCGATGGAGCATACGCTGGGCAAGCGGCACATCGTGACCTTCGCCAGCGATCGTCCCGGCGGGTTTCTGGAAGAGCATGTCAATTATCTGAAGGACCTGCTGCCGGCGCTGACGCTGGTAACCGAAATCCGGCTGAAGAACATCATGGCGCGCACGCTGTTGCAGACCTATGTCGGTCCGCATGCCAGCGAGCAGATCCTGGCCGGCGCCACGACGCGCGGCAGCGGCGCCACGGTAGAAGCCGCGATCCTGATCTGCGATCTTCGCGATTTCACGACGATTTCCGACCACTGGCCGCGCGACGACGTGATCGAGCTCCTCAACGGCTATTTCGACGCGATGTCGGAGCCGATCGAGAAGCATGGCGGCGAAATTTTGAAGTTCATGGGCGACGGCATGCTGGCGATCTTCCCGCTCAGCAACCCTGAAGCCTGCGAAAATCTGTTGCAGGCGATTAAGACCGCCGAGGCGTCGATGGTCGAGCTCAACGCCGAGAACAAGCGCAAGGGCCGCGAGGTTCTTCGCTATGGGATCGGCGTGCACGTCGGAGAGGTGATGTACGGGAATATCGGATCGCGCCGGCGGCTCGATTTTACCGTGATCGGCCCGGCGGTGAATGTTGCTTCGCGGCTAGAAAGCCTGACGAAGGAGATCAAGCGGCCGGTGCTTCTGTCCCGTGCGTTCGTGGAGATGGCCGGCCAGGAAGACGAGATGGACAGCCTGGGGGCGTTTCCGCTGCGCGGACTTGGCGAACCGGTCGACGTGTTTGCGTTTCCATTGAAGTAGCCGATTGCTTTTGGTGGTCGCGGCGGGCGTTGTTCGGCCCCGCGATCGTCGCAAGTTATTCTTATCCGCGGCAAATTCGCGCTTGTGGCGGTTTTGCTGTTTCTAGCGCGTGCCGCCGGCGCTAGACCATCTCGCAAGATAACCACCATCTGCGAGATATCCCCTTATGCCCGGTCCCTATGTCGTTCCCGTTCATGGCGATGAAACGCTTCCCGATGCCTGCGATGTCGTGGTGATCGGCGGCGGGATCGTCGGGTGCTCGACGGCGCTGGAGCTCGCCGAGCGTGGGCTGAAGGTCGTGTTGTGCGAGAAGGGCGGGATAGGGCAAGAGCAGTCCAGCCGCAACTGGGGCTGGGTGCGCATCTCGATGCGCGATCCGCGCGAGGTGCCGCTGATGGCCGAGGCGCTGCGCATATGGGACAATCTCGACGCCCGTACGGGCCGCGATACCGGCTTCAAGCGCGCCGGCATCATCTTTACCTGCGCCAACGAGAAGGAGCTGTCGGATCACGACCGCTGGCGCGCCAATCTCCAGGATTATCAGATTGACACGAGGATGCTGAGCGCCCGCGAGTTCGGCGATCTCTTTCCCGGCTCGAAGCTGCCCATGGCCGGCGCGCTCTATACGCCCGCAGACGGCCGCGCCGAGCCGCAGAAGGCGGCACCCGCGATTGCCGAAGCCGCGCGCGACAAGGGCGCCGCGATCCTCACCGCATGCGCGGTGCGCGGGATCGAGCTGGCTGCGGGCGCGGTCTGTGGCGTGGTGACGGAACGCGGGCCGATCGCCTGCCAGGCCGTGGTGCTCGCCGGTGGGGCATGGTCCAGCCTGTTTTCGGGCCGCTTCGGGATCGATCTTCCGCAGCTGAAGGTGATGAACAGCGTTCTGAGGACCAAGCCGCTCGAAGGCGGGCCGGAGCAGACGATCTGGGCCAACGACTTCGCCATCCGCAAGCGCCAGGACGGCGGATATACGGTGGCGTCGGGCTACGACAATATCGTCGACATCGTGCCGGCGTCGTTTCGCCATGCCATGGATTTTCTGCCGGCGCTACGCTCCGAATGGAAGGCGCTCTCCTTCAGGCTCGGCCTGCGCTTTCTCGACGAAGCCCGCATCCCGCGCCAGTGGTCGCTCGATGAGGCGAGCCCCTTCGAATATAACAGGGTGCTCGATCCCATTCCCTCCAAGCGCAAGCAGGACAAAGCGCTGGCCGAGCTGAAGGCCGCGTTTCCCATCTTCGAGAAGGCCGAGATCGCGCAGCGCTGGGCGGGCTATATCGACGTGACGCCTGACGCGGTGCCCGTCATCTCCAACGTCGAGACCATTCCCGGCTTCCACATCGCGACCGGCTTTTCCGGCCACGGCTTCGGCATCGCGCCGGCCGCCGGGCGGCTGATGGCCGATATCGTGACAGGCAGGGCGCCGATCGTCGATCCCAAGGCGTTCCGGCTGTCGCGGTTCAGCGATGGGTCGAAGATCGAGTTGATCAGCGGGGTTTGAGTGGGGGGGCGGCTTCTGGTCGCTTCACGCCACACGTAGATATTGCGCCTAAGTTTGCACAATCGTTCAAGACCCGGCTTCCATTCCCGTGTCATCCGCGGCAGACGTCGCGAAGAGATCATCGTCTCGATCGCGGACAAATGACGGAAATGGAATGAGGAAATGCAGATGCAGACAGTCAATCTCGATGAGAAGCTGGGCCAGTTTTCAAGTCACTGGGATCCGCACGTCATCGCCGACTACAACGAAAATGACGTGATGGTCGTCAAGTTCATCGGCAAATACCCTTTTCACAAGCATGACGCGACGGATGATTTTTTCTACGTCCTGGAAGGCGAAATGGAGATGGATATCGAAGGCGAGTCGCCTCACACGATCAAGGCCGGCGAGTTATTCGTTGTGCCCAAGGGGATTGTTCATCGCCCCCGAGCCAAGAACGAAGTCAAGGTTCTCTTGATCGAGCCCAAGGGAGAGCCAAACTCCGGTGATTCCGATCGTGAACCGGCTCCCAAGCCGCGCATCTGAGATATGGTGACGTCAGTGCGCCGAATGGCGTCATCGCCGGGCGCGCAAGATCATCGCGGCATTACTCGGACGAGCGTCAAGAAAATGTAATGAAATCAACCACGATGGCACGCCCTAGGGGAGTCGAACCCCTCTTCCCAGAATGAAAATCTGGTGTCCTAACCGATAGACGAAGGGCGCTTCCTTCGTGGTGGCGCCCTTATAATCAGGCACTTGGATTCCCGCAAGCGGCAAGAAGCGATTTTTTGCAAAAAAATGACAAGAAATGCCGGCGTGTGGAAAAACGCGCGTATTGCCTTGAAATCAAACGTCTAAACGCGAACGCCGCCCGTTGTCGGGGAGACAGCGGACGGCGGTGAGTGGTATGAGCTTGATATCAGAGCGCGCGCGCCACGGTAGCGGATGGCTGTCGGCCGCCGCAGCCCCAGTTCCAGTCGCGGTTGCGGCCGGTGTCGAGATGGATGGAATCGGTGTGGCAATAGGTGCCGACGCCGCCGCGGTCGGGCAGCGACCTGATATAGCTGGCGATATCCCATTTGGAGACGCCGTCGATCTGGATGTCGGCCGCGTCGCAGCTCATGTGCATCGATTCCTCGGCGCCGCCGACCATGCGGTTGTGTTCGGGATCGCGGTAGCCCGATGTGACGACCACAGGCTTGCCGAAATGGGTCTCGACCGCCTTGATCACCTTCAGAAGGTTCGGCTTGAAGCAGCCGACCTCGACCTTGTCGTTCTGCAGATGCAATCCGTTCGGCGCGACGCGGGTCATGCCGGGGAGTGATGCCTTCTTGATGAGGCCGGAGAGGCTGGTGAGGAGGTTCTGCTTCGGCGCGGCGTAGAGCGCGTTCATGCTCTGGCCGGGAAGGGAGCTTGTCGCCAGCGAGGCGGTCTGGACCGGATCGACCCTAGTGCTGGTGTTCTGCGACGATTGCTGCGGCTGCAGTGTTTGCTGCTGTGGTGCCTCCTCGACCGGCAGCTGGCTCGAATAGACGCTGGAGCGCGTTGCGCCGACGCCTGTCGATGGCTGCAGTGTGGTCGAGGTCGGGTTGTTCTGGATCTTCGGCTTGACGGAGAAGATGCTCATCGCCTGGGCGTTGATGCCGGTCGATTGCATGGCTAGGCCGCCGATATTGGCGGGGGCCATCGCTTCCGGCGTTGCCGATGCAGGCTGGCCCGGCGCTTGTGCCAGATTGGCGGCTTGCGCGCCGGGAGCATTGGCTATCCCGGAGACGTTGGTCATCCTGGGGTCGCGGTAGCCGGCCTGTTGGGCGCCAGCCGCTGTCGGGGCAGCGTTTGCGGCCGTCTGCTGATCTTGGGCGGGCGCGGGTTCGGCGGCTGCGGATGTGAGCGCGTCGACGGCGGGCTTGTCGGACACGCAGCCCGACAGCGCCAAGGCGGAGGCGGCGATCAGAAGTGCCGCCTTGATGGGCGTGCGCTTTTCAACAGCGAGCAAGCGAGCATTCTCCAAAATGAAGGCGAGGGGTGTGCAAAACGCACGTTTCCCCTCGAGTCATCCGGAGAGTGCCCGCAGCAAAGTTGTGCGGCAAGGACGATCCGGACGCAGTGGCCGGAAATCGAAAAAGCCGCAAGCCTCGCAAAAGCCTCGGCTTACCAGGCGCCGGTGTTGCCCATCGAAGCCCATGGTTCGGCCGCTTCGAGGCTGCCGCCCTTCTGCAGAATTTCGATCGAGATGCCGTCAGGCGAGCGCACGAAGGCCATGTGTCCATCGCGCGGCGGGCGGTTGATGGTGATGCCATTGTCCATCAGCTTCTGGCAGGTCGCGTAAATGTCGTCGACCTCATAGGCGAGGTGGCCGAAGTTGCGGCCGCCGGTGTAATCCTCGGGGTCCCAGTTGTAGGTCAGTTCCAGGCAGGGAGCGCCCTTGGCTGTTGCTTCGGCCTTGTCGCCGGGGGCTGCCAGGAACACGAGGGTGAAGCGACCCTTTTCATTTTCGATGCGGCGGGTTTCTTCGAGCCCGAACAGGGTCACGTAGAAATGGAGCGATGCATCGAGATCCTTCACGCGGACCATGGTGTGGAGATAACGCATTCTGTTTCCTCTTTAAATGCTGGCGCGCCCCTTATGCGGCGGAACGTCAGGTTCAGGCAAGACTAGGGGGTAAGATTGGCGGCTGCGAATAAACGAAAAGTAGGGCTTGCGCTAATCCGTTACCAACATGTTAATCTTGATCTCAAGAATCAGTTAACCGTAACAGTGTGACGCGTATTGAGGGGCTGGCGAAATGGCTGACAGGATTTCATCGACGGAATTCACTGACCTCGAACAACTCGCGGGCGATGCGGTTGACCTCATCGAAATCACCGGTGTCGTGAAGTGGTTCGACGTCGCGAAAGGCTTCGGTTTCATCGTGCCTGACAATGGTATGCAGGACGTTCTTCTGCACGTGACCTGCCTGCGCCGCGACGGTTATCAGACCATCCTCGAAGGCACGCGTATCGTCGCGCTCATTCAGCGCCGAGATCGTGGGTATCAGGCATTCAAGATTCTCTCCATGGACCAGTCGACGGCGGTTCATCCGTCGCAGCTGCCGCCGGTGCGCACGCATGTGCAGGTCACGGCGACGAGCGGTCTGGAACGCGCGCTGGTCAAGTGGTTCAACCGCACCAAGGGTTTCGGCTTCCTGACGCGCGGCGAGGGAACCGAGGATATTTTCGTGCATATGGAGACGCTGCGTCGCTTCGGACTTACCGAGCTTCGTCCCGGCCAGGTTGTGCTCGTTCGCTTCGGTGATGGCGACAAGGGTCTGATGGCCGCCGAAATCCATCCGGATGCGCCGACCCCTGTGAGCCGGGCGCACTGATGAACATGGTTTCGCACCGGATCAGAAGCGCCTTTTTGGCGCTTTTTTTCATGCTGGCGCTGCCGGCGTTCGCCCAGTCCGTCGTCAAGTTCGACAAGGAGCCGCTGGTCATCGAGACGACGGCAGGACAGAAGTACAACTTTACCGTTGAGATTGCCGATACCAACGAGCAGCGGCAGCGCGGGCTGATGTACCGTCAGGACATGTCCGCCGACGCGGGCATGATCTTCGACTTCGGCGCGTCGAAGCGGGTGCAGATGTGGATGGAAAACACCGTTCTGCCGCTCGACATGCTGTTCGTCGATCGGGCGGGTATCGTTCGCGGCGTCAAGCAGAATGCGGTGCCGTATTCCCGCGATATCATCGATTCGGTGAGCCCGGTGAAATACGTGATCGAGCTCAATGCGGGTGCTGCAGTCAAGCTCGGCCTCAAGGCGGGCGACCGCGTCACCAGCCCGACGATCACCAAGTACAAGTAGCCTCGGGTCGGCTCCCGCTTCTTCCTTTCGCGCATAAAAAAGGCTCGTCCCGCGGTATCGCCAGGACGAGCCAAGTTGTACGGTTATGAGCGACGTGCAAGAAGCTCATGTGGCTACAATAGCGCCGCGATAGGTTGTCACCTTGATCTGCATCAAACGTTGCGATCCGGCACACATATCACTGCTGCCTACGCCTTTTTGAGGAACTCCGTCTTCAGTACCAGGCCTTTGACCTGCTTGGTGTTGCATTCCACTTCACCGGGGTTTCCGTTGAGGCGGATGTTCTTCACCAGCGTTCCTCGCTTGATGGTTTCCGATGTGCCCTTGACCTTCAGGTCCTTGATGAGCGTGACGGAATCGCCGTCGTTAAGCTCGGCGCCGTTGCTGTCTCTTACAATTGGTTCGTCGGTCATTGTGATCTCGCTTTTCTAAATTGCTTGTTGGATATGAGGGATATGGCGCGCCTGCGGTTCCCGTAACGTGATACACATCACGTTGGGGTATCGAGCCTGCGCCACGCAGCCAATGATGCTTCCCTAGAGGCTGGAGCCGTCAAAGTAAAATCAATTGGTTGGACACTGTCTCTCATCAGCGCTCGCTGATTGTCCCGTTGCTGATATGAGCGCGCCGATCATGTTGGACTGGCAAAGGTGACGTCGAATCCCTATCTGTAGGGTACGCGGCGAGTTGCCTTGCAGGCGGCTCAGGCAGGATGGGCGGAAACATCAGGACTGCCGCCCGACGAAAATTCCGTAATGAACCTCAGGGAATGGAGATATTCGATGACTATCGAACGCGCAGTGCTTGCAGGCGGTTGTTTCTGGGGGATGCAGGATCTGATCAGGCGTATGCCGGGTGTCGAGACCACGCGCGTGGGCTACACCGGCGGCGAGGTCGCCAATGCGACCTATCGTAATCACGGCAATCACGCCGAGGCGATCGAAATCCTCTTCGATCCCGCCAAGACCAGCTATCGCGACATTCTGGAATTCTTCTTCCAGATCCACGATCCGTCGACGCCCAATCGCCAGGGCAACGATCTCGGCCCCAGCTACCGTTCGGCCATCTACTACGCCAATGACGAGCAGAAGCGCGTTGCCGAAGACACGATCGCCGATGTCGACGCATCCGGCCTGTGGCCGGGCAAGGTGGTGACCGAGCTCGCCCCGGTCAGCGATTTCTGGGAGGCCGAGCCGGAACATCAGGACTATCTGGAACGGATTCCGAATGGCTATACCTGCCACTTCGTCCGTCCAGGCTGGAAGCTGCCGAAGCGGCAATCTTCCGCGGCTTGAACGAGAGCCACTTCTTCATGACGCCAGGTCGAAAGACCTGGCGTTTTGCGTTTGCGGGCGCGCATGGCGCTGCCGCCTCGGTCAGTTCCGTTGTTGAAGTGCCGATTCAAGACAGGCGAGTAGATGCTTGATATCGACAGGCTTGCCGAGAACGGCAAAGGCGCCGCCGTCGAGTGCTGCCGACCGGGTTCGCTCGTCGCGATAGGACGTCATGAAGATGATCGGCGGCCTAGGTGGCGCCTTGTTCAGTTCGGCCTGCAGTTCGATGCCGCTTAGTCCGGGCATGGAGACGTCGAGGAGCATGCAGTCGATCGCGGCGCGATCTTGGTATGCCAGAAACTCTTCGGCGTTTGCGAACAGCAGGCTCCGGTAGCCGCAGGACAGGACGAGATCGTCGAGCGCCTCCCGGATGGCTTGGTCGTCGTCGACGATGGCGATGGTGGAAATTTGGGGCAAGTGGGGGTGACCTTGACGTGGTATTGCCGGACTTGGCTATTCCGGACTCGGGAATGCTTGCTTGTTTTTGCCAATATGCGCCCCGACGCTGCGAAACGGTATCATACATGGGTCTAGGTTGCTCACCTGCGCCGAGCGTTGGCCAAGCGCACAACCGGTCACAGATGCGGATCCTCGATCGGCAAGGTCATCTTGAACACTGCGCCGCCATCGGGATGATTGAAGCCGTCGAGCTTGCCGCCCCGGCTTTCCAGCGTGCTGCGGCAGATCGACAAGCCCATTCCGAGCCCCTCGGCCTTGGTGGTGTAGAAGGGGGTGAAGAGCTTCTCCATCCCCTCTGGGCTGATCCCTGGTCCGCTGTCCTTCACCGACACACCGACCATGCCATCGACCGGCTGGATTTCGACGACGATCTCGCGAACGGGGCATTTTGCGCCGTTGATCGCCTGGATGGCGTTGGTCATGAGGTTGATCATGACCTGCTGGATTTCCACACGCACGCTCTTGACCCGTGGCACGTCTGCGCCCGGGCGAACGGTGACAGTGATGCCGTCGCGTTTCAGGTCGTGCTCGACCAGCGAGTGGGTTTCGTCGATTAGCGTCGCGAGGTCGATCCACTCGGCCTTGCTTTCCTGCTGGGTGAGGAGGTTGCGGGTGTTGTGGATGATGTCGCTGGCGCGCTGGCCGTCTCGAATGATGCGTTCGGCGGAACGGCGGATCGCCGAGAGATCCGGCGGGTCGCGATCCAGCCAGCGGAGTAGCGTCTGCGCGTTGACGGCGATGGCGCCGAGCGGCTGGTTCAGTTCATGTGCGAGCGAAGCGGAGAGGGCGCCGATGGTGGCGGCTTTCGATGCCTTGGCGAATTCGGCGCGCGCCTCCACCAGAGCGGCTTCCGTCATCTCGCGCTGGGTGATGTCGACCATGCCGACGACCACGCGGTTGAACGCGGCGATGTCTTCGGGAAAACTGATGCTCAAAAGCACCTGCTTGATTTCGCCGCTGTCGGTCGTGATCGTGCCCTTTCCTTCGAAATAGGACTGGCCGTTGAAGATGGCATTCATCACGTGCAGAAACGTCTGATCTCCGGCCGCGATGAAATGGACCATCGAATTGCTCACCTTGCCTGCGGAGGTGGTGCCCAGAAGCTCCCGGGCTGCCTCATTCGCCGCAACGGTACGCAGCAGGCCGATGCAATCATCGATCACTTCGGGATGTCGGCGGGCATGCTCTTCCAGATCGGAGACGCCGGACGCCTTCAAGCCCATCAGGTGGGTGCGCAGCTGCGAATAATCCCGCTCCCAGAGCGCCACGCGGGCGCCGTCGAAGATCGAGCGGTAGCGGGCTTCGCTTTCACGAATCTCGGCATTTCTCGCAATCAGCTCGTCGCGAAAGGCGTCGTTTCGCAAAAGTAGCGCCATGGTGATGGTCAGCGCTGCCAAGGACACGGCCAGGCGGATGAAGGTTTGCAGATCGGGGTCCGGTCCGTGGGTCAGGAAATAGGACAGGATCGTCAGGAAGATGCAGCCGGCCAGCGCCAGCAGCAGCCCCATGCGGGTCAGGACTTCCGAAGAAAGCAGAAGAACGATGACATAAAGCACGGCAATCGCGCCTTCGATCTCGGTGAAGGTGTCGATCGTGAAGACGGCCACCATCAGAAATGCCGCGATCAGCGCTACGGTGATGCGATGGCTCCCGCCGCCGCGTTGATTGAACAGCACACCGGCTCGCTCCGCACTCATGATATGATCCCCATCTACCTTGGCGCGCATGATAGTGATCGCGGCCGTCATTCTAACCTATACATAGGTGTCGTTTACGCAAAAGGTGGTTTTGTCTTTTGTTTCAAGCGATTGACCGTATTCGCAACCGACCCGGCTGGTGCTGGCCGCAGGCTGTCGTTCTTTGACGAGGACAGACCGGCCGGTCCGGGCCTATAATGCCTGTCGAGCGGTCCACTATCCGGAGGCCGCGTTGTTCAGGGAAGAGCAGAGTGAATATCAGTTTCGTCGATAGCCGAGCGAGCCATGAAGCGGTGCAGACGATCGCCTTTCGGGGTGGGGTTGCAGCGCCCGCGGCACGCAGCGTTCCCGAGGAAGTGGCGATCGCCTTTTCCTACGGTGGCAGTTCGCATGCGGTGATGATGGCGACGCCGGATGATCTCGTCGATTTTGCCGTTGGCTTCAGCCTCACCGAGGGGCTGATAGACACGGTCTCGCAGATCGAGGCGATCGAGATCGTTCAGGACAAGGTTGGCATCGACGTGCAGATCGCGCTTGTCGACGATGTCGAGGAGAAGCTGCGCGCGCGCCGGCGGCACATGATGGGGCCGGTCGGTTGCGGGCTCTGCGGCATCGAATCGCTAGAGCAGGCCGTGCGCACGGTTCGGCCGGTGTTGTCTTCCGATCTCACGGTCACGCCGGATGATGTCGCGCGCGCGGTGGCGAGCCTCGGCGATCACCAGCAGCTCAACCACAAGACCCGCGCAGTGCATGGCGCCGGGTTTTTCGTGCCGGGGAGCGGGCTTCTAGCAGTGCGCGAGGATGTCGGCCGGCACAACGCGCTGGACAAGCTCTGCGGCGCCGTCGTCGGCTCGGGCGTTTCGGGTGGCAGCGGTGCGGTTGTCGTGACCAGCCGGCTTTCGATCGAGATGATCCAGAAAGCCGGGTTCCTCGGCAGCCCGATCCTGATCGCCATCTCGGCGCCGACGGCCTATGCCATTCGCACCGCCGAGGAGGCCGGGATCACCATGATCGCCGTTGCGCGCGGAGAGGATTTCGAGATCTTCACGCATCCACACCGGGTGGTTTTCTAAGCGTAACCCAAAAAAGGAAAGACCGCCCCGGGGTAGGGGGCGGTCTCTGGCGGATCGAGGGGGAGCGATCCGCGTCTTCGATGCGGGGGCGGGATCGAAGACATGTAGCGTCTGGCGCTACCGCCTCACGGAGGGGACGTGAGGCACGAGAAGAAACTAGCCCGTTCCCATCCGCTCCATAACTATACTTAGGTTTGGTCCGACTAGACGACCATAGAATAGGCCGACCGAAGAAGGCAGCCTAAGCTTCAGCCACATTCACCGGACTGGAGCCGATCCCATGTCGTCGTTCAAGAAGCCATTCTCCCTAGCTGCCAAACAACCTGGAACCAGCCCGCCGGCGCAGCTGCCCGACGAGAAGCGGCCGCGGCGGATCGCGATCACCGTCGATCACGACGAGACGCGCCTGCCGATCTCGCTGATAGCCTCGACCATCCACTGATCCCACCCCATTCACATCCCATCATCAGGAGACACCGACCATGACATATCAACCCGCATCCAAGATCCAGCGTGCAGCGCTCGCCACCCCGACCGATCTTTCTTCGAACGCTACGACCGATATCGCGGCGGCGCTGACGGCGCTGCTTGCCGACGTGTTCGTGCTCTACATGAAGACGAAGAATTTTCACTGGCACATGTCCGGCCCGCACTTTCGCGACTATCACCTGATGCTGGACGAGCAGGGCGAGCAGATCTTCGCCATGACCGACGACATCGCCGAGCGCGCCCGCAAGATCGGCGGCACGACACTGCGCTCCATCGGCCACATCGGGCGCCTGCAACGGCTGCTCGACAACGATGCTGATTACGTGACGCCGGAGGACATGCTTGCCGAGCTGCGCGACGACAACAAGCAGCTCGTGGGCCTGATGCGCCAGCTGCACGAGCTGACATCCGAGCATAACGACGTCGCGACGACGAGCCTCCTGGAAAACTGGATCGACGAAGGCGAACGCCGCGCATGGTTCCTGTTCGAGAGCACGCGCCGCGGCGCGTAAGCTGAAGCGATTTCCCGACGCCAACCATCCCTGGTCTTGCCGGTCGGGGATGGTTTTTTGATTCGTGGCGCCGGAGCTCTCGGGGCGGACATGCCACATACCTTGGTATGGTTGCAGCTACACCCCAATAGGATTTCGAGATCGCCGGCCCCGTCCTAGGCTGCGTTCATAAAACGAAAGGGGATGCGCCATGACCACCCAGGCATTTCGCGACGGCGCGGCAAGCCAGCCTGTATCCGGGCAGATACGGCCATTTCCCTCGATGCCACTGGAAGCGCTGCTCGATGCGGATCCGGATGCGTCGCTCTGGGAACGTCTCTACTGGCAGTTCACGTTGCCGCCGTTCCTGTCCATGGCGCTCAGCGGCTTGAGTGAGGACTGTGGTGGACAGACATAAGGAGGAAACGGTGATGACGAACGAATGCAAGCCGCTTGTCGAGGTATCAATTCAAAGGGACGGGTCGCGGATTCCGCTTGGGATCATGAATGTCGCGCAAGCGCTCGAGCTGCCGCATCGTCACGACTTCGTCTTTGTCCATCTCGCGGGCAAGGCCGACGGTTCTCTTGGCGGGTTACTGCAAAGCCGGTAGCGACGCGCTCCGCAGCTCTCACAAGGCATTTGCCTTGCTAGATATATCGATCAAATTTTCAGGGAAATTTACCAGCTATTTCAGCGTGGTGATGATGGTCGGAGTGGAGAGATTCGAACTCCCGACCCTCTGGTCCCAAACCGCACTCTTGGCGGCAAACATCCCAGAAACTCTGGAATTCTCCCTTAGAACATTTGAGAACAGCCGGAGAACAATCCAGAACTTCTCCCACAGTGCTCTCACAGTTTCCCGCCGTCAATCACCCTGACCTTGCCATCTGCTTGGGTGGTCGGAGCGAAGAGATTTCGCTTGGTGAACTTCTGCAGTTTGGCGATGATTTCTTCGGTCGCGCGCATTGGCTCCTCGAGATAATCCGGGTCAAACTTTTCATACCAGTCGGTGGTGGTCGATCCCTCACTGACCTTGTGGCCTAGCCACTTCGAACGCTGCTCCCTGGATACCGGGAAAGACGCACGGCGCATGTTGGTCGCCATGAAGTGCCGCAGCGTATAGCATGTCATCTCCGGCATGCCGAGACCGATATCGGTCACTTCCCCCTCATCGTCCAGCGTTGGCTTGCCGAGCTTGTTCAGGCGCTTCTCTACGGTGTCCTGGTACTGGCCAACTGGCTTGTCGTCCTTCCAGTGGTCGAACCATGCGGCCAGGTTCGTTGTCACGCGAATGACCGGGCGGCGCTTCTTCGTCTGCCTCCTGCCGACAGGATTCAGGTCTAGGGTTCCGAACTCGGCGTTTCGCTGCCTCGACAGCCTCAGGTCGAAAATGGCTTCGTTTCGGGCGCAGGTGTTCAGCATGATCATCACGAACCGGAAGTCAGCATCTTCCTCGATCGCATCGATCCATTTGCCGAGTTCGGCAAAGGTTGGGATATATTCCCTGGGCTTCGACATCTCGCCGCCGATGTGCTCAGCGATCTCTGCCTGATTGCAGAAGACGGTGACAGGGGCGTCTAACAGTTGGGTCTCTACCTGCTCGCCTGCAATGGTGATGAGCTGCGGCACTGAGGCGTAGTGGACGGCGGCGCGCACGGCGATCATGTATGTCATGATTGATTTCGCCGACAGGCCACTCTCGGCGGCCATATGAGCCCAGACGCGACGCTGATTGAGCCGGGTGAGGTCCGAAACCCTTGGCGCTCCCATAAACGACTGGAATGCGGTGTAGACGAGCTCGGAAGCCCGCCGTACAGCCGCCATCTGTTTATAGCCCTTGGGCTCCGCATAGTGGTCCTGATAATGCTTCAGGACGGCGAAGAGATAGACCTCTCGCGGGTCTCGGCTCGACGGGGCTGGGGCGCCGAGGATGTCGACGAGCTCTTCCTTCGCTGCTTCGAGATCGACTGCAGCCAGAGCTTTTCGCTTAACGCGTCCGCTTCCGTCATCGTACCAGTAGCGATAGAAACCGGCTCGGCCGGCTTCGACGCCGATCCATTGGTCTTTGTACTGCCAAAGGCCTTTTGGTCCTCTGTCTCTTCGCATGCCATTTCCCTGTTCAAAGCGCCCGATAGGTCCGACTTCGGATAGACCGTCTTGCCGTCTTTCCCCTTAAAGCACCGAATGGACTTCTCGCGAAGCCACCGATTCAAGATCTGGGCGCTGAGGAAAGGGTACTGCTCAAGCACCTGATCGTGCGAAATCAGGTCATCGATGGAGATGGGGGTAAACTCTGTTCCCATGTTATCCCCGCTTTCCACTGCCATCGTCCACAGGCTCGGCGCCCGCCGACCTCTGAACGGGCGATGGGTAGCCATTGGTCATATAAATTCGTTTGACTTGCCCCGGTGGCGAGCGCCTCGTGAGTAGGAGATTGAACGACGAGCGACTAGGGAGGCCGCTTGATCGCCGCTTTGATCTCGACAGAAAGCGAGCGGCTTTATGGACGCCTGGATCGCAACTCAGAACATCAAACGCTACCGCCAAATTTTGCTCACTGAAACTGAACCCCAAAAGAGGAAACTTCTTCGGGGCCTGATTGAAAGCGAGATAGAGAAACTTCGGAAGTCCGAATTTCCGCGAATGCCTACCAAGCACTAGTTTTTCATTCGATCGTCGGAGACCGGGGACATGCGAACAAATATCCTTGTTGTCGCGGCCACGGCCTTCGTCGTCTGCGTAAGCGGCGCAGCATGGTGGGAGCTTTATCGCTTTGTGGAGATTTATCTTTGGTAAGGGTGCACGCGTAGCAATTTGATGCCTTCGGTCAACGCTCCCTCTACGTGCAGATGGGGTGAGTTTTATCAAGTTCATTCCCCGCCATCCATAGGAGAGGGCAGAGCGGCGCGGATCTTTTGCCGAGCTAGATCAAAAGAGGCGTGATACCAGCTTTCCCAATCCTCATCTTCTTCCGGCTGCATCTCGGCAAAATCATCAAGGATACCAAGGATGCGTTGATGCCTATCGCCCCCAACTGAAAGAGGCGCGGCGTACAGCTTCGTGCCGATAGGTAAAGTGCGGAGAGCTTCGAAGAACTTGATGTCCCGTCCGAAGATCAATTCGGCGGCTGGAGATGTTGCTTCGACTATCTCAGCGACCGGATCGCTCCCCACCACATTAGTATGGGGTGATGGGGCCTCATGTCGCTTGATGGCGGCATAGATATCCTCGATGACAGATGCGTCCTCGATAGCCCCGTCGAAAACCTCGTCCACGATCTTGCCTAGAAGCTCGCGGCTGATTGCGTCGCTCATATCACTTGCCTTTCTGCTGGGGAGGGGAGAGGTCAGGCAGCAGATCAAGAAGCCTCTGCCGAACCTCTGATGCGGTAGGCCTTCTTAGGCCTGTCTCTTCCCGCCAAAAGCTCAGTCGAAACTCGACAGGAGTATCGAAAGCTCTTGTGATGTCATCGCGGGTGATCATGCGAACATCTCCATCTGCCATGGTTGACTGTTTTGATTAGCGGCGTCGCGAACGCGCTCGACAAGCCTTTCCGCTTCTCGCCAGTCGTTTGCGTCGCGGCCTTGCTTCCGAGCTGCAAAAGACCACGCCATGCTGTCCGCAGTCGCGAGCAGCGCCCTGACGCCAGCATGCAGTAGGGAGGTAATCTTTACGCCGAACCCATGGAGCAGCAGATCGGGACGCTCAGCGGCGATTGCCTGCAAAACGCGCATGATCGCCCTCGGGTCACCTTGTCGCTTGCAGACGGAACCAACGCCTACCCACATGCCGGGTTTCAGCCGGTCGCCGTACATCCGAATATGATCGACATAGTCCTGAGGCGCGAAGCCCTGCAGGACCGGCATGACGTGGAACGGGACAGGGCCATTAAAAAGCCGTTCGAGCTCAGAGACCAAGGCGTCATAACGTTCGATCGTGAGGCACTGGTGCTCTTCAATCGTTAGCCCAGTTTTTGCCAGGATGAAGGGCTCGCACATGTAGTCCTGAGCGACTGCGGCAGCGATCTGCACGACCCCAGATGTATGCAGGCGATAAAGTTCGGCCGCATATTCCTCGACACTATGGCGGTAGTGACCGTGCTTTGATATCTCGGTGAATGCGCCGCTGTCGACAAGCACCTCGCCACACGGGACAGCCTTCCGGCGGTTCCTCAATCGATTGATGCTGATGCAGGCTAGCGAGAAGTGTTGGGCATCTGCCGGTTGATGCAGGCCAACGTAGAATTTTACGTCTCCTGTCATCGTCTCGTCTCCTGTATCGGGGCGTAAAGCTGGGCGGGTGGCCAGATCGTGACAGTCTCGCCGTTCTCCATGGCCTCGCGGACCAGCCAGACGATGTCTTCGTCCTTCTCGAACGGTACGTGCGTGCGGCAGAGATGGCCGTCCGCATCGCGGGTCTCGGCCTGCCAGCCGGCCTTTCGAACTTCATCGGGCGTGGACAGGTTGATAGGATTCGGGTTCTTCATAGCGTGTCCCTCGAAGGAAGGCGGTCATTGGCGGCGAGCCCAGAGAGGATTCGTGAGGTTGCGCGCTCTGTGGCCTCGTATTCCTCGTAGTCGCTCCAAAGGCCGAACAGAGTGTTGGCCAACTCGTGCGGGTTGATGCCTACGGAATTCCAGTAGGCGGTTTCGTTCATGGAGTGCTGGCGGGTATGCTCTGCCTCACAGAGGGGAAGGGCAAAGCGGTCGGGTGCCTTCGTGCCTTTCCCTCGGCCATAGTGACCATGCCATGGAGACGCGAAGGAGACGTGCGCCGCCTGGACTGTTGATTGGCCGGTCACGACACAAGGCAATGTGTGCACCCAAGACAAGTAGCCTTTGCGCTTCTGTGGGCGTCGGGCCGGGATCGGGTTGAGTGGGCGCGGGGCGATCTGGAAAGCCATCAGCCGATCCTCGCCATCAGCGCAACGATCCCGCGCATCATCTTCCGGACGGTGGTATCGCTCCTCGGTCGGGTGTTCATGCCCTTGGCGGCTATCTCGCGCTGAAGCTGCTCGACGGTGGCCGCTACCTTTTCCCGGTGGGCTATCGTCGTCGATCGAGCGTGAGGGTTGGCTTTGAGGTATTCGGAGGCGGTTCTCATGCTTGCCACTCCCATTGATGGAGATATCCGACGAATTCGCCGGCGCCGTAGCGCTGCTGAAACCAGGAGAGCATTGCCGCATAGTCTTCGAACCCATCGAGGCGGGCGAAGTCGTCCCGATCGCGAGGAAGGCCTTCGACGTTCCCTAGCGTGATGCCGGTCACGCGGATGGCGATGTAGGTGACACGAGTGCAGACCGGATCGTCAGCGGTCAGCTTGCGGCATTCAGCGGTTCGCTGTCCGGTATAAAGCTGGATCCGGTCCCCGACCTTGGCGCGTCTGGTCTGGCGGATGGTCTGGCGCTTTTCCCGGCGCTCTACGGGGCCGGCGAACTCAGGAGCGAAGTTCAGAGCAACCATTATGCGGACCTCCGATCGCGATAGTCCCGCCACCTGAGATATTCCATGAAGGTCATGGAGCCGTCGTAGGCAAGGAAGTCGAGATAGCGCTGCTTGCTGCGCGATACCTTCGGAGGAGCAGGGCTCTCCGCTACGGCGGCCCTCTTTCCCTCTTCGGTGACGTGGAAATAATCGTCCCCGCCGAACATTTCGACATTGGCGACGCGCTTCATATAGCCAAGTTTCACGAGCTCCATGCAGAGCGGGTGGTCCAGACTGCCTTCACCGGTCACGAACCGGTTGCGATAGAAGGTGCCACGCCCGTACTCGTCGAGGCCGAGCGAGTGCTGCAGGATATGGAGAAGCTTCGGGTTCATGCCGCGCCTCCCTCTTTCTCTACAATCTTGAAGGTGATGGAATTGAGCTGAGCCTCGACGGCAGCTCTGAACTTGTCCTTGTCAGGCTGGCCGCCAGCCTCAAGCACAGCTACAGAAGCGATCGTCCAGGCGGAGCGGATCAGCATGTTGGCTACGATCGAGGTTGCCTCGCGGGTGGACTGGCCTGCAGCGATGAACTCTCCCGCCTGATCGAAGGCGAAGTCGTCGATGATTTTCGCCATGGTCGGGATGCGGACGCGAGCCTTCTCGGTGGCTTCGAATGTTTCGGCGGTGTCTGTCATGCCGCTTTTCCTTTCGGATCGGACCATTCAACGCTGTGCTGGGCGCCAAAGGCGAAGATGATTTCAATGAGGGCCGTCATCTCGTCCTTCGATAGGTCGGATGACGACGTGCTGAGATTGACGAAGCCGGTCCCGTCGGTGTTCGGGACGATCCGGAGCTGCTCGTGGGCTTCCCGGCGCAGCGCATCAAGCATGACGAGCTTCCAGTCGTCCGACGTCATGCGCTGGCCGTACCAGACGAGCTGGTTGGCGAGATCAGTGAGCATTGCCCACATGCGGTCGTTCTGAGGCAGGCTGCGCTTCGGTCCCTTGAACTCGACGCGCGTATCCACCGGCGCGCGGCATATCCAGTCGATCGCCTTCTCGCGGAAGTGCTGGTTCGCGAGGACAAGAAGCGCTCTGCCCATGTCAGCCACCGTTTAGAGGCGAGAGAACCGCCAGGCGGCGCGTCTTGATGGCGAGGGCCGCATCTATCATGTCGGCGTGGCCTTCACTCTCGAGCGTGGCCGGCGCGTCGAAGTCGTTCCATATCTCCTCGACGTCGGCCTCGTCCTTCGCGCCTGYGAGTGACGTCTCTATATGCTCGAGGAATTCGCTGAGAATGAACTCACCGCCGGCGTCTTCATTCACCGTTGCCTCGATCGTCTTCTCCGCGCTGGGGGCGGGCGGCTTCGGCGGAACCGGTGGCTTTGGAGGTCCGGACTTCGCCGCAGCGGCCGCCGGTGCCGCGCTTACCGGCGTGACATCGCGCATCTCGTCGAGGTCGGCGATCTCGCGGGCTTCGTATTCATCACGGATGCCGCCAAGCACGTCGCCGAACAGTTCGCGGAGGCAGTAGCCGGCTGCCCGCCATGCCAGCATACGCTCAGGGAAGCGATACCAAGGCGCATCGTTCGGCACGTTGTCGCGCCAGACCTTCTGGCCGTTTTCCCAGACCTGTTTCCTGACGACAGCGCGCTCATCCCATAGGCGGGCACGGGCTGCGTTGTCCTGACTGAACTCGACGCGCTTGTCTTCGCCGGTGTCGAGACGCTTTGCCTCGCAAAAGCCGATCATCTTACCGTTGCGGACTTCGCAGCCGGTCCGGAGATACGCGACCTTGCCGGACATCCGGACGACGTTGATCAGTCCATCACCGTAAAGCGCTGGCTTGCCATTGATAACGGTAAAGCTGCGAAGGCTAACCATAGGCTTGAGGCCCAGCTCGGCGCCCGACATGATGGCGACAGCGACGGCCGCCGCGGCTTCCTCTCCAGTCAATTTTCCGATGAGTGCGGACGGCGCCAGGTTCGAGGCAACTACAGCGCGGGCAATGCGCAGCGTCTCCTCGAAAGTTTGAGGAACGATGGCGAGGACAGTGCCGCCGCCGGAGAGTGCAGGGACGTGGCTATTCATCGCCAATCTTCCTTGTTGATTGATTTCGATCTGAAAGCTGCATTCATCTGGTGGAAGCTGATCAGCGTCTCGTTCCACGCGAACCAGACAGCACCGCGCACGCCGCAGAAGAACTCCGCGACAAAGGTCCACACGAGGATCGGGACGGCGGACACGATGATTAGGAGCCTGATCAGCATAAGCTCTCTCCTATCGATCGACGTCGTCGAAGACTGACCGATTGCCCTTTTCATCGAGCAATGTCCGGTCTTCTGAGTATTTGCGCTGACCGTTGGGATACTTGGCCTGCTTCTCGTATTCCGTACGCAGATCTTCGACCGGACGAAGTGCGGCAACCGAAGCCATTTCGGATTCGACCTTGATCTCCTTCACCTCGACCTTGGCCTCTCCGCGCTTAGTCGGAACGTGGATGCGCTGGCCAATCTCGACCGGGAAGTCGGCGAAGTAGTCGTATGTCTTGCCTTCCTTCTCCCAAGCGAATTTAACGGCGACGATCGTGCGGGGTGTTGTCTGGGTCATCTCAAGCCGCTCTCTGTTCGCTGCGGATGGCCATGCCGGCCAGTTCAAAGCCTCCGCGCGCGGCGCGGTTCGCCAGCGTCTCGACGAGTTCCCTGATCTCGGCACGGTCCTTCAGCGCCATCAGTAGCTTGTCGAAGTCGGTGATCTCGGCAAACACGAAGGTGCGCAGGGAGACCTTGGCACCGGTGCGGCCAGCGCTAGCGTTGCGAGCCTGAGCATCGCGTTCGGCCTGCGCCGCCTGCTGGGCAAGCCGCTCGGCGTCGGCGATCGCGTTGTTATGGGCAGCGACAGCGGCCGCATCGTTGTCGTTTTTCGCGGCTGCCTTCTCGGCCGCGACGCGAGCTGCGTCAGCTTCACGCTGGATGCGATCGGCTTCCGCCCGAGCAGCAGCCTGGCGCTCGCGCTCCTTGCGTGCCTGCTCCTGCAGGAAGGTGTCCATATGGCGCTTGAGCTTCTTGCTCAGCGTGTCGGGCTCTGCCTTGAGGTCACGCCATTTGTTGTCGACGTTGCGGCCGGCGTCCAGGTGCGGCTGCTTCTCCACCTTGTGAAGGTCTGTCGCCTTCTTCGCGATCGTCGACAGGCGCTTTGACCAGATCGCAGCGCGATCGGCCTCAGCCTGGGTCGTGATCGGCTTTTTCAGGAAGGCGTCAACCTGTTCTCGTTCGGCAGCAAACTCGACCTGCAACGCTTCGAACGGATCAGAGGGGAGATTGTGGCCAATAGCCGGCGTCTCCGGCTCATCATCCCAGCCACCGCCCTCGATCGCCTGGGTGTAGGCTTCGTGCGATACCGGGTTCCGGCAGGCGAAAGTCCAGATATTTACCGCATCGGCGGGATGATCGCCGCGCATGGCAAGCCACTTCCCGTCGTCGAGCCAGATGGCTACAGGCTCCCATGGGCCATCCTTGTAACGGGTACGGTAGAAACCCTGCTGCGGATCGCCGTCATGGATCGGGCCGATCTTGCCGGCTAGGGCATCCTGCCACCAAGCCCAAACGTTCACTTCTGCCATGTAAGTTGCTCCTGGTTGATGAGCGCGTCCGCCTTAAGCTTCTGCTCTGTCGGCGCGATTGAGATGATGGTGAGGACGCCGACGAGGGCGATCGAGAGGATCACGACAACCGCCTGATTGAGGCCGGCGATCATGCGGCGGCGCTCGGCTTCCATCTTGGTGTTGATGGCCTTGGCGCGGTCTAAGAAGGACTGGGCGGCTTCGAGGTCAGAAGGGGAGGTCATTGTCTGGTCTCCCCGCTCGCCGCAATTCCTTCGGCCTGATGGCGCGCCTGGCTTACGTATGAGGTGACGAAACGCTCGATCTCGTCATGACCTTCGGTCGTGTCGACAATGAAGGAGTGAAGCGCTCCCATGAGGCCGGTTAGCACGCCGCCGGTCATTACCTCGATCTGCTGCGCTGTATCGAGAGCCCGAAAATCAGGGCTGGAGAACATCGCCAGTGCGAACGACGCCATCTTTATGCGGATGTAGTCGGCCAGAGCGTCGGTCTTGTTGCTGGGGTTGAATGCAGCGAGGTCAGAATGGGAGGTCACGGTCGAGATCCCTTTCTGCCCGCTTGGTGTCGGCGGCATCGTCAAGCGCTGCCTCGTGCTGCTCGGAAGCTTCGGCCATCAGCCAAGCCTTGAAACTGTCGGTGCTGGTGATGCGATCCTCGATCGACCACGGAAGGTCGATCGGGCCGCTTCCATCTTCGAACGAGACCTTGTTGACCTCGACGCTCGGCTCTTCACCCGGCTCGGTCAGCGTCTGCTTGCAGCCGCGATGAACCGTAAAGGCGACCGACATCTTGAGGTTCACCTCAGTGCCGCAGCTATCGCCGGAGATGGTGACGTTCTGGGCGGTGTGGAATTTGCGGGTCATCGAAGCCCCTCCGGCGAGAAATACACACCAACGATGTTGTGCTGGCAGAACTCGGCGATGCAGACGTCGCCACGCCAAACGCGGACATAGGGAATGTCAGCGTGCAATCCGGACTTGGTGCAGGCTTCGATGCGGGTCACGCCATTTCGGCCAACCGTGTGCGAACCTTCGTCGTCAATCGCGATATGCTCGATCGTCTGCTTGATAGGGTGTTCGCTCATGCCACCCTCCCGGTACGCGCATCAAAGCCACGACGAGCGCGGAAGACAGGAACCGAGACCGGCATATTGCCGTCCAGAGCGTCACCCCACTCAAGGGAAGCTTGGCGCCCGTGGACCGTCTTCTCGTCGTAGAGAACCTTCTCGATCGCGGAGAAGAGCATCTGCTCAAACGTGCCGCCGCCGCCTCGGGGAGAGCGAGGAAGCCACTTGTCGCCGACCTTGATATCCTGGACGGCAAACTCATCCGGATAGCGCTCGTCATTGACGACCAGCTCGGCCTTCCCGTAAAGGAGCATGCCTTCGCCGAGGCCGGGGATAGTGAGTTGCTCGAAATGGTAGGTGCACACGGGATAAATCCTCTCAAGAACACTTTCGAGATCAGCCTCAGTGAAGGGCTGATACCGAAGGCGTTCAGGCGGCGATTGCCGGCGTTTCGAAGAAGGAGCCGATCACAGCGGACGGCGGAATATCGAGAACCTTGCAGATCGTGATGAGCGAGGCGACCGACACGCGGTTGGTGCCCTTCTCGTACTTCTGGACCTGCTGGAAGGTGACGCCGAGCTTCTCGGCAAGAGCCGCCTGCGACAGGCCGTTGGTGCGGCGGATCGCCTTGATGGTGGCCCCGATTTCCCTGTCTACGTCTGTAAGTCGCTTCGCCATGTTCTCATCCTCGGTTGCGTTTCGATGATGATGAACATACCATAATGGAATGTGTGGTCAATACCATTTTGGTATAATTGTACACGTAGGATTGCGGGCCGCCGATTTTAGACGGTTAAAAAAATCCCCGAACACCAATTTGGTGACGGCGATTAAAGGAAATCTTTGATTATTTTCTTTGCTTGGCGCGGAGGAATAACAGCGGCCACATATGCAGCCCAAAGGACTCGCTGATCTGGCAACTGATCGCCGTTAAAGGATTCAAGATCAAAGTGCCCGGCCTTGCCGGTGCTGGGTCGAAGGAGTCGCTTTAGAAGGACTCGATCATCATCGAGTCCTATAATTAGAACTTCGCCAAGCATCTCGTTAGATGGGGGGTCACGTCGATCATCATAGTAGATGATGCCGCCGTCTTCCGCATACGGGCGCATTGAATTTCCCCGCACAATAACGGCAACAGTGTTGTCATTCGCGCCAGGAATCCTTTCCACCCACCCTAGTTGCCCGTGTCCGGCACCATAGACGCGTTGGCCTTCGGTGTCCGCGCCAACGAGTCCTACGATTTCGACATCGCTGGCGTCTTGAATTTCCCCGAACATGAGTTCTTGAGCAGTTACGCCAAGATGAGGGGCTAGTCGTTCGGCCCAATCTTTGGAGAGTTTTCTCTCACTTTTCTCCAAGCGCCAGATCTGCGGCTGAGAAGTGCCAGCAAGCTTCGCCAGCTCGGGCTGCGAGAGTTTTTTCGCTTCGCGTAGTTTTGTCAACAATGAGGCCATTCCCCTCGGTACTGCCGCAAGGAAATCTCGTCAAAAACCAAAATGGTATAGATCGCACTTGCGAAGAGCATACCATAATGGTATAGATGGGGCATGAAGCTCGGAACATACCTAGAAAACAACTTGATCTCGCACAGCGAATTCGGCCGCAAGATGAAAGTCTCGCAGGCGACAATCTCAAGATATGTCGCAGAGGAAAGACGTCCGTCGTTGGCTATGGCGAAGAAGATCCAAGACGCGACGGGGAACATGGTGCCGTTGGCAGAGTGGTTTCCTGAGCTTCGGGCCGTCATAGCGGAGACCGCAGCATGAGCGCCGACACCCAGATCAAAGCTATCTTCGAACGCTGGGAGCGCCTCGAAGGCGAGAAGAAGGCTATCAGCGATGATCTCAAGGAGCTTTTCTCCGAGGCAAAGCATGCCGGATACGATGGCAAGGCGCTGCGAGCTGCGTTCAATCGCAAGGTCAAACAGGATGCCGCAACCCCCGAGGATGCGCACTTCGACGCTGTCGTCGATGTCTACCTCGACGCGCTCAACGGCGTGGCGCGCGATGCGCGCATGCACGCACGAGAAAACATTGGAGAATTTGACCCTGAAACGGGGGAATTCAGAAACGACGGCGACCGTTTCGGTACGGTCAAGCATATGCGCGAGCAGATCGAACTTGCACGCAACGAGCGTGCAACGAGTAGCCGAACGCCGGGTGCAGAACCAACTGGCGTGACAGTTGTCGGTACCGAGAGCGGAACCGTCTCCAATCCCGTAGCGAACGTCGAGGAGGAGGCAACCGGCGCGATAGCTGCTGCTTCCAATGATCCGGCTAGTAGGACCGATGAGGACAGTGAGCGTCAGCACTCCTCGACGGTCGGCTTTGCTGACGATTGCCGTACCGGAGGCAAGGAGCAGTCGGATGCGTCCGCTGCACCGGTAGGGGATGCCGCCGCTGATGCACATGGCATCCCCGAACTCCATTCCGTGAAAACTACGGCAGCCCATGGGGACGCCGGACGCCACAGCCTCGACCGCGTAAGCCCACAGGCCTCCTTGGCCAATCCAGGCAGCGTCGGCGCCAACACAGGAGGCGATCATGTAACCGCACCCGAGTACGCCGCAACACATCAGGCCGGGGCCTCGTTCAAAGCACCCCCGGCCAAATCCCTCAGACCGGATTGCCGGCGTCCCGAGAACTGCGGCGGCTACGGCAGCAATCATTGTTTCTCCTGCAAGAAGGCCGCGAAAGCGGAAGAGGTGGCGGCGTGAGTGAACTTCAGGAAGCCTTCAGATGGATGAACGGTCACGACACCGGCATGTCGTCCAAGGCAATTTTCTCTCACATGATTTCGGGAGAGAGCACTGGGTCTTATCCCTACGATCCCTCTGACCTGGGTCGGTGCATTCGACTTCTTGAAAGGTTTCCACTCTGGCGGCTGCGGCTTCCCGAAATGGCTGCCTACGGACCTGTCTGGAAAATCTACGTCGAGCGTTGGGATGAACTTCATTCGATGATGGCCGACGAGGTTGGGGTTGACTGGTCGAAGGCTCGGAGAGCGCCAAAGACCTATGCCTTCATGAAAGAGCTGCAGGACTTGGCGCGGCAGGTGGCAGCATGACCAGACCATCCGAAGGCACAGACCGTATTGCACAGAACGCAGTTGAACATCGCACCGGTCATGACCGGGCGATGGTGGCAAGGCCGGGGAGATCGTCATGAGCATGCTCGTTACCGGAATATGTGTGGGCTTCATGGTCGGCTTGATCGTCACGGCGTCCATGGCGGCGAAGACGGACAAGCTCCGTATCCAGAATGGCATGATGGAGCGCAATGGCGTCGTCTACCGGATCACGAGGGTGGACCCATGACGCTCACCGTCGCCCTCACTGGCTGGCTCCTGATGCAGATCCCTCTCGGCATCCTTCTAGGCAAGGCACTGAAATACCGACTTCGAGATTGACGGCGCGCACCCCTCCCAAGCCCGTCAAAGCTCCGGGCCGTCGCCGTCCTCAACGGTGGCCCGGAGCACCTTCAACCGGAGACGCTTGCTCGCGGTCCTAAGGACTACTGCTTGAGCTGCATTTCCGAGGGAATGAAACGCTGACGGCAACGGCGGATTGCCGTCAGCTACCGACCCTGACGAAGCGGCGGAACGGGGTCGGAATGGAATTACTGCGGTTGGCCCAGGCGGACCGGAGACCAAGGGCGGGAGCCCTGCAAGGCTGCTTTGCCCTTGGTCTTTCTCATCATCTCTCCGGTGCATCTGAAGGCTCCTACTGAACAAGGAGATTCATCGCACAGGAGATTTCGGAAATGTCCGAAAAGGGTTCGGAGAAATCAGAAATGAGTACAGTCGAGTTTTGTCAGAAAGCTTTGAAGGAGGAAATTGCGCCTCCATCCATCGGGAGCGTGTCAGCGCGCATCCGAGCTGCGGCCCGTGAGCTTGGCTGGTCTTACACCAGAACCAAGGACGCTTGGTACGCCGATCCACGAATTTCGATCAAGCCCCAAGAGCTGTTCCGCGTCGAGGCGGTCAGCGGGCTCACCTACGACGCAAGGCAGGAGATGCGCAAAAATGACCGAGCAATTGAAAGAGCCGACGCTCTCCTTGGTGGGCCAGATACGCGTCTCGTTCGCACGCTGGTTGCTGCGGTACGCGAGGCATTTGGCCTACGCGATCGCGCCTGAGATCAGGGAAGAGGCGGGCGATAAATCATGAACCAGCTTGTCACACAGCGCACGGTCCTCGACCTCGTAGACGAGTACGACGAGAAGAATGCCGCCATGGACGATGCCATCGCTTCATTCGAGGCAGCGTTCAGCAAACTGGAACTGGCCGCGAGCGTTCAGGGAAAGTTTGTCGCGCCGGTAACCCGCCACCGACCATACCTTTCGCCTTCAGAGCTTCGCTCCAACCTGCTCAAGTCAGCTTGGAAGGCGATCTATGACCGCTTGCAGATTGATATGATCGCCAGCGCTAAGGACAAGAAGCTGTTCGAACGGACGCTCGAGCAGCCGCCTGAGCTGACTTTCGACAACGCCAAGGCCACGTTCGGCGATTATCTTATGCGCCCGCGCCACCACATTCTCCGGGGCCTGGCTGAAGTGTTTTCTGATCTCGACCAAGCCTACAAGTCGCATTCCAAGGTCAAGATCGGGGTCAAGGGACTGCCGAAGCGCGTCATCATCAGCAGTTATGGCGGCTACGGCAGCTATGGGCGAGACAAGCTGCGCGACATCGTCAACGCACTAGCCGCCTATCAAGGCAAGCCGCTTATGAGCCACGACGAACTTAGTGCAATCGAAGCGGCGCATGGCTCCAGCGAAGATGCGGTCTTGGACGGTCGAACGATCGCATGGAAAAGCAAGTATCGGGAAGGCGAGTATCAGACGCTCGATCGCGGCCTAACCATCAGAAAGTTCAGCAACGGCAACGCGCACGTCTTCTTCGCGCCTAGCACGCTACTCGACATCAACCGCGCACTTGCCGAGTTCTACGGCGAGGTTCTGCCAGACGCCGAAGAAGAGGACGCAAAGCACCAGGCCAGCACGGCCGTTTCGAAAGACCTGCAGTTCTATTGGTCGCCCGCCGATGTCATCGCGCGCGCCATGGATGTTGCCGGTATATATTCAGGTCGCGAGGCGCCACCTCACAGGGTGCTTGAGCCGTCGTGCGGTGACGGACGTATTCTCGACGAACTTCGCGCGAGGGGTTGCCGCCCGTTCGGTATTGAGGTTCACGCCGGACGAGCGGCTGAAGCCCGGGCGAAGGGTCATTCAGTCCTGACCGGGAATTTCCTTGAACAGCCGGCGCGGCCGGACTTCGACTTCGTGGTCATGAACCCGCCGTTCTACGGCAGGCACTACATCAAGCACGTCAACCATGCGCTGAAGTTCCTGAAGCCAGGCGGCACACTTGTGTCAATACTGCCGGCGACGGCTCACTACGATCATCAGGAGCTTCAAGGACAATGGACTGACCTTCCCGTCGGCAGCTTCTCGGAGGCTGGCACGAATGTGCCTACCGGGATTCTGAAGATCCGGAGGCCAGCATGATGCAGCAGCTCTCCATGTTCGACCTGATGATGCCGCCACGGCCGCCGGTCCTCGATGCCCCCACCTGGTTCAAAACCGATCTGGATAAGAAGGGCTGGAGCTACGGACACATCGGCGTAATGCGCAACAGTGACGGCACCTGGTCCTATACCACGCGTGACCAGTTCGGCGGGTATTGCGGCCACGGCGGTCCTTTCCATGGTTTCTATCCCAGCTTCGACGAAGCTCTCGGCACTGCGATCGGCCGCCTCTACTGCGGCTGGTACCAGATTTCGCGGCGGATGAACGATAGCTGCTGCAAGGACAATCATCGGGCCATGGCCAAGAAGGGGTTGGCTTGGTTGGAAAGCCTCGAAGCTGAGTACGGGGTGTTGCACTGATGACCGAGCCCGATCTCCTCCGCGAAGAAATCACCGTCCAGACGGACATAGCCGAAGGCCTACGTTCTCGCATGGCCACCCAGGACAACGGCTACCAGCAGCACAAGCTCAGATGCGTCACACGGACGCTCGATCGCCTCAAGCGGTCGCTGGCAGCGCATGAGCGGAGAGGGGATGCGGCATGACGGTTGTGGCCTCGAACTACGCCCGCAAGGAAAACGACCTATACCAGACCGAGCCGTGGGCGACGGAGGCCTTGCTACGCCGTTTCCCAGTGCGAGGCAAAAAGGTGTGGGAACCGGCCGCCGGCAATCACCTCATGGCCGATGTCCTTCGCGAGGCCGGTGCTGATGTCCTGACCTCCGACATCGAAACCTATGACCGGCAGCATGACATGGTCATCGACTTTCTCAAGCCGCACGGCAGCTGGGAGCAGGTCGATATGATCATCACCAACCCGCCTTATGGCAAGGGCAACCGTGATGCCGTCCTATTCGCTGAATACGCACTGACGCGGTGCAAAGGCTTGGTCGCCTTGCTGCTGACGGCAAAGTTCGATTTCGGTAAGACACGCCGCCATCTCTTTGCAGACAACGAACGCTTCGCCGCCAAGATCGCCCTCGTCGATCGCATTCAGTGGTTCCCTGGCGAAAGCAGCGGCACCGAGGACCATGCTTGGTATGTCTGGCGGCCAATCGGTTGGCCAAGCCTCGCCGTGCCTTCTCCTAAGCTCTTCTGGGAGGGCAGGGAATGAACATCACCGATCGCGCCGATATCACCGCCTCTCGCATCCTCGACCTATGGGACCAGGGAAAAGGCACGTTCGAGATAGCATCCGAGCTCGGATGCCATGAGAGCGTTGTCGCGAACTATCTCGCTCGCCTGACGGGAGAGACGGAACCGGCTCCGCAGTGGATCAGGAGGTCGGCATGATGGAAAGCATCATCATCCAGCTTCCATGGCCTTCGCGCAGCCTCTCTCCCAACGCTCGCGCCCATTGGCGCCGGGTAGCGGAGATCAAGAAGCTCGCCAAGCGTGACGCCTTCTATGCCACGCGGTCGATCCGCCGTGAAGCGATCGAGGCCGACCGGCTGACAGCCAAGGTCACGTTCTCGCCGCCCGATCGTCGCTCCCGCGACCTCGACAACATGATTGCATCCATGAAGGCGGCATTCGACGGAATCGCCCAAGCAGTGGGCGTCGATGACAGCAAGTGGCACCTGCGTATCGCTCCGGTCGCTGATCCGGTCAAAGGCGGCAAGGTGCTTGTAGAATTGGAGTGGGCCGATGGCTGATCTCCCCTGTATGCCGTTCTGGACGGACGCCTATCTTGCGGACACTCAGCACCTCACGACTGAGGAGCACGGGGCCTATCTCCTGTTGCTCTTCCAGGCGTGGCGCTCCCACGACTGCTCGCTCGCTGACGACGACGACATGTTGTCCCGTCAAGCAGGCGTTTCCATAGCCAAGTGGAAAGGCATGAAGGCAATCATCATGGCCTTTTGGACGCTCGACAAGCGCCGGAAAAGATGGGTGCAGAAGCGTCTCAAAACCGAACGAGAAAAAGCTACGCTCAAGAAGGCCAAAGCACGCGATAGCGCGGCAAGCCGTTGGAATAACACGGAAAAGGGTGATGCGAACGCATTGCGAACGCAATGCTACCCTGAACCTAATCCTGAACACATCGAAAAACCTACAAAAGGTTTTTCTCAGGGCGCTCGCGCGCCAAAAAAATCCCCCCGTGACAAAATGGTTGAGGCGATCATCAATGGCTGACCTAATCCCAAGCGATATATTCGACCGCCTTCCAGAGCGGTATCAGCGCCGAGCGCGCGACATTGCCACCCGTGTTGCCGAACTGAGGTTGCTGCTTAAGCGCTGTGAGCTCGTTGCGATCGTCGATGCAGCAACCCGCCTTCAAGGCCAGTTGCGCTGGCAGCCGGAAACAGACCACGAGGCGTTCGGGGCTGAGTTCCGCATCGCCTGCCAGGATCTCCCAGAGTGGGCCGTCTCGGAGGCGACCAACGATTTCCTCGCTGGCAGAGTTGCCAATCACACCGGCCAGTACATGCCGACGTGCGCAGAGTTCGCCCGCCATGCCCGCTCGGTCGTGCTCCCGTTCATGTCGGAGATGTCGATACTTCGCCGGGAGGCCGAACGGCTCTTCGAACGCGCCGAGGACGAGCGCCGCCGCGACCAGATAGCGATCGAGCGCGCCCGCCCTGGCCATCGCGAGTGGGTGCGGCAGCTCGCCAAGTCGGTGACAGCTGGCGCCCCCGCCATCTCGGCCAAGCCTCATAGCTCGATCGACGAGGAGACACAGGCCCGCCTCGACGCGTTGAAGGCCCCCATCCACCAACCCCCATCCAAGCTTTCCCAAACGAGTATTGTCAGGAGTGCGAAACGATGATCGTCACAGCAAGAGAGTTCACCAGTGCGGCGGAGATGAGGGCGGCGGCGCTTGCAGCCCATAACCGGCTCTTCAACCCGGCTGTTCGGGCAAAGACACCCATCATCGAGGTTCTGAAGCATAAGCCGGTGGTGGCGGTACCCCCGCCAAAGCCGCTCTGGATGCGCGAGGCCACGATGTTCTCCGAGCACATCACCGCCTACCAGGTCATCCTTCGGATTCGAGAGATGCAGGAGCATGGCGAAGTCGAGATCGTGAAGTTCGAACGGCGATCGATCCTCGAAATCGTCCTGGAAGTGTTGGCCGACTTCCCGACCGTATCGGTTCGGGATGTCAAAGGCGGCCGCCGAACCCACGATGTCGTCTACCCGCGCCAGCTTTCCATGTGGGAGGTGAAGACGCAGCGGCCCGATCTGTCATACCCCGCGATCGGGCGCTGGTTCGGTGGGCGCGATCACACGACGGTTCTCCACGCAACCCGGAAGATCGAGAAAATGAAGGGTGCAGCGGCATGACGAACGCGTTCAATTCGGGTGCCATCCTCTCCCCGAACGGCTGGATAGCCTTCTACCGCGATGTGCGGTGGTCATCAAACCGTGTCTTGAGAGACGGCAAGCACGACATTCTCTTCGCCACCCAGCAGGAAGCCAAGGACGCGGGACACGCGGCGCTGCTGGCTCATCTCAACGGCCACATGGTCGGCGAGTTCATGAGTGCCGTGCCGACATCGATGAAGCGGGCGAAGTTCGCGGAAGCTGAGCGCAAGCTATTCCGCGGCGGCGGCCGAGTGGTCGAGGTGGTTGGATGAACCTGAGGATCCTGAAGAAGCTCTCAAAACGAGCTGCGACCTACCTGCCCATGCTCGGAGACACCCGCGAGCAGTTTCCGTCTGAGCGCGGCGACAACTATCACGGATGGCTTATCACCGATCGGAAACACTGGGAGCGTCGACGCGTTCGCCCTGATTATGAACCCCGCAATGAATACAGATGCCGCCAGGCGGCGGAAATCTTGCGTCGCGCTCGATCAGGGAGGCCGATCCTCGTGAGCCCACCGTCTCACCCACGTAAAGGCACGGCGATGGTCGGCGCCACGAGTGGATATTACGAGCCGGAATGGGACGAGGAGTGCGCTTGGAGCGCTCTCGATAACATCGTCAGAGGGCATTTTACTGACTGGGATAAGATGGAAGAGGAGCGGGTTCCGTTCGGCGGAGCGCTCACTCGCGACCTTTCCACCCCTTCACTTCTGTTTGCCGCAGCCGACGACATGCTGCGCGAACTGTCCAAGACAAAGAACCAACAGTAGAGCGGCGGCTCGACACGAGGGAACGAGAATGGCGAAACGAGGACGTAAAGCAAAGCTGGCGGCGGTGACATTGGCGGAGATCGGCCACAGGCAGGTCAAGCCAGTAATGAGCGAGATAGACAACCCGCTCCACAACCCGGCCCATGACGGGGAAGCATGGAACCCGAAGAAGATCACAGGGCTCAAGAACATGAAGGAGAGCGCACTTGTAACGCTTGAGCAGCGCGGCCTGCTTGACGACGCACAGGTGAAGGCGGGAGAGCGATTCCGCACGGTGTGGGAAGCGCTGGGCGGCTCCGGCGCCGGATCGTTCGACTATAGCCGCGAGCCGGTGGATGGGGGCGGCGCACGGTCGGCGCTATCCGATCGGCAGATCCAGGCAGGAATTGACCTTGCCGCCTGCCGCGCCGTCCTCGGCATCGGATACGACATCATGGTCAAGGTTGCCGGCGAGGGCAGGGCCGTCACCGAGATGACGCAGAGCAAGAACTTGCAGCGCGCCTACATCGAGATGCTGAAACAGGGGCTGACCGCGCTCGCCATCCACTTCGGGTATGAAAATCATGGGAAACTGCGAAAACGTGCTTGACTAGGTATTTTACTCGGAACCCGAGGATGCTACATAGAAATCACGGTGGTGATTTGCGCCGATGGTAGTGAAATCCACCTAACCTCATTGCTGACCTTCGCGGGTTTAGCATTCCCCTCACGGGGCGCCCTAAGCCAACGATATCGACCGTCAATCGGGGCCGTTGGAGCCAATTGCAAAAGCGCTACGGCGCTCGACGGTAGCCCTCGGGCCGGTTAAGCAATTTGCCGCGCTGGTGCACACAGCGGCAAGACCGTGGCGGGCGACATCGCTGAAGCCGTCAGGAACGTACCCGCCACGCCTCTCCACGATGCGCATCAGGTGGGTCTCTTATCGGGAAGGCGGGCGATAGCTCGAGGGTCGGGGTTCGTGCCTGGCCGTTCCTTCCCGTCGAGCAGCACCGGGAGCGCTATACCCGGAGAGACGTGGAAAGCGTCTCGTCAGCCCGCCCGGTTCGCCGAGGCGGGCTTTCTCGTTCAACCAAGCAGAAAGGAAAGAGCATGCGCCTCCTTCGAAGTATCGGCTGCCTCGCCGCAGCCGCGATGCTGTGTGCAATCTCAATGGCGCCCGCGAGCGCGGAGATGATCCCGATCGACCCCGGCATTCATGCGGCGACTGTCGCCAAGGAGTATCCGGCACCAGTCGCTGACGTTCTCGACCATGTCGCGATCGTCGCCGAAGCCAACCTTACCGTCGATGCGCCGGCCGCTATCCGAAGTACCAGCAGTTACGAAACTGCTTCCGTTGCCGCCTTCTCCTTCTCGCCGTCCGCCTACCAGCACATCGACCCTGACATCGCAGGCTGACGCGAACGGCTGAATATCAAAACAGAGGAGGGCGATGTGACCCGTAGAGCAGAACGTATCATCATCGCCTTCCTCGCCCTAGTGGCTATTGCCTGCATCGTCGGCGCCGTCACAGGCTGCGCTCACTACGAGCCGCCTGGTCGGGATCTGTGGCGGGCGCTTTAGTCCGAGGGATAACCGAACGTTGCCACGTTGCTGTGGTTAGACTTGCACTTGGGGCACATCAACGGCTGGCCTGAAACGGTTATCATTCTGACCAACTTGATGTGAGAGCCGGTTTCTTCACAGATAGGGCAGAGCGGGTTCCCGATTGGGTTCCCATCGGCGCTTGAGTAGCGGTAGCCCTTATGTTCGACGAGATTATCGAACCGGTACTTAAGGCGCTCTTTCAAATCGTTGATTTCGCGATCCTTCGAGCGGAGCTCTTCCTGAGCATCGATGAGCCCAAGCTTAGCTTCTGCCAGTGAGGCCGTCGCTTCAGCTATCCTGAGCTTGAAGCCGGCTTCATCGACTTGTTTGTCAATATCATTGAGTTGTTTGACGATCGTCAGGGCCGTTGAGACCCCACTTAGAGCACCAGGTATGTCCAATTTCGCCCCCAAGGTTGACCCATGCCAGTCCTAAAAAATGCACGGCACGAGAAATTCGCGCAAGAGTTGGCCAAAGGCAAGACATCAGATCAAGCCTACCAGGATGCCGGCTTTAAAGCGAACCGTGGTAACGCTGCGACATTAAAGCAAAAGCAAAGCATTCAAGACCGCGTCTCGGAGCTTTTGGAGTGGGAGCAGGTTGTCGAGCGCAAGGCCACCGAAAAGGCCATCGACAAGCTCGCGATCACCAAGGAGCGCGTTCTAGCTGAGCTGGCCAAGATCGGCTTTGCTGATATCCGCAAGGCCATCAAGTGGCAGGGCACCCTGGTGACCGAGGAAGACAATCCCGACGGTGGTGACACGCTGGTGATCAAGAACGTCGTCACCAACAATGTGCAGCTGATCGCCAGCGACGAGATCGATGATGACACGGCCGGCGCGATTGCCGAGATCAGCCAGAACTCGACCGGCGGCATCAAGCTGAAGCTTCACGACAAGAAGGGCGCCCTGGTCGACATCGGTAAGCACCTTGGCATGTTCGTCGAGCGCCACGAGCACACCGGCAAGGACGGCGCACCCATACAGACCGAGACGAGAACATGGCGGGAAGTGCTGCGCAGCGAAAAGAGCTAGACGCCACCACCCACCTGACCAACCCGGCACTGCATGACTTTTGGGAGCAGGTCTTTCTCGGCCAAGCCGACATTGCTGTCCTTCACGGTGGCCGCTCGAGCTCGAAGACGAGAGACACGGCGTGCCAGCTGGTCCGCCTGGTCGATCATGTTGGCGTCAGGATGCGGGTTCTCTGCATCCGGCGCTTCCAGAACCGCATTCAAGATTCGGTCTATACCGAACTGAAGTGGGCGATCGCTCATCTTGGACTGGAAGCCGCCTTCGACGTCCAGAAGACGACGATCATCCACCGGCGCACCGGTGCAGAATTCATCTTCTACGGCATCGAGCGAAACCTTGAGGACATCAAGGGCACGTCCGACGTCGACATCCTCTGGGTGGAAGAAGCGGAGAAGCTGACCGAGGATCAATGGACCGTCATCGGCCCGACGATCCGCAAAGAGGACAGCCTGGCGATCCTGCTGTTCAACCCGAAGCTGGTCACCGACTACGTCTGGAAGAACTTCGTCGTCAACGTGCCGCCTCACTGTGTGGTCCGGAAGATCGACTACACGGAGAACCCGTTCCTATCGTCGAAGGCATTGCGCGACATCGCAGCGATGCGGGAACGAGATCCGGAGAAGTTCGAGCACGTCTACGGCGGGGTACCGCTCGGCGACAGCGAGCTATCGATCTTCAAGCGCAAGTGGCTCGACGCCTGCGTCGATGCCCACAAGGTGCTCAAGATCGATGTCACCGGTCGGAACATCATTGGTTTCGACCCAGCCGATGATGGCGAGGACAAGAGTGCGACGGCCGACAAGATCGAAGGCGTCTTCACGGATGCCGAGGACTGGGCGTCGGGCAAGGATGAGCTGGTGCAGAATGCTAAGCGCGTCTGGGCCAAGGCCAAGCATGCTGGCGCGACGGTGTCCTATGACACGATCGGCGTTGGCGCCTTCGTCGGCGGTTACATCGACGAGCAGAACGAGACGAACGACGCAAAGGTCGAGCATTTCGCCTTCCACGCTGGTGGCGGGGTCATGGATGGCGACAAGCCGAGCGACCCGCAGAACAGCAATAGCCCGCTGAACAAGGATGAGTATCTGAACCTGAAGGCGCAGGCGTGGGCCAATACGGCCCGCCGCGCCATGCTCACGTTCAACGCCGTCGTCAGGGGGCAGCCAATCAAGCCGGAGGACATCCTCTCGTTCTCCTCAGAGATGGGGAAAGAGAAGCTGGATGCCCTGTTCACCGAGCTTTGCGTGCCGTGGTGGGTCGAGAGTGAAGGAAAGAAGCGGGTCGTGCCAAAGCTCAAGCTCAAGAAAGACCTGGGCGTGAAGTCGCACAACCTCGCCGATGCGGTGATCGCCGCCGACAACGTCAACATCGCGACCGGCCCGTCCGTCGCCATGTTCCTGAGGAAGAAGAACCGATGAACCAAGTTGTACGGCTGGCCAACTATGTGCAGCGCCGCCTCGACAGCATGTTCCCGGCCTTTTTCCCGGGAACGACGCCCAAGCACGACCACTACAAGGATTTCGGCTATCCCACGAGCCTGACGTTCGAGCAGCTCTACCGGATGTACTCCCGCAACGGGATCGCCGCGGCAGGGGTCGATAAGACGATCCGCAAGACGTGGCAGGACAATCCCTTCCTGCTGGAAAAGGAACGCGACGGCTCGCAGAAGGGTACGGCGAAGGAAACGCCGCTCGAGAAGCAGATCCGCCAGCGCTTCGATGATCTCCGCCTGTGGACGCGCCTGGCTGAAGCCGATCGCATGTCGATGGTGGGTGCCTATGCCGGCGTCATCCTCCGTTTCGCTGACGGGCAAGCATTCAACCAGCCGGTTGGGACCGTGACTGGTGGCCTGATGGGCCTGGTCGAGGTCATCCCGGCATGGGAAGGACAGCTCAAGGTTTCGGAGTGGGACACGGTCGAGACGTCAGAGACCTACGGCCAGCCGAAGATGTTCCAGTTCAGCGAGTCCGCCGTTGAAACGAACAAGCAGCAGCCGCGACAGATCTCAATCCACCCAGACCGCATCATCGTCTGGTCAAAGGACGGCTCGGTCAACGGCTCGTCGGCGCTGGAACCCGGCTACAACTCCCTGGTCGACATGGAGAAGGTGAGGGGCGCCGGCGGCGAGGGCTTCTGGAAGAACGCGAAGAGCGCGCCCGTCCTTGAGGTCGACAAGGAAGCCAAGATCGCCGAGATGGCAAAGGCCATGGGCGTGGGCATCGAGGATCTCGCCGACAAGATGAACGAGCAGGTCGCCGACTGGAATGCCGGCTTTGACCAGTTGCTCATGATTATGGGGATGCAGGCCAAGACGCTGAACATCACCCTGCCATCGCCTGAGCACTTCTATGCGGTGGCTCTGCAGGACTTTGCCGCATCGATCAACATCCCGGTGAAGGTTCTCGTCGGGATGCAGACCGGGGAGCGCGCCAGCCAGGAAGACGCGGACGAGTGGGCGCAGACCAACATGTCCCGCCGTGCCAACCAGACTATCCCGAACATCCGGCTGCTGATCGACCGCCTCGAGCGCTTCGGCATCCTCGACGAGAAGGACTGGTTCATCGACTGGGCCGACCTCACCGAGGCGTCAATGTCCGAGAAGGTCGATCGCGCCGACAAGATGGCCGGAGTCAATCAGAAGATGGGCGGCTCTGTCTACGTCTTTACCGACGACGAGATCCGGGCGGCAGTCGGCTACGAGCCGCTGAGTGACGCCGACAAGTTCCGCGATGACGCGACCGACGACGAGATCGACGCGGCCGTCACACCTCCTGGAAAAGAGGATGCAGCATGAAGCGCTACGTGACCACTGGCGGGACATTCTTCACCGAGTGGGGGCAGGCTTCCACCGCTGAATTCGTCATTGAAAAAGATCGCCAGGTGAAAAAGACCGGCCTTCTCGACGCCTCGGGCAATGACATCTTCTCCGTAGAAGAGACCGGCCCGATCGGGTTCGTTCCGCTGCGCAATCGCAGCAAAACCTAGAGGAAATCCCATGCCCAATCAGGTGCGTGTGAACGTCAGGACACTGGCGAACGTGAAGGCTGTCCGCAAGGAAAAGCGCAACGGCCGCGATCTGGTGATCGTCCCGTCGGCCACCTTGCCCGACAACATCATTATGAACGGGATCAAGTACCCGGCCGAGGAGATCGCCAAGAGCTATCAAACACTCAATCGGTCGCCCGCTCCGCTAGGTCACCCACTGGTGAACGGCAAGTTCGTCTCGGCTCGCGATCCTGAAGGCCTGAATATCGGCTACATCGGCGCATGGAACGAGAATGTGCGTCAAGAGGGCGGTCGCGTACTCCTCGACAAGGTGATCGACGTCGAGGTCGCCAATCGCTCGGAAGGCGGGAAGGCGGTCCTGGCGGCGATCGAGGCCGGCGGCCCGATCCACACTTCTACCGGCCTCCTCGCTATCATGGAGGCGGTCAACGCCGACGATCACAAGCGCGTCGCCCGCGCCATGGTGTTCGACCACGATGCCATCCTCCTCAACGAGGATGGCGCTGCCACCCCTGATCAAGGCGTCGGCATGCTGGTCAACGCCAAGGGCGAATTCGAAGAGATTGAGGTCATCAACTCCGCCATGACGGATGCTGCTGACCAGGAGATCGATTGGGCGGGCACTCGCCTCGTCGAAGCTCTCATGCGCCGACAGAACATCAGCGTCTGGGAGAAAGTGAAATCCGCAATCATGGACGCCATCGGCTCCGGGCGGGAACCATCCACGAACACAAAGGAACTCGACATGACTGTTGAAGAACAGATCAAGGCGCTTTCCGCGAAGGTTGACGCCCTCTCGGAAGGAAAGCCGAACGAGGCGATGAACAAGACCATCGCCGACGCCGTGACCGCAGCCGTCAACGCTGCCGTCAAGCCGCTGACGGACGCCCACACCGCCATGGTTGCGAACCAGAAGGCCAAGGACGATGCCGAGCACGCTGAGCTCGTCACCAAGATCGTCAACGCGAAGGTGCTGGACGAAGCCACGGCAAAGGCCACGCCGCTCGCCACTCTGCGCGCTCTGGCGCCAAAGGCAGACCCCAAGGCTGCCGCCGCCCTCAACTCCGCCTTCAACGGTGTCGTTAAGGCAAACGGCTTCCAGCCTCCGAAGGGAGAGTAACCCATGGCCCGCTATAACAAGATCTATGCAGGTCCGGTCTCCGAGAACCTGCCGCAGGTGCAGGAGCGTCTTTGCGCTGCTGCCATCCTGCCCGGGACCGCACTTGTCGAGTCCGGTTCGAGCTTCGCCCAGGCCGGCGCAGCATCCAACGCCAAGATCTACATTGCGCAGGATAACTACCTCGCAATGAAGGGCGTTGATGACGCCTGGTTGGCCAACGACCGTATCATCGGCATGGAAATGCTTGACGAGCAGTTCTTCAACGTCCGAGTGCCCACCGGCACCAACGTGACGCGAGGCGCAGGCCTGACCACCAACGCCTCCGGCAAGTTCGTTCTTGCCGCCACTGGTAATCGCATCATCGCGTTTGCCGAGGAGGCATACAACAACACCTCAGGTGCCGATCAGCTTGTCCGCGCGCGCGTGGCCAAGGGCAACCTGGCATCGGCGTAAGGAGCTGAACCCATGCGATACTTCTCCGAACAGCTCGTCGCCAACTCCCGCCCTCATGCGGAGTGGTGGGCAGACGTGTCCGTCAATCGTGAGCACTTCCATCAGATCGAAGATCATATGGCGTCGCTCTCGAATGCTGCCGCCGTCCTTCCTCGCGACGCATGGATGGAAATCGACAGTATCACCCGCCGCGTTCTTCGTGATGACGAAGGCGAAGTCTACATGCGCGACCTGATGGCGCTCGCTCGTCCGATCAACATCGGCAAGCTCGTCAGCATGACCCGCGTGGCATCGGATTCCGCGAACCCCGTCATCCGCTCGATGTCGGGTCAGGTGCCGGTACCGATGGACAAGGTCGTCTATGCGTACCGCGGCACGCCGGTTCCGATCTTCCAGGACGGCTATGGCCGTGAATGGCGCGAATGGAACACCCTGCAGTCCGAGAACTTCGACGCCATCGCTGATGACGAAGAAGCGGCCAACGCCAAGATCAAGAAGGACCAGGCCGACTACGTCCTGAACGGCGATACCTCCATCGTCTTCCAGGGCTACTCCGGTACCGGGATCCGCAGCAACCCGCTGGCGAAGGCGATCAACATCGGCGCGTCCGGTGCGAACATCGACCTCACGTCGGCGGCCACGACTTCGGACGCGATCGACAACTTCTTCACCCAGACGCTTGGCGCCATGCTCGACGCCCAGCTCATCACCGGCAAGGTCAACATCTACGTCTCGCCTGAGATCGGTCGTAACCTCGACCGCTCGTACTCCGGCGCGAACGGCTTCAAGGGCGGTACGTTGCTGCAGTACCTGCTGACCAACCGCCGCATCAACAAGATCGAAGTGACCTTCAAGCTCTCGGGCAATGAGTTCTTCGGCTTTGTTCCCTCGTCTGAGTTCATCCGTCCTCTGATCGGTATGGCCGTCAACACGACCGCTATGCCGCGCCAGTACCCGACGGCGAACTACCAGTTCCTGAAGATGGGCGCGCTCGGCCTCGAGATCCGGGCGGACTACAACGGTAAATCGGGTGTGTTCTACAGCACAAATACCTGATAGCGCGCCTCGCCTTCGGGCGGGGCCATCCAATCTCAACAGGAGAGCGATCTCATGAAGATCCGTTTGAAAGCGCCGGCAGGACTTGATTCCACCGGCATCTATGGCAAGGACGGCAAAGAGATGCCGGTCGGCCACGAAATGGAAGTCGCAGACGATTTCACGGGCTGGAATGGCCGGTTTGATATTCTCTCCGGCGGTCCAGTAGAGGGCGCGCAGCCCGTAACCAACCCTGCTGATGAAGGTTATGCCGTCAAAAAGAAGGGTGGTGGATATTCGGTCATCACTCTCGATGGCGAGGAAGTGACGAAGGCCCTCCGCAAGGATGACCTCGAAGGCTTCGAAGAGCTGACCGATGAGGACAAAGCCGCCTTCGTCGAACTGAACAAGAAGGAAGCCTGATCAATGGCAGGCTACGGCGACGATACGGGCTTCGCATCCTGGCTGACTGATAACGGCTATGTCCTGTCGGGAACCGCGCCGTCGCCGGCCGTCCTTCGCAATCGCGGGAGCCAATACATCGATGCGGTGTATGGCTCTCGCTTCCTTGGCAGCGTGGTTGACCCGCTGCAGGATCGCCAGTGGCCGCGCGAGCGTGCGATCGTCAACGGTAAGCTCTTGCCTTCCGATGTGGTCCCGCCTGCGGTGATCAACGCCTCTTACCAGGCCGCCTATCAGGAAGGGCTGAAGCCGGGGAGCCTTACGGCGATCGGCACGTCCTCTGGAGCCGTTAAGCGCGTGAAGGTCGGCCAGATCGAGAAGGAATACCAGACGGCGAAGGACGACGGCACGGCCTCGGCCATCACGCCGCTGATCTCGATCGTCGATGGCATGCTGGCGCCGTTCCTCAAGGATGAGGATCTCGTCTGCCTTGGCCTCTGGTCGGTGGGCTGCTGATGGCGACGTTCGATTATGCAGAAATCCAGGCGGTTGCCCATGAGTTGATCGAGGAATTCGGGCAAGAGGGCACCGTCAAGCGCATCACGCCTCCCGACCCGGTCTTGGGCGGTGACGGCACGGAAACAGTCTACCCGGCCACGCTGGTGCCGATGACCTATGACCAGCGATACATCAACGGGACGACGATCCTGACCACCGACCGGCAGATCTACATCTCCTCGGTCGGCCTGGCTGTCGTGCCACAGGTCGGTGACATCGTCTCCGCTGGCGGGGTCGAGTACCACGTCATCAACGCAGATCCGAACAACTACGACGGCATCGTCAACGTTGTGCATATCGTGCAGGGGCGCTTGGCATGACGTTCGAAGAGCTGCTTGCGCAATACGAGCCGCGCGTCGCCAAGGCGTTCCGTGATGCTATTGAGAGCATCAAGTCAGGCGTACTGATGAAGACGGTAGTGAAGCGTCTGGAGCGCGGCGACATCTCAGGAGCGGTCGCGGCTATCCAGTTCGATCCGGAGGCATTCGCAGCGCTGGAGCTTGCCCTGCGGGAGGCCTTCAATACTGGCGGCGTCAGCTTCGTTCAGAGCTTGCCTTCTTTGGTAGCTGCGGACGGTACGCGCGTCTTGTTCCAGTTCGGTGTGCGCAATCTGGAAGCCGAGCGCCTCATCCGCGAGCAGTCGTCGATGTTGGTGGCCAATATCACCGAAGATCAGCGCCAGGCACTCCGCACGGCCTTCGAAACTGGGCTCGCCCAAGGGAAGAACCCCACGGCTACGGCGCTCGACGTCATCGGGCGCGTGAACCGCGTGACAGGTCGCAGGGAAGGCGGCACGATCGGCCTGACGTCTCGGCAGGTGGATTTCATCACTAGGGCTCGAGAGAACCTTCAGTCGGGCGACCCAACGACGATGAAGGCCTATCTCGACCTTAAAACGCGCGATAAGCGCTTCGACCGATCAGTGACCAAGGCTATTCGCGAGGGACGGGCAGTGGACGAGGCGCTGATCCAGCGCATGATCGGTAGGCTATCCGATAACAATCTTCGCTTGCGTGGCGAGATGATCGGCCTTGAGGAAACCAGGTCGGCGCTTTTCGCCGTTCGCGATAACGCTATCCGGCAGCAGATCGGGAGCGGGAAGATTGCCGCTCAGGATGTCACGAAGCACTGGCTGCACTCTGGATCAGAGCATCCGCGAATGCAGCATATCGAGATGGCGGCCCGTTATAAGGCAGAGGGCGTGCCGCTCGATCAGGCGTTCGTTGCATCGGACGGCACATTGCTAATGTTTCCGCATGCCCCAGGCATTCCAGCGAGGCACAAGATCGGCTGTAGGTGTCGTCTGGAATACCGCATCGATTACATCGCGGCTGGCCTTCGCCGGTACCGAGCGCGGGCCGCCTGATGGCAAGCCTATCCTTTTCTGCTGCGGTGGCTCGCTGGGCGGAAGCGGTGCCAGAAGCCATAGAAGCCGTCCGAAACGAAAGCGCTCAAGAGGTCGTCAAGGAGATGCAGACGATCGATGTCGATGGCGGTCGGCTCCCATACGATACGGGCTTCCTCTGGGCTTCGCTGATGGCATCAACGTCGGCCATGCCGGCGATTAATCCTAAGGCCAACCCAGCGGGCGGGCAGAAGTACGCCTTTGACTTCGGCACGGTCGAGGCAGTCATCGCTGGCGCGTCGCTCGATGACGACTTGTATTTCGGATACACCGCCGCTTACGCGGCACATCAGGAGTATGGAGCCAATGGCCGGCCGCCGGCAGCTTTTGTGCGATCAGCAGCTCAGAACTGGGATGCGATCGTCAATCGGAATGCGGAGAGGGTTCGGAAGGCGTTCGGTCTGTGATCTGCTCGCCCTTCATGGTCATGGCCATCTGCAACGAGAATATCGCCAGTCGAGCAGCTTTCAGCGTGTTGTTGCCGAAATCGGTCTGACCTTCCTCACGCGCGAGCGTCAACCAAACCTCCTGCAGGAGGTCATAGATCTCGCTGTCCGGAATGGGCGGTTTCTCTGACATGGGTTAGCGATACATGGCGGTCACAACCGACGCAATCATATTCGAGGCCTTGCAAGCCCGCCTGCGGACAATGCCTGGCGTTCTGCCGATCGCGGGTCCGAACGTCACCTTTCCAGCTGCGGGGCAGACCAAACCCGACAAGTACCTGAAGGTCGACTTCCTACCGAACCGGACGCGACAGGTCACGCTGGGCGATGACCCTCAGCAGAAGATCGGGATCATGCAAGTATCGGTCATGTGGCCGGTCGGGAAGGGCATCCTCGATGGGCTCGAGGTGGCTGGCGCGATCGTCAACCGCTTCAAGAATGAAACGCTATTCGCTTCTGACGTGAGGATCACGATCAGCAGCGAGCCATGGGCCGCAAGCCCGCTTCAAGATACTGATCGGCTCATGATCCCGGTCAGCATTCCCTACATCGCTTTTGAACCGGAGGCCTAGAAATGGCAAACAAGACGACGAAGAAGGGCAGCAAGGTCTATGCTTGCGCCACCGCGCAGAACACCGACCTGACAGCTAGCACCTATGCGGCGCTGACTTGGGTATTGGTCGGTAAGGTTGGCAACATCGGTGACCTTGGCGCGACCTCGAACATCAACGTCTACAATACCCTCGATGAGGCTGTTTCGCAGAAGCAGAAGGGCGTTGCGAATGCCGGCGACCCACAGATCGAGGTTGCCGACGTGGCCGACGATGCAGGACAGGTAATACTGCGCGGCTTTGGTGACCCGCTCAACCAGAACAACATGGCCATCAAGATCGAGCGCAACGACGCCCCTCCCGGCAAGACGAACACGATCTTCTACAGCCGCGGCGTTGTCTCCGGCCCGCTCTATCCGGGCGGCGGTTCTGACGACTTCGATCTTGCCCGCTACACGATCGGCCTCAACCAGCTGCCGATCCGCGTCGATCCCGTAACCACTCCGTAAGGTGACCAATGGATATCTCTACCCTTGTGAACGCTGAAGACCTGTTCGAGCTCAAGCTCGTCGATCCCGTCAGCGACGAGCCGCTTGGCATCCGCTTCATGATCCGCTCGGCAGAGTCCGATGCAGTCAAGAAGGTCATTCGGCAGCACAGCGACAAGTTCCTCGCCAGCCGCAAGAAGAAGCTGACCACTTCTAAGGTCGAGGCCGAATACCTCGACAAGGCTGCCGCGTCGGTCGCATCGTGGGACTGGGGCGACCACGACTGGAAGGGATCGAAGCCGGAGCTGAGCTTCGAGACGGCCAGGGAAGTGCTTGAGGAGGCTGGCTGGATCTATGACCAGGTGGCGGCTGCTTCCGAGGATCGCGCAAATTTTACGAAGACCTCGGCGAAAGGCTCTGCGAAGCCGTAGCCGTCGTCGGCCGATACGATTCCGTCCGAGATAAAGATGGAGAGACGCGCCGCGAGAGGAACGAGGCCTTCGAGACGAATAGTCCCGAGGTCGATGTCCCTCAAGACGGCGCGCTTCTCTGGGATTGGTTCTGGGATATCCGGCAGGGACTGACGCCAGGCTTCAACGGCCCGGCGGCTATTTGCAGCTACGAGTTCATAGCTTGGTGCCAAATAACCGGTAACATCGTCAGACGTGAAGAGATTGCCATCCTCAAGTCGATGGATACGACGTTCCGGTCAGCCGTCGATGCCGAGAGTGAGGCGATTAGGGAGCGTGAAAGACCGGCGGACTAATGTTCAGCCAATCACGAGCCGCTCTTTTTTGATGCCTCTGCCACGATGGTTGCGACGCGTTGTGCAAGCATTTCCATTTGGTCATCAGCGATCGTAGGAACGTAGGGCAGAGGCAACTTCGGTAGTTCCTGCAGGTCTTTGGCAAGCTTCTCGGACAAAAGCTTGTAAATTTCTACATCGTGCCGCAACTCCCTCAGTTCAGCGTCGATAGTGTCGACCTTGTCGAGCCCAGGGATTTCCGGGAGATCAATCCAGCCGATCGACACCTCCAGCCGATGGACGATCTCAGCGTTCAGGCTTCGGCCACTTTTAGCGGCAAGCTTTTTCAGGTGGTCGCGCATCCCGTCGGGAAGGCGGAGCATAAACTTGTCGCTTTCGCGGCTTGTGGCAGAGGACATCGATAATACCTGCAAATAAAAGTCACGGTGACGCATCGCGGCGCTTGACGCAAGGATGGCACCGTGACATCTTTCGTTTGTGTCACGGTGACACTGTGGAGACGAAATGAGGAAAGCACAAGAAGCAGACAAGCTGATGCTTCGGCTTCCGGACGGACTTCGGAAGGCTATTAAGCTCGCTGCCATTGAGAATGAGAGAACCATGAACGCTGAGGTCGTCTATCACCTCAAGCGAGCATACGCTGAAACAGAAAAGGCCGGGGCATCCGCTTAAGAGCGCCCCGACCTTCGGAAGCATGCCGACGTTGGCGCGTCGGAAAGCAAATTCACCAAGGAAAAAGGACTTCCTCAATGAATGACATCATCAATACCACGCAGGGCGCCGCCCTGACAATGTCGAGCCGCGAAATCGCTGATCTGACCGGCAAGCGTCATGATCATGTTATGCGTGATATTCGCATCATGATGCAGGCCCTTGGAGGTCTCCCCAATTTTGGGGGCACCTATTTGGACGGGCAGGGGAAGGAGCATGCTTGCTTCAATCTTCCAAAGCGCGAGACGCTTCTCCTTGTGTCGGGATATAGCGTCGAGCTTCGTGCGCGCATCATTGACCGGTTGGAGGATCTGGAGAGCCGTCACCGGCCGGGGACAGCGCCGAACCTTAACGATCCTTCCCTGCTCCGTCATCTCCTCCTCGAGAACGTCGAGAAGGTTCTCGCTCTCGAGAGTAAGGTCGAGGAGATGCAGCACGACGTTGAAGCTCTGGAGCATTTGACGGATGCCACCGGAACCTTCAGCCGGACTGAGGCAGCCAAGAGCCTCGGCATTCCTCCGCAAATTCTCATCCGTTGGATGAGAACAAACGGCTGGATTTATCGTCGAGCCGGCGCCAAGGAAGATTTGGCGTACCAGTCAAAGATGGCATCTGGCTATCTTGAGCATAAGGTGTCTACCGGACCTCGGCCGGACGGGACCGAATGGATCTCCACGCAAGTGCGCGTCACCGCTAAGGGACTCGCCGTTCTTGCTAAGGCGTTTCCGGCGTCGGCGAGGGCAGCGTAATGAACCGCCGCACCCTTTTGAAAGCCGGTATCGTAGTAGCCGCCACGTCTCACACTGCCGCCCTCGCTCCAGCTCTGGCGGCAGATGACAGCCACCTGATAGCGCTTGGGGAACAGTTGAAGGTTGCTTGGGCGGAGGAGAAGCGTTGCGATCCGCTCGGACGAGACCCCGATGCCTTTGAGCGAGCGTATGCCATCAGTGACAGGTTGGTGGATGCGATCGAGGCGGTTCCGGCGCAGACGTTGGCCGGATTGCAGGTGAAAGCGCTTGCCGTGGCTTGGTGTTACGGTAGCGACAAGATCGAACTGGACGGCGATACGACCGATGTCCGCATTTCGTCTTCCATCATTCGCGATCTTCTGAGCTACAGCGCGGCGGCATAGTAGCATGCACAGAGTTAGCAGAGGCGGTCTTCGGGCCGCCTCTTCATGTTTAGCTTTTAGGAACAATACCAGTTAGTTCCAACTGGTGCTTCTCGTACGTTGCGAGGTAGCCATATCGAGCACACAGCACCAATTCTTGGGTGTAGCGCGATGTCTTCGGCGGCTGGCTTGGATTGTCGGGAAGCGTAGCGGTCGCCATAGTCTGGCACTGCTCCGGCGACACATTAGCTTCGACGGATCTCTGCCGCGCTCTCTCTGCTGTCTGTTTGCGATCATACTCTGACCATCCGTAATAGGCGCCTCCCGCGATCACGACAACGCAAGCGGTAGCCACCAGCCCTTTCAACCAACCATCCATTGATTCCCCTCCTAGCTGTAAACTGGGCGGACGATAGTGCGCATGGCGCCAAAAGGCAAAAGACATGGACGTAGCCCAGCTCGGCATTCAGGTTTCGACCAATGGCACTCCGCAGAAGGCAGCGGACGAGATCAACAAACTATCCGGCGCGGCCACTAAGGCTGAGGCTGCAGTCGAAGGTTTGCGAAAGTCAACTGGCGGCGTAGTTGGATCGGTAAATGCTGCCGCTCGCGCATACTCGGATGGGGCTGCGTCCGTCACGAAGTCGACCAGCGCGCTTGTCGCGATGAATTCCGCTGTGAACGACAATGCTCGGTCGGCCACTGGGTTCACCAACCAGGCGCGCATGATGGCGATGCAGCTCAGTCAGGTTGCCCAGCAAACTCAGGTGACGGGAAACTTTCTTCAGTCCCTCGCGATCCAGCTGCCAGATCTGGCGCTCGGGTTCGGGCCCATAGGTATCGCGGCAGGCATCGCGGCGGGCGCTGCGCTCACCTATTTCTCGTCGATCTCATCGAACGCGCCGGATTCTGCGGCCGCTCTCAAGCAGCAGGCGGAATTGATCCAAGACGTCGCTGATAGGTGGGGGGCGGCAGTTCCTGCACTCCAGAGTTTTGTCAACGAGCTGGAGCGAGCTAAGGACGTTGGTGACCTCAAGCAGGCCTACGATGCGTTGGAAAGGGTAAATTGGGATAGTGTTCGCGCGCCTCTGGAAGACATCAACGTCCAGTTTGCGGACATGATCGTCTCGCTGAGGCAAGCCGGTGGGGAATCAGAAGAAATCGATAAGCTCAATGACACCTTCCAGACCTTGCGCAAAGGGGTGGAAGATGGAACGGCATCGGTTTCAGACCTACAGGCGGTCCAAGATGCCTTGACGGGGTCAATGAGGTCTTCAGGGATCCAAGCCGTTGACGATTTTGCGGATGCTTTCGGCGGCCTAGCCAATCAGATTTTTCGCGCTGCGAATGAGGCAAACCGCCTGAGCCAGGAGCGGCTCAACGCCCTGACTACGGGTCAGAACGGGCCTAAACTAGGAACGCTCGGCCCGCTGTGGAGCGAAAATGGTTCCATCATGAAGGAAGAGGACTTCGTTCCTACCGATGCTCCAACGCCGTCGCGCAGACCGCTTATAGAGCTGGAAGGCTTAGGCGGACGTACGCCCCGAACTCGGTCAGCATCGAATGACAACTACAAATCTTCAATCCTGTCCATTGAGGAGCGTACCAAGGCCATCCAGGCGGAAACTGCTGCGCAAGCTTCCTTGAACCCGTTGGTCAACGATTATGACTACGCGATCACAAAAGCACGCACCTCCGCGAACCTCCTAGCCGCTGCTGAGAAAGCCAAAAAGACGATTACGCCGGAGTTGATTGCCCAGATCGATCAGACGTCCAGTGCTCTAGCTGCCGCAACTGAAGCCCAGAACCGCCAGACGGAGGCAATCCAGAAGGCGAAGCAGGCTATGGAGTTCGTGAAGAACACCACGCTCGGTTTCGTCAACGATCTGCGCGATGGGCTCAAGAACGGCGAAGGCTTCTGGAAGTCGTTCGGCAAGGCTGCGCTAAACGTCCTCGACCGCATCACCGACAAGCTGCTTGGCGACGTGATGGATGCTGTCTTCAAGGTCGGCAGCGCTGGTAGCGGGGCCGGTAGCGGAGGCATCCTTGGGTTCCTCGGCGGCCTATTCGGTGGCGGTAGCAGCTCCGGAGGGTTCAACCTCGGATCCGGTGCCACCGCATACACTGGTTCCTTGCCAGGGTATGCGACCGGCACGTCTTCGGCTCGCCCTGGTATCGCTTGGGTCGGAGAAAAAGGGCCTGAACTCGTTCGTTTCAAGGGTGGCGAGGAGGTCGTGCCAAACCATCGTCTGCAGGTTCCCGCGAACCAGAACGCAAGCGGGCAAAACGGCAATGTCAACATTAGCATAGCCCCAGTCTTTAATGCGGCAAATGCAGACGATGCAGCGATTGCCGCTCTGCGCAGTGACTTCGCGAAGTTCCGCGCTGACGTTCCTGCCACCATTGTCAGCACGGTCAAAGATGCCCAGAAGAGACGGATGATTTAATGGCGATATCGTTTCCTCGTCCGCTCCCCGATATCTCGTGGGTCAAATGCGACTTCGTGCTCGATGATCCCGTCAAGGCTTCTCGGTCTGGCTCTCGCCTTACGAACTACACGCAGACCGAAGACCCGACTTGGGTTGCAGATATGGCCACCCGGCCCCTGTATCTCGATGAGTATTCCGAGATCGAGGCTTGGTGGCTCTCGCTTCGCGAAGGCCTTCGCACGGTTCTCTTCCGGCATCCGACACAGGGTTATCCCAAGGCTCACCGGGAGAACCACGCTCCGGCTGATGATCCTGGCAATCTCGTTTCGGTCACCGACGGCAACATCCTGTCGGTCAACAGCGTCGATGCTGGACTGGTGCTGTCTGTAGGGGATCGCATTGGCGTTGAGCGATCTGGCCGGTATTACATCGGCCGGATCACGGAGGTATCCGGATCGGGGGCGTCGAGGTCGATCACCGTCGAGCCGCCGCCGTTCGACACCGTCGCCCAGGCTGGTGCGGTTGTTAGGTTTGCAAACCCTGCGCTCGTAATGCGACTGGTGCCTGGCAGCTATCAGACCCCGGGTGAGGGGCTGTTCCGCACCGTCTCGTTTCAATTGAGGGAAAGCCAATGAATTGGTTTCGTCGCCGGGTCATCCGCTGGCTGCTGAATGATGCTGTCTTCCGTGCCACCATCATCGATATGGTCAGAGATGCGCAGCGCAGGCGTTTGTTCTGATGGCTCTCTCCGCAGAGGTCAAAGCGCTATACGACGCCGGCCGGATCTCAACACGTCAGATGGTTCGTGTGCAGCTCGGCTCGGGCATCTATGGCTTTATCGCCCGCCGGGAGCCGTTCACTTATGCGGGCGTCACTTATCAGCCCTTCGGGCTTATTGAAGTTTCTGACATCGGCGGCGGGACGGGCACGGCGGCGGATGGCGGCTTCACGCTCACGCTCGCCGAGAGCAAGCAGTTTGACCTCACCCCGGAGATCCTCACCGAGATCGAAAACGAGGACTATAGAGATCGGCCCGTCGTCGTCTACGACGCACACTTCCACCCGGATAGCATGACGCTCATACAAGTGGAGCCAGTCGCTCGCGGCTACCTCGACGTCATCGAGCACAATGCTGACGACACGCGCGGCTATTACCTCACTGCGCGATGCGAGGGCAGGCAGCTAGACTACTCGCGGCAGAATGGGCGCAAGCGGACGGTTGCTGATCAGCAGCGCCGTGACCCCGGCGACAGGTTCTTTGAGCATTCGGCGACTGCCGGCCGTGTCGATATCGCTTGGGGCAAGGCCGTTGGCTCTGCCGTCAACGCTGCCAAAAGCGCGGCTGCAGGCGCAGCGCGCGCCATAGGTTTCAAGGGACTGTAACCACATGACCAGACTTCCCGGCTGGGAGAAACGCCTCAATGCGGTTGTGGCGAAGCATCAGGCGTTGCCTTCGCTCTACGGCACATCGGACTGCTATCTGATCGCCGACGATGGCGTCGAGGCTGTCACCGGCGAGCGGATGTATGCCGACGCCCTTGGCTACAAGACGGAAACGGGCGCAGCCAAGAAGTTGCGCCAGCGCGGATTTGAGACCGTCCGCGATGCCTTTGCCGCCAAGTTTTCCGATATCGCGCCCAGCATGGCGCAGCGCGGCGATATAGGCGTCGTAGATCGCGATGGCGTCCTCTCTGGCGGCATCTTCACGTCGATCGGGTTCATGACGCGCGGTGCTGATGCCGTCGAGTTCCTGCCGGCCTCGTCGGTCGCATATGCATTCAAGGTGATCTGATGCCCTTTCTCGCACCTATCGGGGCCGCAATCGGCGGCTTCTTCGGCTCTCTGGGCATCATCGGCAAGGCGATCATCGGGATCGGCCTTAACCTGCTTGTCAGTAAGATCCAGCAGCGCCAGGCAAAGAAGAACAGCGCGGCCGTCGGCGGCGTCGAGTTCGAGCGCGAGTATGGCGAGAACGTCTCCCGCAAGGTCGCTTGCGGCCTGGTGGGGATCGCTGGCCATGATTGCTACGTCAACACCTACGGCAGCTCCAACAAGTACCTCGAGCAGGTCTACGTGCTCGCCGACTTCCCTTGCGACGGCCTGTCGCGCATCTGGGCGGGTGGCTCGCTACTGTCGCTGAGCGTCATCGGCGGGGATGCCTTCAAGACTATTTATTCCGTGGTCAGCGGTGATTATGCCGGCCTGATCCGCTTCACCTTCTATTACGGCACCCAGACGGCGGCCGACGCCGATATGATCAATCACTCCAATCCCTTCGGGCGCTGGACGGCTGATCATATCGGGACTGGGGTTTGCTGGATCAAGGCCGAGCTGACCTATGACCAGGATAAGCTTGGGCAGTTCCCCGACTTCTTCTTCGAGTTCCGCGGTGCTCGCCTTTACGACCCTCGCAAGGATTCGACGGTGGGCGGTTCTGGCGGACATCGGTGGGATGACTACTCGACGCACGAGTTTTCCGAGAGCCCGATCGTTCAGGAGTACAACTACCGGCGCGGCTTCTCAGTCAATGGCGATATGTTCTGCGGTATGGGTATGGCGTCGGCGGACCTGCCGTTTGACCGCTATGCCACCGCCATGAACATCTGCGACGAGGATGCAGGCGGCGAGCCTCGCTACCGCTGCTCGGTGCTGTTTGATGCTGACGCCCAGCATGGCGACAATATCGAAGCAGTGATGACGGCTTGCGGCGGGATCGTCATCGACGACGTCACCGGCTCGTGGCCGCTGATCGGGACCGACCAGCCGATCGTTGAGACGTTTACCGATGATGATCTTATTGCAGGGGAAGCCGTCCGCTTCCAGCGTCGCCGCTCAATGGCTGATCTTGTCAACGCCGTCTCTGGCACCTATCCGGAGCCAGAGAACATGTGGTCGCCAGCCGGCTATGACACCCAGACGAATGCCGGATACGTGTCGCTCGATCGGCGTACTCGTGATGTCAATCTCGACTTCCCGCAAGTTCGCTCGAAGCGTCAGGCCAATCAGCTCGCCTCGATTTACTTCAACGAAAATCGCTACGAGGCAACGGCCGACATCGTCATTCGGCCGCGCTTCCAGACGATCAAGGCAGGTGATTGGGTCCGCTGGAACTCGGCTCGATACGGTGACCGCGTCTACATGGTGCAGGCTCGATCGATCAGGGCGCTGACCAGCGACGGGCCGCGCAACGTCTCGCTTTCACTGCAGGAGCGTGATGGCGCCATTTATGACTCTGTCTCGGTCATTCCGCCAGCAATTCCGATCCCTAACGGCGAGCCGGTCTATCTCAATGAGCTGCAGGACTTTTCGATCGCTCCTGTCCTCGGCGTCGGTGCTGATGGTCGCTCGTACCCCGCTTTCCGCGTCTCGTGGTCGCCAGTCGAGGATGCCACGGTCACGGGCATAGTCATCGAGTGGTGGATCAAGACAGAGCCGGCGAACAAGTTCTCGCGAACTGTTCAGGCTGACGCCAACATTGCCTTCATTCAGGAAGGCATTCTGAGCCTGACGACATACCAATTTCGTCACAAACTGATTGCCGATCGCGCGACGAGTTGGACAGATCCAGTCGATGTGACGTCGCTCGACGGCGGCAACGCAGACCTGGAAATCGGTCTCGGACAGCTGAAAGGCGAGGTGCTCGACGTTTTCAAGGATCTTTATGCCAGCATGAATCGCAACGAGGGTCTGCTCGATCAGTTGCAGCAGAACTTCCAGATCACCAGCGGGGTGTCGCAGACGCTCAGCCGGAAGGTTGCAGTACAGGGTGCGAGCTTCAGCGAGGAAATCGTTGTTCTCAATTCCAGCGTCGCCAACATCGTGGCGCAGACCGAAGAGCTGATTGCGGCTTTCGGCGAGAACCTGGCTAACGGCCTTGTGGCATTCCAAGCGGTAGCAGCTCCAGAAGGCGTCACCGTTCGCTATGCCATTCTTCTCAAGGGCTCTATCGGCGACACGTGGAAGCAAAGTGGTTTCTTCATCGAGTTGTATACGGACGACGGTGTGCTCAAGTCGCGAGCCGCATTCGACGTGGATCAGTTCGTTCTCATCACGTCTGATGATGAAAATTCATTTCCGTTTGTCGTCGAGGACGGAGAGTTGACCCTCAATTCGGCACGCATCCGTACGATCCGTGGCGGCGCGTGGATATCCGACAACAATAAGATGCAAATCGACGGCATCCAGGGAACGATCGAGATCTTCAGCTAATGTCAAAACGGACGATGATTGGCCTGGATAGCACAGGCTCGGCTTCAATTAAGATCATGGCCGACGCGTCATATGATCCTTTCGCCACGCCGGACTCGGATTACGCAAAGTTCGATTTCAACTCCAAGGATGCGGGGTTCTTCAAGTTTGCTGGCAGTGATACGGCTGGGTATGTCGGCAACGGAAATTCCGCCGCTTACTACCCAGGCGGGACAGGCACATCAAACTACGGGCGAGCCGATATCGGCAACACCCTGGGTTACAGCTGGATAGCGTGGACGACAGACTATTTTCCGCTGCTTGATTACAACCTGCCAGTCCATGATATGAAGAGGGTTATCGGGGGGTGGGTGCAGGGTCCTATAGTCTCACAGAAGAGCTACGGATATCAAAACCGCGCAGGTGAGTATGCCTTATGGCAGGCTCAGGAGGGCGGATGGATGCAGAGCTGGTCAAGCACCTTTCCGCAGCTCGGCAATTCCAAGTCCAATCTGATCGGCACGCGCCCGGCAACATCAACCTGGCCGCTGGACGTGGGAGATCGCCAACTAGTGGTTTGGAACCTGCCCGGCGATGAGACGGCTCTGGCAAGTCCTCCCTTGGCTCCTATCCCCGGCCAGATGTCGGTGCAGATCAACAGCACCCAATGCCGTGTCGCCAAGACGGGCTATGACGTTCGCACAGCGTCACGAACGCAGCTGGTCTTCGACAGCATCAACCGTCCGTTGAAGGTGATCTACGCGGCAGATCTGGCGGTGCCGTCGGGGACGACAAATCTCGACATGACGCCTTATCTGCGCGGGATCGCGGTGACGGGGCAGCTGCTGGTCGACATCTCGGCCTACACCGGTGGAGCGCTGTTCTTCCCGACAACACCAGCGACGTTCAACACGAACTTCGGCATTCAGTACATCGTCTCTGGAACGACCGTCACCCTGAATAACCCCTATGGCGCTTGCCGGGCTCGCGTTGTGGTGTTTGCCAGCGACAACAGCGCGCAAACGTCGGGCAGCAATCGTGTGCTGAGGCAGTTCAACGACGGCACCCAGGACGTCGTGCAGTTCTTGCGACCGGGCGCATCCAGCACGCCCAGCCTCGCGGACGTCATCATTGACAGCCGTTGGCCGACGCTTCGCATTTTGGCTCAAGGGACAATCGGTCTTTCTGGCGGAAACGGCGTTCAATACTCTGTGCCGTTTAACTCGAACGGACTGTTCCCGATCGTTAAATTCATGACCATCCACGGCGGCGGTACGAACATGCAGTTCAACGGATCATTCGGGAAGCGCGTGCGGACGCCTTTCACGAAGCTGATCTACTACAACAACGACGCAGGCACCGTCGTCACTTCCGGCGATTCCACTTATTGCCAACTGACAGCGAGCGAGGCGAGGTTTTTTTCGTTCATCGGCAACCCAATCGCCTACACCTCAACATCTTCGAATGTCTCGCCCGGCTACACGATCGGCACGACAGCTGACGCTAACCCGCCATACGCGATCCGCTATTACATTCTCGGCATCCCAGCTTCCTAAGGGCTTCAAAACATGACCGCAGTATACAAGACAGGGCAGATCACCCTGGCGAACGGCTCTGCCGTGGTTACGGGTGTTGGCACCGCGTGGGCAACCATGCTGATCGCTGGCGGCATCATATTCCCGGTAGCAGGCGGCAATCCGCTGGCGATCCAGAGTGTCGACAGCAACACTTCGATCACCGCTGAGAAGCCTTGGGCAGGGGTAAGCGGCACCTATGACTACGTGCTTGTGCGCTGGTCCGCTGACGAAGAGCAGAACTCCGTCAACAGCTCGATCCTCGCAACGATCTACGCCGAATTACAGGCCGGAAGCCTTTGGAAATATGATGTTGCCGGATCGGCAACTGACCGCGCTACATACAACGAGCGCCCGAAAGGCTTTTCCTACCTCGTAATCGACACCAATCCCGCCCAGCTGTTCATTAAGGCGAGTGCGGCGTCAGGTGACTGGGCTGGTCCCTTCACCTACGGTGTAGGCCCCATCGGTCCGGAGGGGCCGGCCGGGTACGTTAACCCGCGCGGCACATATAGTGCGGTGACCGCGTACGCTCGGAATGATGGGGTGCTCTACAACGGATCATCGTTCGTTGCACTACAAGCCACAACCGGAAACGCACCGCCAACACTGCCAACTACCAGCAACTCATACTGGCAGCTGACCGCGATCAAAGGCACTGATGGATCTGGCACCGGCGACGTCGTAGGACCGGCCGGCGTAACCGATGACATGCCGGCATTTTTTGACGGAACGACCGGAAAACTCCTGAAATTTAAGAGCAAGTCTCAGTTCAAGACCTGGCTTGCCGCCACCGCCGCCGATGTCTCCTTCGACAATTCGGCAGCAAATCTTCCTGGTTCACCGACGACCGTGCAGGCGGCGATCAACGCGATCGGGAGCAGTGGTGGTAAGAACGACGCGCTCTTTGCGATCGAGATTTCCGATCTGAAAGGGCAGCGCATGGGCATGGTTGGTGGAGTGTCGGATTCGTTTGACGATGAGACCGGCATCGCAACCAAGACCAACGCGACCTACGACGCTACAAACGATCTCTACTCGCCCACCGTCCTATCTGCCGGCAGCGGGCCGTATGGCCCAAGTGGTGGCGCGGGTGGCGGTACATTCAACAACAACACCGGGGCTAATTCAGGTAACGGTAAAACACCCTCCGGCTACGGTGGCGGTGCCGGCGCTGCCGCCGGTGGATCAACGGGCCCCGGGGTCGGCGCTCCTGGCGCACCAGGTATCATCGTCGTCCAGTATGTCACGTCTGGCGGTGTAAATATCACTGTTGTCCTAACGAGTGGGACAAGTTGGACGGTACCTTCCGATTGGAATAGCGCCAACAATACAATCGAAACGATTGGCGCCGGCGGTGGTTCGGGTTCGGGTTATGCGTCAGGTGGCTCTTCAAGTCGAAACGCTGGCGGCGGCGGTGGTGGCGGTGCATATTCGAAAACCACCAACTTGACGCTAACGCCCGGAGCAAGCGTCTCCTACCAAGTTGGCACGAGCGTCGCCAACGCTAACGGTGGAGACACATGGTTCAACGGTGCAAGTCTCGCGGCGTCGTCTGTCGGCGCTAAGGGTGGTGGCGGGGGCGCCAATGGATCCGTCAGTGGCTCCGGGGCCGGAGGCGCTGGCGGCGCTTCCGCGTCGGGAATAGGGACCGTAAAATATTCGGGAGGCGCGGGCGGCACGCCAACACAAAATGACGGCTCGGGCGGTGGAGGTGGCGGCGGTGCCGGCGGTCCTAGTGGGGCTGGTGGCGCGGCCGCTGGGAATTCGGCCGCCAATGGCGGCGGCGGTGGTGGCGCTAACGGCGGATCCAGCGGGACGGGCAGTACTGGGGGTAACGGTAGGCTTGGTACCGGCGGAGGAGCGACCGGCAATCCTGGCGGGGCGGCATCATCTGGCACGGGTGCAGGCGGTGGTGGCGCTCTTTCATCTACAACCGTCAACCATTCAGTCGCCAACCTTACTGGCGGCGCCGGCGCGCAAGACGATATTTGGGCGATCGCGTCCCTCTACAACAACATGACGCTTGTGTCAGTGGCCTACACCGCATCGTCGGTCCCTTCTGTAGCACGCATTGCGGTGCAGCTCGCTGACGCTTTGACGCTGACGCCAGGTACGGACTTCACCATGGAAGTCTCGCGCGACAACGGCACGACATGGACGGCGGTCACTCTCGCGCTAACGATGCCGCTGTTCGGAGGGGTGAAGATGTATGAGGGTGTTGCGACCATCACCGGTCAACCTTCTGGCACGTCGATGAAGTGGCGCTTCAAGACACTAACAAACAAGGGCATCATCGCCTCCGGCGTCGTTCTCCAGCAGTCATAAGGATATTAGACCATGCCAACAATGTGGGGAACTCTGGCACCTGTAGCGGTGCCGGAGACGATAAGCCGTCGCCAGTTTTACCAGGAGCTGGCAAATCGGGGTATGATCACCAAGGAAGAGGCGCTGGCGGCGATCGTCGCCAACACCTTGCCAGCTGAGTTCGCTGCAATGGTCGATGCCATCCTCAACGAGGATATCCAATGGCAGGCGAGAATGCTCCTTGCCGGCGCCACTGAGTTCAAGCGCAGCAACTGGTTCGTCGGCTTCTTCGCTGCCATGAAATCGCTGACGAGCGAATACATGGACGGCTTCTGGCGCGATGGCGCCATGTTGGAATAGCCGTAGAATTTGCTTTGCGATTGTTTGCGAGCGCGGAGCGTTGGCTCAACAAATGAGCGAATTCACCCCCTCGATTCCGGTAACTCTACACTTCATGCGGGTGACTTCATGATCGCAGCATGGTACCCGATAGACACGAAGGGTGATTGAGGTCAAATCGTGAGAAAAATATTCGCTTTGCTTTTTATGTTGTCGTTTCTTTGCGATAAATCTCTCGCTGCTTCCCTCTCGGACTTTAGCCCATGGCTCTGGCCGCACACCACGCCATCCTATGATCTAACATATGATGCCGTCGCTGAAGGAGGAACTACATTCGATGCTTGGCGCTCATCGTTTGAGATCACCTACAAAGCAATGGTGGAGAAGAACGCGATCGACCTGCCCTCACGGGTCGTTGTCGGCGATGAGCAGCAGAAGACGGGATATACTCTCACAGAGATAGGATTCCAATTCCCGTCATCCCAAATGTTCGGTACACTCCTCGCCGTCCCTCACGTGGTTGATCTGAGTAAGCCAATCATAATTGTCATCCACGGTCACGAAATGCCTGAGCGCGGCACGACTCCATGGAGCATGTTTGACGCCGGGTACTGGCCAGAAAAGTGGGCTCAGGCTGGCTATGTAGTCTTTGCGCCATCGCACCTCTGGTACTCGCAACTTGCAGACTATCAAAATCTGGGTAACTCACATTACACGACGTGGGTGATGATGCTGTCGCGCCTTGTTGACGGCGTACAACCGTATCTTCCGGCGCACACCGGCATGGTGGTGGCGGGACTTTCCTCCGGAGCTGTTTCTGCCTCTTTCCTGATGGCGTACAGAGATGATATCTCGAAGGGAGTATTCGCGGGATCTTTGGTCGGCTTGACCTACCTTCGCGAAAATTATCGGATTGTGGATCAGCCGAACAACTTTGATATGAATCAGCTGTTTGATTACGCACCGATCTACGCACTTTTGGCTCCAAAGCCTGCGCAGTGGCAAATGGGCCGAAGAGATCCGTTTTTTCCGAGTACGAAGCCAGTTCCACCAATCAGCACATATTTCCCAGGCTTGCCGCGACCTGTATCAGTACAAGACTTCTTAGGCGAATGGCTACTCATCAAGAGGCTATGGGAGATTAAAGGTGGGGCGCCCGATCTGTATGTACATGGTGCGGGGCACGTTTTTGATTTTGACGCAGCCAAGGCATTTATTGAAACTCACTAACCGCCAGGCTCACTGTCCCGCTCGTGCTAGTGAAACGCGGTCGTGAGTGAGCGAGTGGAGTGAGAGTTTTGTCTAGACCAAGTCATATCTCCGTCGCGTAGCGGGCGACGACCATCATCGATGTGGTCGCCTGCAAAATGCAAATAATCACAACGCCGGCCTTGCAGGGATGTGCTGAGCGTCCGCGCGCGGCTTCTCTTGAACTGAAAATCTCAAAATTCGGAGATCATAATGGACCGATCGCGATTCTTCGCGAGCGTTCGAACCTCGTTGTTCGGCGGATCGCTCACTGCGTCTCAAGTACAGGGGATGGAGGCCATCCTCGACGAGGCGGCAAAGGCTGTCATCGACCCGCGCTGGCTGGCCTACATGCTGGCGACGGCCTTCCACGAGACGGCTCGAACCATGCAGCCGGTCATCGAGACCCGCCAGGCGGACGAGGCCACCAACCCAACGGTCGACAAGGCCATTGCCCGCCTCGAAAGCTCGTGGGCAAAGGGTCGGATGCCGTGGGTCAAGTCTGCCTACTGGCGGAAGGATGCGCAGGGTAAGTCATGGCTGGGCCGTGGTCTCGTGCAGCTGACCCACAAGGCCAACTATGAGAGGATGGGGCCGATCGTCGGCGCTGACCTCGTCGGCAACCCTGATCTGGCCATGCGGGACGATGTGGCCGTCAAGATCATGTTCGAGGGTATGGCTCGCGGTCTCTTCACCGGCAAGAAGCTCGGCGACTACTTCACCGCGCAGAGCACCGACTGGGTGAACGCTCGCAAGATCATAAACGGCCTCGATCGGGCTAACGATGTCGCCGGCTATGCCAAGCGATTCTACGAAGCCTTGCAGGCTGCCGCATGAAGACGAAGGGGAAGCCCACTGAGGCGAAGAAGACCGGGGAGCCTGGCTGGAAATGGCGCCGCCTAATCATCTTTCCAGTCGTCACCTGGGCTTGCTGGCAGCTAATGAAGCTCATCGACGCGCCCGACACTAGGGTCAATGAAACAGTCGCATGGATATGGGGCGTCATGATCATGGTCCTCGTGCTCGGCTACACCGGGTTTGCGACCGTCCAAGACATCATCGCGATCTGGCGCACTGGGACTGGCCTGCCATACGCCACGCCTCCTGTGGCCGTCGACGGCGATCCGGTCGATCGGGCTTGCCCAGAGCCATACGAGCCTCCACCCCAACCATTCAACGCCAAAGACGAGGGCAGGCCATGATTGGTGCCATATTCACATTCCTGTACCGCGCGATCGGCTTCGGTGGCTTGGCCTTCCTTGGTCTCTACGTCTACGACTGGGGCATTCCCGGCGCTTCGCGCATTCCATACCTGTCGAGCATCCCGATCATCGGTGACCTGACGACGGGCAGGGCGCACTCCTTCGCCGCCGATCAGGTAAAGCTTGCCACGGCCGCGCAAACCGCCATCTACAACGCCCGCATAGAGAAGATGGTGTCTGCCGCCGAACTGACGGCAGCAAACGCCACGCTGGCCCGTGAGCGCGCTCTGAGGCGAATGGCGGATGAGGCGGCGGCGGAGGCCGACAAGCGCGCCCTTGACGCCAAGCGGGGCGAGGAAGCCAAGGCGGCCGAGATAGAACGCCTGCGCGCCGAGGCCGATCAAGATGCCCAACTCTCACGCCCTAACGATAAGGACAGGTCATGGTCACCAAAACGATAGCCGTCCTGGTCATGGCAGTGGCTCTCGCTGCTTGCCAGTCGACGGACGAGAAGGCGGACGGGCGCTTGCAGTCTGCTGCGGTGACGAGAGGGCAGGCGGCGGCGCAAATCCCGCCCATTGTCCCGATCCCGGCCTGCATCGCCCATATGGAGCGCGTCCAATTGCGAGACGAGCCGTGGGTCATTTTCAAGTTCCGCTGGGAAGTCGCAGCCGACAACAGGGACAAGCAGGCCGATGACTGCGCGGCTTGGATTGCCGATCTCAACCGGCGAAACGCGGCCCTCAACAAGGGATCTGCCAAGGAGTAGCAAGGGCCCGACCTCCTCGTCAGGCCGGACCCTCCCATTGCCGTCTTGTGACAGGAAGCACGGCGGCGGCGGATTTAGTCGATCGGATGACACCGGTCAAGCATGGCATTCGATCGAAAGGGCATACGGGGTTGGCAGGGAACAGTGACATGAGCAACAACGGCAACGGCTTCGACCCAATGGCTCAATACGCTCGATTATCCGAGCGGGTTGAGAACCAGGGCAAGGATATCGTCGATCTCCGGTCGAACATGAACACCGGGTTTCAGAGCGTCAACGCGGCGATCGGCACACTGTCGAACGAGCTGCGATCAAACTCGAAAACGCAGTGGCCGGTCATTTGGGCGGCCGCCGGCGTCTGCTTCACCGTTCTGGTGACGATCGGGACGTTTTTCTACAGCACGCTCTCGAAGAGCCAGGACCGCATTGAGGTGTCCGTCTCCCGTGTGGCCGAAAATGCCCTCTCTGTATCAGCTTTTCAGGACTTCAGGGCGACCTATGAGAACAACCGCGTCGTCAGCCGGAACGATTACATCGACAAGTTCGGGCAGCTGACAGCAAGGATCGAGACGGTTCAGAAGGATCAGGTGCCGCGGGCGGAGCTTGAGCGCGTCTGGCAGTCGGACGATATGCAGAAGGCTCAGCTGCAAAAGCAGATCGACGAGCTGAAGCAGAGCCAGGCGGCCACATACGGGGCGAGGGACGTGATCCTCGATATGCGCGAGCGGTTGGACCGAATCGAACGCCAACGCCTCTCTGGTGCCCAAGGCGGATAAAAAAGCCCCGCACGATGGCGGGGCTAAAACTTGTCGATGTGCGACGGCTTAGTTGAGTCTTCGGGCCGCGTTTGACACCCGTTGCGAATAGCGCCCGATCGATACCAGATATGCGGCGATCTCTGACGTGAGGTGGTCGCGCTGTCCGTATTTTTCGCAGATGGCTTGAATCTGCGGCTCGGCAACCTCGTAATCCTGGGGTGACAAATCGGCGTCTCCGAAGTGGAACCCTGCTCCTCCCATGATGGCGACGATATCGCAACCGGTGTCCGCAACGTCTTGGACGAAACTCGGGATTTGATCTTCTGTCATAATTTTCATTGGCGCTCTCCTCGTGCGATCGTGACTGTGTCGCGACAGATGAACGCCGGCAAGTCTCAGATGTGAGAGTTCTCCACGATATGGACGATCATAGCAACCCTTTGATTAGATTCGGAACGAATCACTTCGGCGTCAGTTGATTCGCCATCAACATCAGCCGAGGTTCCGCGTCATGGCCAGCTTTTCCCTTACCCCGATCGAACCGCTCGAAGTCGAGATCCGCGGCGTCGGACAGTATGCTCCCGCCGAGACCGTCGAGGAGATGGTTTCATTCCTCATGTCGGACTGGCCGGATAAGACGAAGCCGGGATTTCACAGCGCGCTGGCGCGGTCGATCGATGCCATGGTGATGGCTGCCGAGCCCGCTGCGGCCCGCGCTGCCTTCGTCGATGCTGCCCACGCGGCCGGCATGCATATCCTTCCAGATGACATGGCCGAGATCCGGAAGGCGAGCTGATCGCCATGGTCCGAGCCAAACCTCTCCAGACGAGCGACAAGCCGCTCCGTAGCCGCGCGCGCAAGCCTCGCGACCCCGCGCAGCCGAACCTTCCCCTTGACCCTATGCCGGATCGTATCGAGCCGTGCCTTGCGCTGCTGAAGCAGAAGCCACCCGTCGGACCTGATTGGGCGTTCGAGGTGAAGTGGGACGGCTACCGCCTGGCGGTCCATATCGAGCCTAAGGGCGTCCGAATTCTCACCAGAGGCGGCCACGACTGGACGCACCGTTTTCCTCTGATCGAAGCCGCCGCTAAGGCTCTGCCTGTTTCCACGGCGATCCTCGACGGCGAGGCTGTCGTTATGGACGATCAGGGCCGATCGGATTTCAACATGCTGCAGCAGTCGCTCGGCGGCCGTGGCGGCAAGCTCACTGCTCGCGATGCGATCTTCATGGCGTTCGATCTTCTATATTTCGACGGTCATGACTTCACCAACACCGAGCTATCGACGCGCCGGCATCTGCTCGAAAGCTTGGTCCCGGCCGGCGGACACGGTGCGATCCGACTTTCCGAGGAGTCCGATGCCGACGGAGAGCAACTCTTCCAGGCAGCTTGCGAGCACGGCCTTGAGGGCGTCATCGCCAAGCGGCTCGATAGCACCTACCGTTCAGGACGCCTCGGCGACTGGCTCAAGATCAAATGCGTCCAGTCCGACAGCTTCATGATTGTTGGCTACGAGCATTCCATGTCGGCGCGGGGAGGGATTGGGAGCTTGCTCCTGGCGGCCCGGCGTGGCGGCGAGCTCGTCTATGTCGGATCGGTCGGAACTGGCTTCACCGAGCGCGTAGCGAACGATCTGCGAAAGACGCTCGATCGGATCAAGCGCAAGACGTCACCGATCGCGTACGGGGGCCGCCGCAAGAACCTGGTGTGGGTTCAGCCGACGCTTATAGCCGAGATTGAATATCGAGCATGGACGAGGGACGGGAAGCTGCGGCACGCCTCGTACAAGGGGCTGCGAGAACTTTGGGACAATGCGGCGATATCTGAAATCGAGTGACGCAGAACAATCTTAGATTACTGGTCTTTTCTCAAGTGAGCCGATACGAAGACGCCAATTGAGCTAAGGACCCCGGTGCCGAGAAAGAGGCCGGCCAAGATATTGTTGCCATGCATTCCCGCATAAAAAGCTGCTCCGACCAACAGGACGAGCGCAAGAAACCCGAGACCCATTCCTATCAGACGGTAGTGATGATCATCCTTTTGAGCCTTATTTTGGACACCCATGTTGTGATCCATCGTAGTCTCAACCAGCGTGAAGATACGCTCGGCGCCGCCCGGAAGTATAGCGTCGTATTCACTGAGGTGTCGCGGATGAGGAAGGGGCCCCGAGAACTTCTCGGCCTGCACTACCCGAACAACCTTAGAGATGACCTGATCTCTTTGGACCTTCGATAAGTTAGATAGTACGGGGTCGAGCTGACGTTCAACGATACCTTCAAGGGCACCGCCGTTATCGGCTTCACCTGCTTTTTCGGGCTCTTTTTCCGGCTTTAACTCGGATTTTTGCTCTGGCTGTTTTGCCAACTTCTCTCTGTTCCTTGACCATTACCATCCGGAACGCCCTGCCGACTTCTTCGATAGCGCTTTCGACAGACGATTCATATTTTTCGACAGGCGTGACTGGTACAAACAGAAAGGACAGAGGCGAAGCCAAGCCCTCGACAAACCCTACCTTGAGGGAATGAGGCACGATCATACGTTTCTTTCCTTCGTTTCGAGTTTTGGTTTTGTGCATAGCGCAAATCTAATTATTGATCGGGCTATTTCAACGTAAACTCTATTAAACTTCGTTAACGGTTTCCAAGATTCCTCACAAGGAAAATCTCGTAGGCGAACCTTGTTCCAGTCTGTCGCGCCAATTCGCCGTCATTCTAAGCTTTGGCGGGTGCGCGGGTCACTCTGACATAAAGATGTACCAATTTCTCAATGCATCAATCGAATGGGGAGGTTGGGCTCTGCGTCGCCTCATGCGTGCTTACGTCAGTCGGGAAAATGTGAGAGACAAGCGTGAGGGACTTTAGGCTCTCCACCTGCCGAGCAAGACGTTGGCAGACTAGCGCGGCCTTGCGATCACGTGTTTGATACGCTTGTCGCCGATATTGAGCTCGCCGTAAGATACGATCATATCCACGCCGGCTTTTTCGGCTTCGGCAAGAGCCTCGGTCAGCTGGATCGCGTGACGGACGACGTCTTTTATGACAGCCAGGTGTTTATCGTCGTGTCCATCGTCGCTCATGAATCGGATTCCTTTAGGGCCGCCTCAAAACCAAAGCTGACGTTCGTCACGGTGCGGTGCGGTTAGCGGTGCGGATAAAAATCGTCAGACCTTGCGCGAACCTATCCATTCGGTCACTCGCTAAGCCGACAGCCGGGCCCGCATCGTCAAGTAGTACGACGTTTCCCGTTCGATTTCGGTGATAAGGCGCTCATACTCGGCGATGTTTTCGGTGTCGGGGCCAAGCTTTTTCAACTCGCGCAGGTGGAGCACGGCGATGCTGTAGGCTTCACACATCTCGCCGATCGATTGGCGGTGCTTAGACAGCGCACGGATCTCGGGAATTCGTAGCGCCAGCAAAGCCCAGCCATGGGAAACGTGGTCGATCTCGGTTTTCATCTCAGCGACACTCGTAGAACGCGGTGGCAAATATACTGGCAAAGCCGACACTGTCCAAGATGGCCAAAAGTCTGACCTGCGCTCAGTCACACCAGTTGTTCTTGTGTCCCGGCCGCCACGTCCTGGCGAACCCTTCTTTCAGCAGGGTTTGCCCTACCTCTGACCCGTCGTTCCGGTAGATGTTCACCAGCGGCCGGCGGGCAGGGGTCTTGTCCCTGACCCCATAAAACTCGACCGCGAGGCCTCCCTCGGCCAATATCTCTTTCAGCCTTCCCTTGGCGAACAGCGCCAGCTTGCGTTCCTTCATGCATTTGGCATGACTTCCGATCTCCGGCGTATCGATGCCCGAGACAAACGGAACGCCTTCCCCCAACAGTCTCAAGTTCTGTCCGTCGCACTTGACGGTATCGCCGTCGACGACGGTCAGGCTGGCGCATACCAGCAGTGTGGCGATCATTGCTTGCTCCCTTTGAGGCCATTGGCCGCCATCAGCGCGTGATAGTATTCCTCGACCTTCCTCATGGCCTCCCGGCCTTCCGGTTCGTATCCTGTGTGTGGGGTATGCCGGCGGCGGACGTGAGGGCCATGCGCGGCCCAGAGCCATTTCCCCTTTGTCGGCCCATGCGCCTGCAACTGTATCCTCCCTATCCCGATCTCCCCGTCATAGCCTGACCAGTCGGAATCGTTTGGCTCGTCGTTCTCGTCCAGCTTCGTGCGGCGCCAGTGGTACAGGGGTTGGTAGCGATCGGGCATGCGGGTGATTGTCTCCCACAGATGCTGAAATAGTGGGTTTCTCCCACGGCACTCCCACAAAGGGAGTTTGGACAGTTTGTGTGAGATGGGAAATTGCCGAGAATTCTCAGGCATTTGTCGGTGGTCGGAGTGGAGAGATTCGAACTCCCGACCCTCTGGTCCCAAACCAGATGCGCTACCAGACTGCGCTACACTCCGTGCCAACGAGGAGCGCAATACACGGTTCGATCATGCGCTGCAATAACTAAAATGGTCTTTTCACAAGGATCGGCTCTCTCCCACTCATTCAGGTTGATGTCAGTATCGAATGCCATCCCCCGCGGCTTGGTCGCCCGGCATCTGAGCCGGGCATGCGGTTTCAGGATGGGTGGAATTGGAAGACACGGTTTTAGCGGAGCCCAGCGAGCGCTTTCGGCCGAAGATCGGGAGCGTGACGCTATCGGTATTGACGGCGATCTATATTCTCGTGGTGGCCAACCACACCTTCTGGACCCGCGCTTTCGACTATCTCTCCTCGGCCCCGGTTGCCTTCGCCGCCTTCGTGGTCGGCATTTCGACGCTGACGATCGCGGCGCTCACGACGTTTTCCGTAAAATACCTGACCAAGCCGGCTTTGATCTTCTTTTTGATGGTGGCGGTGGTGTCGTCGTGGTTCACGGATCAGTTCGGCGTGATCATCGACAAGGAGATGATCCGCAACGCGGCAGTGACGACGCAGGCGGAATCGGCGCATCTGATCACGCCGTCGTTCCTGCTGCATATCCTGCTTGCCGGCGTGTTGCCGTCGCTGTTCATCCTCTGGGTGAGGGTCGTTCACAAGCCGTTCCTGAAGAAGTTCGTCTGGAACATGGCCGTCATCGTGCCATGCCTTGGTATCACCATTGCGGCCGGGCTCGGCTTCTCGCAGACCTATGCCTCGGTCGGGCGCCTCCACAAGGACCTGATGCTGACGCTCAATCCCTTCGTTCCGATCGGCAGTGCCGCGCGCTTTGCCTTCGCCTCGGAGGATGACCGCTATATCGTGCGCCGGCCACTCGGTACGGATGCGCATCAGCGCACGCCGAGCGCCAATGGTAAGCCCAGGGTGACGATCATCGTTGCCGGGGAGACGGGCAGGGCGCAGAATTTTTCGCTCGGCGGCTATCCGCGCGAGACCAATCCCGAGATGAAGGCGCGCGGCGTCATCTACTATAAGAATTCGACGAGCTGCGGCACCTCTACCGCGGTTTCGCTGCCCTGCATGTATTCGGTCTATCCGCGCCAGGACTATACGCACCGCAAGGGGCTCGAGACCGACAATCTCACGGATATTCTCGGCCACGCCAAGGTCGACGTCGAGTGGTGGGACAACGATACCGGCAGCTATGGCGTCGCCAACCGCATTCCCTATCGCTTCCTGCCCGATGCCGCCGACCCGCGCTTCTGCACGGATGGCGAATGCCTCGACACCGTGTTGCTCGACAAGCTCGGCGACTGGCTCTCGAATGTGAAGAGCGACAGCGTTCTCGTGTTGCATCAGCTCGGAAGCCACGGGCCTGCCTATTACCGGCGCTACCCCGACGATTTCCGCCGCTTCACGCCGGATTGCCGGACGCCCGAATTCGGCGCCTGCAAGCCGGAGGAGGTCGTCAATGCCTATGACAACACGATCCTCTTTACAGATCACGTGGTGGCCAAGGTCATCGACAATCTGAAGAAGCATCAGGACACGATTTCGGCGTCGATGCTCTATGTCTCCGACCATGGCGAATCGCTGGGCGAGAACGGGCTCTATCTCCATGGCGCGCCCTATATCATTGCGCCGGCGGAGCAGACGCGGGCGCCGATCATCGTCTGGCTGTCGCCTGATTTCAGCGCGGCTTCCGGCATCGACACGGCCTGCCTTGCGGCCAGCGCCGCCAACCCGGTGTCGCACGACAATTTCTTCCACAGCGTTCTTGGGCTGATGGATGTCGAAACCAGCGTCTATGACGCGAAGCTCGACCTGTTTTCCGGCTGCCGGAAGGCGCCGGGCAGGGCTGTGCAGGCCTCGTTCAAGGGGTAAGTCGCTGGCGCGCGGCTTCCATGGCTTTTCGCTTGAAAAGGAAGGGATTCGCCGCTAAGCAAAATTCATCTATCTGTGCGATCGTAGATGAAGATGCCCCGCACGGGGGCAGTCCATTGATTGCGAAAGCCATAATTCGGAGGCGTGCAGCTATGTCTGCCAAGATCTATCGTCCAGCAAAGACCGCCATGCAATCCGGCAAGGCAAAGGCTCATCTCTGGGTGCTGGAGTTCGATCAGGAAGCGCCGCGCACGATCGACCCGATCATGGGCTACACCTCGTCGTCGGACATGCGCCAGCAGGTCAAGCTGAATTTCGAAACGCAGGAACTGGCCGAAGCCTATGCCAAGCGCAACGGCATCGAATACCGGGTGATCGCGCCGAAAGATCCGCAGCGTCAGACGGTGGCATATCCGGATAATTTCCGCTATACGCGCACGCAGCCCTGGACGCACTGATCGGACGTACCGATCGCTACCAGAGCCCATGCCTTCGATGCGCCCAGGCGCATCGGCAGTGTGGCCCCTTAGCTCAGCTGGATAGAGCACCTGCCTTCTAAGCAGGTGGTCGCAGGTTCGAATCCTGCAGGGGTCGCCATTTTTTTTCGAGCATCACATCGATCCGGAACATGGTCAGACGATCCGGAATCAAGGTCCCCAAACGAAGTCCGCAAAACGAAAAACCAGAGCCGCTTTCGCGGCCCCGGCTGAAATATCGTACGATTGATTTGATCTAGTAGTAGAGCGCCCTTAGCCCGTTTCGGGATGTATCCACGGCCGCGAGTGCGAGTTCGCCACGAAGGGTGCGCGCCAGAACTTCTCCTTCCGAGATGCCACGCCGTTTCGCATAACCTCTCAACGTTCGGGTTTCGGCGCTTTTACCTGTCGCGTGGCATGATCGGAGACGGTCCACGAGTTCTCGAACTTCCGATGCCAAATACCTCGGCCCCCAAGTGCCGCCCGTCGTCATGCCCAAAATCTCATGGGCGAAACCCTGTTTCACCAAATATCGGAAGATATACCCCGGCACCCCCGTGATGGAGATAGTCTCTGGGAGAGTGATCAGATCGTCTGCGTAGCCTTTGATCTTGCCGTATGTTTCCTCATCGATCACCAACGCCCGCTTATCCCACACGCGGTCCGGCAGGATGTCGAGTGTCCTGATGAGATTGCGGATGCCCTTCACAGGCACGCCGATCTCCGCGGCGATCTCTTTCATGGTTCGATCGTTTCGAGCCATTACACCGCCGGAATACATACGGCCGAGGACGCCGACCCTCGCAAACCCTTGGTGCTGGGCCTCTTCGATGTCGTCCCAGATTTTATTGCCGATCCGCCCTTGGTGCTGCCACGAGGCAACCTTGGTCGATGCAATGAACCCACGTCGAAGAACTTCTGGAGGCACAACTGATTTGTACCAGTCGCCGAACCACGCTGCCCGGTCCTCAGGGGACGCCATCATTAGAGCGAATCCCGCTTCGATGTCGGGATGCTCGTTCAGTACAGGGTTCACTCGGTTCCCATTCGTATCCGTGTAGCGAGCGTAGTGCCGCAGCGGAGCAATAATCTCGCCGAGATCACAGTTCTCGAATGGGCCGGTTTCACGTCGACCGAATTCCAGGCGGTCGCGGATGAACTCGTGGAATGGAAGACTGCTGTGGTCGGTGGCATGGACCAGCGTCCGCATGCTCTGGCCCTTGGGTGTCATATCGAAATGCGGCCACCACCAGCCCACTCCTCCGGCGACAAGCGGGACGTGATGCTCGGCGCAATGCGTCGCGACGACGACATCCCACTGAATGCGGTGGTACGGGGCCTCAGCGAGGCAGTTCGGGCAATAGCGCCGCGTCTTGAATGAGATATGCTTCATCAGCAGACGCTCGTTTCCGATATGCCAGTGGTCGCCCCTCAAGAGCGGCGTGGCTGCCTGCAGCATCGCCTTCTCCGTATCGGAGAGCGGAAGCCTAAGCAGGGCCGCCAGCATCTCCTCAGGCACGATGTTGCGGCCGTTCAGCCCGATCTCGTTGGCATAGACGGTGACGCTGGAATGCCCTTCGTCGGCAACCAGCCGAGCGAAGTAGCTATACGCAGGCTCGCCCAGTTGCGGACGCAGACGCCAGCGTGAGAACGGCATATTGGTCGTGGCGGTCATGTCAGCCTCCCTGGAAGTACCGGTGGGAATCGGTCGCGGGCAGCAGCAGCTCGGCGGCCGACCGCAGATGTTCGGTCAGGATGTTATCGGTGCCGTCGTTAATGGCCTCGAACGCTGCGGTCTGGACCAGCTCCATCACGCGGCCGATCAAGCCGCTGCTGTGCCGATGGATGTCGCGGGCGATGTGTGGGGTCGACAGGTCCGACTTCACCGCGAACGGCAGGCGGTTGTCGATGCCCTCCAGCAGTAGGCAGAACTGCTCGAACTCATCCTGGCCTTCGCCAAGCGGATCGAGGTTGGTGTGTGGGAAGCCGCCGCGGCCACGGAGGTAATCCACCGAACGGATCACATCGAGGATCGACCTGTCGCCGACCAGCAGGATGTTGAAGGCATTGCGGTCGGCGGCAAGCTTGAGGAAGCTCTTGAAGTTGCGGACCTGATCCGCGCGGCGGTTCATGAACATGAACTGCGCGTCGTCGATGACAAGCAGCTGGGCCTTCGCCCACACGAGGCGCTCGATCGTGTTGTCGATCAGTGCCGGGATTTTCATCTGGGCCAGCGAATGCGCGCCGACCTGCCGACAGATGCGCTCGGACATCGTCTTGGGCAGCATGTCGTCGGACGCCTGGAGGTAGACGACAGGATGTACCTCGCCCTCGTCGTCGAAGCCCGACGGGAATTTGGAGCGGTAGAACTTGCAGATCGACGACTTGCCGACGCGCGATGGGCCGAGCAGGCCACCGATCTTCCCGCGGCCATGCGTTCCGCCTTCCACCGGCATGTGGAACTTCCCGATGTTTGCCAACCCCTGCTTGAACAGCGGGTAGGGATAGATCAGCGTCTCGATCATCCGCTGCCGTTCCTGCGGCGGCAACGAGGCTGCAACGATGCGCGTCTCCGGCGTCAGCTTGTCCATGTTGATGGCGTCGGTCATGTTCAGTCTTCCCATCCTTTGTGTCGTTCCTTCAGGGTTTCGATGTCGGCGACGGCCGGTTCCGGCGGTGACTCGGCCTCGGGCGGCGTCTGCTCGGCGACCTCGACGACGGTGGTGTGGTCGTCACCGGGCATCAGCCCGCGGCCGCGCGTGGAGAGCTTCGCCTCCGGCGTCTGGACCTCGGGTTGCGCGTAGTCGATATGCGTGCTGACCGAGCCGTTCGGCGCGAGCTCGACGACCTCCGACCCTCTGATCTTGGCGGCTTGGCCCGTCAGGAACCGCGCGAGCTTCATGGCCGTGTTGTGCTGCCGGCGCTTGGCATGCATATCGCCAAGCATCAGCTCGAGCTTGCGCCGCGCCTCCGTCAGCTCGCCGACGCCGGGCGCATCCCCGGACTCCTTGAGGTGGTACTCGACGATCTTCTTGTGCTGGTAAAGCGACAGCCCGTTGGCGTAACGCTTCTCCATGTCCATGATCGGAACCTCGATCATCACCTTGCGGTACGGGTCGCGCACCCAGATGCGGCCGAGGTCGTTCGGATCGATCGTCGCCGTGTACTTCGTGGCGCTGTGCTTGCCGATCGCCGCCTTGTGGCTCCCCATCTTGTGCTTGGGATGCGAGCGCAGCGCGATCAGCTCCGCCGACATGTAGTGGAGGTAGTTGATGCGGATGCCGTCCGCCTGGATCGTGACCTCCTGCGTGTAGCCGACAAGGCGGGTGAACACCGCCGGATCGATCAGCGGACGCATCGTGGCGTGCGGGATGCCCTCCGCCCACAGCTTCGCCGGCGTGTCCTTGAGCGTGATCAGCGGGCCGATGCCGGCCGTCAGCGATCGGTTGTGGACTTCCGCGAAGTAGTAGGCGAGGAAACCGTACAGCTCCTGGATCGAGATCGCGGGCTTTGCCTTCTCCGCATCCTCGTCGAACTTCTTGCGCTCGTCGGGCGTCGCTCCCGTCGCGCCGGGAAGGCTGTGGATCATCTTCATCCCGAGGATCGAGAACAGCTTCTCCGTCGCGCCCTTTTCCCACGGACGGCCAGGGCGATACTCGATCACCTGGAAGCCGAGTTCGCGCTGCGCGTTCTCCATGTCGCCGCCGACGAAATGGCTCGCCTGGTCGACGCCGAGGCGGACCGGCATCCCGTACCATGGCCATTTCATCTTGGGCGGCAACGACTGCGGGTCCTTGGGGTAGACCGTGTGCTTCAGGCCAGCGAGGAAACCCGCGAAGGACGGTGCCTCGAAGCCGATATGGAAGCCGATCACCGCACCCGAATGACGGTCGCGGAACACGATAATGTCCGGGCGGCCGAAGCTGACGGGAACCAGCTCGTCGTACACCACGACATTCAAGGCCGTATGGTCGATATCCACGACGTCCAGCGGATGGCCGGGGCGGGCGATGCGCATGTACATGGCGTTGATGCGGTTTGCCTCTTCCTCCCCGTAGCGCAGGAAGGTGCGCGTATAGAGGTCGACGCCCGCGAAACGGCGCTGGAGCGTGCTCTTCGAGACATTCTTGGCCTCTTCGGCCAGCTCGCTGTACTCGCCGTCCTCGGCATCACACAGTTTCTCGAGCTGTGCCTTCACCTGAAGCCACGTTCCCTTGGGAACGGTCCATGCGATACGCACGGCCTTCTGGACCGCTTCCTCGAGCTTCTCGCCCAGACGGCCACCAGGATTGCCGTTGTTCGGCAGCGGAGCCACCGCACACACGCGGTCCATGTTACGGCGGTCGCGGAGCTTCACCATCGCCTCGTGGATCGCCGTCTTGCCTAGCGGGCGCTCGCCGCGCTTGGCAGCGACCTCGTCGCGCGCACGGTTCATCAACGCGACGCTCGGCTGGCCACGGTTCTCCTTGATGCACAGATCGCGGTAGTGATCGACGTAGGCGAGCAGCCGATGTGCATGACGGCTCTGGTACTCCGTCAGCCCAAGCGGATTGTCCGGAAGCTCGACCTTCGAATGCGGCCGTGGCGACTGGTGGACCGTGCGGATGCGGCCCTGCATGCTCAGCCAGTCGATCTGCCACGACGACAGCCACAGCGGCACCTGGTACTCGTTGTCGACCAGCACCAGCTTGCGAGGCGCGTTCGGCGATCCGTTCGTCCATTCCTTGGCGACGTAGTGGCCGCAGACCGACTTGTCCTCCACGTAGACCATGAACTCGTCACCCGGCAGGATGTTCTGCGACGGAGCCTTCACATGGTCGGCAGGTGTCTCCGGAAGCTTCAGGTCGGCCGGCGACAGCAGGCGGATGACCTTCTCCGACAGGAATTCGAAGGTTTTCGAGTTGATCGTCATTTCGTCCCCTCATGGATCGTGGAATCGAGTGTCAGTGGGCGGCCGAGGTCGAGCAGGACCTCGCCGCGCATCGCCAGCTGCATCACGGCCGTGAACACCAGGTTGGTCTCCTCGACCGCTGTCGGCAGTTCGTCGCCCGCCCAGCGGATCGCCTGGCGGGAGATGTCGGCATTGTCCGAGACCGCTCGGATGGTGTTCGGCAGCGGCGTCCGGCGCAGCGCCTCGCGTGCGTGCGACAGCGAACGGGGCTCGGTCTCGCGCTCGCGGTGGGTCCACATCAAACGCACGTTCGACAGCCGCGGCTCGATGCGGACCGTGCGCTCGTCCAGCACCTGGTAAGCGCAGCCGAACTCGTCGCCGAAATGGCGGATACGCTCCGCCACACGGCGCTGGAACTCCGGCGTGGCGGCCTGCTCGGCCCGTGACAGGTAGTCGACGAAGACCACGCTGCCGTCGGCAAGCTCGATCGCCATGTCGGGGATGTGTTCGCGCTTGAAGACCGTCACGTTGTCGTCCGTGGACCAATGGAGGGCCACCAAAGGATACGGCGACATCCGCACCACGTTCGGGTCGGTGTCGAGATGCAGCAGCCCGTCCGCCATCAAAGGCGAACGTGCGCGCATGATCCCCTTGGGAACCTTCGACGACGGGTGAGAGACGGCGTGGCCGGTGCCGTACATGCTGCGGCCGACCTTGCGGACGGGCACGTGGGCATCGGAGAAGATCGCCTCGAGGATGGCTTCCGTCTTATCCACGGGAGCCTCCTTTTGATCGGTCGGCGCGGTTGGAAACCGACGCACCTGTCTGGTTTTCGAAGACAGACGCGTCGAATTGCAACCGCAATGCGCCGACGGTCGATGCCGGCACACCGAGAGAGACGAGCATCTCCATCGCGACAGGGGTGACCTGTCCCGTGAACGGGTAAAAATGCGCCTTCACCACACACCTCCTGCATGCCGTGAGCCGTCAAGACGACGTCACGGGAGAACAAAATCGGGAATCGGCCCGGATGGGGGCGTCAGAACCCGCGTATGCTCCGCATGAGGAGTTGGATGTTGCGAATGGTGGCCGTCTCTGATGGAAGACGCGCCTCGGCTGTAATTTGGATTTTAAAATCTGGGGAGTAAGACATTGGCACCACCTCGATTACACAAACAGAATTCACTGGTACTCGGGGTGGTCAAAAAGGCCCGGCGTATGCGCCAGTAAGACAGAACCCGTCGTCAGCCTGCGGATCGCGATGCGGATATTCCGCATATCAGCGCCATGGTGGCTATCGACATCATCAAGGTATTCCCTTGGTTGGTCAGTCCTGTGATCGGTTATACACCGCATCCGTGAATCAAAGGTTAACGGGGAACGCGGAGGGAGCGATCGATTTTAGCGATCGCTGTTAGGGGCGTGGGCGAAAACCGCGGGTGGTAGCATTTACCTTTCTGGCCGCGGGGTATTTCCTTGAGTCCTATCGTAGGGTTTGGTGTGGCCACCCTTGGGTTTCGGTATCCCTCTGGGCGGTGGAAGAGGACTCACGGGGCTTCCTTTCACGCGAGCGAGAAGTTCGTCTTCAGAACTGTCCCGGTAGTCTTCGGCGTTAACTGGTGGAATATCTATCGTTCTTGTAACAACAGGTGCGCCAGAAGTACCCAAATCGAAATAGTGTATCTTCGCCTCGAGGCGACTGGTGATCGCCCGAAGCCGATCCATCTTGAGCTCATCGGCAATTCTTACCCAGTCGAACCATTTGTCCATTTGCTGATGCGCGTCGAGTGCAAATGCCCGCAGCTCCTTGCCACCTATGGTGAAAGTAATCGGATTGATGCTAGAAGATGTCCCCGCGATGATTGCTAGCGAATCTGGGAGCTGACTCTTGAATGTCCATCCCGCAGGCTGCTTGTTGACCTCGAAGACCTCTTGGCCGTACAGCGAGACGTTGTCGAGGCCTCGATTTCGCGCCTCGATCGAGAACGTGTCTCCTCGTGCGTTCCAGATGTAATAGACGTGTTCAAAGGTTCCGTTCAGGCCCGGCCGTTTCTGATGAAAGACGACTGGCCGCGGCTCCTCGCGTTTTGGCCAGCTTTTATCGGCGTAAAGAGTTACAAGCGATGCCGTTATAGCGACAGCAGCTTGACAAAAAAGTTCCTTGGCGATTCTCATTCTCTCTTCCCCGATTTTTCCTGAATCGTATCAGAGGTTTACGGGTATGGTGATCGCCGGTCAGAAAGTGCTACTGTTTCGTTCCATCTGCTCGTTGCCGCTCTACTCGTCTTCGAAGATTTCCTACTTTGCAGCGCCGACATATGAATGTTGTGGAACGGCGGACATTAAATGGAGTCGGCCTAATTGCATGTCCGATAGGGCAGAGCATATTCAGCTGCACGCCTTCTCCTGCGTATTCATCGAAAAGTGTGTATCCCTTTTCGGCCACGATTGTCATGAAGGTCGATCGGTAATCGGAACTGTAGTTCTCAGCCTGTGTTTGCGCCACATGAACAGGTATTGGAACCTCGGCTGCTCTCAAGAGGTCATAGACAATCGGAAATAGGAGATCATCTGGGGCGTATGGCTTGTCGAAATACGGCACTTCGATCAGGACTACGCCATTCTGCTTGCATCGTAGTCGCTTGATTTCATCTCTCCGGACTTGGTCCTCGAAGGCTTCTTGGCTCGAGTGGAACACGGTGGCGTCGTAGTGCTGCCTACCTTGATATTCGAAGGCGATACCCAACCCCATATGGGGTCCCGATGGAATGACGTACTCAAGACCATACCCGTCTAACTCAAGACGTGGAGTATCTGCCGCCTCACGAAGCCAGTCGGGCCGCTGACTGGCAAAATCGACGCCGAAAATCTGGGAAAATATGGCGCGGCAGCGAAGCTCTCCCTTCTTTGGGCAGTGCGGACACCATGTCCCTTCGGTCACGACCCGATAGGCTTCAGCCTTCCATTCATGCCCAGCGATACACTTCCAAAGGTGTTTTTCGGTCGTTCCGTGGTACTCTGGCGACAAGCATGCCCCACCACGTTCCGCTGCAGCGTGCTGAAGCATTTGAAGGTTCCACACCTTTCGGCGTTGCTTATGTATGTCGCAGAAGTTGCCCTTCCTGATGTTTGACAGACTCGCTTTGAACTCGTGACCGGCGTCCATAGGACAGTGAATACGACACTTGCCGCGGTCTCCTGGCCACTCCTCCCAGGTTGAGAGAACGGTGCCGCCGTGTTTCTCAACGAGCTTTTCCAGCCTGGCTATACCATTCTTCGCTATCCGTTCTGGCTCGTTGTCGTCGCGGCATACAGCGCAAAGGACTTTTACCTTCGTTCCAAGCAGGTAGCCCACCTCAATATCAAAGGCATGGCCGCCACCGCAGACAACGTCGATACGCTGCTTCGTGTTCTTGAACGAGCTAAGGTCCGTGACGACCTGGCACTCAAACCGCTCAGCGGCTTCTAATATATGGCTCTCGTCGATCCGAGTATGATCGCCTCGTCGATTTTCCCAACAGTCTCTGCACCCAGCAACACCTGAGAAAATGTTACCTGCTCTGGCCAGAAATACGTGGTTGGCGGCGCAACGAAACGAATGCTGATGCTTGTAACCACGAAACTCTGCGTCCAGGAGTTCATAGCCCCTCGCTGTTGCTTTCGACCGTGCACTCGTAATGGAAGTTTTCCGTGACATATCCGACCCTCTTTCGAAAAGGGTCGGAGGTGATGGTGCAAGCAACTACAGGAGAACGATGGCGATCCCGCCGATAGTGACAGCCTGGAGATCACAACGTTTTACTACTCACGAAGTTCGTCATTTCCGCGCTGCCAATGGCCAAATCGCTGACGCCGTTGAGTTTCCCTGAAAGGAGGTCCTCATAAAGTCCTTCGCTTGTGTTTGAAGTGAATAACAAGGTCTGGCGAAGGTCCATCTGGCTTTGCGATATTGAATTCAAGTCTAGTTGCTTTTTCTCCCTCGGGCATGTTCTGTCTACCAGTCTACGATTGGCGGCCTGGGTTATTGGGGGTCTGGGTGATCGCCCTATTCGAGGGTGCTTCTCTGCGCAGATTTATTTTCGACCCAAAATCATGTTCAGATAGGCGACGCAATAACTCGAATCGGAGATTGTTACCGGATCGAAGTTGTTCCCGGTTGCCAGCGCGTTTTCACGCCACATCCCGAAATAGTTGATCGCAATGGCCTCGATGTCGTCGTTGATCACCTTTGCACTGGAGCCGAAGCGAAAGCCGGCATCTATCGCAAAGGTCTGAAAGTAAAACGAAGACACCAAGTGCTTCTTAGCGATATCTACTACGTCCTCTTGTTCGGCATCTTCAAGCATCTTGCCCATAGCAAAATGGAGTGCCGAACATCTCTTCATTCGGTAGAACGACATGGCAGCGCTCTGTTCCGGTTCCGACGCCAGCGGAGGCATTGACGTTGCGGACGCAATGGAACCAAGGAGGAGGGTCAAAACACTAGCGGCGATTATGGCTGTAAAACGTATGCGCATCGGGCAGCCTCTGACAACGATACAGCATTGCCTGGTTTCCCCGCCGGCACAATTAACCGGTGGTTCCGGATCGGTGTGAGGTTATGAGACTCCATTCCGCATTGTTGTGATGTTTGTTCCGCCAACACCTGAGGTCAGCGCCTAATTGCCCAACGAAAACAAAGTCAGGGATTCCGTCGCGGTCTGACGCTCTAAATTTTCTGTCCGACATGGACAGCCAGGATTGAGTATGACCACGAACCTATTTTACCGGTTCCTTGACCTCTTCAGCAAGTCGAAAGCCAAGTACCGCGATCACGTCGTATCTTTCCCGACGGATTCGGAGATCGTCTTATCCCACGGCTTCAAGGGCGACATCGTCGCCTTTCACACGGCGGATTCGTTTTATGCGAACGAGGCAGCGCGCATGGTGGCGTCTGCTGAGCGTCTTGGCCTGACGGTGCATACAACGGCGATCGAGAGTGCCGGAACGTGGGTGCGCAATGCGGCGCTCAAGCCGACATTTCTCCTAGAGGCGCGCAGGAAATTTCCTGGCCCGCTGCTCTACGTCGACGTCGATGCGGTGTTCCATCGTGACCCGTGGCCGGTGCTGGCCGGATATGACTGCGATGTGGCAGTTTATCGCGAGGGCGACCGGCTGATTTCCGCGACCATTCTGCTGAACGATACGCCAGCGACGCTCCGGCTTCTGGAAGTGTGGAAAGAGCGCTGCGACAGCGATCCAGATATCTGGGATCAGGTCGTGCTTCAGGAAATTCTTGATCAGGATCAGGCCTCGCATACGCCGCTCTACAAGGTCAAGGAACTCTCCGCGTCCTTCTGCTGGATATTCGACCGACTTTCGAACCCGAAAGGCGAGACCGTCTACATCGAGCAGCTTCAGGCAAGCCGACAGGCTACAGCGGGCAAAACATGCCGCCGCAACAAAAAGCTCGAACGTCGTCGCGAAAGGATCGCGACGATCGAAAAAAGCCTGGCATCCTCCATGCGCAAGGACAAGGCCGCCTAACATCGATGTCGGTTCGTGCGTGCAAAACTCCCCCTCGGACTTGAATTCGCCACATTGACCTACCATATGAGGTTCATCGGCATTGCTGGTCAGTGTTCCACACAGCGAACGCTCGCAGTTGCCGGTATCGCTTTTATGCTTTTGACCACGGATGTACTGGCACTGGTGTGAGATGCGAATAGGAAGGTCGGTGCGGTTTCGCCCCGGCCTTTTTTATTGTCCGGAATTCGGGCCGGCTCAAAAGCTTCACATGACATTCAAAGACGAAAGGCCGAAGCGGGTGCTTCGGCCTTTTGTGGTTTTGATGATGCTGCGGCTTGCTTTCGGCTACTTCGAGGCCGTTGCGTGGCGCCTGCCTTTGCCGAGGTCCGGCAGGAAGACGGTGAGCAGGCCGAGCAGCGGCAGGTACGAGCAGATGTTGTAGACGAAGACGATGCCCATGCGGTCCGCCACCATGCCAAGTGCTGCCGCGCCGATGCCGCCGATGCCGAAGGCGAAGCCGAAGAACAGGCCGGCGATCATGCCCACGCGTCCGGGCACCAGTTCCTGCGCGAAGACGACGATGGCGGAAAAGGCCGACGCCAGGATGATGCCGATCACGAAGGTGAGCACGATCGTCCAGGTGTAGCCCGCATAGGGCAGCGCCAGCGTGAAGGGCAGGGCGCCGAGGATCGAGAACCAGATCGTGAATTTGGTGCCGAACCAGTCGACGATCGGGCCGCCGGCGACCGTGCCGATGGCGACCGCGCCCAGGAAGACGAAGAGCAGGATCTGCGCTTCTTGGACCGACACCTGGAAACGCTCGATCATGTAGAAGGTGTAGTAGCTCGAAAGACTGGTCATGTAGACGTATTTCGAAAAGACCAGCATGGCGAGGACCGCGATCGACATGATCACCTTGGCGCGCGGCAGCACGACGGCAGGCATGGCAGCCTTGCGGCCGGCATTGGTGCGGCGGTGGTTCGAATACCAGACGCCGACGCGCCACAGGATGATCATGCCCGTCAATGCGGCAACCGAGAACCATGCGACGCTGGTCTGGCCGCGTGGCAACACGATGAAGGCGGCGGCCAGCGGGCCGATGGCGGAGCCGAAATTACCGCCGACCTGGAACAGCGATTGCGCCAGACCGTGGCGTCCGCCCGACGCAAGGCGGGCGACGCGGGAGGATTCCGGATGGAAGACCGCCGAGCCGAGACCGACGACGCCGGCGCCGACGAGCAGCACCCAGTAAGCATGCGCATAGGCGAGCAGCACCAGGCCGATCAGCGTGAAGCCCATGCCGATCGACAGCGAATAGGGCAGCGGGCGCTTGTCGGTGTAGATGCCGATCAGCGGCTGCAGCAGCGAGGCCGTGACCTGGAAGACCAGGCCGAGCAGGCCGATCTGGGTGAAGTCGAGACCGTAGCCGTCCTTGATCATCGGATAGAGGGCCGGGATGAGCGACTGCATCGTGTCGTTCAAGAGATGGCAGAAGCTGACTGCCATGATGATGCTGAAAACCGTCTGTTCCGCGGAGTGTTTCTCCGCCGTCATTGTACCTGTAGTCACGATGTTCCTCCTGAGAAACTGACTATCCGCATAGTCTCCTTGTGATAGTCCCGCTTTCGTGTTTTGGTCTCATTCTTTCGCGATTGGGCCAGGGCTTATGAAAGCGTTGCAAAATATGACATCGGCCGAACTGGCCAAGCTCCATGTCGAGCGGTTGGCGGCCATCGAGGCTGCGTCCGAGCCGGTTCACACGATCCCGTCCGAGTACCCCTCGGGCTATCATGTGGCGGCCCATCGGCACAGCCGCGCGCAATTCGTCTATGCGCGCACCGGCGTGGTCATGGTGTCGTCGCGGCAGGGGCGCTGGATGGTGCCGCCGGAGCATGCGCTGTGGATACCGGCCGGACTGGATCACTCGGTGGATATGCTGGGCGAGGTCACCATGCTCTCGGCCTATATCAGCTCCGACGCGTTGGTCGCGCTGCCTGAGGCCATTCGTGTGGTCGGGCTCACCGATCTCGCGCGTGCGCTGATCATCGAAGCAGTGTCTCCGAGTGGTGATCTCAAGGGTTCGCGGCGCCAGCGGCTGGTGGTGGCGCTGCTGCTTGAGGAGATTTCGCGGCTGCCGGACCGTTCGCTTGGCCTGCCCATTCCGGGTGACGCGAGGCTTGCGGGGCTTTGCCGCGCCTTTCTGGCGAACCCAACCGCGCGGCTCTTGATCGACGATTGGGCCGAGCAGCTGAACATGAGCCGGCGGGCGTTCACCCGCGCATTCCGGCGCGAGACCGGCATCAGCCTTTCGACATGGCGGCAGCAGGCTGCCTTGTTTACGGCGTTGCCACGGCTGGCGGCGGGCCAGCCGGTCACAACAGTTGCGTTCGATCTCGGTTACGAAAGCGTCGCGGCGTTCACCACCATGTTCAAGCGCATGCTTGGCGCGCCGCCTCGCGCCTATTTCCGGGTTGCCGAGCCCAATTGAAATTCCTCGATAATTTCGAGCGCAGGCGTTTCGCGCTGTCACACGCCCGACATCGGCGCGCGGCATAACTGTGCGAAACATTCGTTTGACATTCGAATAAGTTTCGCTTTAACTGTTTTCGCTTTCGCAATTGCGTTGTCTTGTTTGCGTTGCGGCATTTTCTGGGGGCATGGGACGCGTGAGCGGTCAGATTCACGATCTTTTCGTTATCGGTGGCGGCATCAACGGCTGCGGTATTGCGCGTGACGCGATCGGGCGCGGCTATTCGGTTGCGCTGGCCGAGATGAACGATTTCGCCTCCGGTACGTCCTCTGGTGCCACCAAGCTCATTCACGGCGGCTTGCGCTATCTCGAGCATTACGAGTTTCGTTTGGTGCGCGAATCGCTGATGGAGCGCGAGATCCTCTGGGTGATGGCGCCGCATATCATCTGGCCGATGCGCTTCGTGCTGCCCTATCACAAGGGCGGCATCCGGCCGGCATGGCTGATCCGGCTGGGGCTGTTCCTTTACGACCACCTCGGTGGTCGCAAGCTTCTACCGCCGACCAAGGTGCTCGACATGCGCCGCGATCCGGCGGGCAAGCCGCTGAAGGCGCTGTTTTCGAAGGCGTTCGAATATTCCGACGGTTGGGTCGACGATGCCCGCATGGTGGTGCTGAATGCGCGCGACGCGGCCGACAAGGGTGCGCTGATCATGCCGCGCACCAAGGTCGTCTCGGCGCATCGCGAGAACGGTGTCTGGGCGATCGAGACCGTGGATACGGTGACCGGCGAGAAGCGGCACTTTCAGGCGCGGATGCTGGTCAACGCGGCGGGTCCCTGGGTCGATCACGTCATTCGCGCCGCGTTCGGGCAGAACGAGGCGCGGCATGTGCGCCTCGTCCAGGGCAGCCATATCGTCGTGAAGAAGAAGTTCAACGATCCCAGAGCCTACTTCTTCCAGAACCCCGATAACCGAATCATCTTCGCGATCCCCTACGAGCAGGATTTCACGCTGATCGGCACCACCGATCGCGACTACAAGGCCGATCCGAAGGATGTGAAGATTTCGGACGAAGAGACGACTTATCTCTGCAAGGCCGCGAGCGAGTATTTCAACGAGCCGGTGCGGCCGGAAGATATCGTCTGGACCTATTCGGCCGTGCGCCCGCTGTTCGACGACGGAGCGTCGAAGGCGCAGGAAGCGACGCGCGATTACGTGCTGAAGCTCGAAGGCGAGGGCGCGCCGGCGCCGTTGCTCAATGTGTTCGGCGGCAAGCTCACCACCTATCGCCGGCTGTCGGAACACGCGCTGGAGAAGATCGGCGCGGCAATCGGCGCCAAGGGTGCCCCGTGGACGGCCAAGAGCCATCTGCCGGGCGGCGATTTTCCGGCTCAGGGGTACGAGGCGGAAGTGCGTAAGCTGAAGGGCAGCTATCCGTTTCTTATCGATACGCATGCCCGCCGCCTCGTTCGCCGCTACGGCACGAAGGCCGCGGTGCTTTTGGGACAGGCGCGCGGGACAGAGGATCTCGGGCGCTGTTTCGGGAGCGACCTCTATGAGGTGGAGGTCCGCTACCTGATCGAGCACGAATGGGCGCGACACGCCGATGACGTGCTCTGGAGGAGAACGAAGGAGGGCTTGCGCCTGACGAGGGAGCAAGCCGCGGTTTTGGAGGAGTACATGGCCGCGCTACCGGCTCAGATGGCCGGATAAAAGAGCGGCATGTGGTCCCCGCTGTGAGGAGGCACGGGAACCTGAATGCTGGAATTGCGAAACATCGCAAAGACGGTGGGTGCGGATACGCACATCCACGCGACCGATCTCGCGTTTGAACGCGGCACGCTGAACGTGCTCCTGGGGCCGACCCTGTCTGGCAAGACGTCGCTGATGCGGCTGATGGCCGGGCTCGACCGGCCGACCAGCGGGACGATCCATTTCGATGGCGTCGATGTCACCGGCATGCCGGTGCAGAAGCGCAATGTCGCAATGGTCTACCAGCAGTTCATCAACTACCCCGCCTTCACGGTCTATGAAAACATCGCCTCGCCGATGCGGATATCGGGCAAGGATGCCGCCACGATCGATCGCGAGGTGCGCAAGGCCGCCGATCTCCTGCGGCTGACGCCCTATCTCGACCGCACGCCGCTCAATCTCTCCGGCGGCCAGCAGCAGCGCACGGCGCTTGCCCGCGCGCTGGTGAAGAACGCCAGCCTCGTCTTGATGGACGAGCCGCTTGCCAATCTCGACTACAAGCTGCGCGAGGAACTGCGCGCCGAGTTGCCCAGGATCTTCGCGCAATCGGGCGCCATCTTCGTCTATGCCACCACCGAGCCATCCGAAGCGCTGCTGCTCGGCGGTAATACGGCGACGCTGTCGGAAGGGCGAGTGACACAGTTCGGGCCGACGATTTCGGTCTACCGGAGCCCACGCGATCTCACCACCGCCAAGACCTTCGCCGATCCGCCGCTCAATTTCATCGATGTGGTGAAGGCGGGCGCGACGTTCCAGCGCGACGGGCGCGATGTGTTCGCGGTGCCGGCGCATCTGGCCGGCATGGCCGATGGGCCGGTGACGGTGGCGTTTCATCCGCATCATCTCGGGCTTGCGGCGCAGACGCCGGGTGCAGTGAGGTTAAAGGCGCGCACGCAGCTATCGGAGATCACCGGCTCGGAGAGCTTCGTTTATCTCGATTACGAGGGTGTGCGCTGGGTTATGCTGGCGCATGGTATTCACGACATCGATCCGGATACCGATATCGACGTGTTTCTTGATGGCCGCCACCTGATGGCGTTCGACACCAGCGGCCGGGCGATCTCGTCCGGCGCAGCGGCTTGAAGGGGTAGGGACATGGCACGCATCACGCTCGACCACATCCGCCACGCTTACGGGCCGAACCCGCAATCGGACAAGGACTACGCGCTGCGCGAAGTCGACCACGAATGGAACGACGGCGGCGCCTATGCGCTGCTCGGGCCGTCGGGCTGCGGGAAGACGACGCTTCTCAACATCATCTCCGGCCTGCTGCAGCCCTCGCATGGCCGCATCCTGTTCGACGGCAAGGACGTGACCAATCTGGCGACGCAGGCGCGCAACATCGCGCAGGTGTTCCAGTTCCCCGTCATCTACGACACGATGACCGTGTACGACAATCTGGCCTTTCCGCTGCGCAATCGCGGCGTATTGGAGCCCGAAGTCGATCGTCGCGTTCGCGAAATTCTCGAGATGATCGATCTGACGCCCATGGCTCGGCGCAAGGCGCAGGGGCTTACCGCCGACCAGAAGCAGAAGATCTCGCTCGGCCGGGGATTGGTGCGCAGCGACGTCAACGCCATCCTCTTCGACGAGCCGCTGACGGTCATCGACCCGCATATGAAATGGGTGCTGCGCTCGCAGCTGAAGCGGCTGCACAAGCAGTTCGGTTTTACGATGGTCTATGTCACGCACGACCAGACGGAAGCGCTGACCTTCGCCGACAAGGTCGTCGTCATGTATGAGGGCGAGATCGTGCAGATCGGCACGCCCGCCGAGCTCTTCGAAAAGCCGAGCCACACCTTCGTCGGTTACTTCATCGGCTCGCCCGGCATGAACGTCCTGCCGGCAAGGCTCGACGGCAATAGAGTAACGATGGGCGCTGAGACCCTGGCTCTCGACTACGCGCCGAAGGCTGCCGCGGGCGCCAAGACGGAGCTCGGCATCCGGCCGGAGTTCATCCGCCTCGGGCGCGAGGGCATGCCCGTCACCATCAACCGGGTCGAGGATATCGGCCGGCAGAAGATCGTGCGGGCGGATTTCGCGGGCCAGCCGATCGCCATCGTGTTGACGGAGGATGCCGAGATCCCCGCGGAGGCGCGGGTCACCTTCGATCCCAAGGCCATCAACATCTACGCCGATTCCTGGCGCGTCGGCAGGGAGGGCTGAGCCATGAACAAGACCTGGAACAACAAGGCCTGGTTTCTGGTGCTGCCGGTGCTGGTGCTCGTCGCCTTCTCGGCGGTGATCCCGCTGATGACCGTCGTCAACTACTCGGTGCAGGATACTTTCGGGAACAACGAATTCTTCTGGGCGGGCACGGACTGGTTCGTGCAGACGCTGCAATCCGACCGCTTCTGGGCAGCGCTGCAGCGCAATCTCGCCTTCTCGCTGATCATCCTGGCTTTGGAGATCCCGCTCGGCATCTTCATCGCGCTCAACATGCCGAAGAAGGGGATCGGCGTGCCGGTCTGCCTCGTGCTGATGGCGCTGCCGCTTTTGATCCCGTGGAATGTCGTCGGCACGATCTGGCAGGTGTTCGGTCGCGTCGATATCGGCCTGCTCGGCCATACACTGGAGGCGATCGGGCTCGACTACAATTACGTCCGCGATCCAGTCGATGCCTGGATCACCGTCATCGTCATGGATGTCTGGCACTGGACGAGCCTTGTGGTGCTGCTGTGCTACGCAGGCCTCGTGTCGATCCCGGATGCCTATTATCAGGCGGCGAAGATCGACGGTGCGTCGCGCTGGTCGGTGTTCCGCTACATCCAGCTGCCGAAGATGAAGCGCGTGCTTCTGATCGCCGTGCTGCTGCGCTTCATGGACAGCTTCATGATCTATACCGAGCCCTTCGTCGTTACCGGCGGCGGACCCGGCAATTCGACTACCTTCCTGTCGATCGATCTGGTGAAGATGGCCGTCGGTCAATTCGACCTCGGTCCGGCGGCCGCGATGTCGATCATCTACTTCCTGATCATCCTGCTGCTCTCATGGATCTTCTACACCGTGATGACCAGCGGCGACGAGAACGCGTGAGGAGGAGAGAACCATGGCCCAAGCAACAACACAGACGATGAAATACAAGCCGGCCGCCAACTTCTCCTGGGTCGTCTCGACCGTCTACATCATCTTCCTGCTCTTGCCGATCTACTGGCTGGTCAACATGAGCTTCAAGGAGAACGCCGAGATCACCGGCACCTTCTCGCTCTGGCCGCAGAACCCGACGCTCAGGAACTACACGATCATCTTCACCGATCCGTCGTGGTACAACGGCTATATCAACTCGATCACCTATGTGGTCATGAACACCGTCATCTCGGTGCTGGCGGCGCTGCCTGCGGCCTATGCCTTCTCGCGCTACCGCTTCCTTGGCGACAAGCACCTGTTCTTCTGGCTGCTCACCAACCGCATGGCGCCGCCCGCCGTTTTCGCACTGCCGTTCTTCCAGCTCTATTCGGCATTCGGCCTGATCGACACCCATATCGCGGTGGCGTTGGCGCACTGCCTGTTCAACGTGCCGCTGGCGGTCTGGATCCTCGAAGGCTTCATGTCCGGTGTGCCGAAGGAGATCGACGAGACGGCCTATATCGACGGCTACTCGTTCCCGCGTTTCTTCATCCGCATCTTCATGCCGCTGGTGGCATCGGGGATCGGGGTGGCGGCCTTCTTCTGCTTCATGTTCTCGTGGGTGGAGCTGCTGCTTGCCCGCACGCTGACGACCACGGCGGCCAAGCCGATCTCGGCGATCATGACGCGTACGGTTTCGGCCTCGGGGATGGACTGGGGCGTGCTGGCGGCGGCCGGCGTGCTCACCATCATTCCCGGCGCGCTCGTCATCTATTTCGTCCGCAACTACATCGCCAAGGGCTTCGCGCTCGGCCGCGTCTAAAAGGGGAGACCAGACATGAACTTTTCCTGGATGGCGTGGACGCTGCCGACCGCATTGTTCTTTCTCACGATCCTCGTGCTCCTGATCGGCATGAGCGTCTGGGAGTATCTGGCGCCGGGCGGATCGCCGCGTGTGGGGGTCTTGAGGTTCGAGACCACGCGGGGAGACCGTCTCTTCATTTCGCTGCTGGGAGCAGCGTTCATTCATCTCGCATGGCTGGGCCTCGTCGGGCCCAACCTGTGGTGGGCTCTTGGGCTTGCCGTAGTCTACGCCATCGGCGTGTTCCGCTACGTGTGAGGCCAGGGAGATACAGATGGCCGGGGGTACTGGCCGCCTGACGTGAAGACTGCAATCGCAAACCTTGGGAGGATATCATGCGACGGCATCTACTAGCGACAACAGCAGGCATCTTGCTGGCCATGGCGGGTTCCGCCTATGCCGGCATGGACGAGGCGAAAACATTCCTGGACAAGGAAGTCGGCGATCTTTCGACGCTTTCCCGTGGGGACCAGGAAAAGGAAATGCAATGGTTCATCGATGCCGCGAAGCCCTTCGCCGGCATGGACATCAAGGTCGTTTCCGAAACGCTGACCACCCACGAATATGAATCGAAGGTGCTGGCACCGGCGTTCACCGCCATCACCGGCATCAAGATCACCCACGACCTGATCGGCGAAGGTGACGTCGTCGAAAAGCTGCAGACGCAGATGCAGTCGGGCGAGAATATCTACGACGCCTATGTCAACGATAGCGACCTGATCGGCACCCATTGGCGCTACCAGCAGGCCCGCTCGCTGACCGACTGGATGGAAAAGGAAGGCAAGGATGTCACCAATCCGGGACTCGACATCAACGACTTCATCGGCACCAAGTTCACGACCGCGCCGGACAAGAAGCTCTACCAGCTTCCCGACCAGCAGTTCGCGAACCTCTACTGGTTCCGCTACGACTGGTTCAACGACGAGAAGAACAAGGCGGACTTCAAGGCGAAGTACGGCTACGATCTCGGCGTTCCGGTCAACTGGTCTGCCTATGAGGATATCGCCGAGTTCTTCACCGGCCGCGAAGTGAACGGCAAGAAGGTCTTCGGCCACATGGACTACGGCAAGAAGGACCCGTCGCTTGGATGGCGCTTCACCGACGCATGGCTGTCGATGGCCGGCAACGGTGACAAGGGCCTTCCGAACGGTCTTCCGGTCGACGAGTGGGGCATCAAGGTCGACGAGAACTCGCGTCCCGTCGGCTCATGCGTCGCGCGTGGCGGCGATACCAACGGTCCGGCTGCCGTCTACTCGATCCAGAAGTATCTGGATTGGTTGAAGGCCTATGCACCGCCGGCGGCGCAGGGCATGAACTTCTCCGAATCCGGCCCCGTGCCGGCGCAGGGCGAAGTGGCGCAGCAGATCTTCTGGTACACAGCCTTCACGGCCGATGCCGTCAAGCCGGGTCTGCCAGTCGTCAACGAGGACGGCACGCCGAAGTGGCGCATGGCACCAAGCCCGCACGGCGTCTACTGGAAGGACGGCATGAAGCTCGGCTATCAGGACGTCGGTTCCTGGACGCTGATGAAGTCGACGCCCGACGACCGCGCCAAGGCCGCATGGCTCTATGCGCAGTTCGTCACCTCGAAGACGGTCGACGTGAAGAAGAGCCATGTCGGTCTCACCTTCATCCGCGAATCCACCATCCGCGACAAGAGCTTCACGGAGCGCGCTCCGAAGCTCGGCGGTCTGGTCGAGTTCTATCGCTCGCCGGCCCGCGTGCAGTGGTCTCCAACAGGCACCAACGTTCCTGACTACCCGAAGCTGGCACAGCTTTGGTGGCAGGCCGTCGGCGATGCGTCCTCAGGCGCCAAGACCGCCCAGGAAGCCATGGATTCGCTTTGCGCCGAGCAGGAAAAGGTCCTGCAGCGCCTCGAGCGCGCCAAGGTGCAGGGCGATATCGGCCCGAAGCTCGCCGAAGAGCATGATCTCGAATACTGGAACAAGGACGCGGTCGCCAAGGGCAACCTCGCTCCCCAGCTGAAGATCGAGAACGAGAAGGAAAAGCCGGTTACCGTCAACTACGACGAACTGGTCAAGAGCTGGCAGTCCCAGTAACGGGCGCCAGGCCGGGGTTTCAAACCCCGGCCAATCTCCATGCCGGCGGCGTGCGAAGGCTGTCGCCGGTTCTCTCCATTTTCAAATCCATGTTGGCAACCTGCCGTTCGAACGGCGGGAACGGTACTCCTATTCAGTCGGAACAGATCATGGGCGGGTTCATTCTGGCGATCGATCAGGGCACGACGTCGTCGCGGGCAATCATCTTCGACGACAGAATGACGATGGTCGCCTCGGCGCAGATGGACGTCCGGCAGCATTATCCGCAGGCGGGCTGGGTCGAACATGATGCCTGCGAGATATGGGAGAGCGTCGTCGCCACCGCCCGGCAGGCGATCGACAAGGCGGGCATCGCGGCTTCGGCGATCGCCGCGATCGGGATCACCAACCAGCGTGAAACGACCGTTGTGTGGGACCGCAAGACCGGCAGGCCGCTTTACAGGGCAATCGTCTGGCAGGACAGGCGGACCGCCGAGATCTGCGACAGCTTGAAGGCGGACGGCTACGAGAGGCTGGTTCGCGCCAAGACGGGGCTGCTGCTCGATCCCTATTTCTCCGGCACCAAGCTGCGCTGGCTGCTCGACAATGTCGACGGGCTGCGGGAGCGCGCACGGATGGGCGGTGTTTGCTTCGGCACCATCGACAGCTGGCTGATCTTCAATTTGACGGGCGGGCGGGTTCACGCCACCGATGCGACGAACGCTTCGCGCACCATGCTTTACAACATCACCGATGCGACTTGGGACGACGAGCTTTTGGGCGTGCTTGCAATACCGGCGCCGCTGCTGCCTGATGTCAATGACTGCGCTGATGATTTCGGGGTCACGGACAGGTCTATCCTCGGAGCGGCAATCCCGATCCTGGGCGTTGCCGGAGACCAGCAGGCCGCGACGATCGGTAACGCCTGTTTCGATCCTGGCATGATGAAATCGACCTACGGGACGGGTTGCTTCGCGCTGCTCAACACCGGCGGGGATCGGGTTGCCTCGTCGAACCGCATGCTGACGACGATCGCTTATCGGCTGGACGGCGAAACGACCTATGCGCTCGAAGGGTCGATCTTCATTGCGGGTGCTGCCGTGCAATGGCTGCGCGATGGACTCGGCCTCATTTCGCGCGCCTCCGACAGCGGCGCTTTGGCTGTTGCGGCCGACCAGGGGCAGCGCGTCTACATGGTGCCCGCATTCACCGGTCTCGGCGCGCCCTATTGGGATCCGCAGGCGCGCGGTGCCATCTTTGGATTGACGCGCAACAGCGGGCCGGCGGAGCTGGCGCATGCGGCGCTTGAATCGGTCGCTTACCAGACGTTGGACCTGCTTGTGGCCATGCGCAAGGATTGGGGCGAGCGTCGGACCGGGACCGTGCTCAGGGTCGATGGCGGCATGACGAATTCCGACTGGACGATGCAGCGCCTCGCCGACATCGTCGCCAATCCCGTGGATCGCTCAGCAGCGCAGGAGACGACGGCTCTCGGTGCCGCATGGCTTGCGGGGTCGCGGGCGGGTGTCTGGCCGGATCGCGCCGCTTTCGCGAAAGCATGGCACAGCGACCGCCAGTTCCTGCCGACGATGCCGGACACCGAACGGCAGGCGAAGATCGCCGGCTGGCGCGATGCCGTATCGCGAACGCTTTCGCGCCCGCTCAGCCCGTGATCTTGACGTCCGATCCTGCCAGCAGTGAGAGGTCGCGGGCGGCTTGTTGCAGCATGACGATCGTTTGATCGATATCGGGCGCGTCTGGCGCGTTGACGAGACCGATATAGGGGCAGGTGAGGGCGGCGATGACGCGGCCGTCGGGGCCGAGGATTGGGGCGGAGAGGTTGTGGACGCCGGCGGTCTGGGCGCTCGGCATCTTCGCGTAGCCACGTTCGCGGATATCTGACAGGCGCTGGTAGAACTCCGGTCCCAGCCGCTTGGCCTTGGGATCGCGGGCGTGCTCGGCGATCATCATCTCGCGTTCCTCATCGGTGCGGAAGGCCAGCAGCACGTGGCCGGAGCCGGTTTCGAGCAGGCTCATATGCGAGCCGACGCGGATCGAGATGCCCCAGTAATTCGGCGCCTCGTGCTGGGCGATGACGACGGCGGAACCCCGATCGAAGACCACGAGATGGTTTGCCTGACGGGTGCGCTGCGCGAGATCGCGCATCAGCGGCATGGCGAAGGAGGCGAGCCGGCGGGCAGGGGCGTGCAGCTGCGACAGGCCGAAGAGCTTGAGCGTCAGCGTGAACCGGTCGCCCTCGAGCTTGGTGACATATCCACGGCGCACGAGGCGGTCGAGCATGCGGTAGAATTCGTTGGGGCTGCGGTCGAGGCGCTTGGCGATTTCAGCCTGGGTGAGCCCCTCCTCGACGCTCGCCAGAAGCTCGAGGATATCAAGCCCCTTGTCCAAGGCAGGCGCCCGGTACCGGTCGGCTTCATCCGCGTCCATGCTGTTCTCCTGTGAATATGCCTTTACATATACAAATAAGCCGAAGCCGAAAAGCGAAAGTTCTGCGGCGCTTTCGGCAATCCGGGACAACTTCCCCGTTTCACGAAGCGGCTTGCTACCCAGGTCAGGCGCACATAGCATGCGGCAGATTTGCAGGATGACGCCGATGTTTCTGACGCAGGAAGAGCTTTCAAATATCACCGCGTTTCGCCGCGAGCTTCACCGCTATCCGGAGGTGTCGGGCGAAGAGGTCGAGACCGCGCGCCGGGTGCAGGAGGCGCTGCTTCTGGCAAAGCCCGATCGGATCGTCTCGAACCTTGGCGGCCATGGTGTCGCCGCTGTCTATGACGGGGCCATTCCGGGGCCGACGGTCCTTATCCGCTGCGAGCTCGATGGATTGCCGATCGAGGAGATATCCAACGAGGAATACCGGTCGACGATCCCGGGCAAGGGGCATCTTTGCGGTCACGACGGGCACATGTCGATCCTGATGGCGGTTGCGACGGCGCTCGGGCAGAAGCGGCCGAACAAAGGGCGTGTGATCCTCCTGTTTCAGCCGGCCGAGGAGAATGGCGCGGGTGCGGCCGCGGTGCTCGCCGATCCTCAGTTCGCGACGCTGAAGCCCGATATGGCGCTGTCGTTGCATAATCTTCCGGGTGTGCCTTTGGGGCATGTGCTGCTGCGTGAAGGTCCGGTCAACTGCGCGTCGCGTGGGATGAAGATCGTTCTCAACGGCAAGACTTCGCACGCCTCCTGCCCGGAAGATGGCATTGCGCCGACATTCGCGCTGGCGAGCCTGCTTGGCGGGTTGACGGCGCTTGGGAGCGTCGCACCTGTCGGTCCCGATTTCGCGCWGGTGACCGTCACCCACGCCCGGCTCGGCGAGCCCGCCTTCGGCATCAGCCCCGGGCGGGCCGAGATATGGGCGACGTTGAGGACGCTGACCGACGAGCGGATGGCCGGGCTGGTGCAGCGCGCCGAAATGCTGGCGAAGAACGAGGCGGATGCCGCCGGGCTTGAGATCGAGATCACTTACGAGGATGTGTTTCATCAGTGCTTCAATTCGCCCGAAGCCGTCGATGCGCTGCGGCGGGCGCTGGATGACGAGGGCGTCAGTCACCAGAGCGACAGCCGCCTGCTGCCGATGAAGGGCTCGGAGGATTTCGGGCTGTTTCGAACCGTCGCGCCATCGGCCATGTTCTTCCTCGGGTCGGGCGAAACGCATCCGCAATTGCACAATCCGGATTATGATTTTCCCGAGGCGTTGATCCCGATCGGGGCCGGCGTCTTCATGCGGGCGATCACCAATATCCTCGGCTGATGATGCCGCAGATTTGATTGATGTCATGTGCGCCGGCTCATGGAAATTGCCCGCGCCGGTCGTTTTTCCCTTTCCCACTCGGCGGGATGGGCCTATCTACGATCGGGTCGACCGACGCCCCACGCCGCATGTGCTGTTGCCGGCCGTTTGATCCAGATTTCACATTGGCAGATTGATGACAGCAGTTGAGACGGTCGAGGCGGATGGTGACGCGGGTAGCGCGCGCCGTTCGAAAATAGTGGCGCTGGTCGTCGCCGTATCTTTCTTCATGCAGATTCTCGACGGTACGATCGTCACCACCTCGCTGCCGCAGATGGCGGCGAGCTTCGGTGTTCCCACGATATCGATGAGCATCGGCATCACCGTCTACATGCTGACCATGGCGGCATTCATTCCGCTCTCCGGCTGGCTTGGCGATCGCTACGGCGCGCGCCGCGTCTTCATGGCGTCCATCGCCGTATTCACGGTCGCCTCGCTGCTCTGCGGGCTTTCAGAGAATCTGACCGAATTCGTGCTTGCCCGCGCGGTCCAGGGCGCCGGCAGCGCGCTGATGACGCCTGTGGGGCGGATCATCGTGCTGAAGAACGCACGCAAATCCGAACTGGTGCAGGCCATCGCGCTGATCACCTGGCCGGCACTGACGGCACCCGTCATCGGGCCGCTGCTAGGAAGCGTCATCACCACCTATGCAAGCTGGCACTGGAACTTCCTGATCAATCTTCCGATCGGTGTGCTCGGTATGGCGCTTGTCTGGCGTTTCGTGCCGGAGCAGCGCGAGGAGGATGCCGGAAGGCTCGACGTGCGCGGCTTTATCCTGAGCGGCGCCGGGCTGACGCTGCTTCTGGCGGCGCTCGAACTGTCGGCGAAATGGCATGGCGGTCTTGCGCCCGTCGGCGCCATGCTGGTTGCCGGTATCGTTCTGTCTTTCCTGGCGTATCGGCATTTCATGCGCGTCGACAATCCGCTGCTCGATCTCTCGTCGTTCAAGGTGCAGACCTTTGCCATCGCCACGCTGTCTGCCGGAACGGCAAGCCGCACCTCCATCAATGCGCCGCCGTTTCTGCTGCCCCTGTTGTTCCAGCTCGGCTTCGGGCTGAGCTCCATCGAGGCGGGCATCTACCTGCTGGTCTATTTCCTCGGCAATCTGAGCATGAAGACGGTGACGACGCCGTTGCTCGCGCGGTTCGGCTTCCGGACCGTACTCTTCTTCAACGGGTTGATCGCGGCACTGACAATTGCTGCCTGCGGCTTTCTCGTGCCGGAGACGCCGCGTTTGGTCATCTACGCCTTGCTGTTCATCACCGGCCTGTCGCGCTCCATGCAGTTCACCGCGCTCAACACGATCGCTTTTGCCGATATCAGCGGCGCGCAAAGAAGTTCGGCCTCGACCTTGTCGAGCATGCTGCAGCAGATGTCGATGTTGCTCGGTGTTGCGATTGCGGCCGCCGTTCTCAACGTGTCGGCTGCCGTTCGCGGGCTCAGCGATCCCGGGCTTGTCGATTTTCGCTGGGCTTTCGTTGTCATCGGCGCGATCGGCGTCGTTTCGACGCTGCGGTTTCTGCAATTGCCTCATGATGCCGGCGCCGAGGTTTCGGGACACAAGCGTCAGCGGTAGTGCCTAGTCAGTTATCCAGGTGCGGCCGATTTCCACGTCGCCGCCCGGATCGTGACGTGATAGCGAGGGCTCAGATGATTGCTTCGAGCCGCGTCGCCTTTCTGTCGCCTTTCTTTCCTATGAAAAGCGGGCGCTCGTTCTTACTACCGAAGTTGCTACCAAACTTGGCGGGGATACCTTGCGGCTGACACGTTTTCTGCTTCAGAGCCTATTGTTTGTCTCGCTGGCCGTGGCCGGCGCTGGTTCCAGCCATGCGCAGACCCCGCCACCCGCAGCACCTACGCAGAGCGCTCAGCCAGCCGCTGCACAGAATCCTCCGGCGCAGAGCGGGCCGGGCGACCAGGCCGCCAAGCACATGGCCAAGGCAAAGGCCGATTTTGCGGCACTTCAGGAAAACTTGAAGCAGAACGTCGACGACGATGACGGACTGGTGGCGCTGGCCGGGCGGGCGGATGAGCTCAATCGCGGCGTTGCCGGGATTGCCGGTGGTATCACGCCACGCCTCGATCAGATCAAGGCACGTCTGGCCGAGCTTGGCGAGCCGCCGAAGGACGGGCAGCCGCCCGAGGCCGAGATCGTCGCCAACGAGCGAAACGCCTTGATGTCCGAGCGCGCGCAGCTCAACGTGGTACAGGGCGATGCCGAAACGCTGACCGCCTCGCTCGGCCGGATGAGCAACCAGATCGCGGAACTGCGCCGCAAGCTTTTTGCCGCAACGCTGCTTCGCCGCAGCGACATCTCCGCCTCCGTGCTTGCCGATGCCGGCACCGCGTTTGTCCAGGAAGTGGGCGCATTCCAGCAGGCACTGGCGAGCTGGCTGGGCTTCGTGCTGAAGTTCAAGGCCTTCGCCTTTGCGGCTGCAATCTTCATGTCGCTCGCAACGGCGCTGATCCTTCTCTCCGGCAGCTACCGGCTCTTCGGGCACTATCTGCAGCGCAAGGAGAGCGACGAGCCGCCTTCCTATATCAGCCGGCTGTCGATCGCCTTCTGGTCGACGTTGGTCAGAACCTTGTCGCTCGCGACACTGTTGGTCACGTCCTATCTCTTCCTCGATAGCTTCAATGTCCTGAGACCCGATATCGCGCCCGTTGTGGCGGCGCTGTTCTCGACGATCGGCGTTATCTATTTCGTTCGGCGCTTCACCAATGCAGTGTTCGCGCCCCGCGATCCGCAGTGGCGTCTCGTCCGACTGTCCAATCGCGGCGCGAGCTCGATCAGCGCCTGCCTGCTGGCGATGGCGATCGTCCATGCGCTGGACTTCTTCTTCGGCAGCATCAGCGAATCGATGGGTTCGCCTCTGGTTCTCACCGTCGTACGCAGCTGGATCGCGGCGCTGATCATCGGTCTGATCCTGATCGCGGCGTCCTTCGGGCGGCCGATGATGGCGAAGAGCCGTGATCCCGATGCGCCTGGTCGGCATTGGCCGAAGGGCCTGGCGATCGTGCTCCGCGTGCTTGGCGGCGGTCTCATCTTCGCGGCGCTGACCGGTTATGTCGGTTTCGCGCGCTTCATCGCATCGCAGCTGATCTTTACCGGCGCGATCGGCGTAACGACCTATATCGGCCTGCTCTCGGGCAAGGCGATTTCGCGGACGGAAACCTTCGGCGATACGCGGCCGGGCCAGTATCTCGCGTCGCGTTTCAAGCTCGGGCCTGTCGTGATCGATCAGGTCGGGCTGCTCGTCGGCTTCTGCATCTACGGCGTGGCGCTGGCAACAGGTATTCCGCTGATCTTGCTGCTCTGGGGCTTCCATGTGCAGGACCTGCAGCTGATCGCCTATCGCCTGTTCACGGAAGTCCGGCTCGGCGGCATCAGCATTTCGCTGGTCGGCATCCTCACGGGTATCCTGCTGTTCGCCGGCTGCTATCTCCTGACGCGCTGGATCCAGCGCTGGCTTGATAACAACGTCATGGCCCGCAGCCATGTCGACCTTGGCGTGCGCAACTCGGTCAAGACGGGCATCGGCTATCTGGGTGTCGGCATCGCGGCGCTGATCGGCGTGTCGGCGGCCGGTATCGATCTGTCGAGCTTCGCGCTGGTCGCCTCGGCTCTGTCCGTCGGTATCGGTTTCGGCTTGCAGAACATCGTATCGAACTTCGTGTCCGGCCTGATCCTGCTGGTCGAGCGGCCGTTCAAGGTCGGCGACCATGTGGTCTCGGGGACCGCTGAAGGTATCGTCAAGCGCATCTCGGTGCGTGCGACGGAGATCGAGACCTTCCGCAAGCAGTCGATCATCGTGCCGAACTCGGAGCTGATCAACGCCAATGTTGGCAACTGGACCCATCGCAACAAGATGGGACGCTCCGAAATCCCTGTTTCGGTGAGCTATGATTCCGATCCGCAGAAGGTGATGGATATCCTGCTCGAATTGGTGAATGCGGTGCCGCTGGTGCTGCGCAATCCGGAACCGCATGTGGAGTTCCTGCGCTTCGGTCCTTACTCGCTGGATTTCGAGCTGCGCTTCATGCTCGGCGACATGGGCGACGGGTTGAAGGTGCGCAATGATCTCAGGATTGCGATCCTCAAGCGCTTCCGCCAGGAGGCGATCGAGATCCCGCTGCCGCAGAGCGATGTGGTGTTCCACCGCCAGCCGGATACCGTCACGCCGGACGCTGAAATCCTTGCGCCGGAGCCGGCAGCGGAAGAGGTTTCCGGCGACGCCAAGATCGACGAGGACGATGGCCGCGTTCGCCGGCTGCGCGGGAAGACGGCGGACGGCTAAGCCGTCTGCCTGCTCGTCACTAGGCGATAGAATAGCGCTGCGCGAACAGTCCTTTAATCATGTTGCGAAGAAAGGCCCTGCGGCGTGTTCTTGCGGTCATTTGTGCCGCAAGTAAGCTTGCCGTTTAATACTTATTCAAACCGCCCCATGTACCGATTTGAAGCAGGGAGACCGATTTCAGTTTGGGGTTTTGACATGGCGTTTTTGGGGATTTCCGGGATGCAGTATTCCGGCGACACATTTAATGATGTTCGTATTGTTCTGGCGGAGGATTCGAACGTCTTTACGTCGATGATCAGCACGCGTTTGAAGGAACTCTTCAACATCGACGTGGAGATTTGCCGGAATTTCGAAGATCTCCAGCTGTGCTACGACAAGTCGTCCCAGGAAATCACGCTCGCCATTTCCAACATCAATCTGCCGGGCGCCGAGAACGGCGAGGCGCTTGAGTATCTGGTTGATCTCAGCATTCCCACGATCGTCTTCACCGGCACGTTCCATGAGGGCATGCGCGACAAGCTGCTGGCAAAGGATATCGTCGACTACATCCTCAAGGACAACGTCTTCGCCGTCGATCTCCTGGCCGAATCCATTTGCCGCTTCCTGACCAACCATCGCCATCACGTGTTGATCGTCGACGACAGCGCCACGGCACGCGCGCTGCTGTCGAGCCGGCTGAAGCGCTACAATTTCCGTGTGAGCACGGCCGATAGCGGCGCCAAGGCGCTGGAGATTCTCAAGGCCAATCGCGATATCGGGCTGATGATCACCGACTACAACATGCCTGATATCGACGGCTTCGAACTGACGCGACGCATCCGTTCCAGCATCGGCTCGCACCAGTTGCGGATCATCGGCGTGTCGTCTTCGTCAAATCGTTTGCTCTCGGCGCGGTTCCTGAAGGCCGGCGGCAACGACTTCATGCTGCGGCCGTTCATCGACGAAGAGTTCTATTGCCGCGTCAACCAGAACCTCGACACGTTGTTGCAGATCCAATCGATGCAGCCGATGCGCAAGAGCGCCTGACACGTCGCTTTCGCAGGCCACCTGTCAAAAGACAACCCGAAGCGCGTGGAGCGTTTCGGGTTCTTTTTGCTCTTGGCTTTGCTTTTCTGCTCAGGCGGCGATGGCCTGTCGTGCGGTCGCCATCGTCATTTTCCGCTCGGCGCGCTCCTGCTGCGGCGAGCGGTGGTAGAGTTCGCGATAACACTTGGAGAAGTGCGATGCGGAGACGAAGCCGCAGGCGACAGCCACTTCAACCACCGGCATGGATGACTGCACCAGCAGGTGACGAGCGCGGTCGAGCCGGATTTCGAGATAATAGCGGGCAGGGGAGCGGCCCATTTCCTGGCGGAACAGGCGCTCGATCTGGCGGCGCGACAGGCCGGCGCCGTCTGCGATCTCCAGCAGCGACAAGGGCTCGGCGAGATTGCCTTCCATCAATTCGATGATCGACAGAACCTTGCCGTTCTGGACGCCGAGACGGGCGCGCAGCGGCAGGCGCTGGCGGTCGTGCGGGCTGCGTACGCGGTCGGTCAGGTGCTGCTCGCAGACGCGGTTGACCAGCGTCTCGCCGAAGTCCTCACCGATGAGGTTGAGCATCATGTCGAGCGAGGCGGTGCCGCCGGCGCAGGTGTAGAGATTGCTATCCACTTCGTAGAGATCGGCATAGACCTCCGCCTGCGGGAAGGCTTCGGAGAAGCCCGGCAGGTTTTCCCAGTGGATCGCGCAGCGCTTGCCGTTCAGGAGACCAGCCTGAGCAAGCACATGCGCGCCCGTACAGAGACTGCCGACGGCGACGCTGCGATTGTAGGATTCGCGCAACCACGCATTGACGGATTTGTTGTTGAATTCCTCGACGTCGATGCCGGAACAGACCAGCACCATGCTCGGGCGGTTCTCGCCGCCGAGGTTGCGACGCTCGTCTGCCAGCGACGTGTTGGCCTCGACGCCGATGCCGCAGGAGGAATAGACCTTTTCGCCATCAACCGAGGTCAGGCGCCAGGTATAGGCCTGGTAGCCCAGCATGCGGTTGGCGATGCGCAGCGTATCGATTGCGGCCGAAAAGGGCAGCATCGTAAACTGCGGTACCATGAAGAAGACGATGGAGCGTTTCTTATGCGACATCTTGCTCATGTGAGAAATCCATGATGGAGGGCCAATGCGCTATTGGTGCTTGGATTGCGCCGCTTAGATATTCAGAAAGCGACATTCTCATGGAAAAATGCGGCCGCAAAGAGCAAAAATGCGACATTGCTTTAATTGACGTCGGTCAATTGGCTTTTGACAAGAACAAATGTTCGCCAAAAGCCCCTTTAGAAATACATGTTCCTGATATTCAAGATTAAATCACGAGGGGCCTAAAACGACGAAAGCGGCTCTGCCGGGAAGCAGGCGCCGCTCTCATGCGGGGAGGTATGTCGCATCCATTACATCGCCTTGTGGTCGTCTACATTATCCGCCGACGGCCAGCCGAAATCCTTGCGCATGTCAATCGGCATGGCTTCGATTTCGCGTGCTGCCTGCCACTGATGCCACGCGCGGGCAACCTTGCGGGCATAGGCTGACAGGGAGTGGTCATGGTGAGCCACATGGGACAGCTTGTTGTCTCTGAAGGTGATCGTGGTCATGTCGAATGTCCTTTCTCGTATCGACCGACGTCTCTCGGTTGTGAATTCGTTGTTACTGATATGGTCCTTTGCGGCCCATCAATCAAACGAATAGAGTTTATGGCTATCATCAATCATTTTGAATGATTGGCCGATCATCTGGATCGGGCAGCCGACGGCGCTGACGATGACGACGGTGATGCCCGCTGGCGCATAGCGGCGCGGCACGTTCACGTCGGCGGCAAGGTGGCCGGGCTGGCGGGCGATCTGTTCGATGGCGGTCCGTCGCATCGCCAGAACGCGGCGGCGGGCGATGAAGTCGCGCAGGCTGTCTGTCAGGGTTCGAGTGGTCATCGGTTTGTCTCCTTCATCGAAGTGATCCGATGCCAACCAGACTGAACCTCCGTTGACTTTCAATCAAACAAAATGATATTGTGTTATGTATCAAGAAAATTGAAAGATGAGATGATGACAGCTCCGCTTCGCCGTCCCATTCCGCTCCTCGACAACGATGTGCTTCGCACCTTCGTGGCGATCGCCGAGACCGGCAATTTTTCAACGGCCGCCGAAGCCGTGTTCCGGACACCCTCGGCCGTGTCCATGCAGATCAAGAAACTCGAAGAGCAGCTCGGCGCGACGTTGTTTCTGCGCGACGCGCGCTCGGTTTCGCTGACGCAGCATGGCGAGGTTCTGCTGTCGTACGCGCGCAACATGCTGGCTCTCTCCAATGAGGCCGTGTCGCGCTTCATCATGCCGGAGCTGAGCGGCGTCGTGCGGCTGGGGGCGCCCGAGGATATCGGCGAGCGCATCCTGCCCGGCATCCTGAAGAACTTCGCCGAGAATTTTCCCGGCATCATGGTCGATGTGACCATCGACATGAGCCTGGGGCTGCGCAAGCGCATGGAGGAGCAGAGGCTCGATCTGGCGCTGATCAATTGCGCCACGCGCCCGCTGCCGACCGATGGCGAGATCGTCTATCGCGAAAGGCTGGTCTGGGCCGGCGCCAAATGCGGTACCGCGCATCGCCGCGAACCCTTGCCGATCTCCATCTGGGAAGAGGGATGCATCTGGCGGCTTGAGGCGCTTGCGCAGCTCGAGCGGATGAAGCGGGATTTCCGCGTGGCGTTTCTGAGCGGTCACACGATGGCACAGCGCGCCGCCGTGGTCTCCGATCTCGCGATCGCGCCTCTGCCGCGCTCCTATGTCGGAGAGGACATGGAAATTCTCGGCGCGCAGGACGGGCTGCCCGAACTCGGCTCGTTCGATATCCGCCTGTTGACCGTATCGCAGATGACCGCACCGATGAAAACGGTGGCCGAAAGCATCCGGCTGGCATTCAGCGAAAAGGCCAAGGCGATCGCCGCCTGACGGCCGACCGGGCATGTGACCGATGCCCGGCTAATATCGTTCATTTAAAAAAGAGAAGTCCGGCTGAAACCTTTTTGGGTTCAGTGCGTTATCAGCGCGCAGCAGTCGTGCGACTGGCTGCGGAGAGCGGTTTTTAACAAGGGATTTCCGACTATGACCACCACGGTAAAGATTGGTGCTGCCATCATGCTTCTGTTCACTCTGGCCTCTTGCGCCAACACCATCCGTGGCGTCGGCCGCGACGCGGCCAACACCGTCAATGCTACGCAGGATGCCGGCCGCAGCGTCAATCACGCCGCGAAGCGCTAAGCCGGCTCAGATCTGCGCCGGCGGATAGGCTTTTTCCAATCCGCCGGACGCCGTCAGGCCCTTGCGGAAGGCGGAATAGGTCGGATGCTGGCTGGACTTGGAAGCTTCCATCAAACGAATCTGGAGACGCGGCGGCGCTGCGTCCCCAACCCATTTTCCCAATGCCTCGAGCTTCAGCGTGTTCAGGAACGGTGCGCGCGACGCATTGTCGAGGTGACGATGGATGCCATCAATCAGGCTGTCGTCCTGCGCCGGGTTTTCCATGATCAGCCCGAGATAGGACTTGTCCTGTTCGCCCAGCGCGGAAAACTTGGCGGCGATCGTCTCGGAATCGGGAAACGGGGCTGAGGTCATCGTCATTCTCCATGTCGTCTGTATTCGTTCGTCGCTGGAAGCGGCGAGTCGTCTTCGGCGACTTATATGCAACGTGCTTGCTTGCGGAAACCTGTCGCCCGTGCGGCAGCCTGTCTCAACCCGCTCATATCGTTGCCGAAACAAAATCGTCAAAACGGCCTGAATTCATATTTGGTTAAGTGCTCACTAACCATCCGGTAACAATGTGGCGCTAAGAATAGCGACGTGGCGGGGGACAACCGCTGCTTCTCCGGATCAGGTATTGCGTCCCGGGGAACGTGAGCTTCGCCGTGTATGGGCAAAGCGCCAGCGTATTTCGGCAAGCCGCGCGACCTCGGGTCTGCGCGGCTTTCGCATTTAGAACGGTTGCGATCGAGCCGTTGCAATTGACCAGGGCTGAAACGCCGTTGTACGCCGTCTTCAGTTTCGAGGAGCGCCGCGTCAATGACCAAAGCCATCATGCTGCAAGGAACCGGCTCGGATGTCGGCAAGACGGTGCTGGTTGCCGGCCTGTGCCGGCTGGCCGCCAATCGCGGCATTTCGGTGCGCCCGTTCAAGCCGCAGAACATGTCGAACAATGCCGCCGTCGCCGATGATGGCGGGGAGATCGGGCGGGCGCAGTGGCTGCAGTCTATGGCCGCGCGCGTACCGTCTTCCGTGCACATGAACCCGGTGCTCTTGAAACCGCAATCGGATGTCGGCAGCCAGATCATCGTGCAGGGCAAGGTCTGGGGGCAGGCCAAGGGGCGCGACTACCAGCGGCTCAAACCGCAATTGCTCGATTACGTGACCCAGAGCTTCGAGGAGGTTTCGCGCGGCGCCGATCTCGTCATCGTCGAGGGGGCAGGGTCGCCGGCCGAGATCAACCTGCGGCCCGGCGATATCGCCAATATGGGCTTTGCGACGCGCGCCGGTGTGCCCGTGGTTCTGGTCGGCGATATCGATCGTGGCGGGGTGATCGCTTCGCTGGTCGGGACGCACACGATCCTGTCCGACGAGGATCGGGCGATGATCTCGGGCTATATCATCAATAAGTTTCGTGGCGACGTCTCGCTGTTCGACGACGGGATTGCTGCTGTCGGGCGTTTCACAGGCTGGCCCTGTTTCGGCGTTGTGCCGTGGCTGAAGGCCGCCGCGCGGCTGCCGGCTGAGGATTCGGTGGCGCTGGAGCGGCTGGCGCGGGGGCGGGCCGGGGCGCTGAAGATCGCGGTTCCCGTGTTGCCGCGCATCGCCAACTTCGACGATCTCGATCCGCTGCTGGCGGAGCCGGATGTGGAGCTTGTTTTCGTTCGTGCCGGCGAAAGATTGCCTGCCGATGCGCAGCTGATCATTCTTCCAGGCTCGAAGTCGACCATTTCCGATCTTGCGGATTTCAGGGCTCAAGGCTGGGATAAGGATCTCTCCGCGCATATCAGGCGCGGCGGACGGGTCATCGGTATTTGCGGTGGCTACCAGATGCTCGGGCGCATGGTGCGTGATCCGCTGGGCATCGAAGGGAGTGTGCGCGAGATCGATGGGCTCGGGCTGCTCCACGTCGAGACCGTCATGGACGCGGAGAAGACGGTGCGCAACAGCGCGGCGGTTTCGGCCGAGAATGGCGAGGCGCTCTCGGGCTACCAGATCCATCTCGGGATTACCGAAGGCGCCGACCGCGTTCGGCCTTTCGCGATCGTCGACGGCAAGCCTGATGGCGCGATATCCGGGGACGGGCGGGTCGTTGGGACGTATCTGCACGGGCTGTTTGCGAGCGACGGCTACCGGTCCCGGCTGCTTGCGAGCTTCGGCCTGACCGGTCAAAGCCGCGACTATCGTGCAGGCGTCGAGCAGGCGCTCGACGAGGTGGCCGCCGAGCTCGAGGCCCATCTCGACAAGCGCTGGCTGGACAACCTGTTGGGTTAGATTTCGCCCGAGACCTCGCGGCGGCGGCGGTCGAGCTCTTCGCTGTAGCGGCGCAGCGTGTGGGCTTCGCTGAGCTGGCCGACCACGGTGCGCTCGACGAGATTGTTGACGACGGCGAGCGCTTCGCTCTCCGTCTTGTCGAAGATCGCGGCGGCCTGCTTGGCGTTCATCTGCGGCGTCAGGAAGTCGTTGCGGTAGCGCACGAATTCGTCGAGACCCTTGCTCTCGTCGGCGGTGTCGGTGAGATTGGCGTAGATATCGGGCACGAGCACGAGGCCGGCATATTTGCCGCTGTCCTCGACCAGGATCACGCGCTGGGCCGAGCCGATCGGGAAGCTCTCCTTGAATTGCTCGATGCTGATGCCGACCTTCGCGGTCTTGACGTCGGCGCGCATCAGCTTGTTGACCGTCAGATTGCGGATCCAACCGACATCGTGGGCGCTGCGGATGCTTTCGCCACGCAGGTGGAAACGCCATGTGGCGAAGGAGTAGCCGAAGGTGCTGCGCACGACGAGCGACGAGGTGATGACGGCGGCCAAGACCAGCGCCGTGATCGGGAAGTCGCCGGTGATCTCGAGCGCCAGGAAGGTCATGGTCAGCGGCCCGCCGATGACGGCGACGGCAAGCGAGCTCATGCCGACGACGGCGTAGATGATCGGCGTCAGCGTCGCATGGGCGAAATAGGGGGCCGAGTAGGCGAAGAACTTGCCGAGCAGCGCGCCCATGAACAGCGAGGCGAAGAACAGGCCGCCGCGGAAGCCGGAGCCGATCGAGATCGCCGAGGCCAGCGCCTTGAGCAGGAAAAGGCCGATCAGCACGGGAATCACGACCTCACGATCGAGATTGAGATGCAGCGCGCCATGGCCTGCCGACAACACTTGCGGCGTCACCAGCGCGAGCAGCCCGACGATGATGCCGCCTAGCGCCGGGCGGAAGGGGAGCGCGATCGAGCTGCGGCGCGCGAGCTCCTCGATGAAGGCGACGCCCTGCATGATCAGGATGCCGATGCCGGCGCAGAAGGCGCCGAGCAGGATGGCGGGCACATAGTCGGCCGGCATGACGGTGCCGAAATCGCCGACATCGATGATGAAGTCGCTGCCGGCGAGTAGCCGGGCCACCAGCGTTGAAACGAGCGCCGAGACGACGACCGGCGTCAGCGATACGATCGTGTAAGTGCCGATGATCAGCTCGAAGGCGTAGAAGGCGCCCGTCAGCGGCGCATTGAAGGCGGCCGCAATGGCGCCGGCGGCGCCGCAGCCGACGAGGACGCGCAGATCGGCGCGGCGCAGTTGCAGCTTGAAGCCGAGCTTCGAGGCTATGCCCGACGCCAACTGCGTATAGCCGGCCTCTAGGCCGACGGAGGCGCCGAAACCGTTGGAGATCAGGTTCTGGATCGCGACGATGATGCTGTCGGTCAAGGACAGGCGGCCGCCATGCAGCGCGTTGGCCTCGATCGGGTCGACCATCGGCTTCTTGCGGGTCTTCGCCAGCACATACATCAACAGGCCGAGCAGGATGCCGCCGCAGACGGGGGCCGCCATCAGCAGGAACTTGTCGTCGATTTGCGAGGAGCTCAGACGCTCCACATCGCTGATCCCGAAGATCAGGCTGTGCATCTCGCGCGAGATCAGGCTCATGCCGGTGACGGCGAGGCCAGACGTGACGCCGATCAGCGCGCCGGCCAGCACCATGCCCATCTCGCTGCGCCTCAGGAGCGCGCGCATGCGCCCCGCATCGAGCAGTGTGTGTAGCGGGCCAAGCCGTCTAAGATTGATTTTTAGGCGCATGATGGGGAAACTAGGCGGGCGAAAGCCCGTTCAAGGGTGGCGAAGGAGGGGACATTTACGGTGCTGCGCCGCATGCGCTGCAAATGCGGCAAAAACCCGGCTGACGCAACAAGTTTTTATGACATTAAGTCTCTGATAATAGACGATAAATCTGGTAGAGATGATCGTCTTGAGAGTTGATGCCAGTCAATTTGGCTGGTGGCCGCGATTGGCGGTCGATTGACTTCGCAGTCGCGCTTGCCTAACCATGGATCGATAACGGATGGTTCCGGATCGCCAAAAGCGGTGCGGATGAAAAGGGAATGTGACGGGGTGGACCCAACCAGGGCGCCTTCATCACAGCCGACCCCGCGACTGTAGAGCGGTCAGGGTCTTCCGTCCGGCGTCGGATGTTCTCAAGCCGGCTGCCTGCGTGGTGCAGGCGGGCGAGAGGCTGAAGACGGCGGAAAAAGCCACTGGCAATGCAAGCACGATCAACCGGGGTTGGACGCCTCTAAATCTACGAATCGTCCGCCTTTTCATGATTGCAGCCGGGAAGGCGAGGAAGAACCGATGGCACGATCGGGATGGCCTGCACGGCTATCCCGATCGTCGCCTGGACCCGCGAGCCAGGAGACCTGCCAATCGTGCCGGGCGCAAAGCCCATCCCTGGGCAAGTGTGCCCAATGCCAGCACGGAGGTTGTCATGGCAGACAATGAGATTTTGGCGTCGGCCGGACCGATGCTTGGAAGCTTCAATAAGCGCGCCCTCATTCCTGTGCCCAAGCTTGGCTCGGGCGATGCCACAGAAATCCAGCGCGTCCAAGTCCTTGGACGCGGAAGACTCCATGGAAGCAACGAAGTCATTCACCGCGCGGACGCGCGGTGGCTGGATTCCTGTGACAAGCACAGGAATGAGGGAGATGTGGGCAGGCAATCGCGCTCGACATTGGAAGCCTTGCGCGTATGACGACCGTATCCTCTACGCTCATCCTCGGCGGCGCCCGCTCCGGCAAGTCGCGCTTTGCCGAACAGCTCGTCGTCGACAGCGGCCTCGATCGCCACTACATCGCCACCGGCCGCGCCTGGGACGAGGAGATGCGCGCGCGGATCGATCAGCACAAGGCCGATCGCGGCGACCTCTGGACTACGCATGAGGAGCCTCTCGATCTCGCAGGCCAGCTTGCCGCGATCGATGGCGAGGGGCGGGCGGTTCTGGTCGATTGCCTGACGCTCTGGGTCACCAATCTGATGATGGAGGAGCGCGACATGGCGGCGGAGTTTGCGGCACTTGCCGCCTATCTGCCGAAGGCCAAGGCGCGCCTCGTCATTGTTTCCAATGAAGTCGGCCTCGGTATCGTGCCCGAGAACCGGATGGCGCGCGAGTTTCGCGACCATGCCGGACGGCTGCACCAGATGATCGCGGCGGTCGCCGCGGATGTGTATTTTATCGCGGCGGGACTGCCGCTGAAAATGAAGGGTTGAATTGATGAACCAGCAGAAGATCCCCGCCACCGTTATCACCGGCTTTCTCGGCGCCGGCAAGACGACGATGATCCGCAACCTGTTGACCAATGCGGGCGGCAAGAAAATCGCGCTCATCATCAACGAGTTTGGCGATCTTGGCGTCGACGGCGAAGTGCTGAAGGGCTGCGGCGCGGAAAACTGCACCGAGGACGATATCATCGAGCTCACCAATGGCTGCATCTGCTGCACCGTGGCCGACGATTTCATCCCGACGATGAGCAAGCTCCTTGAGCGCGAGAACCGTCCTGACCATATCGTCATCGAAACCTCGGGTCTTGCCCTGCCGCAGCCGCTGGTCGCCGCCTTCAACTGGCCCGACATCCGAACGCAGGTGACGGTCGACGGCGTGATCACCGTGGTCGACAGCGCCGCCGTCGCCGCCGGCCGTTTTGCCGACGATCACGATGCCGTCGACGCCCGCCGCGTCGAGGACGAGACGCTCGACCACGAGAGCCCGATCGAGGAACTGTTCGAGGATCAGCTGACCTGCGCCGACCTGATCGTGCTCAACAAGACCGACCTCATCGACGGCGCCGGCCTTGCCCGGGTGCGCGACGAGGTTGCTTCGCGCACGGCGCGCAAGCCCGCGATGATCGAGGCGAAGAACGGCGACGTGCCGGCAAGCGTGCTGCTCGGCCTTGGCATCGGCACCGAGGAGGATATCGGCAACCGCAAGTCCCATCACGAGCTGGAGCATGAGGACGGTACGCCGCACGACCACGACGAGTTCGACAGTTTTGTCGTCGAGCTCGGCCCGATCGCCGATCCAGCCGCCTTCGTTGAGAGCCTGAAGGGCATCATCGCCGAGCATGACGTTCTGCGCCTCAAGGGCTTCGTCGACGTTCCCGGCAAGCCGATGCGCCTGCAGTTGCAGGCTGTCGGAGGCCGTATCGACCACTATTTCGACCGCGCCTGGGCGGCCGGCGAGACGCGTGGCACGCGGCTGGTGGTGATCGGGCTGCATGAGATGGACGAGAGCGCGGTGCGCAAGGCGATCGAGGCGCTGGTTCAAGGTTGATGGTTGGGATGGGCGGTTGTCGCTTTGAGAATCGTTTGAGCGATGCGGTGCGGCCCCCTCATCCGCCTGCCGGCACCTTCTCCCCGCGGGGGAGAAGAGACTCGTGGCTAGCCGCTAGTGCCAATCTTCCCTTCTCCCCGACGGGGAGAAGGTGGCCCAAAGGGTCGGATGAGGGGGCCACGTACTCCGCGCCTACGACCAACATTTCCCGTAAAGACACACCGACATGCACCTTCTCCTAGCCCAGCAGGGAACCATCAGCGACGGCGAGGAGGCGATCGATCTTGGTCAGTCCCCCGGCGACATTCTGTTCCTCTCGGCCGCCGACACCGAACTGGCGGCGGTGGCCGCTACGCATGGCCGGCGTGCGGATGCAAGGTCGCTGCGTATCGCCAGCCTGATGAGCCTCAAGCATCCGATGTCCGTCGATGCCTATGTAGAGCGCACGGCGCGGCATGCGAAGCTGATCATCGTGAGAGCACTGGGCGGCGCCAGCTATTTTCACTACGCGCTGGAGGCGCTGCATGCGGCTGCTGCGCGGCACGGGGCGCTGATCGCGGTACTACCGGGAGATTCCAAGCCGGATGCGGGGTTGACGCCGTTTTCGAATGTGCCGCTTGAGGATCTGAATGCGCTCTGGGCTTATCTGATCGAGGGGGGCGATGCGAATACGCATGCGTTTCTCGATTATGCCGAGGCGATGCTGTCGGGGGTCGAGAAGCCGGAGGCGGCAGCGCCTTTGATGAAGGCTGGGATCTGGTGGCCGGGGCGGGGTGTTGTTGGGGTTGAGGAGTGGAGGGCGCTGTCGGTGGGCGGGTTACCCCCCTCTGTCCTGCCGGACATCTCCCCCACAGGTGGGGAGATTGGCTGGGAGCGCCCGCTCGCTCCAACCTCAATTGTTTGGCTGGGAGATAGCAACGAGTCGATCTCCCCCCTTGTGGGGGAGATGCCCGGCAGGGCAGAGGGGGGTATCGCGAGTGAGACGCTAGCCACCGCGAACATCCCCACCATCGCCATCTCCTTCTACCGCGCCCTCGTGCAAAGTGGCGAAACCCGCCCGGTCGAGTCGCTGATCGAAGCGCTGATCGCTCAAGGAATCCGGCCGCTTCCGGTCTTCGCCTACAGCCTCAAGGACCCCGTCTCCAAAGGCATCCTTGAAAGCGTCTTCGCCGCCACGAGGCCCGATGTCGTCATCAACACGACAGGTTTCGCGGTCTCGGCGCCGGGTGCGGAGCGGCAGCCGACGGTGCTGGAAGCGAGCGACGCCGTCGTGCTGCAGGCGATCTTTTCCGCATCCTCGAAGGAGGTATGGGAGAACTCCTCGCAGGGACTGTCGGCGCGCGATCTTGGGATGAACGTGGCGTTGCCCGAGGTCGATGGCCGTGTTCTTGCCCGCGCGGTCTCGTTCAAGTCGGCGGCGCGCTATGATGCGCGGGTCGAGGCCAATATCGTCGCCAGCGAGCCGGATGCTGGACGCATGGCTTACACCGTGCAGCTCGCCGCCAACTGGGCGCGGTTGCGGCATGCGAAGCCGGCGGAGCGGCGGGTGGCGCTTGTGATGGCGAACTATCCGAACCGCGATGGCCGGCTCGGAAACGGCGTCGGGCTGGACACGCCAGCGGGCACGATCGAGGTGCTCCAGGCGATGCGCAAGGCTGGTTATCCTGTCAGCGACATCCCTGCCGATGGCGACGCGCTGATGCGTCATATCATGGATGGCCCGACCAATTCCGGGCGTGACGGGAAGATCATCCGCGAGATGCTTTCCGTGAGTCGTTACAAGGATTTCCTCGTAACTCTTCCGAAAAAGATTCAAGATGAGATCGGCGCGCGCTGGGGCGAGCCGGAGGCTGATCCCTATGTCGTGGACGGCGCGTTCGCGCTGCCGTTCACGCGTTTCGGCGATGTGCTCGTCGGCATCCAGCCGGCGCGTGGCTACAATATCGATCCGAAGGAAAGCTACCATTCGCCGGATCTGGTGCCGCCGCATGGCTATCTGGCCTTCTATGCGTTTCTCCGCCATCAGTTCGATGCGCATGCGGTGATCCACATGGGCAAGCACGGCAATCTCGAATGGCTGCCGGGCAAGGCGCTGGCGCTGTCCGAGAGCTGCTACCCGGAAGCGATCCTCGGTCCGCTGCCGCATCTCTATCCCTTCATCGTCAACGATCCCGGCGAGGGGACGCAGGCCAAGCGCCGCACCGCCGCCGTGATCATCGACCATCTGACGCCGCCTTTGACGCGGGCGGAGAGCTACGGGCCGCTGAAAGATCTCGAAGCGCTGGTCGACGAATATTATGAGGCCTCGGGCGGCGATCCTCGGCGGATTCGGTTGCTTGGAAAGCAGATCCTAGAGCTGGTCGCCGATATCGGGCTCGATCAGGATGCGGGGATTGCGAAGGGGGAAAGCGAGAGCGAGGCGCTGAAGAAGCTCGATGCCTATCTGTGTGATCTCAAGGAAATGCAGATCCGCGATGGGCTACATGTGTTTGGGGTGTCGCCGGCAGGGCGGTTGCTGACGGATCTGACGGTGGCGCTGGCGCGGGTGCCGCGCGGGCTGGGTGAGGGTGGTGACCGGAGTTTGCAGCGGGCGATTGCTGGGGATGTTTTCGGGAGTGGTGGTGACGCGGTGGGGAGCTTGGCGGGTGGGGTACCCCCCTCTGTCCTGCCGGACATCTCCCCCACAGGTGGGGAGATCGACTCGCGGCTTGCTCCCCAACCAAACAATGAGCGTGGAGCGAGCGGGCAAGCCCAGCCAATCTCCCCACCTGTGGGGGAGATGCCCGGCAGGACAGAGGGGGGTACCCCACCCGCCAACGCAACCTTCGACCCCCTCGATTGCGACATGGCCGCCGCATGGGCCGGCCCACGCCCCGAAATCCTCGCGGACGTCTCGTCCGACCCGTGGCGCACCCAGGGCGATACCGTAGAGCGCATCGAACTGCTGGCCGCCAAGTTCGTTTCCGGTGAGCTGCCATGCCCTGCCGATTGGCACGCGACCCGCGCCGTCCTCGACGAAATCGAAACCCGCCTGAAGCCCGCCATCCTCGCCTGCGGCGACGCCGAGATCGAAGGCTTGCTTCGCGGCCTCGACGGCCGCTTCGTCGCCCCCGGCCCCTCGGGCGCGCCGACGCGCGGGCGGCCGGATGTGTTGCCGACGGGGCGGAATTTTTACTCCGTGGACAGCCGCGCGGTGCCGACGCCGGCGGCTTACGAGTTGGGCAAGAAATCGGCGGAGCTTCTGGTGCGCCGCTATGTACAGGATCACGGCGAATGGCCGGTGTCCTTCGGGCTGACGGCCTGGGGCACGTCGAACATGCGCACCGGCGGCGACGATATCGCCCAGGCGCTGGCGCTGATCGGCGTCAAGCCGGTCTGGGATATGACCTCGCGGCGGGTCACCGGCTATGAGATCATTCCGCAGGCGATGCTCAGGCGGCCGCGGGTGGATGTGACGCTGCGTATCTCCGGCTTCTTCCGCGATGCCTTTCCGGAGCAGATCGCGCTGTTCGACAAGGCGATCCGGGCCGTTGGGGCTCTGGATGAGGATGCCGATGACAATCCGATCGCGGCGCGGATGCGCGGCGAGGCGGCGCGGCTTGAGGAGGCCGGGCTAGACGTTGCGCAGGCGATGCGGCGGGCGGGGTATCGGATTTTCGGGTCGAAGCCGGGAGCCTATGGCGCAGGGCTGCAGGCGCTGATCGACGAGAAAGGCTGGGAGCGGCGCGCCGATCTGGCGGAGGCCTATCTGGTCTGGGGCAGCTATGCCTATGGCGCCGGCGAAGAGGGCCGGGCCGAGCGCGGCGTCTTCGAGGAGCGGCTGCGGTCCATCCAGGCTGTCGTGCAGAACCAGGACAATCGCGAGCACGACCTGCTCGACAGCGACGATTACTACCAGTTCGAAGGCGGCATGGCGGCGGCGGCGGAGACGCTCGGCGGCAGCAGGCCGTCGATCTATCACAATGATCACTCGATGCCGGAGAAACCGGTCATCCGGTCGCTGGAAGAGGAGATCGCTCGCGTCGTGCGCGGCCGCGTCGTCAATCCGAAGTGGATCGATGGCGTCATGCGCCATGGCTACAAGGGTGCCTTCGAGATCGCGGCCACAGTCGATTATCTCTTCGCCTTCGCGGCGACAACAGGTGCTGTCGGCAACCATCATTTCGAGGCGGTCTATCAGGCCTTCGTCGTCGATCAGCGCGTGCGCGATTTCATGATCGAGAAGAACCCTGCAGCCTACGAGGAAATGAGAGAGCGGCTGCTGGAGGCGATCGAACGACGGCTGTGGACGCCGCGCAGCAATTCGGCGCGGTTCGATCTCGCTGCCACAGACCATACACACGAAAGATCAGGCGGTGGCGACACCGCCGACCGACTGAAGATTGCATCCGGGGAAGTTTGACATGACTGAGGAAACCACCGAGACCACGACGGAAGCCACTGGCCACGACGACGCACGCCACAGCGAGAAGATGGCCAAGAAGAAGGCCGCGCGCGACAAGATCATGGCGACGAAGACGGGCGAGAAGGGCCTGATCATCGTCCACACGGGGAAGGGCAAGGGCAAGTCGTCTTCGGCCTTCGGGATGATCTTCCGCCATATCGCGCATGGAAAGCCCTCTGCCGTGGTGCAGTTCATCAAGGGCGCGATGTGGACGGGCGAGCGCGACCTGATCGAGAAACATTTCTCCGATGTCTGCCAGTTCCACACGATGGGCGAGGGCTTCACATGGGAAACGCAGGATCGCGCCCGTGATGTGGCTGCCGCCGGCGCTGCCTGGGAGAAGGCGAAGGAGCTGATCCGCGACGAGCGCAATTCCATGGTGCTGCTCGACGAGATCAACATCGCGCTGCGCTACGATTACATTGATATCAACGAGGTTATCGAGTTCCTGAAGACGGAAAAGCCCTATATGACTCACGTCGTTCTCACTGGGCGCAATGCCAAGGATGAGCTGATCGAGATTGCCGATCTGGTGACGGAGATGGAGCTGATCAAGCATCCGTTCCGCTCGGGTATCAAGGGGCAGGCAGGCGTGGAGTTCTGATGACGCAGAGCTGGGTTTTCTGGGCTGTTCTGTCGGCCGCGTTCGCGGCGCTGACGGCGATCTTCGCGAAGATCGGCGTGGCGGGCGTCAATTCGGATTTCGCCACGCTCATTCGCACCGTCGTCATTCTCATCATCATCAGCGCCATCGTGCTGGCGAGCGGGCAGTGGCAGCCGTTTTCCAGCATCTCGTCTAAGACCTGGCTGTTTCTCTGCCTCTCGGGCGCGGCGACCGGGGCGTCGTGGCTTGCCTATTTCCGCGCCCTGAAGATCGGTGATGCCGCCCGTGTCGCGCCGATCGACAAGCTGTCGATCGTCCTCGTCGCCATCTTCGGCGTCGTCTTTCTCGGCGAGAAGCTCAACATGATGAATTGGCTCGGCGTCAGCCTGATCGCTGGCGGAGCGTTGCTTCTCGCGTTGTTCTGAGGTTCAGAGCCCCAGCCAGACGCGCAGCGGATTGGCGGGGTCGGACAAGAGCTTGATCGTGAACGCGATGCAGACGATGACGAGCAGCGGCTTGATCAGCTTGGCGCCGATGCGCATCGCAAGCCGCGAGCCGAGCTGTGCACCGAGAAACTGGCAGACGCCCATCATCAGGCCAACCTTCCAGATGATCGCGCCGAATGATACGAAGATCGCGAGCGCGCCGACGTTCGAGCCGAAGTTCAATAGCTTGGTGTGGGCGGTTGCCTTCAGCATGCCGAAGCCCGCCAGCGACACGAAGCCGAGCATGAGGAACGAGCCGGTGCCGGGGCCGAAAACGCCGTCGTAAAAGCCGATGGCAGGCACCAGTGTGAGGCCGAAGGCAAAGGGTGTGATGCGGCGGTGCTTGTCGACGTCGCCAAGATTCGGCTTCAGCGCGAAGTAGAGCGCGATCGCGATCAGCAGGACCGGCATGATTGCCCTCAGCACATCGCCCGGCACGATCGTCGCAAGTGCCGCGCCGAGCGCGCCACCCATGACGGCCATCAACGCCATCGGCAGCTGATCGCGCAGGTTCACGTGGCCCTTGCGTGCATAGGCGATGGTGGCCGATGCCGCGCCGAAGACCGATTGCACCTTGTTGGTGCCCAGCGTCTGCAGGGGCGGGATGCCCGCGATCAGCATTGCCGGAACGGTGATGAGGCCACCACCACCGGCGATGGCATCCACGAAACCGGCAAGGAAAGCTGCGAGAGCGAGGAGAAAAAGCAGGTGGGGGGCAAGATCGGACAAGGGGAAACCTGTGGGGCTGCTAATGCGCTGTGTCGTCGCGCTTGTTGCATTTACCTGACGGGGCTGCAATGGCTTGCGTGACACAGGCAACCGGCATTTCGCGCATATGACCGCACTCTCCTTCGATACCACCCGCCGCTACGTGCTCGGCCTCGGCTGCGAGCGCGCGACATCGGCTGACGAGGTCATGGCGCTGGTCGCTTCGGCCTTGGAGATGGCGGGTGCCGAGCCCGGTCAGGTTGCCGGGCTGGCTTCGATCGATTCTCGCCGCGACGAGCCGGCGATGGTGGTGGTCGCCGCGCGCCTTGCGGTTCCCGTGGTGTTCTTCGATGCCGAAACGCTCGAGCGGGAGACGCCGAGGATCAAGAACCCTTCCGATGTCGTCTTTGCGCGGGTGGGCTGCCATGGGGTTGCGGAATCCGCGGCATTGGCTGCGATCGGGCCCGATGCCGAGCTTGTGCTGCCAAAAATCAAATCAGCGCATGCGACGGCCGCGATCGCACGCGCCCTGTTGCGGAAAGAACAGCGCTCGCTATGGTGACCGCCGATGCCGCCGCAGCGGTTCTGTCGCGCGGCTGTCAAGGTATGACATGAAAACATGCAAGAGGGACGATTATGCATAAGGTGATTTACGATACGGATCCGGGTGTTGACGATGCGATGGCGCTGCTTTTCCTGCACCGTCATGCCGACATCGATCTGATCGGCATCACGACCGTGTTCGGCAACGCCTCTATCGAGACGACGACGCGCAATGCGTTGTTCCTCAAGCGCGAATGGAACATCCCGGCGCCCGTCGCCAAGGGAGCGAGTGTCACGATCGATCCGTCGCGCAAGGAAGGCGCCTGGCCGACCTTCGTGCATGGCGATGACGGGCTCGGCAACATCAACGTTCCCGAGGTCGTCGACGTGCCGCTCGATCCGCGTCCGGCCTACAAGTTCATCATCGATACCGTGCGCGCCAATCCGGGTGAGGTGACGCTGGTGGCCGTCGGGCGGATGACCAACCTTGCACTGGCGCTGAAGGAAGACCCTGAGATTGCCGGCCTTGTGAAGCAGGTCGTCATCATGGGCGGCAATTTCTATGTGCCTGGCAACGTGACACCTGTGGCCGAAGCCAATATCCATGGCGATCCCGAGGCCGCCGATATCGTGCTCACCGCGCCGTGGCAGGTTGTCGTCATCGGTCTCGATGTCACCGCCATCACCACGATGAGCCGTGGCTATCTCGGCGAGATGGCTGCCAAGGGCGACAAGGCCGTGCAGCTGCTCGACAAGCTCTCGCAGTTCTACATCGATTTCTACAAGCATGCCGTCGAGGACGGGATGATGGTGCATGACAGCTGCGCCTGCGTCTATGTCGTGGCGCCGGAGCTGTTCACCACGATCTCAGGAGCCATGCGCGTAGCCTGCGGCGGTATCGCCGATGGCCAGACGATCATCAAGCAGGACGGCCGTCGTTTCCCGCCGGGCGATTGGGACGGCCTGCCGAGCCAGATCGCCTGCACCGGCATCCAGTCGCAAGAAGTCATCGACCTGATCCGCGACACGTTGCTCAACGCTTAGTCGGCAATCATCATCGGTATTTCGGCGCAAGCGCATTGGCGAATCCATTCAGCCGCTTGCGCCGATATCCTCATAATTTGAGTCCGCTTTGGGCGCTGCAATCCGCGTGATCGTGACCTGCATCTTCGCCGCGTTTGCGGCGTTGACGTCGTCGGCCGCCGGGCATAGATCATCGTCATGATCGAAACGGTACTTTCTCACCTCCCGGCGATGGATCCCGGCAGTGTCTGGCTCGTGGGCGCGGGGCCCGGCGATCCGGGCCTTTTGACGCTGCTTGCGGTCAAGGGGCTGATGGAAGCCGATGTCATCGTGCATGATGCGTTGGTTGATGCCGAATGCCTGAAGCTGGCGCGGGCGGGCGCCGTTCTCGAATATGCGGGAAAACGCGGCGGCAAGCCTTCCGCCAAACAGCGCGACATTTCGCTTCGCCTCGTCGAGCTCGCGCAGGCGGGCAATCGTGTTCTCCGGCTGAAGGGCGGCGACCCCTTCGTCTTCGGGCGTGGCGGTGAAGAGGCGCTGACGCTGGTCGAATTTAACGTTCCGTTTCGCATCGTGCCGGGGATATCGGCGGGAATCGGCGGGCTTGCCTATGCGGGTATCCCCGTGACCCACCGCGACATCAATCATGCGGTGACGTTTTTGACCGGCCACAATTCATCGGGGCTGGTGCCGGACGCGATAAACTGGGATGCTATAGGCAAGGGCTCGCCCGTCATCGTCATGTATATGGCGATGAAGCATATTGCCGAGATCAGTGCCAACCTGATTGCCGCGGGGCGCTCGCGCGATGAGCCGGTCGCCTTCGTCTGTAACGCGTCGACGAGCGTGCAGCAGGTGCTGGAAACGACGCTCGGCGAGGCGCCGGCGGCGGCGCTGACGTCGGGCATCGAGCCGCCGGCGATCGTGGTGGTCGGCGAAGTGGTGCGGTTGCGTGGTTCTCTCGATTGGCTGGGTGCGCTGGCCGGACGACGGTTGCATCCCGATCCGTTCCGGAGGTCCGGCAGTAAGGAGACGGCATGAGTGGTCTGTTGATTGCAGCCCCGTCCTCCGGGTCGGGAAAGACGACGGTGACGCTTGGGCTCCTCAGGGCGCTTCGCAAGCGCGGGGTGGAGGTCGCGCCTGGCAAGGCGGGGCCTGATTATATCGATCCGGCCTTTCATGCTGCGGCAAGCGGCGTCGCCTGTCTCAATTTCGATCCCTGGGCGATGCGCCCCGAGCTGATTGCCGCCAACGCGACGCTGCATCGCTCCGGCGACCGGCTGCTTGTTATCGAGGCGATGATGGGCCTCTTCGACGGTGCGGCCGACGGCAAGGGGACGGCGGCGGATCTGGCGGCGATGCTTGGACTTTCGGTCGTTCTCGTGGTCGACGCTTCCCATATGTCGCAGTCCGTCGCGGCACTTGTGGCCGGCTTTGCCGGGTTCCGCGCCGATGTCCGCATCGCCGGCGTCATCTTGAACAAGGTTGGCGGCGATCGGCATGAGATGATGCTGCGCCAGGCGCTCGAGGCGAGCCGCATGCCGGTGATCGCGGTCGTGCGCCGCGACGCCGAGATCGCGCTGCCGGAGCGGCATCTTGGCCTGGTGCAGGCCGGCGAGCATGAGGCGCTGGAGAAATTCGTCGAGCACGCGGCGCAGGCGGTCTCGCAGAACTGCAATTTCGACTTCCTGATGCGTGTCGCCAGACAGGGTTTCGCTCGGCCCTCGACCGCCAATATCGACCGTTTGCCGCCGCTCGGCAGCCGGATCGCCGTGGCGCGCGATATCGCCTTTGCCTTCTGCTACGAGCACATGCTGCTCGGCTGGCGGCGTCGCGGCGCCGATATCTCGTTTTTCTCGCCGCTTGCCGACGAGCCGCCGGAACGCACCGCCGACGCCATCTATCTCCCCGGCGGCTACCCGGAACTGCATGCCGGACGGATCGCGGCTGCTTCAACCTTTCGCGAGAGCATGCGCCAGGCGGCCGAGGGCGGGGTGCGGATTTATGGGGAGTGCGGCGGCTACATGGTGATGGGCGACGGGCTGGTGGATGCCAGCGGCGAGCGCCACGAGATGCTCGGGCTGCTGCCGCTGGTCACCAGCTATGAGGAGCGCAGGCGCCATCTCGGCTATCGGCGGGTCCATCCCATCAACGGCTCGTTCTTCACGCAGCCGATGACGGCGCACGAGTTTCACTATTCGTCGGTGGTTTCGGAAGGCGAGGCGGACCGGCTTTTCAAGGTAACCGACGCATTGAACAACGATCTCGGCACGGCCGGCCTGCAGCGCTGGCAGGTGGCCGGGTCCTACATGCATCTGATCGATGTGGCGGCGCAAGTGAGCGGACCGGCGGGTAGCGCAGGCGGACCGGCACGATGAATGCGCCCATCATCCATGGCGGCGGCGTAACGGCCGCCGCAGCCCTTTATGGCGGCAAGCCGGAGGATTGGCTCGACCTTTCCACCGGTATCAGCCCCTTTCCAGCCGTCCTGCCTGAGATCCCCATGCGCGCCTGGCATCGGTTGCCGGATCAGCATCTCGTCCACGAGGCGCGCGAGGCGGCGCGGGAATATTATGGGAGCGGCGACAGCCTGCCGTTGCCGGTGCCCGGCACCCAATCGGTCATTCAGCTTCTGCCGCGCTTGATTGCGGCGGGTGGGCGGGTCGCGATTCTTGGGCCGACTTACGGTGAATATGAGCGGGCCTTCGTGATGGCCGGAGCGGCTGTAGACCGGCTTGATGGGATCGACCAGGTCGGCGACAATCACGCGTTTGTCGTCATCGTCAATCCGAACAATCCCGATGGCAGGATCTATCAGCCCGACGTGCTCGTAAATCTTTCACGCCGGTTGGCGGCGCGGGGAGGGCTTCTCGTGGTCGATGAAGCGTTCGGCGATACTGTGCCCGAGGCCAGTGTCGCCGGCCATGTCGTGGATCATGCCAACCTCATCGTCTTTCGCTCCTTCGGCAAGTTCTTCGGCCTTGCCGGACTGCGGCTTGGATTCGTCATCGCAGTAAGGGAGCTTCTCGATCGGTTCGAGAGCCTGCTCGGCCCCTGGGCTGTTTCCGGCCCTGCACTGTCGATCGCCGCTTCCCTGCTGCGCACCGATACCGAGCCGCTCCGACGCGCGATCGCTGAGCGCAGCGAAGCGATGCGTGACGTTCTGACCAAAGGCGGGCTTCGTGTTCGTGGCGGCACCGCGCTTTTTTCGCTGGTCGAAGACGAGGCGGCGGATGCGTTGCAGGCACATCTGTGCGTGCACCACATTCTGGTCCGCAAGTTCGATTATGCCCCTTCCTGGCTGCGCTTCGGCGTGACCGCGGATACCACTGGCGACCTCAGGCTCGCCGATGCCCTGATGAGCTTCAATCGATGATTTTTGAACTGAATCTTCTCGTGCTGGTGCTTGCTCTGATGCTCGACAGGATCGTTGGCGATCCGGATGTGCTGTGGGCGCGGCTGCCGCACCCGATCGTGCTCTTCGGCAAGGCGATCTCGCGGACGGAGACACTGTTCAACCGGACGGAATTGCCGGGCAAGAGCCGTCGTCGTAACGGTATGCTCGTCATCGCGGCCCTGCTTTTGATCGCGATCGTCGCGGGCGTCGCGCTGCATCTCTTCTTCGCGCTGTTCGGACTTGCGGGCATCCTGCTCGAGGTTCTCTGCGTCACGGTGTTCCTGGCGCAGAAGAGCCTTGCCGATCATGTCGAGGCGGTTGCCACCGGTCTTCGCCAGGGTGGCCTCGATGGTGGGCGAAAGGCCGTGTCGATGATCGTCGGCCGCGACCCGGAAACGCTGGATGAGCCGGCCGTCTGCCGGGCGGCGATCGAAAGCCTTGCTGAGAACTTTTCCGACGGCGTCGTCGCGCCGGCGCTGTGGTATCTGGTGTTCGGCCTGCCGGGGCTGCTGGCCTACAAGATGCTCAACACGGCGGATTCGATGATCGGCCACAAGTCGGAACGCTATGTCGATTTCGGTTGGGCGTCGGCGAGGCTCGATGATCTCGCAAACTGGCCAGCGGCGCGGCTGTCGATCGCGCTGATCGCGGCGGGTGCGTGGCTGAGACGCGGCGGCGATGCCTGCCGCGAGGCGTTCAAGATCGCGATGCGCGACGGCGGCATGCATCGCTCGCCGAACTCCGGACGCCCGGAAGCGGCGATGGCTGGCGCGCTCAACGTGCAGCTCGCGGGGCCGCGGGTCTATTCCGGCGTCGTGGTGATGGAGCCGATGATCAACGGCGGCGGAAGAGAGACCGCCGTCATCGAGGATATCGACAGCGCGGTCTCCGTCTTCTATGCCAGCTGCTCGGTTCTCGCCTTTGTCGCGCTAGTGATCTTCCTGTTTCTTCTATAGATCATCGCGATACTGTTATCATATTGATTACCATGCTCCTTAAGCGGATGTAACGTCTCCCGGCGTAGTCTTGTTCAACTGTATTCATGCAGAATGAACGAGGGGACGATGAGAACTATACTTGCAGGAGCTGCGGCGATCGTATTGCTGCAGTTATCGGCCGTTGCTGCCGAGGCCTCGACCCTGATCGCGAAGATCAGCATCAGCTCGCAAACGATGACGGTCACCGAAAACGGCTTCGTCAAATATCGCTGGAAGGTTTCCACGGCGCGCTCCGGTTATAGGACGCCAGTCGGTTCGTGGAGCGCCAAGTGGCTGTCGCGCGATCATCGCTCGAAGAAGTATGACGATGCGCCGATGCCATACGCCGTGTTCTTCAATGGCGGTTATGCCGTGCATGCGACCTTCGATCTCAAGCGTCTCGGGCGCCCGGCATCCCATGGGTGCATTCGCCTGCATCCCAATAATGCGGCGCAGTTTTTCGACATGACGCGGCAGGCGGGACTGGCCAATACGCGGGTTGTCGTCACTAACTAAGCGAGGCGAAACGTCGCGGAAACGGTTGCCGGCTGCCTTTCGGTGCATGCTGTTTAAGCAACAGTGCCTGCGCAAATTGCGCCTCGGGTTGGACGAAAGCATTGGCTTTTGAAATGGATTTGCCTATGAGGGGGAAAACTATCATTTCCAAGAGGTACAGGCGTGACCGCTACATTCGATAAAGTTGCCGACATCATTGCAGAAACCAGCGAGATCGATCGTGATACGATCACGCCGGAAAGCCATACGATCGACGACCTCGGTATCGACAGCCTCGACTTCCTCGATATCGTTTTCGCCATCGACAAGGAATTCGGCATCAAGATCCCGCTCGAAAAGTGGACGCAGGAAGTCAACGAGGGCAAGGTCTCCACGTCGGAGTACTTCGTGCTGAAGAACCTCTGCGCCAAGATCGACGAACTGCGCGCCGCCAAGGCCTGATCGATACGCACAATTTTTTTCTCCGCCCTGTCGCCATTCACCATGGCGGCCGGGCGGTTTTGTTACTAAGTAGGCCCACAGGGTCGCGCTTTGCGAAATCGGCTCCGATTTTCGCAAGGCTCGGTTCTGTCGATTAAAAAATGATAGAGCGTCCATTGTGCGTCCATTCGGATGCACGGCGCTCTAGCCGACGGCATGTTGCCTGTGCGGCCGGAGGATCCGATGCTCCTGGAATACTTCCAGATGATCGATCGCGTCGAGGCGGTCGACCTTCAGACCAAGACACTCAAGGCACGCTCCGTCGTGCCGGCCAAGAGCCCGGTGTTCGAAGGTCATTTTCCCGGCATGCCCCTTGTCCCGGGCGTGCTTCTCATTGAAACCATGGCGCAGGCATCCGGCATGCTGGTGCTGGCGGCGACCGATTTCGCGGCCATGCCGTTCCTGATGTCGGTCGACGGCGCGAAGATGCGCACTTTCGTCGAGCCGGAGGCGGTCCTCGATATCGAGGCGTTTCTGGAGCACGACGGATCGGGCTTCGCTGTCACCAAGGCCAAGATCACCAGCGGCGGCAAGAAGGTTTGCGACGCGCAGCTGAAGCTGCGCACCATGCCTTTCAGCGAAATACCGCTCGGTGACATCGTCAAGAAACGCGCCAGTGAAATCGGCCTGATGGATGCAATCGCTGCGCAGGGAGTAAATGGATGAGCAAGGCTCAGAATGATGTCGTCATCACGGGCGTCGGTATCGTAACCTGTCAGGGCGTCGGCAAGGAGCCGCATATCGCGCTGCTCAACGCCGCCGAAGCGCCGAAGACGGTTGTCGAGACCGAGAAGTTCAAGCCCTATCCGATCCATCCGCTGCCCGAGGTGGACTGGTCTCTGCAGATCGCCAAGCGCGGTGATCAGCGGCAGATGGAAAACTGGCAGCGCATTGGCGTGTTCGCGGCGGGCCTTGCGCTCGACGACGCCGGTCTCAAGGACAATGTCGAAGCCTGCGGCACGATGGACATGATCGTGGCGGCCGGCGGCGGCGAGCGCGACATCAATGTCGATACGCTGATCGTCGACGAAGGCCTGAAGCGCAACGACCGCGAAGTGCTGCTCAACGAGAAGCTCACGACCGAGCTTCGTCCGACGCTCTTCCTGGCTCAGCTCTCCAACCTGCTTGCCGGCAATATCTCGATCGTTCACAAGGTCACCGGCTCCTCGCGCACCTTCATGGGTGAGGAATCGGCCGGTATCTCCGCCGTAGAGACCGCGTTCTACCGTATCAAGTCGGGCGAATCCTCGCATGCGCTGGTTGGCGGCGCGTTTTCGGCCGAGCGTCTCGACATGGTTCTGCTGTTCGAAGCGATCGGCTCGCATTCGCGCGGCGAATGGCAGCCTTTGTGGTCGCGCAACGACGGCGGCATCACCAGCGGTTCGCTCGGCGCGTTCCTGGTGCTCGAATCGCGGGCGCATGCCGAAGCGCGTGGTGCCCATATCTATTCGACGATCTCGTCCATCGAAGGTGATCGCGGCAATCGCGGTGCCGGCAATCTCGAAAAGCGCCTTGAGCGGCTGCTCGAGCCGGCCAGGGGCCTGCCTGCCGAGAGCACGGCGATCTTTTCCGGTTCCTCCGGCATGCCCGAGCTCGCGTCGCGCGAGAAGGCGGTTCTGGAGCATCAGCTGCCGGGCGCGGCCATCCGTGGCTTCGGCGGCGTGACCGGCCATGGGCTGGAGGCGCACTTCACCCTCGGGCTGGCGCTGGCTGCCCTTGCCATCGACGGCGAGGCCAAGGTGCCGGCATTCGACGGCGCCCATGAAAAATCCATGAGTTCAGGCACGAAGGCTGCGGTCGTCACGACGGTCGGGCATCAGCGTGGCGAAGGCGTCGCCGTTCTGTCGGCGGACGCGTGAGGAGCAGGCACATGACGGATCAAGCTTACAAGGATCATCTCGGCCGCCCGATCGTGGCTGTTACCGGCGTCGGCATCATGACCTCGCTGGGGCAGGGCCTCAAGGACAACTGGTCGGCGCTGATATCGGGCAAGTCGGGTATCCACGATATCAACCGCTTTCCGACGGACGGTCTTTCGACGCGCATCGCCGGCACGGTCGATTTCATCGACGTTCCGGCGCCGAACGCCGTCGAGCGCTCCTACGCGTTCGCGCGGGAGACGACGATCGAGGCACTGGCCGATGCCGATATATCAGGCGACTTCAACGGACCGCTGTTTCTCGCAGCACCGCCGATCGAGCCGGAGTGGATTGCCCGCTTCGAACTCGGCGATCGTTCGCCGCCGCCCTCGCAGCCGGGCGATGCCTATGACCGTTTCCTGACGGCCATGCGCCAGCGTCCCGATCCGGCCTTCCATGAGGCGGCGCTGTTCGGCGCCATTTCGGAGCGCCTGGCCGATCGTTTCGGTACGCGCGGTCTTCCGGTGACGCTGTCGACGGCCTGTGCTTCGGGCGCGACCGCGATCCAGCTCGGCATCGAGGCGATCCGCCAGGGCCGCACGAACCGCGCGCTTGCTGTTGCGACCGACGGCTCGGTGAGTGCTGAGGCGCTGATCCGCTTCTCGCTGCTCTCGGCGCTGTCGACGCAGAACGACAATCCGACCAAGGCCTCCAAGCCGTTCAGCAAGGACCGCGACGGCTTCGTCATCGCGGAAGGTGCGGCGACGCTGGTGCTGGAATCGCTGGAGTCGGCGATCGCGCGCGGCGCAAAGGTTCTCGGCATCATGAAGGGCGCCGGCGAAAAGGCCGACAGCTTCCACCGCACACGGTCTTCGCCGGATGGCGGCCCGGCGATCGCGACGATCCGCGCGGCTCTTGCCGATGCCGGCATGGATGAAGGCGATATCGGCTACATCAACGCGCACGGCACCTCGACGCCTGAGAACGACAAGATGGAATATGGGTCTATGCTCGCTGTCTTCGGCGACCGCATGGCCTCCATCCCGCTGTCGTCGAACAAGTCGATGATCGGCCATACGCTTACGGCGGCTGGTGCCGTGGAAGCCGTGTTCTCGCTGCAGACGATGCGCACCGGCACGCTGCCGCCGACCATCAACTACACCAACCCTGATCCGGCGATCGTTCTCGACGTGGTGCCGAATGTGAAGCGGGACGCGCAGGTCAACGCCGTGCTTTCCAACTCCTTCGGCTTCGGCGGCCAGAACGCCAGCCTTGTCATGGCGCTGGAACCGGCTTAGAGACCCTTGCCATCTGAATAAGCGGCCCTCATCCCTGTGCCCAGACTCGTCCGGGCGAAGTCACAGGGATCCAGCTGCGCCGCGTCTGCGGCGCGAAGGAGTCTTTCCAGCCCAAGGACTTGGGCTGGCTGGATTCCTGTGACAAGCACAGGAATGAGGGAAATTACGATAAGGAAGACTGAAACTATGCGCGCTCTGCAACTGATCGACGACCGCAAGCTTGAGATCACCGATCTGCCTGAACCCGATGCGCCCGGCGCCGGCGAAGTGACGCTGCGCGTCAAGGCGGTTGCGCTAAACCATATCGACGTCTGGGGCTGGCGCGGCATGGCGTTTGCCAAGCGCAAGATGCCGCTCGTCATCGGCGCCGAGGCATCCGGTGTCGTCGAGGCGATCGGGCCGGGCGTCTCCAATGTGCTTCCGGGCCAGCTGGTCGCCGTCTATGGCGCGCGCACCTGCGGCCTCTGCCGTCCGTGCCGCGAAGGGCGCGACAATCTTTGCGAACACGTCTCGGGCGTGCACGGCTTCCATCTCGACGGTTTCGCGCAGGAGAAGGTCAACCTTCCGGCGCGCCTGCTGGTGCCTGCACCTCCCGGCGTCGATGCCGTTGGCGCTGCCGTTGCACCGGTTACCTTCGGTACCGTCGAGCACATGCTGTTCGACAACGCCAAGCTGGAGCCGGGCGAAACCATTCTCGTCCATGCCGGCGGGTCCGGCATCGGCACGGCAGCAATCCAACTTGCCAAGAAGATCGGCTGCACCGTCATCACCACCGTTGGCTCCGACGACAAGATCGAGAAGGCCAAGGCGCTCGGCGCCGATCACGTCATCAACTACCGCACGGATCGCTTCGAGGGCGTGGTGCGCAAGCTCACCAAGAAGAAGGGCGTCGACGTCGTCTTCGAACATGTGGGCAAGGATACCTGGGCTGGTTCGATGCTCTGCCTCAAGCGCGGCGGACGTCTCGTAACCTGCGGCTCGACATCGGGCGTCTCCACCGACATGAACCTGATGATGCTGTTCCAGCAGCAGCTGAAGCTGCTCGGCTCCTTCGGCTGCCGCATTGAAAACATGGCCGACGCCATGCAGAAGATGGGCCGCGGCCTCGTGCACCCCGTCATCGACACCGAAGTCAGTTTCGACGACATCGACCGGGCGCTGGAGCGCATGGAATCGCGCCAGATCTTCGGCAAGATCATCCTGAAGATGGATTGATCCCTTGGAGCTGTTCATCACCCGGATCGTCCTGAAACTGGACCATTTTCGCCAGTGGCTGATCGCGCAGGTGATGTTCGGCTTCCTGAACTTCCTGAAGATCTTCCCGGCCGACGGGGCGATCAACTTCATCGACTGGCTGATGCGCAAGATCGGCCCGAAGATGAAGCGCCACAAGCTGATTCTGGCCAATCTCCGCAACGCCTTTCCCGAAAAGAGCGATGAGGAGATCAACCAGATCGCGCTTGGCAGCTGGGCCAATATGGGCCGGCTTGCGGCGGAGTACGTGTTTCTCGACCGTCTGTTCGATTTCGATCCCGAAAAGAGCGAGCCTGGCAGGGTGGAGGTATCGGGTATCCCGATCTTCCTCGATCTCCTGGAAAATCCGCGTCCGTTCATCGTCTTTACCGGCCATACCGGCAATTTCGAGCTGCTGCCGGTGGCCGGTGCCGCCTTCGGGCTCTATGTCAGCGTTCTCTTCCGGCCGCCGAACAATCCTTACGTGGCGCAGAAGGTGTTCGATTTCCGCAGCGCCCGCATGGGCAAGCTCGTTCCGTCGCATGCCGGATCGTCCTTTGCGCTCGCCCGTCAGCTGGAAGCGGAGCAGGGGGTCGGCGTGCTTGTCGACCAGAAGTTCGGCCGTGGCCTGAAGACGGAATTCTTCGGCCTGCCGGTCAAGACCAATCCGTTGCTTGGTAAGCTGGTGCGCCAGTTCAACTGTGAAGTCTATCCGGCCCGCTGCATCCGCCTTCCCGGCAATCGCTATCGGCTGGAAATCGAGCCTAAGGTCGAGTTGCCGCGCGATGCGAACGGCAACCTCGATATGACCGGTACGGCGCAGCTTTTGAACGACAAGGTCGAAAGCTGGGTTCGCGAGTATCCCGAGCAGTGGCTCTGGTATCACGACCGGTGGGAAATCAAGCGCCAGATCATGTAGACGGGCGCTCCTCTCACATCTTGTCATTGAAAAACAAGGTGTCTTCGTCATTGAACATGAAACGGCGTCATGTTACCGATTTCTGACAAGAAGGGTTATGAACGGTAAATACGCCGTTTTAATCCTTTAGATCGAATCCATTCCCTCACGGAAATCGGCATGGGAGGTGTCGTGCTCGGGCTTTTTCAGGCATTCTCGTTGCGGTGTTCGCAGATTGACGAGGCCATAAGGCTTGGTGATGATGCGCGCGTAAGCAGCCTCGACGGCTCGATCGACGCGCTTATCGAAACCATCCTCGGCTATCGCGCTACCAATCTGTTCTACGCGCACATGCAGATGCAGTTTGTCGGCTGCCTGATCGATCAGTATGCCGAAGACAGCGAATCCGTGCGCGAGCATGTGAAGCTGCTCGCCTACATGATGGAGCAGTATCTCGGTTCGACCGTTCCGCGCTGGCAGATGCCGCCGCTGGAGCGCATGGACCGGGAACGCGTATCCGCGCCTGCCGCCTATGTGCCCAATACCGACAACGGCAACTTCCTGAACTCGGCGATCCTCGAATCCTTGCCGGATCGGGTTGCGGTCGTCACCAAGGATTACCGCTACCTCTACGCCAATGCCGCGAGTGCCGCCTACGCCAAGCGCAAACCGTTCGAGATGGTGGGACGGCATATCAAGGAGGTTCTCGGCGAAGCGCGCTTCGTGGACTGCATCAAGGGAATGCTCGACTCGTGTTTCGCGGGTGGAACATGCGATCAGACCTATGAACGACCTGAGGAAAACGCCGTGCATAGAACACGGTACCGCATGTCGCCGCTACGCGATTCGTCCGGCTATATCATCGGGGCGCTTATCGTCTCGCAGGATGCAGGGGCGTCATCGTCGGCGGCCGATCTGGCCGCCTGATCACGCCTTCGTCCACACCGCCAGTTCATATCCATCGGGATCGGCGAAGTGAAAGCGGTTGCCGCCTGGGAAGCCGAAAATCGGACGGACGATCGTGCCGCCCGCGTCTTCGACTGACTTGAGCGCCGCCGGCAGGTCGTCGGCGTAGAGGATGACGAGCGGGCCGCCTAGGCGGGGAGCCTCAAGATTGGTGAAGCCGCCCTTCAGCCGCCCATCGTCGAACTCGCAATAGTTGGGGCCGTAGTCGGTGAAGCGCCAGCCGAAGGCCTTGCCGTAGAACGCCTTTGGGCGCTCGATGTCGGCGACGTTGAACTCGACATAGTCGATGCGAAGCTCGGTTTTCGTAGATGTCATCGGTGTGCTTCCTAGATTTCCATCAGCTTCTTCAGCGCTTCCAGATCGCGCGCGACATGCGCCGCGTCGGCTTCGAACTGCTCGTCCGTCATATCCGGCAGCCGCAGCAATGTGAACATCACCTCGCAGCCGTCGCCATTCGGGATGATCCTCAGCGCGTTATAGACCCGCAAGCCGTTGGCGATCGTGACGGTATGGTCGAGAACGCCGAATTCGTTGTGGGGCGCGAAGCTCACGCGAACGGTGCCGAGGACGCCCTTGGCGATCCAGTCGTCGTCGCTTCTCTCCAGGCCGGATGCAAGGCCTGATGCCCAGAGCGGCATGTTTTCAGGCGCGCCGGCAAAAGCCCAGACGTCGCGCAAGTTCCGCTCGATGGACCGGTGAATGATTCTTGCCGGCATTGTCGCCATCGCTTGCTCCTCCTTCATTTTCATGGGCGGCTTAACGTCGCATATCTACCGCGCATCGTTGCCGCTCGAATGCCGCCGACGCCAAAACCGCCGACATCAGGGCCTCGTTGGCAATATGGTTCACTTCGCGCCGGACGCAATACGAGACCGATCCGAGGCGAATCGAACTTGCCGTACGAGCCAGAGAGTGCCACAACACCCGTCCAATTTGACTAAAGCGCCTCGCGATCTTTCAGATTCACTCGTTGCGCTTTAGATCTTTGTTTTACCGCATGTCGTTATCGCAAAACCGCTTCACACTTTTGCGCGACATGCTCTAACCGGAGAGATATCGTGGAAAAGGCAGAAATCGGGCTGATCGGCCTTGCGGTCATGGGTTCCAACCTCGCTCTGAACATTGCTGAAAAGGGCAACAAGATTGCGGTCTTCAACCGCACGCCCGACAAGACGGACGAGTTCTACGAGAGCGCCGGCGATCTGAAGAAGCAGATCATTCCGTGCAAGACGATCGAGGAATTCGTCGAGGCGATCCGCCCGCCGCGCCCGATCATCATCATGATCAAGGCCGGCGAGCCTGTTGATCAGCAGATGGAGCTGCTGCGTCCGCATCTCTCCAAGGGCGACATCATGATCGATGCCGGCAACGCCAACTTCCGCGACACGATCGCCCGCTTCGACCGCCTCAAGGACACCGACCTGACCTTCATCGGCATGGGTGTTTCGGGTGGCGAGGAAGGTGCGCGTCACGGCCCGTCGATCATGGTCGGCGGCACGGAAGACTCGTGGAAGCGCGTCGAGCCGGTGTTGACCTCGATCGCCGCCAAGTACAAGGGCGACCCGTGCGTTGCCTGGCTCGGCAATGACGGCGCCGGTCACTTCGTCAAGACGATCCACAACGGCATCGAATATGCCGACATGCAGATGATCGCCGAAATCTACGGCATCCTGCGCGACGGTCTCGGCAAGAGCGCCAAGGACATCTCCGGCATCTTCGGCGACTGGAACAAGGGCCGCCTGAACTCCTACCTGATCGAGATCTCCGAGAAGGTTCTGGCAGCCACCGACCCGATCTCCGGCGGTGCGATGGTCGACATGATCCTCGACAAGGCCGGCCAGAAGGGCACCGGCAAGTGGTCGGCGATCGAAGCGCAGAACATGGGCATTCCGGCAACGGCGATCGAAGCGGCCGTTGCTGCCCGCAGCCTGTCGTCGATGAAGACCGAGCGCGAAGCCGCCGAGAAGATCTTCGGCAAGCCGGAATACAACTTCCAAGTCGCCTACGGTCCCGAGCTCGTCAAGGATCTGGAACTGGCTCTGTTCGCCGCCAAGATCGGCGCCTACGCTCAGGGCTTCGCTGTGATGGCGGAAGCCTCGCGCGAGTTCAAGTGGTCGCTGCCGATGCCAACCATTGCCAAGATCTGGCGTGACGGCTGCATCATCCGCTCGCAGTTCCTCGACGAGATCACCTCGGCCTTCACCAAGGCGCCTGACGTTGCCAACCTGATCGTGACGCCGGCCTTCGCGGACATGGTCAAGGAATCGCTGCCGGCGCTTCGCCGCGTTGTCGGCGCAGCGCTTCAGGCCGGCCTGCCGGTTCCGGCGCTCACCTCGGCGCTCACCTACTTCGACGCCTACCGCCAGGGCCGCGGCACCGCCAACCTGATCCAGGCACAGCGCGACTTCTTCGGCGCCCACGGCTTCGATCGCCTCGACGGCAAGGACTTCCACCACGGCCCATGGGGCAGCGGTGCGGCGACCTTCTAAGGCTCGATTGGATAACGAAAGGCCCGGTTTCGATCGGGCTTTTTTGCGTCTTGGGTAAGAGCTTCCGCATTGAAGTTGCATCAATGCGCCATACAGTCGCAGCGTTATCACTTTACGCTAGCTTGAGTTTCGATATCAAATCAGCAACGATCTCATTCGCGTTCATCGTTGCTGTGTCTACAGCGATAGGGGTTTGCCCCCAGTCCTCGTAGTGTCGCTCGATAATAGCCTTCCAACTCGGTTTTATCAGTCCCGCGACATCTGTAACTCTGGTCTCCACCCGGCGACGATGTTCAGTTTGGTCTGAGCATACGACTTCGATTTCCACGGCTGAGACGCAAGCGCGCCGTGCAACGAGAAGCCATGCGTCTCTGGTGACACGCAGGCCATTTACGGAATCCGCGATGACCGTATGACCTAGCGCCAGATTGTCTTCGGCAACTCTATAAGCTGCCACATAACCGGCGGGACCGACCTCGAAATCGACGCCATGATATTCACGGATACTTTGCTCGATTGTATCGACGCGGACGTAGACGCCACTAATCTCTTGCGCTAGGTGACGGGCAATCGTCGTCTTTCCAGAACCCGGCAAGCCGCCAAAAATAATGAGCATCTTTTGATCTTCCGCTGCTTACATTGTTTGAGGAGCCTACAGGAGATATGGTGTTTGCGACGAAATACTCGATTGTGAGGAGGTGGCTCGACCGCCTTCTTTGGCAGCCCAACTCATCATCGCTCAGGCCTTCCACACCGGCTGACTGACGCTCTGCAGCAGTTCCGGCTCGACGCCGTCGATGCGGGCGATGACGGCCTTGGCCATTTCGCGGCCGGCGTGGCGGACGTCTTCATAGGCGGTGATGATCTCCGGGCGGATCCAGTTGAGGATCGGCGCCGATTCCTTCGAGGCCATGTCGACATCGTAGCCGAGGCGCTTGCCGGCGGCTTCGATGCCGGCGTTGACGGCGATGGCGGCGCTGCCGGCGAGACAGACGATGCCGTCAGGTGCGTTGCTGGAGCGCATCATGGTCTCGACGGCGTTGCGGATATCGTCCAGCGGCGTGTCGATGGTGACACGCAGCGGCACTTCCTCGGCGCCGTAGTCATGCAGGCCGGTCTGGAAGCCGATACGCGTGTGCGTGTAATAGGTGAGCTTGCTAGGGGGCTGGAGGAGGGCGATGCGCTTGCGGCCGCGCGCGACCAGCTTTTCGACTGCCTGGTGGGCGAAGGCTTCGTTATCGAAGTCGTGGAACGGGTGCATCAGCCCGGCATCGGTTCGTCCATGCGTGGCGAATGGCATGTTGCGCTCGCTGAGCAGGCGCACACGGGGATCGTCGGGCTCGATGCGGGAGATGATGACGCCGTCGGCCGAGCCTGTCTCCAGGATGTAGCGGACCGGCAGCATCGGATCCTTGCTGTGCGAATGCGGCGTGACGACGATGTGATAGGGGGTGCCGGTCAGGACCTCGGAGATGCCGAAGACCAGCTGGCTCGAGAAACCCATAATCTCTTCGTCGATGCTCAGAACGAGCGCGATGACGTTGGTCTTACCGGTTCTGAGGCGCACGCCGGCGCGGTTCGGCTGATAGCCGAGCTGGCTTGCCACCATCCGCACGCGTTCCTTGGTCTCCGCGCCGATGTCGGGTGCATCCTTCAATGCGCGAGAAACCGTGGTGATACCGAGGCCGGTCATGAAGGCAATCGTCTTCAGTGTCGGTCTCTCCCGAGAAGCCTCGGTCACCGTCGTCCCGAAATTCGCTTTGTTTTTCATCCCTCTAGGCCGTCCTACGCGATTTGGTTCGCTTATAGATGCTTTTCGCAGCACTGTAAGCCCGAATACACAAATGCCGTTCCCTCCCACGGGCCTTAAAATCTGTAACGTTACAGTGAAATTGTCGAGCGATTTTTGCGATGGTTTTTGCGCGTATACGCTCAATGGTTGAATCTGTGGTTTTTATGCGAATTTTTTGCACTTGCGAACGATAGTGAGAAATTACGTCATGATACCAGTTGAATAAAACACACAAAAACAGACATATAAAAGCAATGTGCACTTGCACATGCGGGCGCCACGCCTTTGCAAAGGCTTGCGGGAATGGCGTTGTTTCAGCAGGCAAAGGTAGCAAAGCATGGGCTGAAAGAAAATTTTAAGGGGTGGCTGTTGCACGGCAATATCGATTGAACTAAGTTTTTCCGGCAACGTTTCAGTGAGGGAGGAGAACTCATGAATATTCGTTTGATGGCGGCAGCGCTGTGCGCATCCGTCGCCTTGCCGCTTGGTGCGGCACACGCTACCGATCTCGAAGTCACGCACTGGTGGACCTCGGGCGGCGAAGCCGCTGCCGTGGCCGAACTCGCCAAGGCATTCGACGCGACCGGCAACAAGTGGGTTGATGGTGCCATCGCCGGATCCGGCGGCACGGCGCGTCCGATCATGGTCAGCCGCATCACCGGCGGCGATCCGATGGGCGCCACGCAGTTCAACCATGGCCGTCAGGCGGAGGAGCTCGTTCAGGCCGGCCTGATGCGTGACCTGACCGATGTCGCGACCGCCGAGCACTGGAAGGACATCATCCGTCCGGCAAGCCTGCTCGACAGCTGCACGATCGACGGCAAGATCTATTGCGCGCCCGTCAACATCCACTCCTGGCAGTGGCTGTGGCTCTCGAACGCCGCCTTCAAGAAGGCTGGCGTCGAAGTGCCGAAGAACTGGGATGAATTCGTCGCTGCCGCTCCGGCCCTCGAAAAGGCCGGTATCGTGCCGCTCGCCGTCGGCGGTCAGCCGTGGCAGGCTGCAGGCGCTTTCGACACGCTGATGGTGGCGATCGCCGGCAAGGACACGTTCAACAAGGTGTTCAAGGACAAGGACGCTGACGTGGCTGCCGGTCCCGAGATCGCCAAGGTCTTCAAGGCCGCTGACGACGCCCGCAAGATGTCCAAGGGCAGCAACGTCCAGGATTGGAACCAGGCAACCAATCTGGTCATCACCGGCAAGGCCGGCGGCCAGATCATGGGCGACTGGGCGCAGGGCGAATTCGCTCTCGCCGGCCAGAAGGCCGGTACCGATTACACCTGCCTTCCGGGCCTCGGCGTGAACGAAATCATCTCCACCGGTGGTGATGCCTTCTACTTCCCGCTGCTCAAGGACGAAGCAAAGTCGAAGGCGCAGGATGTTCTCGCCAAGACGCTGCTCGATCCGAAGACCCAGGTCGCCTTCAACCTCAAGAAAGGCTCGCTGCCGGTTCGCGGTGACGTCGATCTCGAGGCTGCCAACGACTGCATGAAGAAGGGTCTCGAGATTCTGAAGAAGGGCAACATCGTCGAAGGCACCGACCAGCTGCTTTCGGCCGACAGCCAGAAGCAGAAGGAAGACCTCTTCTCGGAGTTCTTCGCCAATGCCTCGATGACGCCTGAAGACGCACAGAAGCGCTTTGCCGAAATCATCGGCTCCGCCGACTGATCGTCTGCTCGTACTGCCGCGATTCGGCTTTCCGCCCAGGAACGGGGAGCCGGATTTGCCCTAACCGCCAGTGGCGGCGGGCTCGTGGCAGTGCTTTCCCGGTGATTTCCGGCTGCGGAGGATGCGGCCGGAACCATCCGGGGCAAGAGACGGGAGCGGTGTCCGGCATAGGCCGCTGCTCTCGGTCAAAAAAGCAAGTGCGTGTCAGGAGGAAACACAATGACGGGTCCAGCGAAAGCCGGCCGGCCAAATCAGTTGCTGCGCAATCTGAATTCCAAAATTGCATCCATCCCGATGATCCTTACCGCCGTGGTCATCTTTCTCGGCGGAACGGTCTGGACGGTGTTCTATTCCTTCACCAACTCGAAGCTCCTGCCAAGGATGAGTTTCGTTGGTTTCGACCAATACAAGCGGCTCTGGGCCGCACCGCGATGGATCGTGTCCATCGAGAACCTCGCCCTTTACGGCATCTTTTCCCTGATCTTCAGCCTGGTGATCGGCTTTACGCTGGCTGCCCTGATGGATCAGAAGATCCGGTTCGAGAATGCGTTCCGGACGATCTTCCTCTACCCCTTCGCGCTGTCCTTCATCGTCACCGGCCTTGTCTGGCAGTGGGTGCTCAATCCCGAATTCGGCGTGCAGTCGGTGGTGCGTTCGCTTGGCTGGACGAGCTTCACCTTCGATCCGCTCTATACGCCGAGCATTGTCATCTACGGCGTGCTGATCGCGGCACTCTGGCAGGGAACGGGCCTTGTGATGTGCCTGATGCTCGCCGGCCTGCGCGGGATCGACGAGGACATCTGGAAGGCCTCGCGCGTCGACGGCATTCCGATGTGGAAGACCTATCTCTTCATCGTCATCCCGATGATGCGCCCCGTCTTCATCACCACGCTCGTCATCATCGCGTCGGGCATCGTCAAGGTCTACGACCTCGTGGTGGCGCAGACGTCGGGTGGACCCGGCATCTCGTCGGAAGTGCCGGCCAAGTATGTCTACGACTACATGTTCCAGGCGCAGAACCTGGGGCAGGGCTTCGCCGCCTCGACCATGATGCTGATCACGGTTGCGATCATCATCATTCCATGGGCTTATCTGGAATTCGGGGGAGGGCGTAAACGTGCCTGATACCATCGCTCTCAAGACGGCCGAGGTCGCACTGGCACCGGTCAAGTCCTTCGACGGACCGAACGGCAAGAAGCCGAAGCGGGTGCTCTCGCCGCGCAACATCATGCTCTACGGCACGCTGTTCGTCGCCGCCGCCTACTACCTGCTGCCGCTCTACGTGATGATCGTCACGTCGCTGAAGGGGATGCCCGAAATTCGCATGGGCAACATCTTCTCGCCGCCGATGGAAATCACCTTCGAGCCGTGGGTGAAGGCCTGGGCCACGGCCTGCACGGGCCTCAACTGCGACGGTCTCTCGCGCGGTTTCTGGAACTCGGTGCGGATCACCGTGCCATCCGTGATCGTCTCGATCGCGATTGCCTCGGTCAACGGCTATGCGCTCGCCAACTGGCGCTTCAAGGGATCGGAACTGTTCTTCTCGATCCTCGTCATCGGCGCGTTCATTCCCTACCAGGTGATGATCTATCCGATCGTCATCGTGTTGCGTGAAATGGGGATCTACGGGACGCTGACGGGCCTGATCATCGTGCATTCGATCTTCGGCATGCCGATCCTGACTTTGCTCTTCCGCAACTATTTCGCATCGCTGCCGCAGGAGCTTTTCAAGGCCGCCCGCGTCGATGGCGCCGGTTTCTGGCAGATCTTCCTGAAGATCATGGTGCCGATGTCGCTGCCGATCTTCGTCGTCGCCATGATCCTGCAGGTCACCGGCATATGGAACGACTTCCTGTTCGGCGTCGTCTTCACCCGGCCGGAATACTATCCGATGACCGTGCAGCTCAACAACATCGTCAATTCCGTCCAGGGCGTGAAGGAATACAACGTCAACATGGCCGCAACCATCCTTACGGGTCTGGTGCCGCTCATCGTGTATTTCGTGTCCGGACGTCTGTTCGTCCGCGGTATCGCCGCCGGCGCAGTGAAAGGCTGATCCATGAATTCAAGCGTTTCCATCAAAGACCTTTCGCTGAACTTCGGCGCCGTCAGCGTGCTCAAGGATCTGAACCTCGAGATCAATGACGGCGAGTTCCTGGTGCTGCTCGGCTCGTCCGGCTGCGGCAAGTCGACCTTGCTCAACTGCATCGCCGGCCTGCTGGATATCAGCGAGGGACAGATCCACATCAAGGGCCGCAACGTTACCTGGGAAGAGCCCAAGGACCGCGGCATCGGCATGGTGTTCCAGTCCTACGCGCTCTATCCGCAGATGACGGTTGAGAAGAATCTCTCCTTCGGCCTGCAGGTCGCCAAGATCCCGCAATCCGATATCGACAAGCGCGTGGCACGCGCTTCGGAGATCCTGCAGATCCAGCCGCTCCTGAAGCGCAAGCCGGCGGAGCTTTCGGGCGGCCAGCGCCAGCGCGTGGCGATCGGCCGTGCGCTGGTGCGCGATGTCGACGTGTTCCTGTTCGACGAGCCGCTCTCCAACCTCGACGCCAAGCTGCGTTCGGAGCTGCGCGTCGAGATCAAGCGGCTGCACCAGTCGCTGAAGAACACGATGATCTACGTCACCCACGACCAGATCGAGGCGCTGACGCTCGCAGACCGCATCGCGATCATGAAGAACGGCGAGATCCAGCAGCTTGCCGATCCGACGACGATCTACAACAAGCCGCGCAGCCTGTTCGTGGCGGGCTTCATCGGTTCTCCGTCGATGAACTTCCTGCGCGGCGAGATCGCCAAGCGGGGCGACGCCACCGTGTTCACCGCCAATGGAGTCGATTTCAACGTCGATGTCTATGAGGCGAGCGGGCCGCTGCAGGCGGGCCGGAAGGTGACGCTCGGCGTGCGGCCGGAGCATATCAAGGTCAACGAGAACCTCGGCGCGGAGGTTCATGACGCGACCGTCGATATCGAGGAGCCGATGGGCGCCGACAACCTGCTCTGGCTGAAGCATGCCGGACACACGATGTCGGTGCGTATCAACGGTGCCCGCCGCTTCAGCCCGGGTTCACAGGTCAAGCTCGGCTTCGACATGTCGCTGGCGTCGATCTTCGACGCCGAGACGGAACTGCGCCTTTAGACGACTACGCTGCGGGCGGGGCCGTCCCAAGCGGTTCCGCCCGTTCTTCCAATACCACATTCGGTCGCAGCCCGGTGACGGGTTCTCCCAAGAGCGGCCTGATCGGACAGTGCTATGACATCCTTGCCCACCAACGGGTTCAACCTCGACCTCTCAGGTTCGTGGAAGCTCACCTCCACGGATGGTGAAATCACCGCGCCGGTCACGCTTCCCGGCGACGTACATTCGGCGCTCCATGCCGCCAAGCTTATCCCCGACCCCTATTTCGGCCGTAACGAAGAGGTCGTGCAGTGGGTGGCGCATCGCGACTGGTCGATCGAGCGCAGCTTCACGGTGTCGGAGCCGGATGGCGACTGGTATCTCGATATCGACTATCTCGACACGGTGGCGGCCGTCTTCATCAACGGCTCGCCGGCGCTCGTCGCCGACAACAGCTTCCGCCGCTATCGCCCGGATGTCAGCAGCCATCTGAAGTCCGGCGAGAACACCATCCGCATCGTGCTGCATTCGAGCATCGCGGCGGGTGCCGATCGCCAGGGCAAGCAGCCCTTCTATATTCCCTATTCGACCGGTAACTCGCCGATCCCCAACGGCAACATGCTGCGCAAGCCGCAGTGCCATTTCGGCTGGGACTGGAACATCGCGATCGCGCCGCTCGGGCTTTACGGCACGATCGCGCTGCGCCGTCTCGACACCGCGCGCATCGAGCATGTGACGACGCAGCAGGTGCATAATCTCGACGGCTCCGTTGATCTGAAGGTCACTGCGACGCTGTTCTCCAAGAACCCAGGCATCGTGCCGGTGCATTTCTCGCTCGATGGCGAGCGGGTGCGGCTCGATGTCGGCGTCGGCGCCGGCGAGACTGTCGTCAATCATGTGTTTGAGATCGACAAGCCGCGCCTCTGGTGGCCTGCGGGAAGCGGCGAGCAGGCGCTTTATGCGCTGACCGTCGACCTGCCTTCCGATGCCGTTACCAAGCAGATCGGTCTGCGCACCGTCGAGCTCATCACCACGCCTGATGCTGCCGGCGCCCGTTTCGCGCTGAAGGTCAATGGTCGCGAGATCTTCTGCCGTGGCGCCAACTGGATTCCCGCCGACGCGCTGTTTTCGCTGTCGTCGCCCGAGAAGACCGAGGATCTGCTGCAATCGGCCAAGTCGGCCAACATGAACATGATCCGCGTCTGGGGCGGCGGGTTCTACGAGCATAATCATTTCTACGATCTCTGTGACCGGCTCGGCCTCATGGTCTGGCAGGACTTCATGTTCGCCTGCAACCTCTATCCCTCGACCGAGGACTTCCTCGACAATGTCGCGCTCGAGGTCGATTACCAGGTTCGCCGCCTGAACTCGCATCCGTCGATCGCGCTCTGGTGCGGCGACAACGAACTGGTGGGCGCGCTCACCTGGTTCGAGGAATCGCGCAAGGACCGCGACCGCTATCTCGTCTCCTACGACCGCCTCAACCGGGTGATCGAACAGGCGATGAAGAAGGCTGCGCCGGATGCGATCTGGTGGCCGTCGAGCCCGGCCTCGGGCTATCTCGATTTCGGCGATGCCTGGCATGCCGATGGCTCCGGCGACATGCACTATTGGTCGGTCTGGCACGAGAACAAGTCGTTCGACAATTACCGTTCCGTTCGCCCGCGCTTCTGCTCGGAATTCGGCTTCCAGTCCTACACCTCGCTGCCCGTCATCAAGACCTATGCCGAGGCCAAGGACATGAACGTCGCGTCGCCGGTCATGGAGCTGCACCAGAAGAACGCCGGAGGCAACGAGCGCATTGCCGGCACGATGTTCCGCTATTTCCGCTTCCCGAAGGATTTCCCGAATTTCGTCTATCTCAGCCAGATCCAGCAGGGTCTCGCGATCAAGACGGCGGTGGAATACTGGCGGTCGCTGAAGCCGCATTGCATGGGGACGATCTACTGGCAGCTCAACGACACCTGGCCGGTGGCCTCGTGGTCGAGCCTTGATTACGGCGGTCGCTGGAAGGCGATGCACTATCTGGTCAAGCGCTTCTTCCAGCCTGTGGCGGTCGCCGCCATCCCATCCGACGACGGCAAGCAGATCCGCTTCTCGCTGGTCAATGACACGCTCGATGACGTCAGCGTCGACCTGTCGATCTCAGTCATCGACATTAAGGGGGAGCGCAGGCACCTGAAGGATGTGCAGGCGGTCTGCACGCCCGACGCTGCGGTAACGGCTGCCAGCATCGACGTCTCCGAGATCCCCGCGGGCACGCTACTTGCCTGGCGCTTCACGGCATCGAACGGCATGGGCGGCGAGGGGCATTACGTGCACGGCACCTACAAGGCTTTGGAGCTCGAGCCCGCGGGCCTGATGGTCACGCACGAATATGTCGAGGAGGACGGCTCCGTCTGCCTCAATGTCACTGCGAAGGGACTTGCGCTCTTCGTGATGATCGAGACCGAGACCGACGGCAAGTATTCCGACAATGCCTTCGATCTGGCGGCGGGCGAGACGCGCCGCATCACCTTCACCCCGGCCACGCCGCTTGAGGGCGGTGCCCTGCCGGACTTCCGTTTCTACGACCTGCAATCCTGTCAGTCCGTGGATTGATCCTGATTAAATGAATGGGCACGAGGCCCGAGGAGGATATTATGACGAAACTGAGTTTCCAGCTTTATAGCGCCCGCAACTTCCAGCCTTATTCGGCGATCTTCGAAAAGCTTGGCAAGGCCGGCTATCAGGAAGTCGAAGGCTTCGGCGGCATTTACGCCGATCTCGACGATTTCGGCCTCAAGGGCCTGCGCGCCGAACTCGACAAGAACGGCCTCACGATGGCGAGCGGCCATTTCAGCCCCGATTTCCTCGACGGCGAAGTGCAGAAGTCGCTGAACATTGCCAAGATCCTCGGCATGGATTCCATCTATGCACCGCATCTGGCGGCCGATGAGCGTCCGACCGACGGTGCCGGTTGGCTGGCCTTCGGCAAGCGCCTGCAGGAAATGAGCAAGCCCTACAAGGACGCAGGCTACGAGTTCGGCTGGCACAACCACGACTTCGAATTCGTGAAGCTCGCCGACGGCTCGCTGCCGATCGAGCGCATCTTCGAGGGCGCGCCTGATATTTCCTGGGAAGCGGATATCGCCTGGGTCGTTCGCGGCGGTGCTGATCCCTTCGCATGGATCGAGAAGCTGGGCTCGCGCATCACCTCGGCGCACGTCAAGGACATTGCGCCGGCTGGCGAGAACAAGAACGAAGACGGCTGGGCCGATGTCGGTCACGGCACGCTTGATTGGTCGAAGCTCGTCGCGGCGCTGAAGGGCACCAAGACCAAGCACTACGTCGTCGAGCATGACAATCCTGCTGATATCGATCGCCTGATCACCCGCTCGATCGCATCCTTCAAGACCTACTGAGGACCATCATGACCAAGGAACTTGGCGTCGGCATCATCGGATGCGGCAACATCTCCACCACCTATTTTTCGCTGGCCCCGCTGTTCAAGGGCCTCAAGGTCGTCGCTTGCGCCGACCTCAACATGCAGGCCGCCGAAGCCCGCGCCGCCGAATATGGCGTCAAGGCGCAGACGATCGAGGACCTGCTCACCAATGACGAGGTCGACGTCGTCGTCAACCTGACGATCCCGGACGCACACTTTCCCGTGTCGAAGGCGATTCTGCTCTCCGGCAAGCACGTCTATTCGGAAAAGCCGCTGGTTCTCACCCTTGAGCAGGGTGAGGAGCTGCGCCGCATCGCCAAGGAGAAGAACCTCTCCGTCGGTTGCGCGCCCGACACCTTCCTCGGCGGCGCGCATCAGCTCGCCCGCAAGTATATCGACGAGGGCGGCATCGGTCGCGTCACCTCGGGCGCGTGCTATGTCATGAGCCCCGGCATGGAGATGTGGCATCCGAACCCGGATTTCTTCTTCCTGCCCGGCGGCGGCCCGATCCTCGATCTCGGCCCTTACTACATCGCCAACCTGATCAACCTGATCGGTCCGGTGAAGCGTGTTGGCGCGATGACCTCCATGGCGTCGCCGACCCGCACGATCACCAGCGAGCCGCGCAACGGCGAGACGATCCCGGTGAAGACGCCGACGACGATCCAGGCGATCCTGGAATTCGTCAACGGCGCGACCGTGACGCTGACCGCGAGCTGGGACGTCTGGTCCCACCGCCATGCCAACATGGAGCTCTACGGCACCGACGGTTCGCTCTACGTGCCGGATCCGAACTTCTTCGGTGGGGTGGTCGAGGCGAGCGGTCGCGACAAGGACATCAAGCCGCTCGATGGCTGGGAGCACCCCTTCGGCATCTCCAACCAGGAGAGCCCGCAGGGACCGCGCGCCAACTATCGTACGGCCGGTCTCGCCGACATGGCGATGGCGATCATCGAGGGGCGCGATGCGCGTTGCTCGCTCGATCGCACGCTGCATGGCGTCGACGTCATGACCTCGATCCTGAAGTCGGGCGAGGAAGGCCGCTTCATCGAGCTGACGACGACCTGCACGCAGCCGGCCGCACTCGGCATCGAAGAGGCGCAGGCACTTCTGAAGTGATTGGCAGTTCTGAAGGGGCAGGCGCTCTTGAAGTACGTGCCTAAAGGTCTATGGTCCGGCGCGGGCGACGAACCCGCGCCGTTTGTATATACGAGGGATGAGGACATATGAGCTGGCAACCGGCTTCCGACCGCTATTCGAAGATGAAGTATAACCGCACGGGCCGTTCCGGCCTGAAGCTGCCGGCCGTTTCGCTCGGCCTCTGGCACAATTTCGGCGGCGACACGCCGCATGACCGCAAGATCGACATGTGCCGCACGGCCTTCGATGTCGGCATCACCCATTTCGACCTCGCCAACAATTACGGCCCGCCTCCGGGCAGCGCCGAGACAGCCTTCGGCGAGATCATGCGCACCGAATTTGCCGGCCTGCGCGACGAGCTGATCATTTCGTCCAAGGCCGGCTACGACATGTGGCCGGGTCCTTACGGCGAGTGGGGCAGCCGCAAGTACATGATCGCCTCATGCGACCAGAGCCTGAAGCGCATGGGTCTCGACTATGTCGATATCTTCTACTCGCACCGTTTCGATCCGGATACGCCGCTGGAAGAGACCTGTGGCGCGCTGGACCATATCGTGCGGTCCGGCCGCGCGCTCTATGTCGGCATCTCGTCCTACAACGCGCAGCGCACCCGCGAAGCCGCCGCCATCCTCAAGGATCTCGGTACACCGTGCCTGATCCACCAGCCGAGCTATTCCATGCTCAACCGCTGGGTCGAAGACGACAAGCTGCTCGATACGCTCGACGAGGTCGGCATGGGCTCGATCGTGTTCTCGCCGCTGGCGCAGGGCATGCTGACGACGAAGTATCTCGGCGGCATTCCTCAGGATAGCCGCGCTGCGCAGAACCACTTCCTCAAGAAGGACTTCATCCGTCCTCAGATCATCGACAACATCCGCAAGCTCAACGAGATCGCGGAACGCCGCGGCCAGACGCTGGCGCAGATGGCAATCGCCTGGGTGCTGCGCGGCGACCGCGTGACGTCGGCGCTGATCGGCGCCAGCCGCTCGTCGCAGATCGTCGACTGCGTCAAGGCGCTCGACAATCTGCAGTTCACTGCCGAGGAGCTCAAGGAGATCGATGGTTACGCCCGCGAGGCGGATATCAATCTCTGGGCGAAGTCCGCGGAACGCGAATAAGCTGATGCAATGAGGGAGGGAACTTTATTTGCTCCCTCATTCCTGTGCTTGTCACAGGAATCCAGCCAGCCCAAGTCCTTGGGCTGGAAAGAGTCCCTTCACCGCGCCGACGCGCGGTGGCTGGATCCCTGTGACGAGCACAGGGATGAGGGCCTGAGAGGTGGCCTTCCTGGCAGCTCACAGCAGACCAAAATCGCCATTCGGAGGAGGTGGCCCTGATGATCCGCAATCCAATCCTGCCGGGCTTCAATCCGGACCCGTCGATCTGCCGTGTCGGCGAGGATTACTACATCGCGACCTCGACCTTCGAGTGGTATCCTGGTGTGCAGATCCATCACTCGCGCGATCTGGTGAACTGGACGCTGGTGCGGCGGCCGCTGGAGCGGGCGTCGCAGCTCGACATGCGCGGCAATCCCGATAGCTGCGGCGTCTGGGCGCCCTGTCTCTCCTATGCCGACGGGCTGTTCTGGCTTGTCTATACAGACGTCAAGCGCTTCGACGGCAACTTCAAGGATGCGCATAATTACATCGTGACCTCGCCAACGATAGAGGGCGAATGGTCAGAGCCCATCTATGTGAACTCGTCGGGCTTCGACCCGTCGCTGTTTCATGACGATGACGGTCGCAAGTGGTTCCTCAACATGCAGTGGAACCACCGCACCGAGAGTTTCGGTGGTGCGCCGAAATCGCCGGCTTTCGACGGTATCCTGCTGCAGGAGTGGGATGCGGAGACGAAATCGCTGAAGGGCCCGATCCGCAACATCTTCGCGGGCAGCTCGCTCGGGCTGGTCGAGGGGCCGCATCTCTTCAAGCGCAACGGCTATTATTATCTGACCACCGCCGAGGGCGGGACGGGCTACGACCATGCGGTGACGATGGCGCGGTCGCGCGACATCGCCGGCCCCTATGAGATGCACCCGAACAAGCACCTCATCACCTCGAAGGACCACCCGGAAGCCATTTTGCAGCGGGCAGGGCATGGGCAGTATGTCGAGACACCCGACGGCCAGGTCTATCATACGCACCTCTGCGGCCGGCCTATGCCGCCGAAGCGGCGTTGCACGCTCGGCCGCGAAACCAGCCTGCAGAAATGCGTCTGGAAGGACGACGGCTGGCTCTATCTCGAAAATGGCACCACGGTGCCCGACGTCACCGTGCCGGGACTTGATGGTGCCGTGCAGGCCGAGAAGCCCATGCGCAGCGAATACGGCTTCGATGGCGGCACGCTGCCCGCCGATTTCCAATGGCTGCGTACGCCGAAGCCGGAACGGATCTTCAATCTCACGGAGCGGCCCGGTCACCTCAGGCTGATTGCCCGCGAGAGTATCGGCTCATGGTTCGAGCAGGCGCTGGTGGCGCGGCGGCAGGAGCATCACAGTTTCCGGGCCGAGACGGTCGTCGAGTTCGATCCGGATACCTACCAGCAGGTGGCCGGGCTGACGCACTACTACAACCGCCACAAGTTCCACGCGGTGGTGGTGACGCTGCACGAAAAGCTCGGGCGTTGTGTCACCATCCTGTCGTGCAACGGCGATTATCCGAACGGCCGGCTGAGCTTTCCCGTCGGCAGCGGCGAGGCGCTTCCGGCCAGCGGTCGCGTTCAGCTTTCGATGGAGATCCGCGACAACGACCTGCAGTTCTTCTGGCAGACCGAGGGCATGGGCGCTTGGCGGGCGATCGGGCCGGTGCTCGACGCCGGCGTGGTTTCAGACGAAGGCGGGCGCGGTGAGCATGGCTCGTTTACCGGCGCATTCGCCGGCGTCTTTGCCTTCGATACGTCGGGTCGGGTGAAGGTGGCCGATTTCGACTGGTTCAATTACGACGAGCTGTGAGAGGGAGCGACATCGCTCTTTTGCTGGGTGATGTCGATCTTTCTAATTTAATATATGCTTTTAAATATGTGTTTTCATTACTCAAATTTAATCAAACTTTCAGATTCGGTTCATCATTTCGGGGCTAGGTATGGGGCGTGTTCAACACGAGGAAACCCCGATGAAAAAGATGTTTGCCGTTCTTCTCTCCGCTTCTTTCCTGGCCGCGCCGCTGGTTGCTGCAACCGAAGCAAGCGCCCAAGAACATCATCGCCGCCCCGTTCACGTCGAGCGTGAAGTGCATGTCACAAAGTACAAGTGGAGCCGCGGACATCGCATGAGCCCTGCCGAGCGCCGCAACATGCGCGAAGTGCGCGATTATCGTCGCTACCGCCTGGCGCCTCCGCCGCGCGGCTATCGCTGGGTGCAGGTCAACAACGACTACCTGATGATCAACATTGCCAGCAATGTGATCTCCAACATCATTACCGGCCGCTGATCGGCCGATGTGATTTGTGCGGAAAGGGCGGCTTCGGCCGCCCTTTTTCATGTCTGTCTTTCGGGCGTATTGAGCCTCAGCCGCGCCGCCAGTTTGCCGAGAACGCCGGTGCTGGGCTTACGCTCTTCGGCATCGGGCGGCGCTGCCAGCCCTTCGATGGGCGGCAGCGGGTCGCATTCCTCGCAGACGCATTGATATCTCCTGATCGCTTGCGCCTTCATGCGGCCTGTTCTCCCCAGCGGGCGAAGGGATCGGGCATGTCGCGCCATTTCTCCGGCGTGAAGTCCTCGGCGCTGACAAGACATGCATCGAGACGCTCGCGGATCCAGGCTTCGTCCATCGGGTCGGCGCCGATGAAGACGATCTCCTGGCGGCGGTCGCCCCAGACGGGGTGTAGATAGGGACCGATTGCGGTCATGAAGCGCGGATCTTCCGGCCAGCGCTCCCTCGGCACCGCCGACCACCATGTACCCATGCGGCTTGTGCGCAGGATGGCGCCGGCCTGGCTGACCTCGCCGACATGATGCGGCCGGGTCGCGAGCCAGAAGAAGCCCTTGGCGCGCACGACGCCCGGCCAGGCGGTGTCGAAGAACCGCTGCAGTTTCGCCGGATCGAAGGGGCGCTTCTCGCGATACACGAAGGAGCGGATGCCGTATTCCTCGGTTTCCGGCACATGGTCGTTGAAGCCGTGCATCTCCTTGTACCAGAGCGGGTGGGTCTCGGCCTTGTCGATGTCGAAGAGGCCGGTGCCGAGGACCTCCTGCGGCCGAACCTTGCCGAAATCGGCCTCGATCAGCCGGGCATCCGGGTTCAGGCCGACGACGATCTGGCGGGCGGCCTGCAGCTGTTCTCTGGTGGCGGTGCCGACCTTGTTGAGGATCACGACGTCTGCGAACTCGATCTGCTCGACCAGGAGGTCGATCACTGTGCGATTGTCGCCATTGCCGGCCGTCTCGCCGCGATCGCCGAGGAAATCGGTGGAGGCGTAATCGGCGAGCAGTCCGGCGGCGTCGACCACCGTGACCATGGTATCGAGCTCGGCGACATCGGACAGGCTCATGCCGTCCTCGTCGCGGAACTCGAAAGTGGTAGCGACGGGCAGGGGCTCGGCGATCCCCGTGGATTCGATCAGCAGGTAGTCGAAGCGGTTCTGTTCCGCCAGTTGGCGGACTTCCTTCAAGAGGTCGTCGCGCAGCGTGCAGCAGATGCAGCCGTTGGTCATCTCGACCAAAGCCTCATCCGTGCGCGACAGGTTGGCGCCGCCGTCGCGCACCAGTGCTGCGTCGATATTGACCTCGCTCATGTCGTTGACGATGACGGCGACGCGCAGGCCATCGCGGTTGGCCAGTATGTGGTTCAGAAGCGTCGTCTTGCCGGYGCCGAGGAAGCCGGAGAGGACGGTGACCGGCAGTTTCCTGTTCATTGCGATCTCCAGTTAATGTTACAATATTACATTGATTGATCTGAAAAAGGCGGACTGTGTGCCCGCCTTTTCGACATGCGGTGGGGCCGGTCTCAGCTTTCGCGCGACAGGCAGTCCTTGAGATTATTGGCGATCCCGCGCATCAGCTTGAAATAGAGATCCGGGCCGGCATCGAGCGTTGCTGCTTCGGGATCGAGTACTCCGGCCTTGGCCTTGGTGCCCTCGAGCACGACATCGACCAGACGCGGCTGGAACTGCGGCTCGGCGAAGACGCAGGTTGCGCCAAGGTCCGCCACCTTCTTGTGGATCTCGGCGATCCGCTCGGCGCCGGGAATGGTTTCCGGGCTGACGGTGATGGAGCCGGCGACGCGCACCTTGTACCGGTTTTCGAAATACTGGTAGGCGTCGTGGAAGACGATGAAGGGCTTGTCCTTGACTGGTGAAACGATGCCGGAGATTTCCTTGTCGAGCGCGTCGAGCTTGGCGTTCAGCGTCTCGGCATTGGCCTGGTAGGCAAGGGCGTTGGCGGGGTCGGCGGCCACCAGCGTGGTGGTGATCTCGGCGGCCATGGCCTTGGCGTTTTCGGGGTCGAGCCAGAGATGGGTGTCGAAGGCGCCATGCCCGTGGTCATGGTCGTGGTCGTCATGTGCCTCGGCGGTGTGATCGTGATCATGACCGGCCGCTTCCTTGGCATGGTCGTGGCCGGCTTCGTGCGCGTCGCCATCATGGTCACCATGGTCGTGCGCTTCGAAGGCGCCGCCTTCGCGGAACTTTAACTTGGTCAGGCCCGGCGCCTTGTCGAGTTCGGCGACGCTGGCATCCTCTCCGAGCGCTTCCAGCGGCTTTTCCAGAAAGGCTTCCATGCCCGGGCCGACCCAGAAGACCACCTTGGCGTCCTGCAGCGCCTTGGCGTTGGAGGGCTTCATCGAATAGGTGTGTGGGGAGGCGGCGCCATCGACGATCAACTCCGGCGTGCCGACGCCCTGCATGATGGCGGAGACCAGCGAATGCACCGGCTTGATCGAGGTGACGACGACGGGGGCGTCGGCGCCGTGGGCCGTGCCGGCAATGAGGAGGGCGGGGAGGAGGGCCGGGAGTGCGAGGCCTTGTAGCGCCAGGGAAAGGCCGGTCGCGAGTTTCATGTGCATGCTCCGCTTGAATTGCATAGGTAATGTTATTACATCAATTGCGTTATGCTATAACGTGTGCGATAGCAGGGCGCAACAGCACTTTCGGAAAAATGATGCCATTACCCGCAAATTCCGAGGCGAGGCCGCTCGTTTCGCTTTCAAATGTCGGTGTCCGCAGAAACGGCCGCTGGCTGGTTCGCGGCGTCGATTTTTCCGTCTCGCGCGGCGAGATCGTGACGCTGATCGGCCCTAACGGTTCCGGCAAATCGACGACGGTAAAGACGGCGATCGGCGTTATGAAGGCCGACGAGGGCAAGGTGACGCGCGCCTCCGGTCTCAAGGTCGGCTATGTGCCGCAGAAGCTCGCCATCGACTGGACGCTGCCGCTCACCGTGCGCCGGCTGATGACGCTGACGGGGCCGCTTTCGGCAAGCGACATGAACGAGGCGCTCGATGCCGTCGGTCTCTCGCATATGATCAATGCCGAGGTGCAGCATCTTTCCGGCGGCGAATTCCAGCGGGCGCTGATGGCGCGCGCCATTGCCCGCAAGCCCGATCTGCTCGTCCTTGATGAGCCGGTGCAGGGCGTCGATTTCTCCGGAGAAATCGCGATCTACGAGCTGATCAAGACGATCCGCAACACGACGGGGTGCGGCATCCTGCTGATTTCGCACGACCTGCATGTTGTCATGGCGGCGACCGATACCGTCATCTGCCTCAACGGCCATGTCTGCTGCCGCGGCACGCCGCAGGCGGTGACGCAGAGTGCGGAATATGTGCGCCTGTTCGGCAGCCGCGCGGCGCAGTCGCTTGCCGTCTACAGTCACGATCACGATCATACGCATCTCCCTGATGGCCGCGTTCTGCATGCGGATGGTTCGGTGACAGACCATTGCCACCCTGAGGATGGCCACCACCATGGTCATGACCATGCGGGCCACGGTCATTCCGCGCACTCTCATGACCACGGACATGCGAGCCATGATCACGGGCATGCTCATCATGACCACGCCCACCATCATACGGCCGATGACGGGCACGGGCACAAGCATCCGGCGGGAGAGCGCCATGTTTGACGATTTCTTCGTTCGCGCCATCATCGCGGGAGTCGGCCTGGCGCTGACCACGGGGCCGCTCGGCTGCTTCATCATCTGGCGGCGCATGGCCTATTTCGGCGATACGATCTCGCATTCGGCGCTGCTCGGCGTGGCACTGTCGCTGCTCATGCAGTTCAACCTGACGCTCTCGGTCTTCGTCGTTGCGGCTGCCGTCTCGATCCTGCTGCTCTTGCTACAGAAGCGGCAGGCTCTCTCGGCCGATGCGCTGCTCGGCATTCTCTCACATGCGACGCTGGCGATCGGGCTGGTCATGGTCGCCTTCATGACCTGGGTGCGCATCGACCTCATCGCCTTCCTGTTCGGCGATATCCTCGCGGTTTCCAAGGCCGATATCGCCTTCATCTGGGGCGGCGGCATTCTGGTGCTTGGTGCGATCGCCTGGCTGTGGCGGCCGCTGCTTGCCTCGACCGTCAATCCCGAACTGGCCGAGGCCGAGGGGCTGAAGCCGGAGCGGGCGCGGCTGTTCTTCATGCTGCTGATGGCCGTCGTCATCGCGATTGYCATGAAGATCGTCGGCATCATGCTGATCACCTCGCTGCTGATCATTCCGGCCGCCGCTGCCCGGCGCTTTTCGTCGACGCCCGAGATCATGGCGGTGCTCGCCTCGCTGATCGGGGCGGTTGCCGTGGTCGGCGGGCTGTTCGGTTCGCTCACCTACGACACGCCGTCGGGCCCGTCGATCGTGGTCGCGGCTCTCATTCTCTTCATTCTCAGCCTGCTGCCCAAATTCGGGCGGGGCCAGGCCGCCACGGAAGGACAAGGCTCATGAGCGCACCCGCACTGACCAAGAACCAGGCGCTTGTCTTCGACGTTCTGGAAAAGGCCGACGGCCCGCTCAGCGCCTACACGATCCTCGATAAGCTACGCGACCACGGCTTTCGCGCGCCGCTGCAGGTGTACCGGGCGCTGGAGAAGCTGCTCGAATATGGCGTCGTGCACCGGCTTGAGAGCATCAACTCCTTCGTCGCCTGCGCGCATCCCGGCGAGAACTGCCACAGCCACGGCATCGTCGCCTTCGCCATCTGCGAAAGCTGCGGCCAGGTAATGGAATTCCACGACCACGAGGTCGACCATCGCCTGATGGACTGGACCAAATCCAAGAAGTTCAAGGCCGAGAAGACGACGATCGAGATTCGCGGGCTTTGCGAGGCTTGCGCGGCGTAACTAGTCGAGCCGCTTCAAATCGCGCGCGAAACGCTGCCAGTTCCCGACGTATTTCTCCGCCGAGCGCTTGAGGCCTTCGACCGCCTTGTCGTCGAGGGTGCGGATGGCGCGGGCGGGGGAGCCGACGATCAGGGAGTTGTCGGGGAATTCCTTGCCCTCAGTCACCAGCGCATTAGCGCCGACGAGGCAGTTGTTGCCGATCTTCGCGCCGTTCAGCACTGTGGCGCCCATGCCAACAAGCGAATTGTTTCCGATTGAGCAGCCATGGACAATCGCATGATGACCGATGGTGCAGCCTTCGCCGATCGTGACGGGATAACCGGGATCGGTGTGCAGCATGGCGCCTTCCTGGATATTCGTCGCCGCGCCGACCGTGATCGGCTCGTTGTCCCCACGCAGCACCGCGCCGAACCAGACGCCGACGTCACTGCCGAGCGTCACCTTGCCGATCACATGCGCATCGGGCGCGATCCAGTATGTGCCGGATGGCGGCAGATGCGGGGCGTCACCCGAGAGCGCATAGATCGGCATGGTCATTCCTCCCTAAGAGCGTTTCCGCCTTTCTTCGAAAGGCAAAAATGCTCTATCTCTTTGTTACGCAATTCCGGACGCAAAACCGCGCTGCACTTTTGCTGGAATTGCTCTAGGCGACGTCGATCGACAGCTTGGCGATGCCGTCGATGCCGCAATCGATATGGTCGCCGCGCTTGACGGCGCCGACCCCCGCAGGCGTGCCGGTCATGATCACGTCGCCGGGGGCGACCTCGAAGAGCTTCGAGAGCTCGGCGATGATTTCAGGCACCTTCCAGATCATCTGGTTGAGATCGCCATCCTGCACGCGCTTGCCATTGAGATCGAGCCAGACGCGACCGGCATCGGGGTGGCCGAGCTGTGCGGCCGGCACGATCGCCGAGACGGGAGCGGAGTGTTCGAAGGCTTTCGCCAGTTCCCACGGGCGGCCGAGCTTCTTGGCTTCGGCCTGCAGGTCGCGGCGTGTGAAATCGATGCCGACGGCGTAGCCGTAGACGCAGTCGAGCGCGTTTTCGAGCGTGATATCCTTGCCGCCCGCCTTCAGCGCCAGCACGCATTCGACCTCGAAATGGACGTCGTTAGACAGCGGCGGGTAGGGGAAGTCCTTGCCATCGGACAAGAGATTGTCGGCGTTCTTCTGGAAGAAGAAGGGCGGCTCGCGGCTTGGGTCGTGGCCCATCTCGATGGCATGGTCGGCATAGTTGCGGCCGACGCAATAGACGCGACGCACCGGAAATCGATCGGTGGTGCCTTCGACGGGGAGGAGGACGGGCGCGGGAAGCGGAATGACGGTGCCGGCGGAAGAGGAGGTGGACATGGACGGGGATGCTCTTGCTGTTTTCGTGAGTCCGGGCATCTTAGCCGCAAAAGCGAAGCCGGGGGAAGCGGGGAAGACCTCAATCGCTTGTGAGCCAAAACCCTCTCTGGCCTGCCGGCCTGCCGGGGCCGAGCCAACGGTCTCGACCCGCGCTTTGCGCCCCCACAAGTGGGGAGAGGACCCGTGGCAACCGCCTGCCTCAATTGAGGTTCGACAGCGCGGCCGGGTTAAGCCCTCCCCCTTGTGGGGAGGGTGGGGAGGGGATCTTCGGCATATGCGATTGTGCATCGCGTTACGGCATTGCTGCCCTGCGTGGGGAAACTGGCGTTTTCGCGCGCTTTGCGCTATGAGCGCGGCATGACAACATCGCATTTCTACAAACAGGCGCTCGAAACGGGGCGGCCGGTCTTCGCCGTCGCACCTATGATCGACTGGACGGATAGGCATTGCCGTTATTTCCACCGGCAGATCAGCCGCAGCGCGCTGCTCTACACGGAAATGGTCGTGGCCGACGCGATCACCCATGGGCCGCGCGAGCGGTTGCTGTCCTTCGACGCCGCCGAGCATCCGGTGGCTTTGCAGCTTGGCGGGTCCGATCCGGAGAAGCTTGTGAAGGCGGTGGAGATCGCGGCGCCTTACGGCTACGACGAGATCAACCTCAATGTCGGCTGTCCCTCGGATCGGGTGCAATCCGGTACCTTCGGGGCCTGCCTGATGCTGACGCCTGAGGTCGTGGCGGATTGCATCCGGGCGATGAAGAAGGTGTCCTCGGTGCCGGTTACCGTGAAGTGCCGGATCGGGGTGGACGAGCAGGAGCCGGAGAAGGCGCTGCCGGAACTCCTCGACCGGGTGCTCGATGCCGGCGCCGACGCGATTTGGATCCATGCGCGCAAGGCCTGGCTGAAGGGCTTGTCGCCGAAGGAGAACCGCGAGATCCCGCCGCTCGATTACGACATCGTCTACCGCACCAAGCAGGCGCGGCCGGATGTGTTCATCGGCATCAATGGCGGCATCCAGACGCTGGATCAGGCCGAAGAACATCTGCGGCATGTCGATGGCGTGATGCTCGGGCGGGCGGCCTATCAGAATGCCGGCGTGCTTGCCGATGTCGATCATCGCTTCTTTGGGGCGGAGGCGGAAGCCTTCGACTGGGAGCTTCTGCGCGACCGGATGATGGATTACGCGGCGCGGCATATCGCGGATGGCGGCCGGCTGCAGCAGGTGGCGCGGCATATGGTGGGGCTGTTTACCGGCCTGCCCGGGGCGCGGCGCTATCGGCAGATTCTGTCCACCGATGCGGTGAAGGCTGGGGCCGGGCCGGAGGTGATTGCGGCGGCTTTCGCGGCGGTGGATTTTTCGGGTGTGGTGGAGGATGCGGTCAGCGCTTGAGGGGGTAGGCACAAGGTCTCCACGGCACACCAAAAACCCACGCCGCCCGAAAGCGCGTGTTTCCACCATTCCAAACTTCGCTCGGACGGGGCGCTGGAAATCACCTCGATTGAGTAAGTAAGATATGGCGCTTCCCAGCGCCCCGTTCGGCGGTTTTTATCCGCGACTTCGATCTCTCTGCCTTCTCGCCCAACTTCGCGGCGAGACCATGTGTGCCTCACAGACACGTCCGGGCTCAACTCAGGCACCATCTCGCGATGGAACCCGCCGTCACCGGAGGGAGATCATTTTCCGCGAACCCGGAACGGGAGGTTTTGCGTCCTACCCTCACGCTCCGCGCCGATCCCGCCTCGCCGGCACGCCTGCCGGTGTATCCAATGACGGGACGCCGACAGTGTAGGGCGGGGTTTCGGCACGGGGAAAATTGTGGTGATGATTTTTCGTGAATTGCTGATGTGAAACCTACATCATGCCGACAGAGCGGCGGTCACGCCGCCGCCCTTGACCGCCCCTACAAGCTCCGACAAAACGCCAACGACGGCATGAAGAAATACTCACCGCCCTTCATGGTCACCGTCTGCGGTGTCGCGGTCGTGGTCGCGGTGGTCGTGCCGCCCCATTCGACCGGACAGTGGATGTCAGGGCGCGGGTTGGGGCTTTGGCCGATCACGAGGTCGAGGCCCGGGGCGCCGGCGCCCGGGGGGACGCGGGGGAAGCCGGGGTTGTTGGCCCAGGTCGATTGCGCGAACTCGAACTGCTCGGCGATGTCGGCGTTGAAGGCCATGAACAGCAGGCCGACATCCTTGCTCGGCTTGTTTTCGATGCGGCCGTCATTGGGCTGGTCGGTGCGCACGCCATAGGTCTGGCCGCGCCGCGCCATGATGTGCAGGCGTTCGCCATCGACGGGCTCGAAGCCGCCGGAGCCGCGCGGGTTGACCTTGCGGATATGGGCGAAGAACGGACATTTGGCGCCGTTGGGATCGCTGTCATAGTCGAAGTCGTTGGGCACCGGGTGGTGGTTGCCGTCTGCGAACTGGGTGGTGAGCGGCGTGCCGTCCTCGAAGCGGCCGACCAGCATGGCGCCCGCCCGTTCTGCATCGTCGCCCTTCAGGTGCAGTCGTTTGGCCAAGGCCTTTTCCTGCTTCTTGAACTGCTTGACGTTCTGCTCGAGCTTGCGGAAGACGAAGTAGCTGCCGAAATGCTTTGCCGGATTGGGGGCGGCGGTATCGGGCACGATGACGCGGCTGAGCGCGAAGGCGGGGTCCCAGTTGGTGGCGCCGTCGGCCGTCAGGCGTTCGTCGTCGATATCCTCGGTCAGGAACAGTGGCTGGCTGCGGCCGTCGACATAGCCGAAGTGCTCGATGCCGTCGCCATTGCTGTTGTGCAGGCCGTGGCCCTTTTCCTCGCCGAGAATATGGACGCCGTGGCATGCCTGGATCAGGTGGCGCACCGCCGTCAGCGCCTTGTTGCGTGGGCCGGACATCTGGTCGCCGACGAGGATGACGGCGTGGATGGCGTCGCGGAAATGCGGTTCCCAGGTGCCAGGCGCCGGATCGTTCAGGCCGGCGTTCTTCATGCCGGAGCGGAACGAGGTGTCCGGCGGGATCTTCGGAGCGGGGATTTGCAGCGCCGTGTAGCCATCGCCGGTGAGGCCGACGCTGACATAGGGCGTGCCCTTGGTGCCAGTCGCCTTGAAGGCCTTGACCTCCTGCAGGTGGGTCTTCGCCGATTTCAGGAGCGGCGTGCCTGTCGGTGGCTGCGACAGCGCCTTCAATAGCGCGCGGCCGCCGGCGGGGTCTGAGAATTTCAGGAGCAGGATGGTCAGGAATTCGCGGGTGTGCGCCTTGACGATGTTCGGTTGAAGTTCGTCGAGCATCACGGCGGCGTCTCCCGCAGCGCTCTCCCATGAAAGCGGTTGGGTCAGATCGAAAGGCATGGCTCCTCCTCCTCGGGGCTGGTCGGCCTAGGATGTTTTCATGCGCATGGCTGGAACTGCTCAGACCGACGGTTGATCTGCTGTTGTCTTGCTCAGGTCTAAAATCATCGATTTTTCGCAAGCGGTATCATCGCCGCCAGAGACTGGCGGGCGCATTGCCGGTATGGATGCAATCTATCTGTGCTTGCTTTTTATGGTTGCATATGCAACCTGACATTTATATCTCACATTTTGCTAATAATCGCAATAGCTATTTAGAAGCAGGTACTTGGCGGAAATTTTTGCGCCAGAATGAAACGCTCGCCCTTTGGTGGTCGCTTAGCGAGAGGTTGCGTGTGGCGACCGTAGGGTCGTCAACGAGCAAGGCGCGATCACGACAAATGTGATGGAACAAGGGCAGCGTTGCTGACGTTTCAAAAACGCTGCCTGTCACGCTCCACCCCGCCCATATCAGGGCGATCCCTCTCTTCGACGGCATCCGGATTTGCCCCGCTTCGCCGCCGCTTTCGGACGGAGGATCCGTTATGTCCGCATTGGAAAGCCTGCGCCGGCTGACGCCGCAGCAGCGCAATACAGTTATCGCCAGCTATCTCGGCTGGACGCTCGATGCCTTCGATTTCTTCATACTCGTCTTCGTTCTCAAGTATATCGCCGCAGAATTCAAAACCGACGTTCCCGCCGTCTCGGTGGCGATCCTGCTGACGCTCGCCATGCGGCCGGTCGGCGCGCTGCTCTTCGGGCTGGCGTCCGACAAATACGGGCGGCGGATCACGCTGATGGTCAACGTGTTGCTCTATTCGATCTTCGAATTCCTCACCGGCTTCTCCACCGGGCTCACCATGTTCATCGTGCTGCGCGCGCTCTATGGCATCGCCATGGGCGGCGAGTGGGGTGTGGGTGCGTCGCTGGTGATGGAGACCGTGCCGGAGGAGAGCCGCGGCATCGTTTCCGGCATCCTGCAGGCCGGTTACCCCTCGGGTTATCTCCTGGCCTCGATCGTGTTTTTCCTGCTTTTTCCCATCATCGGCTGGCGCGGCATGTTCTTTGTCGGCGCCGCACCGGCGCTGCTGGTGCTCTACATCCGCCGCAGCGTCGAGGAGAGCCCGGCCTTCCTGAAGCAGCAGGAGCGGGGACGCCGGCCGTTCCTGACGGTGCTCAGGGAGAATATTCCGCTGTTCATCTGGTCGGTGCTGTTGATGACGGCGTTCAACTTCTTCAGTCACGGTACGCAGGATCTCTATCCGACCTTCCTCGAGACACAGCGCAACTACGACAGCTACACCACGGGTGCGATCGCCATCGTCTACAATATCGGCGCGATCTGCGGCGGGCTGTTCTTCGGGGCGCTTTCGCAGCGGATCGGCCGCAAGAAGGCGATCGTCATCGCGGCGTTGATCGCGGTGCCGGTGGCGCCGCTGTGGGTCTATGCGCCGGGCCCGGTGCTGCTTGCGATCGGCGCCTTCCTGATGCAGTTCTTCGTGCAAGGTGCCTGGGGCATCGTGCCCGTGCATCTCAACGAGCTTTCGCCGGATGAGGTTCGCAGCACGTTTCCGGGGTTTGCCTATCAGCTTGGCAATCTACTGGCATCGGGCAATGCCACGATCCAGTCCGGCCTCGCGGCCCATTGGAACGGCGATTACGCCTATGCGCTCTTGATCGTCGCCGGCATCGTGGCTGTCGTCGTGGCCGTGCTGGCAGCGTTCGGCTACGAGAAAAAAGATGTGCGCTTCGGCTCGGAGGATGCCGGAGAGCCGCACCGCGCCCTGCGCGCGTGAGCGGCAAGGGGCGGCCTCTGACAATCTGGGGCTGCCCCTTGCACCCGTATCGATCGATATGTAGTCTACTTCAGGTAGGCTTTTGTTAACGTTGAGTGGCTAGCGCTTTTCATCGAGGCGGTGTTTGCACACCGGGCCTCGTCATCATCGTTCGATGGGTGCCGCAGTGAATTTTGCCTTTATGCTACCGGTCATGATGTTGACCTTCGGCTGCACCTTCCTCGTCGTTTCAAGGTTCGGATCGCGCGAAGCCGGGCTGTGGGCGGCGGGTTTTCTCTCCGCTGCCGTCGCCTTCTCTGTGCCGATGTTTTTCTCCTCGCTGCCGATCCCCGTTCAGGCGCTCAGCGCCGACGCGCTCTTTCTCTCCGCCTTCTATTTCTACAGTGGCGCGCTCCTGAAGCGCTTTCGCCGGCCATCGCGTACCGCCTTGCGCCTGGGCGTCTGCGTCGTTGCCTATGCGACACTCGCCTATGCGGTGCTGGTGCTCGAAAGCCTGCCGGCCGAGCTCCTCATCAGCGATGTCGCCTGCTCGGCCTTGCTGATCTTCGCGATCGGCTCCTCTTTGCGCAGCACGCGCCGGGCGATCGACCGCGTCCTGCTCGGCGTCACCTCGCTGATCGTGCTCGAAGCGATCGTCCGCAATGCCATCCTGCTGGTGATATTCTCACCTGGGGGCGATTTGGAGAGCTTCGGCACCTCCACTTACGCGTTCGTCATGCAGGCGGGCGCTTCCGTCATCGCGCTGCTCTTTGCGCTCTCGGCGCTGGCTGCGACGACGCTCGACACGATCGAGCGCTACCGCGATGCGGCCGAGAGCGATTCTCTCACGGGCCTGCTCAACCGGCGCGGCTTTGAAGAAACGGCAAGGCGGCTGAAGGCGCGGGGCGCGCTGAACGGGGCCATTCTCCTGTGCGACATCGACCATTTCAAGCGGATCAACGATACGTTCGGCCACGCCGCCGGCGACAGCGTGATCGCGGGTCTCGCCGAACTCCTGAAGGCGCGCCTGCCTGAGGGAGCCTTTGCCGCGCGTTTCGGCGGCGAGGAGTTCGTAGCGTTCCTGCCGGGCGCGGAGCTCGCCGATGGCGGAAAGGTCGCGAATGCGATCCGGCTTGCCTTTTCGGCGGCCGGACAGCCCGATGTCGCCGGTGTCGGCAAGATCACTGCAAGCTTCGGCGTCGCCTGCGTGGCATCAGGCGACGCGTCGCTGACGGAAACGATCGGCCGCGCGGACGCAGCCCTCTACGCGGCCAAGGATGCCGGGCGCAACCGGGTGATGCTGGAAGGCACGCCTGCGCGGGAAGCCCCCGCCATTCATGTGGCGTCCTAGGCGGACCTTCCGTCACTCCAAACCAAACATTTGATGGTATTTTTGCAGCCTTCTCGATGGCTTCGAATTATCTTTGGTTGTGATTGATTTCATAATTGCAATTATATGGTTTAATTTATTGAYGCGCCTATTGGACTGCGTCTTCATGAGGACGGTGAGAAAATCCGTCCTCATGGGGGAGCAAGATGACACAGTTCACCGACGAACTCGTGCGCGTGTGCAAGGGGGAATACGCCCGCTGGGACAATGGCGAGGGACGGGAGACCTGGGGCACGCCGCAGCATGCCAAAGACTATTACCTCTTCGTCAAGGAATACTGGCAAGCCGTCGGAAACAACAGGCTCGACGGGCGCACCATCGTCGGCGGCATAAAGCCTGCATGGTCGTCCGCCTTCGTGTCCTTCTGCATGAAGAAGGCCGGCGCGGGAACGCGGTTCTTCTACACAGAGGCCCATTGCCATTATGTTCACAAGGCCATGCAGCAGGCGAGCGGCGCGATCAGCGGTTATGGCTATCGCGCGCGGAAGCCCGAAGACTACAAGCCGAAGCCCGGCGACATCGCTGTCGGCGGGCGGGAGTATGCCCTGACCTTCGATTACGACAAGGCCGAACTGGTCTATGAGGCCGACAGCTTCTATCTGTCGCACGGGGACATCATCCACACCATCACCGATGACTTCGCACTGACGATCGGAGGCAATGTCAGCGACAGCGTCACGCAGAAGCGGTTGAAGCTGACGAGCAACGGTTTTCTCAGGGACCGCGTGAACAGTTCCGGGCGGGACATCCCCTGGATCGCGGTTCTCGAATGTTTGATCTAGCGGTCAGGCAGCGGAGATGTGGGGCGTCGCCGATGCCCGCGGCGCGATTGCCTCTCGGCCAAGCATGAAAAGCGCCAATGCCAGGAGCGCGACACCGCCGTGCACCCAGTAGGCGAGGCCATAGCCGCCCCGGTCGGTCAGCCATCCGGCGACCACATTGCTCAGCGATGCGCCGATGCCCTGTACGGTCATCACCGCGCCGAGGCCGACGTTGAAGCGGCCAGTGCCGGCGAGAATTCGTTCGGCCGCGATGGGCGTTGCGATGCCGATCAGGCCGGCGCCGACCCCATCGAGAAACTGCACCGGATAGATCGAGCCGAAGCTCGGCACGCTGCCGGCGATAGCGCCGCGCAGGGGGAGTGCGCAGAGCGCGATGACGAAGACCGATGCCAGGCCGAAGCGCCTGATGAGGACGGGAGCGAGCAGCGCCATTGCGATCATCGACAGCTGCGACACGCCGGTGACGATCGCGGTGGTGCGAAAGGGCGTGCCGAGCTGGATGGAGAAGTTCTGGGCGATGAGCCGGCTCATCGGTGCGTTGCCGAAGTGGAAGACCAGCAAGGTCAGCGCGAGCAGGACGAGGCCACGCGAGTTCGCGAGGACAGAGTAGCCGGAGGGGCGGGCTGTTGCGGCCGATCCATCGTCTGGGCTCTTATCCGCTGTAAGGCCGCGGGCGACGTCGTTGTCGATGTCATCAGGGCGGATCGCCAGCGTCGCGATGATCGCGGCGAACGCGGTGACGAGCATCAGGCCGATCACGCCGTTCAGCCCCCAGACTATGGTCGCGGCATAGACGCAGGCGAGCGAGAAGACGTTGCCGGCATGGTTCCAGAATTCGTTGCGAGCGACCTGTGCAGAGAAGGCGCTTTCGCCGACGAGGCCGAGCGTCAGTCCCATCAGCGCTGGGCCAATCACCGCTCCGACGATTGCGGTCATCGACTGGCCGCCGAAAACCGAGGCATTTCCGGGGCTGGCCAGCGTCCAAAGCGCCGCCGCCGTGACCAGCGTAACCGGGATCACGATGAGCAGGCGCTTGTGCGGCGAGGCATCGACAAGGGCGCCGAACAGCGGCGTGGCGATCAGGCCGAGAACGCCGCCAAGGGTTGCCACGATACCCAATGTCATCGGGCTCCAGCCGTGGGTCGCCAGGAAGCCATCGAGAAAGGGGCCGAGGCCATCGCGGGCGTCGGCGAGGAAGAAATTCAGAACCGCGAGCGCCACCAGCGAGCGACCGGACAGACCACTGTTCGAAACTGAGTTCACGCCATGTCTCCGCCAAAGGGCCTGTGGACCGCGATTGCCAGAGACATCATTCGGGCTGCCTGGCTTCCGGTGCTGCCTCAAACGGCCTGTCCGGTGAAATGTTCCGGTTTGCGTGGCGTTCTGCCGCCGCGGCGACGATATATTTCGCGGAGGCGGCCGGACCTCTTGAAGCCTTTCGGTTCAGCGGTACATGCTGCCGCCAACTTCAACTCTCGGGAATCACACATGCCCTTTGCCCTCAGCCCCGCGGCCATCTGGCCGATCGTCATGCTGCTTGCCTCCAACGTCTTCATGACATTTGCCTGGTATGGGCATCTCAAGCACAAGGGGACGGCGATTTTCGTCGCGATCATCGTCAGCTGGGCGATCGCCTTCTTCGAATACTGCCTGGCGGTGCCGGCCAACCGTATCGGCTCGGCGGTCTATTCGACGGCGCAGCTGAAGACCATGCAGGAGGTGATCACGCTTCTGGTGTTCTCCGGCTTCTCGGTGTTCTGGCTGGGCGAAAGCCTCACCTGGAACCATGCGATCGGATTTGCGCTGATCGCGGTCGGCGCGTCCTTCATCTTCCGCGGATGATAGCGATTCCGCCTGATGGGACCGGGTAAGTCCTTGAATTACAAATTGTCCATGTCACGGCTCTGCCTCAATTTCCGACGGTTTTGACCGCAGCCTGTCACCGTTCAGGGATATGGAGGTGACAGGTCATGAGTCTTTCCTTTCCAACGATGGCGGCGATCCGATTCGGCTATGGCTTTCGGCCGGGCGAAGCGGCGCCGCAAAACAAGGACGGCCTGTTGAAACAGGTGAACGCGGATGCGCGGGCACCGGTTGCGTTTCCCGTCGGCGGTATCGAGCAGCGGCATCAGGTGATCGCCGACCTGCAGGCCAACCTGCGCGATCTCAGGCAAAGCGGCGACGATGACCAGACGCGTCGCGAGCGGCGCAAGGTGTTGCAGAAGCAGGCGCAGCGGGCGTTCCAGCAGGATGCGAATGCGCGGCTGCTGCAGGCGGTGATGTCGCCTGATGGCTTTTACGAGCGGCTTTCAACTTTCTGGACCAATCATTTCTCCACCAGCGCCAACAAGAGCTTGCCGATGCGGCTGCTCGTGCCGCTCTACGAAGCAGAAGCGATCCGGCCGCGTATCGGCGGGCGCTTCGCTGACCTGTTGCGCAGCGCCACCGAGCATCCGGCGATGCTGATCTATCTCGATCAGGCGGAATCGCTCGGGCCGGATTCCAAGGGCGGCATGCGGCAGAAGAAGGGGCTCAACGAGAACCTCGGGCGCGAATTGCTGGAACTGCACACGCTTGGGGCCGGCAGCGGCTATACGCAGGCCGATGTGCGGGCTGCCGCCATGGTTTTGACCGGGCTGACCATCGACCGGCAGGAGATGGACATGGCGTTTCGCCCAAACATCGCCGAGCCCGGCCGTCACGAAGTTCTCGGTGTCAGCTATGGTGGCGACAGGCGGCGACCGGGCGATTATCTCGCCATGCTCGACGATCTCGCCGCCAATCCGAAGACAGCGGCGCATATCTGTCGCAAGCTCGCGGTGCATTTCGTTTCCGATCAACCGGATGACGGGCTGATCGCCGCGATGACCGGCACCTGGAAAAAGACCGACGGCGAGCTCAAGGCCGTCTACGGCGCCATGCTCGACCATCCCGCCGCCTGGGCGAACGAGGGCGCGAAGGCGCGCCAGCCCTTCGATTTCGTCGTGGCAGGGCTCCGGGCGCTGAATGCGGGTTCTGGCGATGGCACGGTTGTTTCCTTCTTCAACGACAACGAGCAGGATGATGACGCGCAGGCCATGGGCGCGCAGGGAGCCATGGCTCCGGGCGCTCCTGATATGGGCGGCGCGATGAATGGTGGCGCCACGGGCGATATGAAGGGCGGAGACACCGCCGCTGGCGGTGGTCCGCCGATGATCGATCCCGGCGACGAGGACAGGGTGAAGCGCCGCAAGGCGATGCAGACGGCGAGGGCGCTCGGGCAGGGCGCCTTGAGGCGCATGGGGCAGCCGATCTGGTTGCCGCCGAGCCCCGCCGGTTTCGAGGAGAGCTTTTCGGCCTGGATCACGGCCAGCCAGCTTGCCGAGCGGCTCGGCTGGGCGCGGCGGGCGACCGCGCAGTTCGGGCAGGGGCTCGATCCCCGTGAATTCCTGAAGGCAACGCTTGGCGATGCCGCGCGCGACGACACGATCCGCGTCGTCAGCCAGGCACCTAACAAGACAACCGGCCTGATGCTTGCGCTTGCGTCGCCCGAATTCAACCGTCGATAGGAGCTTCGAAATGACCGATTTCACGCTATCGCGCCGCGGCTTCCTTGCTTCCGCCTGCTGTCTAGCTGCGGCCCCGATTCTTACCCCCGTCACCTTCGCGTCGATGCCAGGAGACAAGCGCTTCGTCACCATCGTGCTGCGCGGGGCGATGGATGGGCTGGCGCTGGTGCAGCCTTTTGGCGATGCCGGTTTCGCGGCGTTCCGGCCGACACTGGCGCTGACGCCTGAGACCGGACTCATCGATCTCGACGGGCATTTCGGCCTGCATCCCTCGGCGGCCGATCTGATGCCGCTGTGGCGAAGCCGCGAGCTCGCCTTCGTGCATGCTGTGTCGACGCCCTATCGGGACCAGCGCAGTCATTTCGACGGCCAGGACATGCTGGAATCGGGCGGCGAGCATGTCTCGGAGGAAAAGACAGGGTGGCTCAATCGCGCGCTTGCCGTCATCCCGCGATCGGATGCGCGCAAGGCGATCGATGTGAATACCTCGACGGAGCTGATCCTGACCGGGCCGAACAATGTCGATGTCTGGGCGTCGGATTCCAATCTCGGGCCGGCCCGCGACGAGACGCAGTTCCTTCAGCGGCTTTACGCCGGCGACCCGGCCTTTGCGAAGGCGATGGAGGAGGCGACGCGCGCCAACAGCGCCTCCATGGTGGCCGAGCCCGGCGGGCCGCACGGACAGAAGGTGGCGGATGTGGCGGCCCTTGCCGGCAACATGCTGAAGGGCGACTACCGGATCGCCAGCTTCTCCATTACCGGCTGGGATACGCATGTCGGCCAGATCGGACAGTTCAAGCGTCCGGTGCAGGATTTGACGGAGGCGATCTCCACGCTGAAGTCGACGCTGGGCCCGGACATCTGGTCGAAGACCGTGGTGCTCGCGATGACCGAATTCGGCCGGACGGTTCGGGAGAATGGGTCCGGAGGGACAGACCATGGCACAGGCGGCTGTGCCGTTCTGGCGGGTGGCGCGATCAATGGCGGTCGCATCCTCGGCCGCTGGCCGGGGCTTGGCGATCAGCAGCTTCTCGATGAGCGCGATCTGGCGCCGACCGCCGATGTGCGGGAGATTGCCGCAGCCATGCTTTACCGGCAGTTCGACGTGACGGTCGATGATCTGACGGCCAAGATATTTCCGGGTGTCACCTTCGACAAGGGATCGCAGTTCCTGCGGGCTTGAGCCGGTTGGCTGGTTTCGCCGGGCTCAACGCTCGACGAAGGCGCGCAGGCGTTCCAGCGCGTCGTCCCACTGCCGGGAGACGCCGTCGAGATAGGCGCGCATGATGTCGATGCGGTCACGGCGGAAACTGTAGTGGCTTTCGCGACCGACCTTGATGCTTTCGACGAGGCCGGCTTTTTCAAGGACAGTCAGGTGCTTGGTGACCGCCTGGCGTGTCAGTTCCGTGCCGCCGGAGAGGCCGGCGATCGAGGACGGGCGGCCGTCGCTCAGCGCGGTCAGCAAGGACAGGCGGGTGGGGTCGCCTAGCGCCGCGAAAAGTGCGGCGGCGTCTCGTCCGGCCGTGATGGCGCCAAGGTTCGGCATTTGCTCAGCGTTCGACATGGGCCTTTACGTTCTTGATCTGCTCGGCCCATCCGCCGTCGTTCATGCGGAAGGCCTCGGCGCGGCGGTATTCGGGCACCTTGTCGAAGCCGGACTCGGTAATGGTCAGCCGGGTGCCCTTGGCTATCGGCTCCAGACGGAATTCGACCAGCGTCGGGATTTCGGCGGAATAGTCTGTATCCGGATCGACCGCATAAGGGAGCCAGGTGAACGAAAACAGCGTTGGTTCCTCGATGCGCTTGACGGTGACCGTCCAGCGGAGATGCTCGTAGCCGGGATAGAGGATCTTGCCGGTGGCTTCCTCTCCGGCGACGAAGGGCGCGTCGATCTTGACGCGGAACCATTCGCCGAATTCGTGATAATCGCTGATGGCCTGCCACACGCGGGCAACAGGGGCATTGAGTTCAATGGTCTTTTCGATGCGATCGGACATATTGGCAACCTCCTGGTTGCCTTTTTATCGCTCGGTTCGTTGAGAAAGGCAACCGAAAAGTTGCCTTTCTCGGATTTTGGTCTATTCGGCCGGAACCGGCTTGGGCTGGCCGTTCTCGTCGAGCGCCACCATGATGAAGGTTCCGGCGGTGACTTTTTCCATCTTGTTGTAGCGGGCCCGGGTCGCCCAGGCCTCGATACAGAGGGTGATCGAGGTGCGGCCTACGCGCTCGATCTCGGTATAGATGGACAGCGTATCGCCGATCTTGACGGGCAGGGCGAAAGCCATCTCCTTGACGGCGGCGGTCACGACGCGGCCCTTGGCGCGCTCGGCCGCCGAGATGCCCGATGCAAGGTCCATCTGCGCCATGACCCATCCGCCGAAGATGTCACCGGCCGGGTTGGCATCGGCGGGCATCGCCATGGTCCTCAGGGTCAGTGTGCCTCTCGGCTTGGGGGCTTCGGTCATTGGCGCTCCTTTGCATGCGGGTTTTCTGGTCGATTCCTGCGGACCCTAGCGCATCGGCCGAGAAACCGAAATCGGAGCTGATCGACAAAGTGTGCGCGTGCCACTGCCGCAAGGGGCTCGCGGTTCGGCAATCGTCATTCGATCGCCGTCAGCGAGCAATCCTGCTGATCTCGCTTGAGTTTTCGCCCTCTGGTAGTAAGGTCGCGGTGGGACATTGAAAATGGGGGCTTTCGATGCGGCTTTTGGCGATGGGTGTGGCGACCGTGGGCCTCGCGCTGTTTTCCGCTCTCTCATTCAATTCAGGACGGGCCGTCGCTGCCGATTTCGACAACAGCCGGATCGCGCCGGAGCCCGAGTGGGCGGTGACCGTCAGCCCTTACGTGTGGGCCGCATCGCTGAATGGCAGCGGATCGCTGGCCGGCTTCGATACAGATGTGGACGTTCCTTTCTCCGATATCTTCGACCATCTCGATTTTGCTCTCATGGGCAATATCGAGATCACCAATGGCCAATGGGGCGTCTATTTCGACGGTCAGCATGTAAAGACCAGCCAGGACGAGCAGGTGTTCGCGCACACGATCGGGCTCGACATCACCACGACCACCCTGGCGGCGGGTGCCTTCTTCAAGGCATATGAGGCGGTTCTCGGCGGCGACACGGTGTTCGGCAAGCCGCGAACGCTGTCGATCGAGCCGACCGCCGGTGTGCGCTGGACGAAGCTCGAGGCCGATGTCGAGGCTTTCGGCCTTCGCGCGTCAAAGAGTTCCGACTGGACCGATCCCTTCGTCGGCCTGCGGCTGAATGCCGATCTCAACGAGCGCTGGAACCTGTTTGCCGAGGCCGATGTCGGTGGCTTCGGCGTGGGGTCGAAGGTGAGCGTCAACGCACAGGCCTATCTCGGCTATCGCACCATGATGCTCGGTCATCCGACCGTGCTCAGGGCAGGGTATAGGCTTCTCTACCAGGATTACGAAAACGACGATTTCACCGGCGCGAACAAGTTCAAATGGGACGTCAGCCAGCACGGCCCTGCGATCGGGTTTTCCATGCGCTTCTAGCTTCCGCGATCACCGATATTGGAGAAGCCCCGTGTCTTCGAACCGCCGTCCATCTCGTTCACGCGCTCGCACGGTCGCGACCGCCGTCATCGCGTCCGCGCTGCTTTTCGCCGATGTCGCCGATGCCTGCACTCGCCTGGTCTATCTCGGCCCGGATGCGAACGTCATCACCGCACGGTCGATGGACTGGAAGAGCGATATCACCACCAATCTCTATATCCTTCCACGCGGCGCTGAGCGCAGCGGCAAGGCCGGGCCGAACTCCATCCACTGGACCTCGAAATACGGGAGCGTCGTCGCGACCGGGTATGATGTGTCGACCACCGATGGGGTGAACGAGGCGGGGCTGAACGCCAACCTCTTGTGGCTGGTCGAATCCGAATATCCGCCCTTCGACAAGTCGAGCAAGCCCGGCCTCACCATCGCGGCCTGGGCGCAATATGTGCTCGATAATTTCGCCACGGTCGATGACGCGGTGGCGGCGCTCAGCCAGGAGCCATTCACCGTCGTCACCGACAATGTGCCCGGCGAGAACCGGCTGACGACGCTGCATCTGTCGATGTCGGATGCGACAGGGGATAGCGCCATCGTCGAATATATCGGCGGCAAGCAGGTCATCCATCACGATCGCAAATATCAGGTGATGACCAATTCGCCGATCTTCGAACAGCAGCTCTCCTTGAACTCCTATTGGCAGCAGATCGGCGGAACCGTCATGCTGCCGGGCACCAACCGGGCGGCCGACCGCTTCGCGCGCGCCTCCTTCTATGTCAACGCGATCCCCAAGGACGAGAGCCCCAATAGGGCGCTCGCAAGCGTCTTCAGCGTCATCCGCAATGTCTCGGTGCCCTATGGCCTCAACACGCCGGAGGAGCCCAATATCTCGTCGACGCGCTGGCGCACCGTGTTCGATCACAAGCGCAAGCTCTACTTCTTCGAGTCGGCGCTCACACCCAACACCTTCTGGGTCGATCTGAAGACGATCGACTTCGCCAAGGATACAGGCAAAGTGAAACGGCTCGACCTCGGCGAGAGCCAGGACCATACCTATTCCGGAAACGCGACATCGGAATTCAAAGATGCCAAGCCCTTCGTCTTTCTTGGCCTGGGTGAGTAGAAGGCGGGCAGCGCAGGGATTATCTTCGTCTGAGATCGCCGTCGGTCGTTGCGGCTAAAGGTTGGGGAGTTGCATGAGGCGTCTGCTCGGTGGTCTTTTTCGCTCGCTGTCGGTGATCGGGCTGGTGCTCGCCTTCGCCTTCTTCGCCGCGTCGCTGACGCCGACGCTGATGCCGCGATCCTATATCGTGCAGGGGGCGCTGTCGGGTATTTGCGCGGCCGTCGGTTATCTTATCGGGGTTGCCGCCGTCAGCCTGTGGAAATATCTCGAACTGCCTTATCGTGGACCGCTTCTGTCGCAGAGGATAGCCGTGCTGATCTGCGGGTTGATCGTGGCCGTGGTCTTCCTCTGGCAGGCGGCCGGCTGGCAGAATTCGATCCGCGAGCTCTGGCATATGGAGCCGCTCGAAAGCGCCGAGCCGTTCAAGCTCGGAGCGCTTGCTTTCGTCGTCTTTCTCGTTGCGGTGCTGCTGGGACGCCTGTTCCTGCTGACCTTCCGGTGGATATCGCGGTGGCTCGATCGCTTCGTGCCGCGACGCGTTTCCAATGTCATCGGCTTTGCGATCGCGGTGGCGCTATTCTGGTCGGTGGCCGAAGGGGTGTTGATGCGCGGGGCGCTGCATGCGATCGATTCCTCGATGCAGCGGCTGGATGCGCTGATCGAGGATAATGTGCCGATGCCCGCCGATCCGGCCAAGACGGGAAGCAAGGCGTCTCTGGTCGCCTGGGACGGGCTTGGGCGGCAGGGGCGGCATTTCGTGGCGTCGGGGCCGAGCGCTTCCGATATCGGCGGCTTCTGGAAGGGCGAGGCGCGCGAGCCCATTCGCGTCTATGTCGGCCTCAACAATGCCGACACGATCGAGGCGCGCGCCAAGCTTGCGCTCGAGGAGTTGAAGCGGGACGGTGCGTTCGAGCGGTCGATGCTCGTGATTATCGCGCCGACGGGCACCGGCTGGGTCGATCCTGCGGCGATGGACACGCTGGAATATCTGAAGCAAGGCGATGTCGYGAGCGTGGCGCTACAATATTCCTATCTCTCGAGCTGGCTGTCGCTGCTGGTTGAATCCGAGTATGGCGCGCAGTCGGCCAAGGCGCTGTTTCGCGAGGTCTACGGCTACTGGACGACATTGCCGCACGACAAGCGGCCGAAGCTCTACCTGCATGGCTTGAGCCTAGGCGCGCTGAACTCGCAGCTCTCGGCCGATATCTTCGATGTGATCGCCGATCCGTTCCAGGGCGCTCTGTGGAGCGGCCCGCCTTTCGAGAGCCGGATGTGGAATGCGGTGACGGCAGGGCGCAATCCACAATCGCCGGCCTGGCTGCCGACATTCCGCGACGGCTCGATGATCCGCTTCACCAACCAGGAGAACCATCTCGACCTTCCGGGTGCGGCGCAATGGGGGCCGATGCGGATCGTCTATCTGCAATATGCAAGCGACGCGGTGACGTTCTTCGATCCGCACTCCTTCTATCGCGAGCCGGCGTGGATGCAGGCGCCGCGCGGGCCGGATGTTTCGCCGAGCCTCAGATGGTTTCCCGTGCTGACGATGTTCCAGTTGCTGTTCGATCTGATGATCGCCACGACGTCGCCGATGGGCTATGGCCATGTCTACGCGCCCGAACATTATGTCGACGCCTGGATCGCCGTTGCCGGATTGACGGTCGATCCCGGCGAGGTGGCGGCGCTGAAGACACGCTTCGCGCAAGCAGCCGCTCAAGGCGGTAATGACTGAAATAGCACACCTGCGATGATTGCCTGTCCGGTTTCGACTGTTCATAAGCGGGAATATGATCGTGATTAACCACGTTCATTATGGGTTCGTTTAGGCTCCCGTAGCAGTTTGCGCCGGAGTGGCTGGGAAACCACATCTTTGAGGTTCAAACTGATGACCTATAGCGGGTTGCTTCTTTCCGCCGTCGTTGCCGGCCTGATCACGATCCTTGCGATCGGCAGCCGTCCTGCATCCGAGACCGCGTCCAACTGGCCGCAGATGGAACTGACGAAGACCGATCGCATCGTCACCGGAAGTGTGCCGGCGCGGTAATTCTCTGCGATCCGGCGAAGCCGCTTTGGGCGGCTTTGCCAATTCAGCAAGACTGACTCTGCCGGATATGGCTCCACTACAATAAATCACTCATTTGTTTTCATGGGTGGCGCAAGTAAACGATTAATTTACGGCAACCTAAGAGAGTGGGGTATTGAAGGCGTTACCCGATGAATAGCTCCACACCTCGTTACGATGTAATTTGCGATCCGCTCGACATGTGGATGGTCTGGGACCATCAGGCAGAAGAGCCCGCATGCTTTGGCGGCCAGATCCTCAACGGATTGACCGAAGGCCATGCTGTCGAGGTCGCCAAGATCATGAACGAGATCTATGGAAGCGGCCGCCCGGTTCGTCGCGCCGCGATCAACTTGTCCGACGACAAGGATCTGCGTTACGTCAGTTGACGCTGCGGCTCGTCCGCTCTGCAGTTCCCGTCTTGCTGTTCGCAGCACCTCTTTCCAGCCTGACAGACAAACCTGCGCACTCGTCGCCGATCGGTGATCATTGCGCGCCGATCCCGGATTTTTCGTCCGGATTAGGGCTTTTGTTTCAAACGCTTCCGCAATCGTGATCGGCCACGCTGGCCTTGTCCGGGCTTGTTCGGGCTTGGGGTAAGGTTTCGTTCACCGCTTTTTATTAAATTTGGACCGAAGTTTTTTGGTCACTGCCGATCTTCGGAAGCGATGAGAGTATGGCGTTTGTTTCCATCATGCGGCGTTATGTGCTGCCCGTGCTGCTGTCGACAGCGCTGACGACGTGCTCGACGGATGCGCTCGTTCCGCCCGGCAGTGTGGATAGCGGCACGAAGGTCGGTTCCATTTCGCCGCCCCGGCGCCAGGCGCCGGTCAACATGCCCTCCAGCGCCATCGATCAGGCCTATCCCGCCGGCAGTCAGCCCGTCCAGGGCTCCGTCGATTATATGAATACGCCCAATCTTGCGGGGCGCGGACAGGCGAGCGCGGCACCTCCGATGACCAACGATCAGGCGTCGGCCGGTGCGCGCGGTGCTGCCGGTCAGTTCAGCGGTCAGCCGGCCACCGGGGGCGGGACGCAGTCGCTTTCAGTGCCGCCCGAGGGCGTCAACATGGATGCCGAGCTCGGGGCTGAGCCGGTCACCGGTCTTGCGCAGGAAGAGCAGCAGCAGATCGCCGAGGGGCAATCGGACCAGCCTGTCGTCGATGGCATCGGCACGGACAATCCAACCCAGATGAACCGCATGCGCGCGCCACGGCCAGCGAGCCAGGCTGCGATGGGGCAACAGCAGCAGGTCTGGGGCGACGGCAGCGCTGTCGTGGCGCCGGCGCGCGTGCCTGAAGAGAGCGAGCCGCAGGAAGTGGCGATGCTGCGGCCGAACAACCCGATGGACAGCGAGCCCCAAATGAGCCAGCCGGCGCCGGTGGTGCCCGGCGTCATGCCGAGTTCGGAGCTCTCCTGCCGGCGCGAGCTGAAACGTATGGGCGTCGTCTTCACCGACAAGCCGCCGATCTCCAACGGGCCGGCGTGCCAGGTGCCTTACCCGATCTCGCTACAGGGTCTGTCCGGCAATATCGGCGTTCGCCCGGCTGTGACTTTGAACTGCCAGGTGACGCTTGCCTTCGCCAAGTGGGTGAAGAACGAGCTCGCGCCATCGGCACGGTTTCGCTACTGGTCCGGCATCAAGACGATCCAGCCGCTTGGCGGCTATAGCTGCCGCCGGATGAACAACAGTCGCCAGCGCTACAATCCGATGTCCGAACATGCGCACGGCAACGCGATCGATGTCGGCAAGTTCGTGTTGAAGAGTGGCCACGAGATCGACGTGCGCAAGAAGGGGCTGTTCTCCTTCCGCGAGGGCAAGCTGCTGAAGGCCGTGCGGACTGATAGCTGCAAGTATTTCAACACGGTGCTCGGCCCCGGCAGCAATCCGGAGCACTGGAACCACTTCCATTTCGATCTGCGCGAGCGCAAGAGCGGCAAGGTCTATTGCGACTGACGGCATTCCCGGCCCGGCATCGACGTGGCTGCGGGAATCGCTCTAAACGGGCTCCCTATCAGTAAGAGGAGATCGTTGTGGCCGAGAAGAAGCGTCCGAACATTCTGTTTTTCATCGCGATCGTCGTGATCGCCGCCGTCGCGGTGTTCGGCGGCCGTTGGTATGCCTATGTGGCCTATGCGAGCGATCCGTTCGATGAAGTGGGGATCAGCCTCAACATGAAGATGCCCGATTTCATTCGCGTCAAAGGCTGCGAGATGCTGAAGGCGCGCTTCGAAGGCAAGACGTTGCCGCCGGCTGGCTGCAGCGTGAACGGCGCCTGGTAGCAAGGTCGTGGGGGTCTTGAAGTCCTGATGATCGGGGAACCGTGTTTTCAATTGCATCGTTTTCGAGCAAATGAATACTCTGTTCGCAGTCAATGGGATGTAAAACTGTCGCGGAGCGGCTATATAGCGGCGAAATCCTTCCTTTCGTCTTCAAGAGCCCTTCATGGCCCCCATCATTTCTATCCGCAATCTCACGAAAATCTACGGTAACGGCTTTCAGGCGCTAAAGGGCATCGATCTCGATGTGGAGAAGGGCGAGATCCTCGCGCTTCTCGGCCCGAATGGCGCAGGGAAAACGACAATGATCTCGATCGTCTGCGGCATTGCCAATCCGAGCGGGGGAACCGTGCTTGTCGGTGGCCACGACGTGGTCAAGGACTTCCGGGCGACACGGTCGATGATCGGGCTTGTGCCACAGGAGCTGACCACCGATCAGTTCGAGACGGTGTGGAACACAGTCAGCTTCTCGCGCGGCCTGCACGGCAAGAAGGCCGATCCCGCGCATATCGAAAAGGTGCTGCGCGACCTGTCGCTGTGGGACAAGAAGGACAATACGCTGCGCCAGCTTTCCGGCGGCATGAAGCGGCGCGTCCTGATCGCCAAGGCTCTGAGCCACGAGCCTGAAATCCTGTTCCTCGACGAACCGACGGCCGGCGTCGATGTCGCGCTGCGCAAGGACATGTGGCACGTCGTCGAGAAACTGCGCGAGGCGGGCGTCACCATCATCCTGACGACGCACTATATCGAAGAGGCCGAGGAGATCGCCGACCGCGTCGGCGTGATCAATGGCGGCGAGCTGCTGCTCGTCGAGGACAAGACGGCGCTGATGGCCAAGCTCGGCCGCAAGCAGCTGATCCTGGAGCTGACCGAGCCGCTCGAAGAGCTGCCCGCGAGCTTCGCCGGCAACGGGCTTGCGCTCACCGCCGGCGGCAACCGGCTGACCTATGAGTTCGACGCCGAGAACGACCAGGAGAGCATCGCCGCGCTGCTGACGCGGCTTGCCGAACACAACATCCATTTCAAAGACCTGTCGACGCAGCAGAGTTCGCTCGAAGACATCTTCGTGGCGCTCGTGGGAGGCGCAAAATGAACTTCGAAGCCGTCAAATCCATCTATTTCTTCGAAATGGCCCGCACCCGCCGCACCTTGCTGCAGAGCGTGGTTTCGCCCGTCATCTCGACATCGCTCTACTTCATCGTCTTCGGTGCGGCCGTCGGGTCGCGCATTCAGGAAGTCGAGGGGATCTCCTATGGAGCGTTCATCACGCCGGGCCTGATCATGCTGACGCTGCTCGGGCAGTGCATCGGCAACGGCTCCTTCGGCATCTATTTCCCGAAGTTCACCGGCACGATCTACGAAGTGCTGTCAGCGCCGGTGGCGATGGCCGAGATCTTGCTCGGCTATGTCGGGGCTGCCGCGACCAAGGGGCTGATGATCGGGGTGATCATTCTTCTGACGGCGAATTTCTTCGTCGAGGTCAGGATCGAGCACCCCTTCATGATGGCGCTGTTCTTCGTGCTGACCGCCGTGACCTTCAGCCTGTTCGGCTTCATGATCGGTCTGTGGGCAAACAATTTCGAGCAGCTGAACCTGATCCCGATGCTGGTCGTGCCGCCGCTGACCTTCCTTGGTGGCAGCTTCTATTCGATCAACATGCTGCCGCCCTTCTGGCAGGCGGTCAGCCATTTCAATCCGGTGCTCTATTTGGTCAGCGGTTTCCGCTGGAGCTTCTACGGCATCGCCGACGTCAATCCGCTGATCAGCCTCGGTATGATCTCGCTGTTCCTGGCGATCTGCCTGGGAACGCTCGGCTGGATGTTCCGGACCGGCTACAAGCTGCGCAACTGATGCGGCGTCATCGCCGATCGATGGCCTCGCGCGGCGGGGAATCCTCGTCGCGTTCCGGCCGGGCACTCAGCGTCATGTACGTCACGATGACCACGATCGCGCCGAGGAAGAGAAGGCTCGTATAGATCGTCCCAAAGCCGAGGCCACCATACTCGACCGGCTGTGACAGCAGGTCGCCCAGCGATGCGCCAAGCGGACGCGTGACGATATAGGCGAGCCAGAAGGCGAGAATGGCGTTCATGCCGCCGCGATAGTAGGCGAGTGCTATAGCCGCGATCACGCCAGCGAACAGCAAGGCTGTGCTGAGATAGCCGAGTTCCATCCGTTCGGCGACGAGATCGCCGGCGGCTGTGCCGAGCGCGAAGGTGAACAGGATCGCCAGCCAGTAGAGTGCTTCACGCCGTGTCGTGAAGATGGTGTGGATGGAGAGCGTGCGTTCGAGCGCGTACCAGCCGAGGAAGGTCAGAAACAGCGCGATCGAAAAGCTGATGGTGGTGACATCAAGCGGGACGCCGAAGTTGTCGACCAGATTGTCGGTGACCAGGGTTCCGACAATGCTGATCAGCACGACGGCGGCCCAATAGGCCGATGGGACGTATCGCTTCATTGAAAACTGGATGGCGATGGCGACCGCGAGGATGGCCGCCATGATCACGGAGGTCGCTGTCAGGCCGAGCCCCAGATTGACGGCAAGATAATCGGCGGCCGTCTCGCCCATGGTGACGGCCATCAGCTTGATCAGCCAGAAATCGACCGTCACGTTCGGGACGCGGTTGGCGGGCTCGCGGCCCGCTCGAATGGCGTTTGTCATCACGATGCCTCGCTTCTTACTTGCCCATGATCTTCATGGCTTCGGCTAGAAACTTGTCGGAGCGCGCGTCGTCGTCGGCGTTGCAACGTTCGACGGCCTTGGTCTCCAGGTCGTTCACCTTCTTTGCGTCGGCATCCGCGAGCTTCGCTGTTGCCTTCGTGGCGCGCATGTCCTTCAGCATGTCCTCGCAAGGTGCCGGTGCTGCATGCGCGGGCATCGAGACGAGAACGAAGCCGAGTGCGACGAGGGCGTTCAGGATGCCTGCTGCGGCGATGGTCTTCATGATGCGTGTCCTTCTATTGATTGACCGTGTTGAGCGGGGCGCGGCTTTGCTCGCCGATCCGCAAACAGACACTAGGGGTACCGCCATACGCTGGCCTCGCCGGCACCATACGTTTTCGTAAGGTTTGCAAAGCGCGATGGCATTCCCGCCGGAAACGGTTAGCTTGGCGATGCCGAATTGTAGGCGGAAGCATCGGACTTCAGGCATGTGGGTATTGGTGGTCGAAGACGACCGGCGGGCGGCCGATTACGTGGCGAGAGGATTTATCCAGGCTGGCCATTCTTGCGATGTCGTTCATGACGGGCGCGACGGGCTGTTTCAGGCTACGCGCGAAGCCTATGATGTCGTCATCGTCGACCGCATGCTGCCGGGGCTTGACGGACTATCTCTTGTAAAGGCTTTGCGGGCCGCGCGGATCAGCACGCCGACGCTATTTCTGACCGCTGTCGGCGGGGTCGACGATCGTGTGGATGGGCTTGAGGCGGGTGGGGATGACTATCTAGTCAAGCCGTTTGCCTTCTCGGAACTTCTGGCACGCGCGAACGCGCTGGCGCGACGGCCGCGTCTGCAGGAGCAGAAGACGGTGCTGCGTGTGGCGGATCTGGAGCTCGATCTCCTGCGCCGCCAGGTGACACGGGCAGGGCAGATCATCGACCTGCAGCCGCGTGAGTTTACGCTGCTTGAAGTGCTGATGCGCGGCGAGGGGCGTGTCGTGACGCGCACCATGTTGCTTGAGCGCGTATGGGACTTCCACTTCGATCCGAAGACGAGCGTGGTCGAGACGCATATCAGCCGCCTGAGGGCAAAGATCGACCGGCCGTTTCCGGTGCAGCTGCTGCATACGGTGCGCAATACGGGCTACAGTCTGCATGCGCCGCGTTAATTTCTTGCGCAGCACACCCTTTCGCCTGGCGATGACCTTCGGCGTACTTTTCGTCGCCGCCTTCCTGGTTGCCGGCGCGATCACCTATCACATGCTGAACAGCGGTCTCGAACGCCAGCTCGATGATACCGTCAACGAGATCTACAGCGCGATCGCTTCGACCTATGCGCAGAACGATGTCGAGGACCTGATCGCGGCGGTGAACACCTACTCGAGCCTGCGCTCGCCGGATCAGGGCGTGTTCTTGCTGAGCGATCCCAATGGCACGCGGTTGGCCGGCAATCTGGCGCTTCCCGTGATGAGCGAAGGGTTGTCGAGCGTCGGTGCGCAAGCCCTGGGGTTGCCTGACGGACATTCCTATCGCGTGCGCAGCGGTCTCGTCGGCGGCAACCGGCTGGTGGTGGCCGCAGTTTCGCGGAGAAGGAGAGGCTTGGCGAAATCCTGCTGGTAAGCCTTGGGTGGGCTGCCGGCGTCATCGTGCTGATCGCGGTTGGTGGCGGCGCTTTCCTGGCGACCAGAGCCCAGCGGCGCCTCGATGCGGTGGCGCGCACCATGATCGATGTGTCGAACGGCGAGCTTGCAACGCGCATTCCCTTGCGTGGGAATGGCGATGATATCGATCTGGTGTCCGAGAAGATCAATCGTGCGCTCGATCGGCTGTCGGGGTTGGTGGAGGGTATGCGGCAGGTGAGTGCCGATATCGCGCACGAGCTCAAGACCCCGCTCAACAGGTTGAAGATGACGCTTGAGGACGCTGCGGAGCGAACCGATCGCGGCGAGCCGGTCGGGCAGCAGATCGCGGACGCCTGCATGGAGAGCGATCAGATCAACGCTACTTTCGAAGCGCTGCTGAGGATTTCCCAGATCGAGGCCGGTGCCCGGCGGGCGCGTTTCCAATCGGTCGATCTGACCGACGTCATGTCATCGGTTACGGAGATATACCGCGATGTGGCTGTCGATGCCGGTCAGACGTTGCGTTTTGTCTCCGTCGATGGTGCCGGCATGCAGGTGATGGGGGATCGCGAACTGCTGGTCCAGATGTTCGTCAACCTGATCGAGAACGCCATCAACCACAGTGGAACAGAAACGCTCATCGAACTTTCGCTGGCACGCCGCGACAATCTGCTAGTTGCCGGTGTGGCGGACAACGGCGTCGGTATTCCGACCGCGGAGCACACGAAGGTGTTTCGCCGGCTTTACAGGCTCGACAAGAGTCGGACGTCGGCGGGCAGCGGTTTGGGGTTGAGCCTCGTCAAGGCAGTTGCCGACCTGCATTCGGCCGAGGTGATCCTGGAGGACAACCAGCCCGGAACGCGTGTCCTGGTTCGTTTTCCCGCCCTGCGCTAGGCAGTTGCCTCTAGTCGCGCATCCTCAGTTCGTCGGTCTGCATCTGCAGCGAACCCAAGGTCTCGAGGAAGCTCATGCCGAGCAGGCTCTGGTCGAGCCGCCCGTCCTCGGCGACGCTGCCGGCGACGTTGTTGCGCACGATCGGGCCGATCGCCACTTCAGACAGCGTGACGGGGGCTGCCTGGGCGCGGCCGTTGGCGGTCATCACGCTCATCGAATAGGTGAGGTTGTCGGGGATGATGCCGACGCGCTCGGCGTCTTCGCGCGATAGCGCGATCATGCTGGCGCCGGTATCGACAAGCATCGTGATGGTCTGGCCGTTGATCTCGACATCGGCCTCGAAATGACCATTCAGCAGCTTGTGCAGGATGACTTCCTTGCCGCCCTCGCTGGTGGTCACGACCACGGCGCGGCCGGGAATGAGGCCTGCCAGCAGGCGGTTGCCGACGCTGAGCGCGTCGTAGCGGTAGAGATAGACGGTTGCGAGGCCGAGAATCAGCACCAGCCAGATCATCATGTGGCGCATGGTCTCGCCGACGCTGATGCGCCGTCCCCAGATGCCCGCGGCCAGCATAAGCGCGATGGGGAGAAGATAGAGCATGCGGCCGAAATCGTCGGTTCTTACGCCGAGAATCTTGGGGCTGTCGTGGTTGAAGAGCAAGATGAGAAGGCCGATGCCGAGACCGCCAAGTCCAATCGTCAGCCTATTCATGCGGTGAGCTCCGTGCTTGCCATCGTCTCGCGCGAGGCCGAGGGCGGTATCGCTTTCATCCTGGCGGGCAGCAGGCGCATGACCGCGTCCCTTTTTTCATCCGAAAACGCCGCCCAGCCGGCAATCTCCTCGATCGTTCGACCACAACCCGCGCAAAAGCCGCTGGATGAATCAATGGAGCAGATGTTGATGCACGGGCTTATCATGACAAATGATATCGTTGTTTCACAAAGCCATGGCAAGAGCACACAATGCCGCCATCTCGGAAATTTGAGCGGTGGCGCCCAGCGTATCGCCGGTATGGCCGGAGAGAGTCACGCGGGCCACTCGGGTGAAGATCATAGCGCTCAGGCCGCATGCGAGCAGGGCGCAGATGAGCGGAAGAAGGCCGAGGCTCGGCCAAATCAGCAGTGCCGCCAGCGCGCAGGCCGAGACGACCGCCATCTGCATGACGCCTTCACTGGGCTGGCCAACGGCTGCGGCCACGCCATCCGCCTTGGCCGGCGGCAGGCGGTGCCAGTGCCAAACGAGCGCGCCGCGGCTGATGCAGCCGATAGCGGGCAGGGCGAGGGCTGCCGCGAATGGCACGACGCCGCGCGCGATCGCGGCGATGGCGGCGGCGCGAATGGCGAAGGAGAGGATCAGCGCGATGGCGCCATAGGTGCCGATGCGGCTGTCCTTCATGATCGACAGCCGCTGGGCGCGATCGCGGCCGCCACCGATGCCGTCGGCGCAATCGGCAAGGCCATCCTCGTGCAGCGCGCCGGAGACGATCGCCTGTACCGCCAGCGCCACCAGCGCCGACATCAGCCGGTCGGCGTGCAGGCCGAGCATGACCAACAGGACGATTGCGGGCAGCAGCCCGATGATGATGCCGGCGACCGGGAAGGCGCGCGCGACGCGACCGAGTTTTCCGTCGTACCCCGCAAAGGCCGCGCTAGGCATCGGAATACGGCTCAGGAATGCGACGGCACGCGCGATATCCGCCACATAGGTTGCGATGTTCATGGCGCGTCCGCTCCCGGGGATGATGTCTGGCGCTTTTTAGAGTTGTTCCGCTTCGCGGCTGGATTTAAGAGTGGCCGCGAAAGAAGCTGATTTGCAGCCATAAGACAAGTTTACAGACGAGACAAGGAAGCCGCATCCATGAGCGTTTCAGGCCTGCCGTTCGACGATTTCCGGACACTTCTGCGCGATCTGCCGGGGCCGGATCCACGGGCGCTTGTCGCTGCCCGCGAGCGCGATGCCCAACTGACCAAGCCGCCGGGCTCGCTCGGCCGCCTTGAGGAGATCGCTTTCTGGCTCGCCGCCTGGACGGGCCGCACGCCCGCCGTCAACCGGCCGCTGGTGGCAATCTTTGCCGGCAACCACGGTGTCGTGAAGCAGGGCATCACGCCGTTTCCGCCGACAGTGACGCAGCAGATGGTCGAGAACTTCGCGGCCGGTGGTGCTGCGATCAACCAGATTTGCGTGGCCTATGATCTCGGGCTGAAGGTGTTCGACCTAGCGCTCGATTACCCGACTGGCGACATCACCGAGGAGCCGGCGCTTTCCGAGCGCGATTGCGCGGCCACCATGGCGTTCGGCATGGAAGCGATCGCCGGCGGCACCGATCTGCTCTGCATCGGCGAAATGGGCATCGGCAACACGACGATCGCCGCGTCGATCAACTACGCGCTCTACGGCGGCAATGCCCGCGACTGGGTCGGCCCCGGCACCGGTTCGGAAGGCGACATGTTCGAGCGCAAGGTTGCCGCCGTCGAGAAGGCAGTGGCGCTGCACAGCGATCATCTCGACGATCCCTTGGAGATCATGCGCCGCCTCGGCGGCCGCGAGATCGCAGCGATGGCGGGCGCGATCCTTGCTGCGCGCGTCGAGCGCATCCCGGTGCTGATCGACGGCTACGTGGCAACGGCCGCCGCCGCCATCCTGCAGGCCGCCAACCCTTCGGCGCTCGATCACTGCCTGATCGGTCACGTCTCCGGCGAGCCGGGCCATCTGAAGGCGATCGAGATGCTCGGCAAGACGCCGCTTCTGGCGCTCGGCATGCGGCTCGGCGAGGGTACGGGGGCAGCGCTGGCCGCCGGTATCGTCAAGGCGGCAGCGGCATGCCACTCCGGCATGGCGACCTTCGCGCAGGCAGGCGTGACAAACCAGCACGAACATTGAACTCATCGCCCGGGTTCAGGGGCTGCGTTCAGGTTCGTGACAGGTTTATGACAGATGCCTTGCGAGGCGAGCGTGTACACGCTATTCGCATTTTTCTGATATGAAGCGGCAGGCATTGCCGCCATCTACCTGACGACGAGGACGCCTGATGAAACCTGCCGTGACCAAACTCACCGGCATCAGCCACTTCTTTGCTGCTGCCAGCTACTCGCTCGGCGGCTTCAAGCGACTGATCAAGGAGGCCGCGTTCCGGCAGGAGCTACTCTTCGCCGCCGTCGCACTGATCCTGCTTTTGGCGGTGGGCGCGACGCTTGTCGAGCTGATGATCGCAGTCGTCCTGTTCCTGATCGTCTTCGCCATCGAGGCGCTCAACACCGCGATCGAGGAAGTCATCGACCGTATCTCGCCGGAGATCTCAAGCGTCGGCAAGCATGCCAAGGATCTCGGCTCATTCGCCGTTCTCTGCATGCTGACGGCTTGCGGCATCTTCATGCTGTTTACCATCGGCAAGCATTTGATGTTTGGCTGAAGGCTGCAACCAAGTACTCCCAATGGTTGCGTTGTCATAAATTGCATCTTGAAGATGTTTTTGCTTTGTGGTTACCATCTCCATTCTCGGAGGTGGAGGACCGCAATGATCAATTTTCGGACTCTAAGGTTCGGCTGGCGCCAAGAGGCGATTAGCAGAAGCCAGCATGCTTTCTGGCTGCTTGTCGGAGCGGTTGCTTCGATCGTAATGGTCCTTCTCTTCGTGCTGCTCTCTCAGAGAAGTGGCGGGGCTGCCGCCACGGGGGTCGGCGGGATCATTGTGCTTGCCAGCGTATCAAGCGGTGCATTCTTCGGATTTCTTTTCTCTGTGCCCCGGATAATGACGAAAGACAATGCGGCCGCAGCGACAGGCGCTCCTGTTGATTCTGATTTGAAAGGCGTGGTGAGAAGCGAGCGGCTCTTGAGTTCGAATACCAACCTGGAACGCGTCTCCGAGTGGCTGACAACGATGCTGGTTGGCGTGGGTCTGACTCAAATCGGGTCGTTGGACGACCGCCTATTAAGCTTCAGCGATTTTCTGAACGAAAGAATGACCGTTGCCGGCAATGGCGCATCAACGTTGCCGGCTGTCGCACCTTTCCTGCTTATGTCCGGATTGGTGACCGGGTTCATCTTCTTCTATCTATACACTCGCATCTATCTTTCGCCGCTTTTCCAATATGCTGAGAGAGTTCTTTCGCTCGGCGGCCTTCCACTCGAGGATGGCGCGCCAAAGGTCCGAGAGGCAGCAGCAAATTTGGCGGAAGCGAGAAAGAATCCAGCGATGAAGTACACGTCGACGGCGTCGGAAATATCGATAGACGATAGCTTGGAAGTCATATTGAACCTGCTCTACGAGGACGATGGCTATCGCAAGGCCATCGACATTGGCAATACGCTTGCGGGCACCCCCGCCGGGGGAATAGCGCAGTACTGGTACCTTATGGCCGCGGCCTATGGCCAGAAGCACCATGCGCTGTTGCTTTCGGGTGCGCCGGCCCCCGAGCTTCATCAGGCCCGTATCGCGGTGCTCGGCGCCTGCCGCAAGGCAGTGCAATTGAATTACAATTATAAATCGCGACTTATGGCTCTAACCAATCCTGTGAGCGCGAACAACGATCTACAAGATTTTGAGGTGGACAGCGATTTTCTGCAAATCGTGAAGTAGCTATCAAGCGAAGCTGCGGCGCTTGCGGGAGACCGCCTGGGCATCCTCGACGGCCGGAACCGATTGCAGCACGCGTCGTGCCGGCAGGATGGCGATGACTTCGGTGCCTTCGCGCAGCTTGGATTTCAGAATGAACTGGCCGTCGTGCTTGGCGAGGATCGCCTGAACGATCGGCAGGCCGAGGCCGGTGCCCTGTTCGGCGCTCTTGATGGCGATGGAGCCCTGGCCGAAGGCGGAAAGGACGACCGGGATTTCGTCTTCGGGGATGCCCGGTCCATTGTCCTTGATCGAGATGTACTGGCCGCCGCCGGCCGTCCAGCCGACCTTGACCATGATCTCGCCGCCCTGTGGGGTGAATTTCACGGCGTTGGACAGGAGATTAAGGATCACCTGACGCATCGATTTCTCGTCGGCCCAGACTGCCGGTAGTTCGAGCTCGAATTGCTGCGAAATGGTGATGTTCTTGCCGCGGGCGCGCAGCTGCACCATGCCGATGCAGTCTTCGGAGATGTCCAGCAGCGAGATCGCTTCTTCGCTGAGCTCGTACTTTCCGGCCTCGATGCGGGAGAGGTCGAGGATTTCGTTGATCAGGTTCAACAGGTGCTGACCCGAGCGGTGGATGTCGCTCGTATATTCCTTGTAGGTCGGGTTGTTCAGCGGTCCCATGACTTCCGCCGACATGACCTCGGAGAAGCCGAGGATGGCGTTAAGCGGCGTTCTGAGCTCGTGCGACATGGAAGCGAGGAAGCGGGACTTGGCGAGGTTTGCTTCCTCGGCCCGGCGGCGGGCTTCGTCCGACATGGACTTGGCGACTTCGAGTTCTGCGATCAGGTCGTCTTTTTCCACCTGGTAGGAGAGGATGCGCAGGTTCTGCCGGAAGAGGCGGTCGCTGATATAGTGAAAGAAGATGACCGTCGTGGTCAGCGTCGCGGTCAGGCTGATCTCAAGGAGCTCGCGGGAAATGCCGGATTTGGCGACGAGTGCGAAGACGACCGGCGAGAAGGTCACCAGCACGCACAGCGTCAGCATGTAGTTCCACATGGCCGTCAGCGACAGCGCGATCAGAAGCGTTGCGCCCTTGTAGAGTACGAGGTTGGCCGGCTCGCAGGCGGCGCAGTCCTGAATGGCGAAATAGGCCCAGCAGCAGCCGATCAGGAACTGGCCGAGCAGCAGCAGGCGGCGCCATTTGCGGGTGCGGATCGCCGTCATCTCGCGCTTGCGGGCGCGGCGCGCGAGAAACACGTTGGCGGCATGGGCCGTCAGCGTGAGTATGGCCCAGAGCACGATCTGGGTGTCGCCGGTGAAATAGATGCCGAGGATCGCGATGATGATCACGAACAGCGGGATGATCGAGGCGCCCTGAAGCACTGCATTGATATAGAGGTTCAGCACATCGCGATCGAAGGCGCCGCTTGGCGCATGGCTCGATTGCAGGCGCTCACGCGTCACCCGCACAGCCTTTGCGACGGGCTTGTTGCGGTGACTCCGTGATTTGTCGACGATATTCTTATCTGTCGATGTGCTTACGCCGTTACTCATTATACACGTGACGCTTGATCTGCGGATGCTTGCACACTAGGGCTCAAATATTAAGAAGTTGTTTGCCAATTTTCCCAAGGGTTTGTTTTTGAAGGAGGCGAAACCGTGACGCGGGGTTTCAGAACCGTTCGTGACGGTGTGACGGCCTTTGCGCTGCTTGCGTTCATCTGGCTGATCGCGGCCAAGCTGAACGATATCCCCGAGATTTCCCACTCCGGCCGCTTCCACGTCGCCGACGGCGACAGCCTTGCGATCGGTGACGAGAGGATGCGGTTGAAGGGGATAGATGCGCCCGAGCTTGCGCAGACCTGCGATCGTGGTGGGGCGCGGTGGCCGTGCGGGCAGGAGGCCAAGCGGCTGCTGCAGAGCCTTATCGCCGTCGATGATGCGCGCTGCGTGGGAACCGAGAGGGATCGTTTTCAGCGGCTGCTCGTCGTGTGTCATGCGGGCGGTGTGGATATCAACGCTATGATGGTGCGGCGGGGCATGGCGGTTTCCTATGGCGCTTATGGTGACGAGGAGGCTGAGGCGCGCTCGGAGAAGGTCGGTCTTTGGGCAGGTGCTTTCGAAAGGCCGCGTGACTTCCGCGATCACAGGCAGGATACCGAACGCGCGGGCGGCGTCAGAGGGTTTTTCGGATGGTAGGGGAGGCTGATGGGCTGGAGGAGATGCGCGAGGCGATCGCGGCCTGCCGGATCTGTCGTGACGCGCCGCTGCGCGGGCCAGAGCATCGGCTGCCGCATGAGCCGCGGCCGGTGGCGGTGATTTCGACCAAGGCGAGGATACTGATCGCGGGACAGGCGCCGGGGCTGAAGGTGCATGAGAGCGGCATTCCCTTCAACGATGCATCGGGCGACCGGCTGCGCGAATGGCTGCAGGTCGATCGCGACACATTCTACGATCGCGACCGCTTCGCCATCGTGCCGATGGGTTTCTGTTTTCCGGGTTATGACGCCAAGGGCAGCGATCTGCCGCCTCGGCGGGAGTGCGCGCCGCGCTGGCGCTCGCGCGTGATCGCGGCCATGCCGCAGATCGAACTGGTGCTGGTGATCGGGCAATATGCGCAGGCCTGGCATCTGGGCAACGAACGACGCGGCAGCGTGACCGAGACCGTGCAGGCATGGCGGGAGATCCTGTTTGCCAATCGATCGCCGGCCATCCTGCCGCTCCCGCATCCAAGTTGGCGCAACACGGGCTGGATCAGGCGCAACCCATGGTTCGAAGAGGAATTGCTGCCGGCCTTGAGGGCACGCATCACAATGCTTGTGAACTGAAACAAATTTCTTTCAACTGGCCGGAATCGCGCTATACATAGAAAATAATTCGTAGGGGTGGGGTAAATGGACCGTCTAGACCGCAAGATTCTGCGCCTTTTGCAGGAAGATTCCACATTGGCGGTTGCCGATCTCGCAAAGAAGGTCGGTCTTTCCACGACCCCTTGCTGGCGCCGTATCCAGAAAATGGAAGAAGACGGCGTTATCAAGCGTCGTGTTGCCATCCTCGATCCCGAGAAGGTCAACACCAAGGTCACGGTTTTCGTTTCCATCCGCACCGCGACGCATTCGATCGAATGGCTGCGGCGGTTTTCGGAAGTGGTGGCGGACTTCCCTGAGGTCGTCGAGTTCTACCGGATGAGCGGCGACGTGGATTACCTGCTGCGCGTCGTGGTGCCCGATATCGCGGCCTATGACGCCTTCTACAAGCGGATGATCGCCAAGATCGAAATCCGCGACGTCTCGTCGGCTTTCGCGATGGAGCAGATCAAGTATTCGACGCAGCTGCCGCTAGACTACATGCTCCTCGACACATCGAAGTCTAACGAGGACTGAGTTCAGCCCTAGAGGACTGAGCCCTTCTTCTGAACGCGGGCGAGAATTTTCTCGCTCGTCAGTTCCCTTGCCGCATCCTTGCCGATTCATCGGGAGGTCTTGTCCGCGTCGGTGGCCAGCCGTTCCGCCAGCGTCAACGCAAGGGCGTGGCAATGCTGGTTGCGCTTGCCGATGTTGCGGAGCGCCCAGTTGACGGCCTTGCGCACGAAGTTGCGTGGATCGGTGGCGTGGCGTTCGATGAGCGGCAGAAGGGCGATCAGCGTTTCGTCCGGCTCCGTCTTCATGTGAACGGCGGCGCTGGCGATCATCGCAAAGGCGGTGCGGCGGACGAATTCGCGATCATCCGCCGCCATATCCGGGATTAGCGAGAGCAGCCTTGCCTTGATGAAGAGGTCGGCTGCGGTATCGACGATCTCCCAGGAGCGGAAGTCATAGGCCCATTTTCGGGACTGGGTCTCCGTCAACTGCTTCGGGTCGGCCGTGTAAAGCGCGAGCAGGCGCGCTTCCCTGATATCGCTTTTCCAAAGTTCCAACGCCCGCGCGTGGTCTTTCTTCACCCTGCGGGCGATCGCCTGCATGGCCGGGTTGGAGATGCCAAGCGCCGTATCGGTCACGATGCCGAAACGGCGCATTCCTGATATCGCTTCCTCCGAGCGCAACGTGCGCAGATGCGCGATCAGTTCCGCTGCGCTGGAGGAGGGGGCGATCATTTTTCGAGGCGGGCGAGCAGCGAGGACGTGTCCCAACGATTGCCGCCCATGGCCTGGACGTCGCCGTAGAACTGATCGACGAGGGCGGTGAGGGGCAGCTTGGCGCCGTTGTTGCGGGCTTCGTCGAGAACGATGCCGAGATCCTTGCGCATCCAGTCGATGGCGAAGCCGAAGTCGTACTTGCCTTCGTTCATGGTCTTGTGGCGGTTTTCCATCTGCCAGGAGCCGGCCGCACCCTTGGAAATGACGTCGACGACCTTCTCGATATCGAGACCGGCGCGCTTGCCGAAATGGATGCCCTCGGCGAGGCCCTGGACAATGCCGGCGATGCAGATCTGGTTGATCATCTTGGTGAGCTGGCCGGCACCCGGCGCGCCCATCAGCCCGACCATGCGGGCGAATGCGTCGATCACGGGCTTGGCCTTCTCATAGACGGCGTCCTCGGCACCGCACATGACAGTCAAAACGCCATTCTCTGCGCCGGCCTGTCCACCCGACACGGGAGCGTCGATGAAGCCCACGCCCTTTTCCTTGGCGGCGGCGTAGAGTTCGCGGGCGACATCGGCGCTGGCGGTGGTGTTGTCGATCAGGATCGCGCCTGCCTTCATCGTCTGCAGAGCGCCGTCCCTGCCTGAAGTCACCGAGCGGAGATCGTCGTCATTGCCGACGCAAGTGAAGACGAAATCGGCGTCGCGTGCGGCTTCGGCCGGCGTCGGGGCCGACTTGCCGCCGAATTTCTCGGCCCAGGCGGCCGACTTGGCGGCGGTGCGGTTATAGACAGTGACATCATGGCCGCCTTTCACCTTCAGATGACCTGCCATGGGAAAACCCATGACGCCGAGACCGATGAATGCGACTTTTGCCATGTACCTATCCTTTCATGAATGCGTGCTTGAGGAGTAGCCCAAATAGGCCGGGGCGAAAAGCCGCCGAAATGATGCGAGGCGTTCGGCTTGGAACAAAATTCCGCTCAAGGCCCGAAATCGGGTCAGGATAATTTCGAGCGGGCCTAAAATCACAAACATAATTGTCGATCTAATTTATAGATTTCAGCAGAATTTCCCCATCGCAAACACAGCGGCTTCGGAGATCGGATCCGAACACGCTGATCGAAAGGGGACGGCTATGATTTCTCGTCGACAGACACTGGGTCTTCTTGGGGCCGCTGCAGCAACCGCCATACTGCCTGCCATCCGGCCGGCGCGCGCCGCCGCCACCGAGTTTCGCATCGGCTGGCAGAAGAATGGCGTGCTGGCGCTCGCCAAGCGCAGCGGCGCGCTGGAAAAGCGGCTTGCCGACAAGGGCATCACCGTCAGCTGGTCCGAATTCACCTCGGGGCCGCCACTGCTGGAAGCGCTGGGGGCCGGCGCGCTCGATTTCGGGGCAACGGGCGATGTGCCGCCGCTATTCGCGCAGGCGGCCGGCGGCCAGCTCTATTATGTCGGCACCTATCGCGGCAGCGCCGCCGGCTCGGCGATCGTCGTGCGCAAGGATTCCGATATCAAGACGGTCGAGGACCTGAAGGGCAAGAAGGTCGCCTTCAAGCGTGGATCGAGCGCCCATAACGTGACCGTCAAGATCCTGCGCAAGGCCGGCCTTAAGATTGACGACGTCGAGCCTATCGACCTGTCGCCGCCGGACGCGGCCGCTGCCTTCAAGAACGGCAGCATCGACGCATGGTCTATCTGGGATCCCTATCTCGCCATTGTCGAGGCCGACCCGCAGACGCGCATCCTGTCCACCGCCGAGGGGATCGTGCCGTCCTACAGCTACTTCCTTGCCAATGCCGGTTTCACCGATGCGAACGGTCAGGTCGTCAGCGATGTGATCGATGAACTCGCCAAGGTCGGCCGGTCCGCGCAGGGCAAGCTCGACGATACGATCAAGGAGCTCTCGGAGATAACAGGCGTTCCCGTCGATATCACCCGCGTGACGCTGACACGGGCGGGCGCCGATCTCGGCGGTGTGTCGACGATCAGCGACGACGCGGCCGCATACCAGCAGGCGCTGGCCGACGAGTTCTACAATCTCGGCATCGTGCCGAAGCAGCTCACCGTCAGCAATGCCATCTGGCATCCCGCAAGCTAAGCCGTCTTCCATACAAGGATCATTTCCATGAGCAATAAGCACGATCCCATCAATTTTCTCTGGTTCATCCCGACATCGGGCGACGGCGCCTATCTCGGCTCCAACGATCTGAACCGCGCGCCGGAGTTCGACTATCTCACGCAGATCGCTCAAGCCGCCGATCGTCTCGGCTATTCCGGCGTGCTTCTTCCCACCGGGGTCTCCTGCGAGGAATCTTTCGTGACGGCGGCGGCACTTGCGACCAAGACGGAAAAGCTGCAGTTCCTCGTCGCCATCCGCCCCGGCACGGCATCGCCCGCCTATTACGCGCGGTTGACGACGACGCTCGACCGCATCTCGAACGGTCGTCTGCTGCTCAATATCGTCGTGGGCGGCAGTCCGGGCGAGCTTGCCGGCGATGGCATCACGCTGGCGCACGACGAACGCTACGCCCATGCCGACGAGTTCTTCACGGTGTTCGAGGAACTGCTGGAGAAGGGTGTCGCCAGCTATGACGGCAAGTACATCAAGGCGACCAATGCGCGCCTCGGTTTCCCCTCCGTGCAGAACCCGCGCCCTCCGCTCTATTTCGGTGGCTCCTCGGATGCCGGTATCGATTTCTCGGTCGGGCGCGTCGACAAGTACCTGACATGGGGCGAGCCGCCGGCGCAGGTGGCAGAGAAGGTTCAGAAGGTGCGTGCCGCCGCTGCAGAGAAGGGCCGCGAGGTCAGCTTCGGCATCCGCTTGCATTTCATCGTGCGCGAAACCGACGAGGAGGCCTGGGCCGCGGCCGACCGGCTGATCTCCAAGCTCGACGACGAGACGATCCAGGAGGCGCAGCAGCGCTTCGTCAACGAGTCCGATTCCGTCGGCCAGAAGCGCATGGCGGCGCTGCATGGTGGCCGCCGCGACAAGCTCGAAGTGTCGCCCAACCTCTGGGCGGGTGTCGGGCTGGTGCGCGCCGGCGCAGGCACGGCTCTGGTCGGCTCGCCTAAGACGGTGGCCGCCCGGCTGCGCGAATATCAGGATGTCGGCATCGATACGGTGATCGGCTCCGGCTACCCGCATCTGGAAGAGGCCTATCGCGTCGCCGAACTGCTGTTTCCGGAACTCGGCATCACCCGCAAGGAGCAGCGCCACGGTTTCGACAGCGACTTCGGCAAACGCCAGGTCTTCGCTGGTGGCAGCCATGGCGGCAATCTCAAGGTGGTCTCCGGATCCTGATCGAACGGATGCGCTGCCGGCCACGCGCGGGCAGCGCTTCAACGGATGCATGTCTGCCAGCGGGCTTGAGGCCGTGGCGACACAGAGGCGAGGAAGAACTCGATGTCGACATTCGATACGCCGATCGGCCGCGCGCTGACGGAGCGGACAGCGGGCAGGACGGCTCCGAAGCCAGCTTTCCGGCTGCCGGTACCGGGGCGCGATCGGTTGCTGCCCTATCTGGTGCCGCTTGCCATCATCGCGGCATGGCAGCTTGGCTGTTCTTTAGGTTGGATCTCGTCGCGCATCATGCCGTCGCCGGCCGACGTCGCCGTGGCCTTCTGGTCGACGACGCTCTCAGGGCAGTTGCCGCATGATATTCTCGTCAGCGCTGGCCGCGCCTTTGCCGGGCTCGTCGTTGGCGGGGCGATCGGCTTTCTGCTGGGGATCGCCAATGGCGTCTCGAAGCTTTCCGAACAGCTGACCGATACGACCCTGCAGATGCTGCGCACCATCCCGCACCTGGCGATGATCCCGCTCGTCATCCTGTGGTTCGGGATCGGCGAGGAATCGAAGCTGTTCCTGACCTCGCTCGGCGTGCTGTTTCCCGTCTATCTCAACACCTATCACGGCGTGCGCAATGTCGATCGCGATCTGATCGAAATGGGCCGGGTCTATGGGATGAGCAACTGGACGCTGTTTCGAAAGGTGGTCTTTCCCGGCGCACTTCCGTCGATCTTCGTCGGGCTGCGCTATGCGCTTGGCATCATGTGGCTGACGCTGATCGTCTCGGAATCGATCGCCGCGTCGTCAGGGATTGGCCACATGGCCAACAATGCCCGCGAATTCATGATGACCGATGTCGTCGTGCTGGCGCTGGTCATCTACGCGGTACTCGGCAAGCTCGCCGACGTCGTGGCCCGTTCGCTCGAGCGCCGGGCGCTCAGGTGGAACCCGGTCTATCAGAAGTAGGAGTGAGGCCATGACCCTTATCGCACATGAGCGCTTCCAGGGCGCCGCCGACGCTCCGGAATATACGCACGACGCGCATAGGCCCGCGCGCAGCGGTGCCGCCGCGATCACCCTGAAAGGGTTGGAGAAGAGCTTTGGCGCCAACAGGGTGCTCAGGGGGATCAACCTGCACATCCCGGCCGGGCAGTTCGTCGCCGTGATCGGCAAGAGTGGCTGCGGCAAGAGCACGCTTTTGCGCACTCTCATGGGCCTGGACGAGCTGACGTCGGGAGAGCTGACCTTCGATACGCCTGATGGCGGCGAGGCCAATGCGCGTATCGTCTTCCAGGAGCCGAGGCTGCTGCCATGGCTTGATGTTGCCGACAACGTCGCGGTCGGGCTTGGCGACAAGGTCGACCGGCGGGTGGCGGCGCGGGAGGTCGAGGCGGTGCTTTCGGAAGTGCAGCTGGCGGAGAAGGCCGGCGAGTGGCCGGCGCGGCTTTCTGGCGGACAGCGGCAGCGCGTGGCACTTGCCCGCGCACTGGTGAGCCGTCCGGGTGTCTTGGCGCTGGACGAGCCGCTCGGCGCGCTCGATGCGCTGACCAGGATCAGCATGCAGGAGCTCTTGGCGCGGGTCTGGCGCGAGCTTGGCTTTACCGCCGTGCTGGTGACGCATGATGTCAGCGAGGCCGTGCATCTGGCGGACCGGGTGATTGTGCTCGACGAGGGCAGGGTATCGCTCGACCTCGCCATTCCCTATCCGCATCCGCGCCGTCACGGCAATGCTGATTTGGCGGAACTCGAGGGGCGGCTGCTATCGGCCATTCTCGGAACAGATGGCGGTCACTGATCGGTGACGGGTGCGTTTCAGGCTTCGCTGTCGCTTGGCTTGAAACGGGCGGGCAGGTTTTCCTTGTAGGGATAATACTTGAAATAGGGCATGGCTTCCTCGAGCACCCTGGCAACTGACCGGCGCTCCATCAGGCGCGCGTGGTAGGCTGCCAGCTTGGGCAAGTCGCTGCCGTAGGGCACCAGCGTCTCGGCGTAGAACAGGCCGGGTGCGGCGGCGCAATCGGCCATGGTGAAGCTCTCTCCCGTGATCCAGCCGTCGATCGCAAGCTTGCGCTCGATCACCGCATAGGCACGCTTCAGCGCCTGACGTGCTTCTTCCGCCCTAGCCTCACTTCCATCGGCGCGCATGCGCTCGCTGACGATCTGTTGCATCGGCTCTTGAATGTAATGATCGAAGAACCGGTCCCATAAACGCACATCCAGCGCCGCGTCGAAATCCTCTGGGATCAGCCGCGCGCTGCCGGGATGATAGCGGTCGAGGTATTCGATGATGATGGAGGTCTCGAAAACGGTGCGCCCGCGGCTTTTATCCTCGAGCGCCGGCATTTTGCCGAGCGGCGAGAGTGCCAGAAAAGCCGTGCGCGAGGCTTCGTCGCCGAGATTGACGAGCACGCGCTCGAACGGCGTGCCGCTTTCGTAAAACGCGATCAGCACCTTGTGGCAGAAGGAGGCAAGCGGATGCTGATGCAGGATGAGTGTCATGAGAACGGATCCTTCGCGCCATTGCGGGATGTCGAATGGCGCGATATCAGCATGTCGTCATGTAAGCGGCAAGCGATTATCCGTCTGCGGGCGCTTTAGCGCAGCTTCGCGATCACCAAATGTCCCGGCGTCGGCTGGCCTTCTTCCATGCGGACGTTGATGTTGGTGATCTCGATCAGCTCGAAGCCGGTGGCGTCGAGGCGTTCGCGGACATAGGCCTCGGAATGCGCGAAGCGCTGGTGCGGGCCGACCATGTAGGCGCGGCCGGCGAGTTTCTCCTCCGGCAGGGTTTCCGAGGAGAAGATGAAGAGGCCGCCCGGTGTCAGGTTCTCGGCGGCGCCGAAGAACAGCGGTTCGAGACCGCCCAGATAGGGCAGGACGTCGGTGGCGGTGATGATGTCGAAGGGGTCTTCGTCATTGTCGTCGAGAAAGTCCTCGACCTCGGCGACGAACAGCGTCTCGTAAAGATCTTTCTCATGGGCGATCTCGACCATGTTTTCCGACAGGTCGATGCCGGTCATCTCCTCGCAGAGATCACGCAGCGTGCCTCCGGTGAGACCCGTTCCGCAGCCGAGATCGAGCAGGCGCTTGAAGGGGCCGAGGTTCAGCGCCTGTAGGCGCTGGCGCACCAGCACAGGGACGTGATAGCCGAGCTGCTCGACGAGAACGTCCTCGAAGACTTCTGCGTGCTGGTCAAAGAGCGTCTCGACATAGGCGTCTGGCGCCTTGGCGGGAGTCTCGCCACGACCCATGGCGGCGATGCGGACGGCGGCACCACCGTGATCGTCGGGGTCGATCGCCAGGACTTCCTCATAGGCCTTCACGGCGGCATCGACATCGCCGGCCTTTTCCAGGGAAAGGGCGCGGTTATAGGCTTCCGCGAGTGCCTCTTCGTCGATCTTCTGGGCCATGTCTGCTCACCATCGTTCGTTTGTTGCCCTGCCTCTAAGGCGAGCGGCCCGGTTTTGCAATGGTGACGTTGATGGCGGCAGCTCAGTTGATGATGAACTCACCTTTCAGCGCGCGCCATTCCGTGGCCGAGATCAGCTTGCGGTGAATGTAGCGCACCGAGTGCAGCGGTCCGTCCAGCGTCTCCTGCCAGAACTTCAGGAAGCCGCGCATTTCGGGAAAGTCGGGCGCAAGATCGTAATCCTGCCAGATGTAGGTCTGCAGGATCGCGTGATGATCCGGCATGCGGTAGAGGATCTGGGCCGTCGTTAGGCCGTAACCCTGAAGCTGTCTTTCCATGTCCTTGTGCATTTGATGCCTCGCTGTTCCCATTCGGCGCTTATTAGCGTCCGTTTAAATGAGAACATGACATGGTTACGCGAAGCTTGCCGAAAGGCTACAAGAAAATGGATATCATTATTTATTTTCAATAGCTTGGCAGCTCTCTATCGAGAGTGCTGCCAAGGTACCTATCGTTTCAGGTGGCGGGTGAGGCGGCGCTCGATCCAGTTCCACAGATGCCTCAGGCTTTCGACCATGGCGAGATAGAAGATCGCCGCCCACAGATAGGTCTGGTAGTCGAAGGTGCGCGAGAAGGCGTAGCGCGTCTCGCCCATCAGATCGAGCACGGTGATGATGGCGACGACGGCCGATCCCTTGATCAGGAGAATGATCTCGTTGCCATAGGGGCGCAGCGCGACGATCAGCGCTTGCGGGAGCACGATCTTGCGGAAGGCGATGATCTTGTGGATGCCGAGCGAGGAGGCTGCTTCATGCTGGCCGCGCGGTACGCTCTCGATGGCGCCGCGCAGAATTTCGGCCTGATAGGCGGCGGTGTTGATGGTCATGGAGAACAGGCCGCAATACCAGGCGTCGCGGAAGAACCACCAGAGGCCCACGGCTTCCAGCTGCGGTCTAAACTGGCCGAGGCCGTAATAGATCAAGAAGAGCTGGGCGAGCAGCGGCGTGCCGCGGAAGACGTAGACGTAGCAGAAGGCGAGGCCGTTGATGACCTTGTTCTTCGACATGCGGGCGAAGGCGAGCGGAACGGAGAGGACGGCGCCGCAGACGACGGAGACGGCAACCAGCACGATCGTGGTCATCAATCCGTGCAGATAGCGCGGGCCGTAGCGCGTGAATTTCTCGACATCCCAGCCCTCGATGATCATGCCGATCAGGGCGATGGCAAGAATGATCCACAGGCCAACCACGAGGCAGCCCATGACGCGGGCGAGTGTCAGCGGCTTGGCGAGGTTTTTCGGGGCCGGCTGCGGGGGGATCAGGACCTCTGCGTGGCTCATCGGCTAATCTCCGAGCGCTTCGCCCAACGTTCGATGTAGCGCAGGCCGAACGAGGAAATGATGGCTAGCCCGAGATAGATGCCGCAGGCCAGCGTGTAAAACAGAAACGCCTCCTTGGTGACCTTCACCGCCACGCCCGTCTGGCGCAGCACGTCGGCGAGGCCGATGATCGAGACGTAGGACGTGTCCTTGAGCAGGATCATCCAGAGATTGACGAGGCCGGGAAGGGCGATGCGCACCAGCTGCGGCAGGATGATCAGCACCATCGTGCGGCCGCGATGCAGGCCAAGCGCGTCGCCGGCTTCGTATTGGCCCTTGGGGATGGCGCGGAAGGCCGACAGGAGCACTTCAGAACAATAGGACGAGAACACGACGGACAGAGCGATGACGCCGGATACGAAGGCGTTGATCTCGACGCGGCCGTCATAACCGACCCAGGCGAGCAGCGACTGGAGCAGGATCTGCATGCCGTAATAGATGATGAACAGCGTCAGCAGTTCGGGCAGGCCGCGGAAGATGGTGGTGTAGATGCCGGCGGCAAGGCGTACCGCCTTTTCTTCCGATTGCTGGCCAAGCGCCACCATGAAACCGATCAACAGGCCGATCGGCAGCGTCACGAGGGCGACGGCGACCGTGACCTTCAGGCCGGCGGCGATCTCATCGCCCCAGCCGGTGTCGCCACAGGCCAGAATCGTCGATTGGCCGAGCCATGTGAAAATGCCGACGGGTCCGCATAGCGGGTCAAACACATATCCAATCCAGGTCCAGAGCGAACCCAGTGCGGAGGACAATCCGCCCATGCCAAGTTTCCCCTCGCGGCTTTTGCCGCCTTGATATTGCACTCTTTGTCAAACAAAAATGGCGGAAGGGCAAGCCTCCCGCCATCGCATTTATTTCAGGACTACAGCTTATTCGGCGCCGTAGACGTCGAAATCGAAATACTTGTCCTGGATCTTCTTGTAGGTGCCGTCGGCACGGATCGCCACGATCGCGGCGTTCAGCTTTTCGCGGAGCGGATCGCCCTGGCGAACTGCGATACCAGCGCCAACGCCGTTGATTTCCTTGTCGACCGGCAGGGTCGTGAGGATCTTGCAGCATGCGCCTGCATCCGACTTGACCCACTGCGACAGAACGACGACGTCGTCGATGACGGCATCGACGCGGCCGTTGGAGATGTCGAGCTTGTACTCGTCAGCCGTCGGGTAGAGCTTCAACTCGGTGTCCGGCAGGTGCTTTTCCGCGTAGTTGGCGTGCGTGGTCGAGGTCTGCGCGCCGATCGTCTTGCCCTTCAGGCCTTCCACGTCGGTGACGGTGGAGTCCTTCGGCACGGCGACTGCCGGCGGAGTGTTGTAGTACTTGTTGGTGAAGTCGACGAGCTTCGAACGCTCCGGCGTGATCGACATCGACGAGATGATCATGTCGAACTTCTTGGCGTTGAGGCCGGGGATGATGCCGTCCCAATCGCTGCTGACGATAGTGCAGTCTGCCTTCATCTGGGTGCAGAGCGCACGGGCGATGTCCATGTCGAAGCCGAGGAACTGGCCGCTTGCGTCAACATATTCGAAGGGCGGGTAGGTCGAGTCCGTACCGATGACATACTTCTCGCCATCGGCCATGGCCGAGCCCGCGAAAAGAGACATCGCGGCGATCGAGGCGGCGGCGAGAAAACGGGTGGAGATATGCATGTGAGTCCTCTCTGTTGGTTACCGCATGCCATCCCTTTGTTTTTTTGGTGGCATGAAGCAGGACGCTGCTTTGCAACGCCTTGCCGCGATAATCAAACCTTTTTTACGCGGATTGCAACTGCTTTCACCGCGTTGTTGTGCATCGCAACTATGGCGAAGCTGAACGTTTGCAGACCGTCATATTCATACCGGGTTAATGCGGCAATTCTTAAGACCATGGAACGAATCCTGGCGTGCTCAGTTTAGCAAGGCTTGTTTGCGTGCCGAAAAGAGACGTCGTTGCGAACGCGAAGAATAAACAAGGAACGAGGAAACCTTATGGGAATGAAATCCAGATTGTTTGCCAGCGCGGCCTTTCCGCTTCTGTCCCTGTCGCTTGTGCTGCCTCCGGCGCACGTGTTTGCGGCAGCGCCGAGCGTCGAAGAGGTCGGAGCAGGCCATCGGGCCGTTGCGGGCAGCTTCGAGGTGGCGCAGGATGCGACCTCGGAAGAGGAGTTGCTGAAGAAGCGCCAGCAGCAGGAACAGGAACAGCAGCAGCAGGCACCAGCCGAAGCGCCGAAGGCCGCTGAACCGCAGGCAGAACCGCCGCCGGCACCCAAGCAGGAAGCACCGGCCGAGGCTCCACCGGCTGCGGCCGAACCAGCGCCGCAGGCCGAAGCGCCTGCCGAGAAGCCGAGAAAGCGCCAGCCGGCAGCAGAACAGCCAGCCGCTGAACCGCAGGCAGCCGAGCCCGCCCAGCAGGAAGCGCCCGCTGAAAAGCCGCGCCGCCAGAAGCAGCCCGCCGCCGAACAGCAGCAGGAGCAGGTAGCACCGAGCGCCGAGCAGCCGGCCGAACAGCCGCGCCGCAAGAAGCGCGACCAGCAGCCGCAGCAGGAAGAAGCCGCGCCGCAGCAGCAGCCCGCCGAGCAGGCCGCCCCGCAGGCGGAACAGCCGCAGGCCGAGCAGGCCCAGCCTGAGCAGGCAAAGCCGCCACGCAAGAACGGCAAGCCGGCCGCCGCCGATGGCAGCGAACAGCCTGCAAAGCCACACAAGAAGCCAACGGCCGAAGCACCGCAGGCCGAGCCTGCTCAAAAGCCGGCCACCGAGACCGCGCCCGCAACCGAGCAGCCCGCGCCTGACAACGCTGCCAAGCCGCAGGAAGCACCCGCGGGCAAGGCGCCCGTTCCGGCTCAGCAGCCGGCCGAAGCGCAGCCCGAGGTGGCGCCCGGTCAGGCCAAGCCCGGCGAAGCACCCGCACAGCAGCAGGGCGAACAGGTTGCTCCGGGCCAGCCGGGCGCACCAGCCGGTCAGCCCGCCGATCAGGCCGGCCAGCCGCCGGCAGGTCAGCCACCCGTTGCCCAGACCGAGCAGCCGATTCCGGCTCCTGAAAAGGTGACACCGCAGGAACTCGAGCGCCGCAAGGAAATCGCGGCTGATCCGAGCAAGAGCACGGAGACCGTGGTTCTGCCGGTGCAGAACGGTGCGGCCGTTCTCGACAGCGACAAGGATGCGGATCGTTCAGGCGGCGTGCAGTCGCGCCGTGACCGCGACAAGCAGCGCGGCCAGGAGCAGCAGGTGCGCGTGCCCAAGTCGGATGCCGATGCGCAGTTGGCGGCGCCGGGTGCCGCAAAGCCCGCGCCTATCAAGATCGAAGCGATCACCGCCGAGCAGGGCCAGCGTCTGGACCAGCGCCCGCAATTCGCTCGTCCCGATGGCGCGAATTTCGGTCAGCGCGGTGACGACAACCGCGTCATCATCCAGTTCAACAACCAGACCTATGTTCGTGGCGATGACGACCGCCGGTTCCTGCGCGACGGCGAGCGTCCGATCTACGAGCAGCTGCCGCGTGACCGGTATCGCGAGACGATCGATCGCGACGGCTACCAGATCGTGACCGTGCGCAACCGCTACGGCGATATCATCCAGCGTTCGCGCATCGACAATCGCGGCCGAGAGCACGTGCTCTATTACACGCCTGATCTCTACGACAATCCCGACCGCGATTACTTCGAGGATCCGGGTGCGGATCTGCCGCCGATGCGCCTGCGCATTCCGCTGCAGGACTACATCATGGACACCAGCAGCGACGACAATCGCGACTATTACGACTTCCTGCGCGAGCCGCCTGTCGAACCGGTCGAGCGTGTCTATTCGCTGAACGAAGTGAAGTATTCGGCCCGTATCCGCGACAAGGTTCGCCGTATCGACTTGGATACGGTAACGTTCGCGACCGGTAGCGCCGAGATCCCGATGAGCCAGGCGCGCAGCCTGCGCAAGGTGGCCGACGCGATCAACGAGGTGCTGAAGAAGGACCCGACCGAAACCTTCCTGATCGAAGGCCACACGGATGCTGTCGGCTCCGACCAGAGCAACCTGATCCTGTCGGACCAGCGCGCGGAATCGGTCGCCAACGTGATGACCGACGTTTACGGCATCCCGCCGGAAAACCTGGCGACGCAGGGCTATGGCGAGCGTTACCTAAAGGTCAACACGCAGGGACCGGAGCAGGAAAATCGCCGCGTCACCATTCGCCGCGTGACGGCGCTGGTGCGGCCGGTGGCCTCGCGCAACTAAGAGCGCACGGCAGTATCGACAATGGAAAGGCCGCCGGGCGATCGGCGGCCTTTCTTGTTTCCGACGGTGCTTATTTCAGGGGCGGGAGAGCGACGGTTGCCGTGATGAAATCGGCAATGGCAAGCGTGTCGTCGAGGTCGAAGACGGGCAGGGCGGTGTCGGCGACCGGATGATCGGCGGCGATGGCGACGATATGGGGATCGCCTGACGCCAGCGGTTCGCGGTTTGCCGATTCCAGCCGGCGGGCCTCGATCTTCGGGATCGGCTCGCGCTTGTAGCCCTCGATGAGGACGAGATCACAGGGGGCGATACGGGCGAGGATTTCCTCGAAACTCGGTTCGGCTGCGCCGCGCAGCTCGTGCATGATGGCGTAGCGCGTGCCGGAGACGATCGTCACTTCATGGGCGCCCGCCTGGCGGTGGCGGTAGCTATCGGCGCCGACCTTGTCGATGTCGAAGTCATGGTGGGCATGCTTGATCGTCGAAATCCGGTAGCCGCGGCGGGTGAACTCTTCGACGAGACGAACCGCAAGCCCTGTCTTGCCGGAGTTCTTCCAGCCGGAAATGCCGAAGATCCTTGGCCGCTCGGTCATGTCAGCACCTTCATCCAGCGCTCTGCCTCGGCGAGGTCATCGGGCGTGTTGACGTTGAAGAACGGGTCAAGCAGGCTTGCCCGCGTCGGGCGCAGCGGGAAGGCAACTTCCGTAACGTCATGCCGTAACAGGAAGTCGCGAACGCGGCGCTTCTCGTCGGTTGCGATCCAGCTTTCGAGGTCGTCGGCAAGCGCCACCGGCCACAGGCCGAAGACGGGATGGCTGCGGCCCTCGGAGGTGGCGATGGTGATTCGCGTGGGCGTGTCGATGGCGGCTGCCAGCCAGTCGACGAGATCGTGCGGGAAGAACGGGCTGTCGACGGACACGGTCGCGACATGCGTGACGGCCGGCAGGCTTGCGGCATGCGCCATGGCGGCGTGGATGCCGGCCATCGGGCCGGCCTTGCCGGGGACGATATCGGGAATAAAGGGGCGGTTGCAGCAATCAGGCGCGGCGTCGGCATTGACCGCGACGGAGAGGACCTGCGGCGACAGCTGCTCGATGACGCGATCGAGCAGCGTGCGGCCCGACAGCGTGACGCCTGCCTTGTCGCGGCCCATGCGCGAGGAGCGTCCACCGGCAAGCACGACGCCTGGAATGTTGGATCGGTCGAGCGTGAAGCCGCTCGCTGAGTTGAGGATCGGGGGCTTGGCCATCAGACCGGTACTCTCGGTTCGGATTCCTGTGCGACCGGCGCGCCGCGCCGCTTGGCCTCACGGTAGAAGGTATAGAGCCCGGAGGCGATGACGATCGCGGCGCCGATCACGGTCCAGCTGTCTGGAACTTCGAAGAAGAAGAGCCAGCCGAGCAGCGCCGAGAAGATGAGGCTGGTGTAACGCAGCGGCGCGACGAAGGAGATTTCGCCGGTGCGCATCGCGGCGATGATGCACTGGTAGCCGACCAGCACCGTGATCGCAGCCACGGCAATATGCGAGAAGGACGTGGTCGTGACAGGTTTCCAGCCGCCGAGGACGGGCGTGAGCAGCGCACCGAATACGGTAACCGCCATCGCGGTGATGACCGTGATCATCAGCGAGGGGATTTCGGGATCGATCTTGCGGGTGGCAAGGTCGCGGCCGGCGGTGACGAGCACGCTCGCGATGCAAAGGAGTGCTGCCGCCGTAAAACCATCGGCATCGGGACGGACGATGATCAGCACGCCGATCAGGCCGGTGAAGATGGCCAGCATCCGCCGCCAGCCGACGGGTTCGCCGAAGAACAGCACCGCGCCGAAGGTGACCACCAGAGGCAGCGATTGCAGAATGGCGGATGCATTGGCAAGCGGCATCATGCCGAGCGCGGTGATATAGGTTGCAGCGGCCAGAATTTCGCAGATGACGCGGGTGGCGACCATGGGCTGCAGCAGGATGCGCCAGGAACGCAATGCGCCCATGTGGCGCGCAATCAGATAGACCAGCGCGCTGGTGATGACGCCGCGCATGCACATGATCTGGCCCGCGTTCATTTCCGATATGACCGATTTCGACAGCGCATCGCCCGCGGAAAAGAAGGCCATCGCGATCGTCATGTAGATCGCACCCTGAGTATTGCTTGACCGCGGCATAAAGAGATTCCGATTCCACCCCGCGCTCTTGTAGTGCGAGAGCGGGGCGATTGGAATCGAATGCTGGACATAGCCGCCATAATTCGATTGCGCAGTGCACAATGACGCCGCTCAATCGACTGCGCCTCGGCTGGTCACCCGCCGGTGACGCTCATGTGGCGGCTGACGGCGGGGCGGTTATGGGTGCGGTCGATGATGAAGTCGTGGCCCTTGGGCTTGCGGGAGATCGCCTCGTCGATCGCCGCAAAGAGCAATCCGTCGTCTTCGGTGGCGCGCACGGCCGAGCGCAAATCGGCGGCGTCGTTCTGGCCGAGGCACATGTAGAGCGTGCCGGTGCAGGTCAGGCGCACGCGGTTGCAGCTCTCGCAGAAATTATGGGTCATCGGCGTGATGAAGCCCATGCGGCCGCCGGTTTCCTCGACGGTGACATAGCGGGCGGGGCCACCGGTGCGGTAGCCGATTTCGCTCATTGTGAACTGCTTTTCGAGATCGGCGCGCAGCTTGGAGAGCGGCAGATAGCGATCCGTGCGGTCCTCCTCGATCTCTCCCATCGGCATGGTTTCGATCACGGTCAGATCCATGCCGCGACCATGGGCGAAGCGGATCATCTCGGGCATCTCGACGTCGTTGAAATCCTTGAGGGCGACGGCGTTGAGCTTGATGTGCAGGCCCGCCTTCTGGGCGGCGTCGATGCCTTCCATGACCTTGTGGAAGTCGCCCCAGCGGGTGATCTCGCGGAACTTGTCGGGATTGAGCGTATCCAGCGACACGTTGATGCGGCGAACGCCGCAATCATAGAGCTCGTCGGCATAGCGCGCGAGCTGCGAGCCGTTGGTGGTCAGCGTCAGCTCGTCGAGACCGGAGCCGATCTGTTGGCCGAGTTGTCGCACCAGATGCATGATGTTCTTCCGCACCAGCGGCTCGCCACCGGTCAGTCTCAGCTTGCGGACGCCCTTGGCGATGAAGGCGGAACAGAGCCTGTTCAGCTCCTCCAACGTCAGAAGATCCTTCTTCGGCAGGAAGTTCATGTTCTCTGCCATGCAATAGGTGCAGCGAAAATCGCAGCGATCGGTCACCGAGACGCGCAGATAGGTGACGGCCCGCTGAAACGGGTCGATCATCGGTTTCGCGTCGGCCACGAGGGGCGCGGCGTTGGCGATCGTTCCAACCTTGCTGTTCACTACAGTCTCCAATCCATACTCAATGTGCGTACTGTGCAGCGCAACGTCAAGCAAGAGGCGGCACCCATACGCTAAATTGAACTTGCCTCAAAGAGGCGCATTGCCTACTCCTCGAAACGAAGAGGAGCACCATCATGAGCGACATCTGGCCGACAGAGCTGAAGGTGACGAAGGACCGGCAGCAGCTGGTCATCACCTTCAATAATGGTGAGAGTTTCACGCTCAGCGCCGAGATGCTGCGCGTGCTGTCGCCATCGGCGGAAGTGCAGGGCCATGGGCCGGGCCAGAAGGTCACCGTTCCCGGCAAGCGCAACGTTGCGATCATCTCGATGACGCCGACTGGCAATTATGCCGTCAGGATCGGCTTCGACGACATGCACGACACCGGCATATTCACATGGTCCTATCTGCACGAGCTTGGTGAGCGTGGCGAAGAGCTTTTCGCTGCCTACGAAAACGAGCTGCGGGAGAAGGGCATGACCCGCGACACTTCGGAAAAGCCGCGTTGATACGACGCCCAGGCTTGTCCGCAGCCAGGGTGACGCGTGTCATGCCCGCATCATCTTAGGCGGCTAATTATTGTTGTGAAACAAGGCGATGGCACGACCATGAAAATCATCGAGACCGTCGAGGAACTGGCTGAGATTTACGGCGGCGGCTTGTCGGAAGCTTCCGTGGCAAAGGTTACGAACCACCTGACGCCGCTCTACCGGCAGATGATCGAGGCGTCGCCATTCGTTGCGCTGGCGACCGTCGGCCCGGAGGGGCTGGACTGTTCTCCGCGCGGTGACCTCGGTGGCGTCGTGCGCGTTATCGATGACAAGGTGCTGCAGATGCCGGATTGGCGCGGCAATAACCGTGTCGATTCGCTGTCGAACATCGTGCGCGATCCCAGGCTTGCGCTGATGTTTCTCATCCCGGGGTCGAATACGACGATGCGGATCAACGGGCGCGGTGTCGTTTCCAACGACGAGGCGCTGCTCACCTCCTTCGAGATGGACGGCAAGCATCCGCGCACGGTTATCGTGGTGACGATCGAAGAGGTCTATTTCCAGTGCGCGCGGGCGCTGATCCGCTCCGAGCTGTGGAATCCCGACAATTTCGTCGATCCGAAAGGCCTTCCGACGCCAGGCCTTATGTTGAAGGCGGCAACGGAAGCGTTCGATCACGAGACCTATGATCGCGAATGGGCCGCACGCGCGGCCAAGACGATGTGGTAGCGATCAATATAAGGCCGCGGTTCGTCGCGGCTCAGGCCTTGTAGATCAGCCAGCTCTTGGTGAAGTCCTTCTGCATGCCGTCTTCGAAGAGGACGCTGCAGTTGCGGCCTGCGTTCTTGGCGCCGTAAAGGGCGACGTCGCTCTTGTGATAGAGCTCGCCCGCGTCTTCGGCGCTCGATGCCATGCAGATGCCGACCGATACCGTGACCGGTCCATAGTTGACGCGGGTGCGGGAATTCTTGAACGGCGTGGCTTCGAGTGTGCGGCGAATGCGCTCGGCGACGGCCATGACTTCGTCGGCCGTGTTGCCCTCGATGATCAGCGCGAACTCCTCGCCACCGGTGCGGGCGACGAAGACATCGCGGCGCACGTTGGCGCGGATGACCGAAGCGACCGTCGCGAGGATCTTGTCGCCGACGGGATGGCCATAGGTATCATTGATCTTCTTGAAGTTATCGATATCGGCGAGAACAAGCGCCGTGATCGGACGCATGGCCGGATTGTTGAAGACGGCGGCGAGGCGGTCGTCGAAAGCGCGGCGGTTGGAAAGGCGCGTCAGCGAATCCGTGTTGGCGATGCGCTTGTACTCGTCGAGTTCCTTGCGGACCTGATCCATTTCGTTGGAGCGCTGCACGACGTTTTCGACCGTGCGCTCACCATGCGCCATGGTGTGTCCGGTCGCCTCGGTCAGCAGATGCAAAGCATTCTGAATGAGGTCGACGCTGGACGTGTTCTTGGAGGTGATGCGGTTATAGGTCTCGCCAAGCAGTCTGTTGTAGCTTTCGAGCGAGGTCTGCTCCTGACGCAGAACGCGCAGGACCGATTCGAGTTCGGCGGCGATGCGGGTGTGGGCGTCGTCGAAGACGCGGCCGGCGCCGTGGCTGAAATGCTGCGCGCCGAGTTCGTCCAGCTCTTCCTGGGTCGCCTGGTTGCCAAGGGCCGCGAGATCGCGCGTCAGCGCCGGGTTGGAACCGATGTAGGCTTCGTAGAACAGTTCATAGTTTCGCGGAATGGGCGCAACACCCATGGAGCGCATCGCAAAAGTGATCTGGCTCGCCACATCGGGAACCTGCGTCTTTGGCGCCACAGCCGTCGTCATCCGGCCACTCCTTATGGTACATCTCAAAAGTCTTCTCTTATTTCTTAAGCTACAATTGTTTTGAAATGATTAAGGTTGGATATACCAGAGATTACATGTGAATTTTATTCGAATTGGCCGACTTGTTCTTATCTATATGATTTTTATATCGAAATCCAAGCGGAAGCGGAGCGTGTCTACGCGTCTTGAGGGTATCTTTCTTTAGATGACCTGAGCGAAATATTCGCCAGGCATCATCGCTGTCAACGATCCATTGACAATCGGTTTCCGATATCGGCTCTTTTGTGAACGATAGGGAAGTGGCAACTTGCATTTCAAGGCACCGTAGCGCCATGAGAAAGCAACACGCCATGCAAACGTCCCTTAACTCGCCTCCAGCCGTGCTCGCTGCCGCTGTTATTGCCGGATCTCTTTTCCTGATCCAGCAACAAGGCTTCTTTCATGGTGCATTTACTTCGGAAATACTGGCAAGCATCAATGCCGAAGATGTGCTTGTCGCGAGCGATACCATCGCGACAAGCAAAGGCCTATTGGAGGCCGATCAGGTGACCGGACTGGCCCACTGAACGATCAGCCGAGGTTGAATTCCTGGAAGAAGTCGTTGCCCTTGTCGTCGGTGACGATGAAGGCGGGGAAGTCCTCGACCTCGATCTTCCACACCGCTTCCATGCCGAGTTCCGGATATTCCAGCACCTCGACCTTGCGGATGCAATCCTGCGCGAGACGGGCAGCCGGGCCGCCGATGGAGCCGAGGTAGAAGCCGCCATGGGCCTTGCAGGCCTCGCGCACGGCGCGCGAGCGGTTGCCCTTGGCGAGCATGATCATCGAGCCGCCGAAGGACTGGAACTGATCGACATATGAGTCCATGCGGCCGGCCGTGGTCGGGCCGAAGGAGCCTGAGGCGTAGCCGGCGGGCGTCTTGGCGGGGCCTGCGTAGTAGACCGGGTGGTTCTTCATGTAATCCGGCATGCCTTCGCCCTTTTCCAGCCGCTCGCGGATCTTGGAGTGGGCGAGGTCGCGGGCGACGATGATGGTGCCCGTCAGCGACAGGCGGGTCTTCACCGGATGCTTGCTGAGTTCTGCAAGTATATCGGCCATCGGCTGGTTCAGGTCGATCTTTACCATCGATTCCGACAGCTTTGCCTCGTCGATCTCGGGCATATACTTCGATGGGTCCGTTTCCAACTGCTCGACGAAGATGCCGTCGCGGTTGATCTTGCCCTTTGCCTGGCGGTCGGCGGAACAGGAGACGCCGAGGCCGATCGGCAGCGAGGCGCCGTGGCGCGGCAGGCGGATGACGCGGACGTCATGACAGAAATACTTGCCGCCGAATTGCGCGCCGACGCCCATCTGCTGCGTCAGCTTGTGGATTTCCTTTTCCATCTCGACGTCGCGGAAGGCGTGGCCGCTTTCGGAACCCTCGGTCGGGAGATCGTCGAGATAGCGTGTCGAGGCGAGCTTGACTGTCTTCAGGTTCATCTCGGCCGAGGTGCCGCCGATGACGATCGCCAGATGGTAGGGAGGACAGGCTGCCGTACCCAGCGTGAGGATCTTCTCCTTGAGGAAGTCGATCATCCGGTCGTGCGTGAGCAGCGAGGGCGTGCCCTGGTAGAGGAAGGTCTTGTTGGCCGATCCGCCGCCCTTGGCGACGAAGAGGAAATTGTATTCGTCCGTACCTTCCTCGTAGATGTCGATCTGGGCCGGCAAGTTGTTCTTGGTGTTCTTCTCCTCGAACATCTTGATCGGCGCCAGCTGCGAGTAGCGCAGGTTCTTCTTCTCGTAGGCATCCATCACGCCCTTGGCGAGTGCCGAGTAATCCTCGCCCTCGGTCCAGACGCGGCGGCCTTTCTTGCCCATGATGATCGCTGTGCCGGTGTCCTGGCACATGGGAAGGATGCCGCCGGCGGCGATGTTGGCGTTCTTCAACAGATCGTACGCGACGAAGCGGTCGTTATCGGTGGCTTCGGGGTCGTCGAGTATGGAAGCGAGCTGCTTCAGGTGGCCGGGGCGCAGCAAGTGGTTGATGTCGGCGAAGGCCGTCTCGGCAAGCAGACGGATGCCCTCGGGCTCGACGGTCAGGATATCCTGGCCCTTGAAGCTGTCGACAGAGACGTGGTCGCTGCTGATCTTGCGGTACTGGGTGGAGTCTTTGCCGAGGGGGAAGAGATCGTCAGCCATCGAATGACCTTTCGTGCGGGCCGGAATGGAAATCGCAGACGGTCTATGCGGGCATCTTGCCAATTGCAATCATTCTAAAACCTTCGAGAAATGCTCAAGAATGCATGAAAAAACACCGCCACGGAGGCCGTGGCGGTGTCTGGTGGTTCATCGATGATCCGGGATGGCGCTTACTTCGGGCCGATCATTGTTTCCGGGCGAACGTACTGATCGAACTCCTCGTTCGTCAGGTAACCGCCGCCGACGGCTTCCTCGCGCAGCGTCGTGCCGTTCTTGTGCGCGATCTTGGCGATCTTGGCGCAGATGTCGTAGCCGAGGCGGCCGTTGAGCGCCGTCACCAGCATCAGGGAGTTCTCGACGCCCTTCTTGATATTGTCCTCGCGGGCTTCGATGCCGACGACGCAATTGTCGGTGAAGGAGACGGCGGCGTCGCCGAGCAGCTGCACCGACTGCAAGAAGTTATAGGCCATCATCGGATTGTAGACGTTGAGCTCGAAGTGGCCCTGGCTGCCGGCGAAGGTCAGAGCTGCGTTGTTGCCGAAGACGTGGGCGCAGACCTGCGTCAGCGCTTCCGACTGCGTCGGGTTGACCTTGCCGGGCATGATCGAGGAGCCGGGCTCGTTTTCCGGCAGCGACAGCTCGCCGAGGCCGGCGCGTGGGCCGGAGCCGAGGAAGCGGATGTCGTTGGCGATCTTGAAGAGGGCAGCCGCCGCCGCGTTGATCGCGCCATGAGCGAAGACCATCGAGTCATGCGAGGCCAGCGCCTCGAACTTGTTCGGCGCGGTGACGAAGGGCAGGGCGGTGATGGCTGAGATCTCTTCCGCGACCTTCTCCGCGAATCCGATCGGGGCGTTGAGGCCAGTGCCGACGGCCGTGCCGCCCTGGGCGAGCTTGGAGAGTGCGGGCAGCGTCAGCTCGATATTGGCGATCGCGGAGGCGACCTGCGCGGAATAGCCGGAGAATTCCTGGCCGAGCGTCAGCGGCGTCGCGTCCTGCGTATGCGTGCGGCCGATCTTGATGATGTGGCTGAACTCGGTGACCTTCATGTCGAGCGCGGCATGGAGATGCTTAAGGCCCGGCAGCAGGTGGTGGACGATCTGCTCGACGCAGGCGATGTGCATGGCCGTCGGGTAGGTGTCGTTCGACGACTGGCTCATATTGACGTGGTCGTTCGGATGCACCGGCTTCTTCGAGCCCATGACGCCGCCGAGCATTTCGATCGCGCGGTTGGAGATCACCTCGTTGGCGTTCATGTTCGACTGCGTGCCGGAGCCGGTCTGCCAGACAACCAGCGGGAAGTGGTCGTTGAGCTTGCCGTCGATGACTTCCTGGGCGGCGTCGATGATGGCGTTGCCGACTGCCGGTTCCAGCTTGCCGAGCGCCATGTTGGCGCGGGCGGCGGCCTGCTTGACGATGCCCAGCGCGCGCACGATCGACAGCGGCTGCTTCTCCCAACCGATCTTGAAATTGCCTAGCGAGCGCTGCGCCTGCGCGCCCCAATACTTGTCGCTTTGTACTTCAATCTCGCCGAAAGTATCGGTTTCGATACGGGTGGAAGTCATGGCCATGCCTTTCTTTCGCGTGAGCGGCTGCGGAGATGCCGTCTTATAGGTCTCAAGCCAACCCAAGAAAACAGCGGCGATCAAAAAATATGAGCCGCGAAGTCATATTAGCGGCTGCGCTATACGTGGTTTTTTGGCCACGTCTTATTTTTTATCTAACAACGTCTTTTGGGGGACTGTGTGAGCAGGCGAAAATAAAGTAAAAAATTAACCAATAATTTCATAATTTTGTGTGAACTGGCGGGAGGCGGCGGGTTTGCTACGTTACGGAAGAGTGAGTTCTTCGAGGCTGGCGGTGGCGTCCCGTTTCTGCCATGTCACCTGACAGCGACGGGTGAGTAAAGAGTTTGAGCTGGGCGATGCCCATGACCGAAGACAGCATGAGACTGGGACTGGAAAAAGCATGAGATTCTTCTTGAAAGGTGCGGTTTCCGCACTGGCACTTTCCTGCGGCATGGCCGCTATGGGTGTCGCACCCGCGCATGCCTATACGCTGATGGACATGATCCGAGGTGATCGTGCCCGCACCCAGAGCACCATCATCAATCCGGCTCCCGAAGTGCTGCCGCCGCAGGTCAATACCAGCGCACCGCTGCCGAAGGTGTCCGCACCGCGTTACTACACCTACAAGGTGGATCCGATGCGGCTTGTCGATACCGGCAAGTTCACGGATCCCGTCGTCACCGGCGCGGTTGCAGCCGTCGGTACGCCGAGCGATGCCACGCCGTCGGTGCAGCGTCGTTATCTGATCGATGCCAAGGTTCGCGCCCCTGTCGAAGTCGCCAAGGCGCTCGAGACTTACTACGGCGACACCAAGAACGAACTGGTCTGGCTGACCGGCACCGAGGTCAACGATCGCGCCAAGGCGGCGATGGCCTTCCTCGCCAATGCCGGCTCCGTCGGGCTCGACCCGGCCGACTATGCCGTCGAGGTTCCCGCTGTCGATCCGGCCAATCCTGATCCCGCGATGCGCGACCGCGCGCTGACGCAGTTCGAGCTGGCGCTGTCGGCCAAGGTTCTGGCCTATGTGCAGGATACGATCCGTGGCCGCGTCGACCCGAACAAGCTTTCCGGCTATCACGATTTCGCCCGCAAGACGGTCAATCTCGATCCGGTGCTGAAGCTGGCGCGGATGAGCCCCGATGTCGACGCCTATCTCTCGAGCCGCACGCCGAATGGTCCGCAGTTCTCAGCACTGCAGGCCGAGCTTGCCAAGCTGAAGGGCGAAGGCAATGGCGAGCAGCCGATCAAGATCGAACTGAGCGGCGTTCTCCATCCCGGCGAAACGTCTTCGGAAATCCCCAACATCGTCAAGGCGATCGACAAGCACGGCTCGGCCGCGCTGAAGAGCGAGAACGCGGCGACGCTGGCTGCCTACACCGGTGGTGTCGATTACTCGCCGGAGATCGTGACGCTGGTCGAAGCCTTCCAGAAGGAACATGGCCTGAAGCCCGACGGCATCGTCGGCCAGGCGACCGTTCGCACGATGACTGGCGGCGACAGCAACAGCTCGAAGATCGAGAAGGTTGTCGTGGCGATGGAACAGGCCCGCTGGCTGCCGGCCGATCTCGGCCCGCGCTACGTCTTCATCAACCAGCCGGCCTTCATGGTCTACTACAACAACGACAACAAAGAACAGTTGTCGATGCGCGTGGTGATCGGCCAGCCGTCGCACCAGACGTTCTTCTTCCAGGACCAGATCCAGACGGTCGAATTCAACCCGTTCTGGGGCGTGCCGCAGTCGATCATCATCAACGAGATGTTGCCGAAGCTGCGCTCCGACCCGAACTATCTCGATCGCATGGGCTATGAAGTCGCCGTCGGCGGCCGCGCCGTGCCTTCTTCCAGCGTCGACTGGTACGGTTCAACCGCGAACGTCTCCGTGCGCCAGCCACCGAGCGGTGACAATGCGCTTGGCGAACTGAAGATCCTGTTCCCGAACGCGCATGCGATCTACATGCACGACACGCCGTCGAAGAGCTTCTTCAAGCGTGACATGCGCGCGCTGAGCCATGGCTGCGTCCGTCTTGCCGATCCGCGCGCGATGGCGGCTGCCGTCTTGAACACCACGGTCGACAAGATCGGCCAGGAGATCGCGACCGGCAAGAACCATGCGGTGCAGGTGCCGCAGAAGTTCCCCGTCTACATCGCCTACTTCACGGCTTGGCCGGACAAGAACGGCGTCGTTCAGTATTTCAACGACGTCTATGACCGCGACACCTACGTCCAGAAGGCCTTCGACGCCACGACCAAGGCACGCGGCGCCCAGATCTGATTTCAGACGCCGCGCGGCCCATCGGTCGCGCGGCGCCTTTCAAGCTGTCGATGTCTGGTGATATCGGCAATCAGCCGGCGTGCAGGAAGCGGATCGCTTCGTCGCGGCGGAAGAGATAGAGCAGGGTGCGCACGGCGTTGCCCCTTTCGGACGTCAGGTCAGGATCACGCTCGATCAGATAAGCCGCATCCTTGCGGGCGATCTCCAGCAAATCGGCATGCGCCTCTAGGCTCGCAATCCTGAACCCCGGGGTTCCCGACTGCCGCGTTCCCAACAGTTCGCCTTCGCCGCGCAGCTTCAGATCCTCTTCGGCGATCCTGAAACCATCTTCCGTATCGCGCATGATCGTGAGACGCGCGTGGCCGGTTTCGCCGAGAGGGCCGCGATAGAGCAGAATGCAGGTCGATGCCTCGTCGCCGCGCCCGACGCGGCCGCGCAGCTGGTGAAGCTGTGCCAGACCGAAACGCTCGGCATGTTCGATGACCATGATCGTCGCATCCGGCACGTCGACGCCGACTTCCACCACCGTGGTCGCGACCAAGAGGCGAATCTCGCCTGACTTGAACGCCATCATCACCGCGTCCTTTTCCGCACCGCTCATACGGCCATGGATCAGGCCGATGCCTGGGCCAAGTGCTGAGACGAGCGTGGCGTGGCGCTCCTCGACGGACATCAGGTCGCTCTCTTCGGATTCCTCGACCAGCGGGCAGATCCAGTAGGCCTTCTTGCCGTCGGCGAGCGCCGCCTTCAGGCGTCCGACGATATCGCCGATGCGCTCGGTGGGGATGGTGATCGTCTGGATCGGCTTGCGGCCGGCGGGCTTTTCGGTGAGCTTGGAGACGTCCATGTCGCCGAAGGCGGCGAGCACCAGCGTGCGCGGGATCGGCGTTGCTGTCATGACCAGCATATGGGGCGTGATGCCCTTGGCGGTCAGGCGCAGGCGCTGGTGGACACCGAAGCGGTGCTGCTCGTCGACAACAGCCAGCATCAGGTTCTTGTAGTTGACGGTATCCTGGAACAGCGCGTGGGTGCCGATGACGATYTGGGCCTCGCCGGAAGCGATGCGCTCAAGGATTTCGTCGCGTTCCTTGCCCTTGGTACGGCCGGTCAGCACCTCGATGCGGATGCCGGCGGCGGCCGTGTATTTGGCGATGGTCGCGTGATGCTGGCGGGCGAGAATTTCGGTCGGTGCCATCAGCACGGCCTGGCCGCCGCTTTCGATGACCGCGGCCATCGCCATCAGCGCCACCAGCGTCTTGCCGGAGCCGACGTCGCCCTGCAACAGGCGCAACATGCGATCGTCGCCGGCCATGTCCTTCAGGATCTGCGCGATCGCCTCGGTCTGGCTGCTGGTCGGCGAAAATGGCAGGGCTTCGAGGATCTGGCGGCTGAGATGGCCCGTCGCATGCACCGGCTGGCCGGAGACCTTGCGCAACCTTTGACGCACCAGCGCCAGTGACAGCTGGCCGGCCAGGAACTCGTCATAGGCGAGGCGGCGTCGGGCCGGCGCCTGCGGGTCTATATCGGCGGGGTCGCGCGGCTCATGCAGGCCGTGGAAGGCATCGGCGGTGGAGGGCAGGCCCTGCTTTTGGGCCAGCGCCGCATCGATCCATTCGGGGAACTCAGGCGTCTTCGGTAGGGCGGCTTCGATGATCTTGCGCAGCGTCTTCGGCGAAAGCCCCGCCGTCAACGGGTAGATCGGCTCGACCAGCGGCAGGTTCTCCGCTTCGCTGGCTTTGACGATGTAGTCGGGATGCACCATCGAGGCGCGACCGTTGAACCAGTCGATCTTGCCGCTGACGGTGACCTCTTCGTCGAGGGGGAGCTGTTTCTCCAGCCATGTCGACTGGCCGCGGAAGAAGACGAGCGTCAGCTCGCCGGTCTCGTCGTGCAGGAAGACGCGGTAGGGGACGTTGCTCTTCTTGTTCGGCGGCGGCTGGTGGCGGTCGACGCGGCCGGTGATGGTCACGATGGCGCCCTGCGGCGCGCGCGCGATGCCCGGCTGGTTGCGCCGATCGATCAGCGAGTGCGGCGCGTGGAAGAGCAGATCGACGACACGGCAATCCTCCGGCGTCTCGCGGCCGAAGAGCTTGGCGAGCAGTTCGGCGATCTTCGGGCCGACGCCGGGCAGGCCGGAGACGGAGGAGAACAGCGGATCGAGAATGGCGGGGCGCATGCCGGCAAAATGCGATGAACAATGCGTGCTTGGCAAGGCTGACAAGCAGCTTTCGAGGGTCTATAGAGGCGCATCAACAGGAAGCTATGCCATGACAGGTGTCACACTCTCGAGCGCCGATCTCGATCCCCGCCGCCGCCGGATACTGTTCCGCTGCTGGCATCGCGGCATCCGCGAGATGGATCTGGTGTTCGGCCAGTTCGCCGAGCGCGAGATCGCGGGCCTCTCGGATGAGGAGCTCGACGAGTTCGAGACGATCATGGCGGAAGAAGATAATGATCTGGTGCGCTGGATCATGGGAACCTGGCCGATCCCCGAGCGTTTCCAGACACCGATGTTTACGCGCCTGTGCGCCTACAAGCCCGATTTCGAATACCCCGCCGACAGCCTTCCCAGGAATGGATGATGATCCCCGGTTTTGATGCGAAGAAGCTGACGGCGCTCAACGTGCCGCTGACGATAGGCAATGTGCCGGCCGGATTGGAGCCGATGCTGCTGGCCGAGCTTGCGCGCGCCGGTGAACCGGTTGCCTATGTGCTCTCGGACGGGCAGCGCATGGCCGATCTGGAGCAGATGCTCGGTTTCGTCGCGCCCGATATCCCCGTTCTGACGCTGCCCGCCTGGGACTGTCTGCCTTACGACCGCGTGTCACCGAGCGCAGACACCTCCGCGCGCAGGCTCGCCGCACTCGGCGGGCTGATCGCGCATCGCAAGAAGCCGCATGCGGCAATCGTGCTGGTGACCGTCAATGCCATGCTGCAGAAGGTGGCGCCGCAGGATGTGATCGAGAGCCTGACGTTTTCGGCACGGCCGGGAAATCAGGTGCGGATGGACGACGTCGCTGGAAGGCTGGAGCGCAATGGCTTCGACCGCGTCGCCACGGTGCGCGAAGTCGGCGAATATGCGGTGCGCGGCGGTATCCTCGATGTCTTTGTGCCGGGCTCGGAAGAGCCGGTGCGGCTCGATTTCTTCGGCGATACGCTTGAGAGCATCCGCAGCTTCGATCCGGCCAGCCAGCGCACGACAGGGCAGGTGCGCTCGCTCGACCTCAACCCGATGAGCGAAGTGACGCTGACGCCCGATACGATCAGCCGTTTCCGCAAGAATTATCTCTCGACCTTCGGTGCCGCCACCCGCGACGACGCGCTGTATCTCGCGATCTCGGAAGGGCGGCGCTATCCGGGCATGGAGCACTGGCTGCCGCTGTTCTATGATCGGCTGGAGACGGTGTTCGACTATCTCAAGGGCTTCCGTCTTGTCACCGACCATACGGTGCGGGAAGCTGCCGAGGAGCGCTCGAAGCTGGTCTTCGACTATTACGATGCGCGCCTGAACTCGGGCAAGCCGGTGAAGGGCATGTCGCAGGGCACGCCCTACAAGCCCGTGGTGCCCGGCCAGCTCTATCTTGACGGCAAGACGTTTGCTGCAACGCTCGACGCCTTCGACGCGATGCGGATCACGCCGTTCAACGAGCATGAGGGCGAGGCGCGCCGCGTCGTCAATCTCGATGCCCGCCAGGGCGAACGCTGGGCGCGGCCGAGCGCCGAAGGCGGCGGCAATGCCGAGCGCGTCAACGTGTTCGACGTCGTCGTCAAGCATATCGCCGACAAGCGGGCGAGCGGCGCCAAGGTGCTGATCACCGCCTGGACGGAAGGGTCGCTGGAGCGCTTGCTACAGGTTCTCGCCGAGCACGGGCTGGCGCGGGTCAAGCCGATTGCGGCGCTGAAGGAGATCGACAAGCTCGATCAGGGCGAGGCGGCCGCCGGTGTCTACAGCCTGGAGACGGGCTTCGAGGTCGGCAATCTCATTGTCATCGGCGAGCAGGACATTCTCGGCGACCGCATGGTCCGCCGCTCCAAGCGCCGTAAGCGCGCAGCCGACTTCATCTCGGAGGTTGCGGGTCTCGACGAAGGTTCGGTCGTGGTTCACGCCGAGCACGGCATCGGCCGGTTCATCGGGCTCCGGACCATTCAGGCGGCTGGCGCGCAGCATGCGTGTCTGGAGCTGCAATATGCCGACGAGGCGAAGCTGTTCCTTCCCGTCGAAAACATCGATCTCCTGTCGCGCTATGGCGGCGAGGGGACGGAGGCTCAGCTCGACAAGCTCGGCGGTGGCGCATGGCAAATGCGCAAGGCCAAGCTCAAGAAGCGCCTGCTCGACATGGCAGACGGCCTGATCCGCATCGCCGCCGAGCGGCTGACGCGGCATGCGCCGGTGCTGACGACGCCTGAGGGGCTCTACGACGAGTTCGCCGCGCGCTTCCCTTACGACGAGACGGAAGACCAGGACAACGCCATCGAGGCGGTGCGCTCCGATCTCGGCGCCGGGCGGCCGATGGACCGCCTGGTCTGCGGCGACGTCGGCTTCGGCAAGACGGAAGTTGCGCTGCGCGCAGCCTTCGTGGCGGCGATGAACGGCATTCAGGTCGCGGTCGTGGTTCCGACGACGCTTCTGTCGCGCCAGCACTTCAAGACCTTCTCCGAGCGTTTCCGCGGATTGCCGGTGCGCGTGCAGCAGGCCTCGCGCCTCGTCGGCTCGAAGGAGTTGGCGCTGACGAAGAAGGAGATTGCGGACGGCAAGACCGATATCGTCGTCGGGACACATGCGCTGCTCGGCTCCGGCATCCAGTTCGCCAATCTCGGCCTTTTGATCATCGACGAAGAGCAGCATTTCGGCGTCAAGCACAAGGAGCGGCTGAAGGAGCTGAAGAGCGACGTTCACGTGCTGACGCTCTCGGCCACGCCGATCCCGCGCACGCTGCAGCTGGCGATGACCGGTGTTCGCGAGTTGTCGCTGATTACCACGCCGCCGGTCGACCGCATGGCGGTGCGCACCTTCATCTCGCCGTTCGATTCGCTCGTGATCCGCGAGACGCTGATGCGAGAGCATTATCGCGGCGGCCAGAGCTTCTATGTCTGCCCGCGTCTGGCCGATCTCGAAGAGGTTCACGCCTTCCTGCAGTCCGATTTGCCGGAGCTGAAGGTCGCCATCGCCCACGGCCAGATGCCGCCGGGCGAGCTCGAGGACATCATGAACGCCTTCTACGAGGGCCGTTACGACGTGCTGCTATCGACGACGATCGTCGAATCCGGTCTCGACGTGCCGACGGCCAATACGCTGATCGTGCACCGCGCCGACATGTTCGGTCTGGCGCAGCTCTATCAGCTGCGTGGCCGCGTCGGTCGCTCCAAGGTGCGCGCCTTCGCGCTGTTCACGCTGCCTGTGAACAAGGTGCTGACGGCGACGGCGGAGCGCCGCCTGAAGGTGCTGCAATCGCTTGATACGCTCGGCGCCGGATTCCAGCTCGCGAGCCACGACCTTGATATTCGCGGCGCCGGCAACCTGCTTGGCGAGGAGCAGTCCGGCCACATCAAGGAGGTCGGCTTCGAGCTCTACCAGCAGATGCTGGAAGAGGCGGTGGCCGAGGTGAAGGGTGTCGACGAGATCCAGGATACCGGCTGGTCACCGCAGATTTCGGTGGGCACGTCGGTGATGATCCCCGATGGCTACGTTCCGGATCTGCATCTGCGCATGGCGCTCTATCGGCGCCTCGGCGAGATCACCGAGCTCAAGGAGATCGATGCCTTCGGCGCCGAGATGATCGACCGCTTCGGGCCGATGCCGATCGAGGTGCAGCATCTGCTGAAGATCGTCTACGTCAAGTCGCTCTGCCGTATCGCCAATGTCGAGAAGGTGGATGCCGGGCCGAAGGGCGTGGTTATCCAATTCCGCAACAAGGAATTCCCGAACCCCGGCAATCTGGTGGGTTATATCGCCAAGCAGGGCTCGATGGCGAAGATCCGTCCCGACCACAGCGTGTTCCTGACCCGCGACCTGCCGACGCCGGAGAAGCGGCTGCAGGGAGCGGCAGTGATCATGACGCAGCTGGCGGAGCTGGCGAAGGGCTAAGGCAAATCGGGACGGAAGGCCTCAGCTTTCCGTCCCGATTTGCATGCAACAATATCGAAAAACCGGTCGATCAGTTCATCCCGGCGCGGGCTTCGGCCTTGGCCTTGGCGATATCGCGCAGCGCGCCGGCGATGACATCAGGGGTCTGGGCGCCGCTGACGGCGTATTGCTGGTCGAAGATGAAGAAGGGGACGCCGTTGACGCCCATCTTCTGCGCCGATTCGATTTCCTCGACGACGAGACCCTTGTCGGCTTCGGAGGCAAGCAGTGAGGCGGTCACGGCGCGGTCGAGGCCGGATTTTTCCGCGATGTCGAGCAGCACGGCGTGATCGCCGACATTCAGGCCCTGCTCGAAATTCGCCTTGAACAGCCCATCGACCACCTTATCGGCCTTGTCGCGATCCTCGATCATCGCCCAGTGAATGAGGCGGTGGGTGTCGAGCGTGTTCGGGCCGATCTTGATGGCGTCGAAATTGAAACTGATTCCGACCTCGCGGCCGAGCTCGGTCAGCATCTTGTGCCCTTCGGCGACACGCTCGGCACCGCCGAGCTTCTTTTCGAGCGCTGCCTTCTGGTCGACGCCTTCCGGGGGATAATCCGGGTTGAGGCGATAGGGGCGCCAATTGACGTCGACGCCGACTTCGTCCTGGACTTCCGCGATCGCGAGTTCCAGCCGGGCCTTGCCGAGATAGCACCAGGGGCAGACGACATCCGAGACGACGTCGATGACTATGCGTTCCATGGGTTTTCCTTTCCCGGGTTTGCTAGGCCCCAAATGGGCGTTTGGAGCCATCTAGTCGCTGCGGGCGGCCAGTTCAACCAGGCAGGAAAAGAGAACCGCCTGTTATTGTACGCTCTGATCCCACCAAGCCGGCAGCTGGTAGCCGTAGAGCGGCACCTGGTCGGGGTGGCCGATGCGCTTGCTGCGCGCGACCCACTGGTTGTCGACGTGATAGAGCGGCAACACGTAATAGCCGGACAGGAGCAGTCGGTCGTGCGAGCGGACGGCGGCGGTGAAATCTTCGGCCGAACGCGCATTGAGGATGTGCTGGATCAGCGTATCGACATCGGGATCGGCGACGCCTGCGAAATTGTCGGTGCCATCGCGATCCCGCGAGGCGGACGACCAGCGGCCAACCTGCTCGATGCCTGGGGATAGCGACGAGGTGAAGGATTTGACGATTACATCGTAGTCGAAAGTGTTGGTGCGGCTCTGATACTGCGAATCATCGACCGTGCGGATCGAGGCGTTGATGCCGAGCAGTTGCAGTGAGCGCTGGTAGGAGACCGCGAGTTTTTCCTGGTCGGTGTTCTGCGTCATGATCTCGAAGGCGAGCGGGCGGCCATTGGCGTCGCTCATCTTGCCGTTCTTGATCGTGTAGCCGGCCTCCTTGAGAAGCGCGACAGCCTGCTTCAGCACATTGCGGTCGCGGCCGGAGCCATCGGTCACGGGAAGCTTGTAGGTGCCATCGAGGATGGCGGGATCGATGCGATCCTTGATCGGGCCGAGCAGCTTCAGTTCGCGCTCGTCAGCGGGCACGCCGAAGCTGGAGAGGTCGGAGTTCTCCCAATAGCTTTGCGTCCTGATATAGGCGCTGGAGAAGAGGTTCTTGTTGGCCCATTCGAAATCGAAAATCAGCGACAGGCCCTCGCGCAGCTTCACGTTATCGAAGAGCGGCCGGCGGGTGTTGAAGACGAAGCCGAACATGCCAGAAGGCAGCTTGGGCTGAAACGTATCCTTGACGACATTGCCCGATGTGACCGCCGGGAAATTATAGGCGCTCGCCCAATGGCCGGGGCTGCCATCCGGATAGATATCGACATCGCCCTTCTTGAACGATTCGAATAGTGTCGTGTCCTGCAGAAAATACTGGACGGTGATCTGGTCGTAATTGTCGAGGCCGACCTTGGCCGGGAGATCTTTGCCCCAGTAATTCGGGTCGCGCTCGAAGGTGATGCTTTCGCCCGGCTTCAGCGACTTGATCTTGTAGGGACCGGAGCCAATCAGCGGCTTCAGCGTCGAGCGGTCGAAATTCTCCGCGTCGATCGCGTGCTTGGGGAGAATGGGCGTCGAGCCGGCGAGAATCAGCGGGAATTCGCGGTCGGCCTTGTCGTTGAAGGTGAAGCGGACGCTGTGATCGCCGACCTTCTCCATCTTGTCGACGGCATTGAGGCGCGTGCTGAACGGCACGCGGCCCTTCTCCTTCAGGATATTGAAGGAGAAGATGACATCATCGGGCGTGACCGGCTGGCCGTCCGACCATTTGGCGTCTGGGTTAAGGTTGAACTGGATATAGGTCCTGTCGTCGTCCCATTCGACGGATTGCGCCAGGAGGCCATAGAGCGTGAAGGGCTCGTCGCGCGAGCGCAGCATCAGCGTTTCATAGACCAGATTGCCGTATTCGGGGTCCCACATGCCGCGCGCCGTGGTGCGCATGCTCTTCAGGATGAACGGGTTCAGGTTGTCGTAGGTGCCGACGACGCCATAGGAGATCTTGCCGCCCTTCTTCACGTCGGGATTGACGTAGGGCAGGTGCTTGAAATCTTGAGGCAGAGCAGGGGCGCCGTGCATTGCAATGCCATGCACGGGCTCGGCAGCGGCTACCCCGCAAACAAGGGTGAAGACGACGGGGAGAACGATCCGGAGCATAGTCGAAATCCTTTCCGGAAAACGGCGCGATTCGCGCGAAGACTACCATGCGGCCGGCCCAATTCACCATCCACGGCAAATTCTTTCCAGCGACGCCCAAAACGCCAAAGAAACACTGGAAATCTCCAGCAACGCGATGTAACAGGGACCCCGAAGTCGGGGGGTCATGCATTTGCCTCATTGTTTTAAGAGGTCAGATGCGAACAACCCTGTTGGTGAGGACGGCAAATGGGCTGTCCCAACGGGATATCAGGAGACGGAATTCGTTATGATGTTCAAGTCTGAAAAGAAAACACGGGCAGCCCTGTCCGTAATGGCAGTGATGCTTGGCGCCGCAGTGGCTCCGGTGTCTTCTTATGCGCAGGACGCGTCTGCCGACGCTGGCGCACAGGCTGCTGGCGCACCGCGCCTTGGTTGGTACAAGACCTGCAACAAGCAGGAAGACAACGACGTCTGCGTCGTGCAGAACGTTGTTCTGGCCACCGGCGGTCAGCTCGTTACGGGCGTTGGCCTCATCACCGTTTCCGGCAAGGTCAACAACAAGAGCCTGCAGGTTTCCGTTCCTCCGGCACGTCTGATCCCTCCGGGCATCGGCATGCAGATCGACGGCGGCAAGCCGCAGAAGATCGACTATCTGATGTGCATGCCGGATCGCTGCGTTGCGCAGATCCCGCTGACGGACGCCATGGTCGCCAGCCTGAAGAAGGGCACCGATCTGGTTCTGACCTCGATCAACTTCCGCCGTGCGCCGAACCCGATCAAGATTTCGCTTGAAGGCTTCACCGGCGCATTCGACGGCGAAGCGGTTTCCGCTTCCAAGCTCGCTGAAAGCCAGAAGAGCCTGCAGGACAGCATGCAGAAGAAGGCTGACGAAGCGCGCAAGAAGCTTGAAGACGCCCAGAAGGCTGCCAAGGCCCAGTAATTTCGATCCTCATGGATTGTCGAGAAACCCGGCTTCGAGCCGGGTTTTTTGTTGCCTACATTCCGGGTTCCGGCCAAAGAAAAACCCCGCCGGGAGGAGCGGGGTTTGAAATGGATATGCAGCGGCTTAGTGGGTGAAGCTCATCTTGGGTTTGAACTGCCCCGTCGGCGCCATATCGAAAATCTGGTAGACCTGTTCATTGCGAAGCGGTTCGCCGCTTTCGTCATTCATCAGGTTCTGTTCGGATACGTAGGCGACGTATTCATTTTCTTCGTTTTCGGCGAGCAAGTGGTAGAAGGGCTGGTCCTTGCTGGGGCGCACGTCGGCGGGAATAGAATTCCACCATTCTTCCGTATTCGCGAATTCCGGATCGACATCGAAGATGACGCCGCGAAACGGAAATACCTTGTGCCGAACCACTTCGCCGATACTGAACTTAGCTAGTCTTTCTTTCATGGTACGACTTCCTTTCATCACCTGATTTGGTGATTGATCTCACTCAAATCAAGATTTGTGCGAGAACTCGTCACATGAGTGTCACATCCGCGCGAGGCTTCCGTGACATCGAATAGACGAAAGCCCCGGCGAACCGGGGCTTTCTGAGGCTTACGCCGAGTAGTACATGTCGTATTCGACCGGATGCGGGGTCATGTCGTAGCGCATGACCTCAATCATCTTCAGCTCGATGAACGAGTCGATCTGGTCATCATCAAAGACGCCGCCGGCGGTCAGGAACTTGCGGTCCTTGTCCAGGCTTTCCAGCGCTTCGCGCAACGAACCGCAGACCGTCGGGATCTTCTTCAGTTCCTTCGGCGGCAGGTCGTAGAGATCCTTGTCCATGGCCTTGCCGGGATGGATCTTGTTCTTGATGCCGTCGAGGCCGGCCATCAGCATGGCGGCGAAGGCGAGGTAGGGGTTCGCCATCGGATCCGGGAAGCGGACTTCGACGCGCTTTGCCTTCGGGTTGCTGCCAAACGGAATACGGCAGGAGGCCGAGCGGTTGCGCGCCGAGTAGGCGAGCAGAACCGGTGCTTCATAGCCCGGGACGAGACGCTTGTAGGAGTTCGTCGACGGGTTGGTGAAGGCGTTCAGCGCCTTGGCGTGCTTGATGATGCCGCCGATGAAGTACAGGCAGCTCTCGGAGAGGCCTGCATATTCATCGCCCGCGAAGCTCGGCTTGCCGCTCTTCCAGATCGACATGTGGACGTGCATGCCCGAGCCGTTGTCGCCGAAGATCGGCTTCGGCATGAAGGTTGCCGTCTTGCCATAGGCATTGGCGACCTGGTGCACGACGTACTTGTAGATCTGCATCTTGTCGGCGTTGCGAACGAGCGTGTCGAACTTGATGCCGAGCTCGTGCTGGGCAGCAGCCACTTCGTGGTGGTGCTTTTCGACGACGACGCCCATTTCACTGAGAACCGTCAGCATCTCGGAGCGCATGTCCTGGCAGCTGTCGATCGGCGGAACCGGGAAATAGCCGCCCTTGACGCGCGGACGGTGGCCGAGGTTGCCGGTCTCGTATTCGGTGTCGTCGTTGGACGGCAGTTCGGTCGAATCGAGCTTGAAGCCGGTGTTGTAAGGGTCGGCCTTGTAGCGAACGTCGTCGAAGATGAAGAACTCGGCTTCGGGGCCGACGAAGACGGTGTCGCCGATGCCCGATGCCTTCAGATAGGCTTCAGCCTTCTTGGCGGTGCCGCGCGGATCGCGGTTATAGGCTTCGCCGGAGACCGGATCGAGAATGTCGCAGAGAATGACCATGGTGGACTGCGCGAAGAACGGGTCCATGTGGACCGTTTCCGTGTCGGGCATCAGCACCATGTCGGATTCGTTGATCGCCTTCCAGCCGCCGATCGAGGAGCCGTCGAACATGACGCCATCGGCGAACATGTCTTCATCGACGCAAACAACGTCCATCGTGACGTGCTGCAGCTTGCCCTTGGGATCGGTAAAGCGCAGGTCAACAAACTTGACGTCGTTATCCTTGATTTGCTTGAGGATTTCGCTTGCGGTCGCCATAAAATGGTTCCTTCATTTGAGAAGACGAGACGATTGCCTCGCCTGGACCAAACAGGTCAGATCGCATCGACACCGGTTTCGCCGGTACGGATACGAATGACTTCTTCGATATTGGATACAAAAATCTTGCCGTCGCCGATACGGCCCGTCTGCGCGGCCTTGCGGATCGCGTCGATGACGGCTTCCGCGTTCTCGTCGGCGAGGACGACTTCGACCTTCACCTTCGGCAGGAAATCGACGACATACTCCGCGCCACGGTACAGTTCCGTGTGGCCTTTTTGGCGACCGAAGCCCTTTGCTTCCGTGACTGTGATCCCCTGCAGGCCAACTTCCTGAAGGGCTTCCTTCACTTCGTCCAGCTTGAAGGGCTTAATGATCGCTTCGATCTTTTTCATGAGAAAATGACTCTCCGCTTCTCCCGTTATAGCAGGCTCATACCCACCCTCCGATAGAATGCAGTTATCGTGCCAGTTGGAAAGTGGAATCTTCGTGGAAATGGCAGCTGGAGACCGAAAGTCGAATGATTTTCAGCAATTTCAACGATTTTTTTGTCAAAAACGGCGCGGGTTGCAAGCGAAAAGCTTAAATTTCGACCGAAATTGGGAATATTCGCGATGCCTGATGCTTTCTTTGTGGCTTGTGGTGCAGATTAAAATATATGCAAATGACTAAATAATAACCTTCCAGATTTTGCGCCAATCGGTTGTTTTTTAGGCGGATTCTGCTTGAATGGCCGAATGGACAATCAGCTCGCCGACCTTCTCCTTACCCCCGCCGAAATGACCGCCGTCGATGCCGCCGCTGCTGCCTCCGGCATCGACAGTTTCGGGCTCATGCTGCAGGCGGGCGCCGGCGTGGCGGCGTCCTTTCTGCGGCACTATCCCTCTGCGCGGAGGGCCGTCGTGTTGTGCGGTCCCGGCAACAATGGCGGCGACGGATATGTGGCGGCGCAGTGTCTGCGGGATAGCGGCGTCGAGGTCGCGGTATTTCACTTGGGGGATCCCGATCGGCTGAAGGGCGACGCTGCGCGGGCGCTTGCTCGCTGGTCCGGCGAGGGTGAGCCGATCGATAGATATCAGCCTGCCGAGGGCGACGTGGTGATTGACGCCCTGTTCGGGGCCGGGTTGACGCGGGCCGTGCCCGAGGCTGTCCGTGCCGTCATAGCGCGTGTCGACGAAGCTCGCCTGCCGGTGCTTGCTGTCGACCTGCCATCCGGCGTCGACGGCCGGACGGGCATGGTGCTGGGGGCCGCATTTGCCGCCGAGCGGACGATCACCTTCATGACGCGTAAGCCGGGCCATCTGTTGATGCCTGGCCGAGAGCTATCGGGCGTGCTCGAGGTGCTCGACATCGGTATACCCGCGCGGATCGTGCGCGGGCAGGCGTCGGGCAGGCTGGCGGAGAACCGGTCGGAACAGTGGCAGCGGTGGCTGCCGTCATCTGGGCATGAGACGCACAAGTACAAGCGCGGCCATCTCGTCGTCTTCTCGGGCGAAAAGGGCAAGACGGGGGCGGCGCGAATGTCGGCCATGTCTGGATTGAAGGCCGGCGCTGGGCTGGTGACGATCGCCTCGCCTGCGGATGCCATGGACGAGAATGCGACGCATCTGACGGCCGTGATGCTGCACGGCATCGATGGGGACGCCGAACTCCTGGATTGGCTGAAGGACGAACGGTTGCGCAGCTTCGTGCTCGGGCCGGGATTTGGGTCGGGTGAGAAGGCGCGGAGTTTCGTGGCGGCACTGTCCCGTCGGCACCTGGTTCTCGACGCCGATGGCATCACATCGTTCCGCGACGATCCTGGGGCGCTGTTCGCACTGTTCGCGGAGGGCGAGACGCGGTTGGTTCTGACGCCGCATGAGGGCGAGTTTTCGCGATTGTTTCCGGATATCGCTGCGGATGCCAATCTCGGCAAGGCCGACAAGGCGCTGGCGGCCGCGGCACGGGCCAATGCGGCCATCGTCTACAAGGGGCCCGACACCGTGATCGCCTCACCGGATAGTCGGGCACTCATCAATACCAACGCGCCGATCTGGCTCGCCACCGCCGGATCCGGCGATGTGCTGGCGGGGATCATCGGCGCTCTGATGGCGCAGGGGCTGCCGGCCTTCGAAGCGGCTGCCGCCGGTGTTTACATGCACGGTGAAGCGGGCAACCGGGCCGGCAAAGGGCTGACGGCGGAAGACCTCGTCAGCCACGTCTTGCCACTCTGATTACTTGCCGACCCAATTACTTAGCGTTCTGACTACTTGCCGACCTCTTCCTGCAGCGCGATGGCCCCGAAGGGGGCGTTGACCTTGCCCTCGTGGATCATGAAGGCGAAGACGTCGCGCGGCTTAACCTTGACCTTCCGGTCGGCGTCGATAAGCGGCAGATCATCCGGCACCTTGCCTTCGGCCCAGGTTTCCAGTCGCTTGGCCCAGTCCTTTAGCTCCTTCGGCGGATAGCAGGTCCTGATCTCGTCCGAGCCCTTCTGCAGGCGCGTATAGACGAAATCGGCGGTGACATCCGCCACCATCGGATAATCGAAATGTTCGGCGACCACAGGGGCGACGCCGTATTTCGCAAGCAGCGCCACGAACTCCGGCACCTTGAAGCTGTCGTGACGGACCTCGACCACATGCTTCAGCGGCAGGCCATCCTGCTTGTCCGGCAAGAGCTTCAGGAAGCCCTCGAAATCCTCCGGCTCGAACTTCTTCGTCGGCGCGAACTGCCAGAGAATGGGGCCGAGATGCGGGCCAAGCTCGACGATGCCCTGGCCAAGAAAGCGCTCGACAGATTCACCGGCTTCGGAGAGGATCTTGCGATTGGTGCTGAAGCGGCTGGCCTTCAGCGAGAAGATGAAATCTTCAGGGACATCGGCTGCCCACTTGGCGAAGGTTTCCGGCTTCTGCGAGCTGTAATAGGTGCCGTTGACCTCGATGACCTTCAGCTGCCGGCTGGCATAATTCAATTCGTCCTTCTGCTTCAGCGTGGACGGGAAGAAGTGGTTGCGCCAGGGCTCGAACGTCCAGCCGCCGATGCCGACGCGAATGGTGCCGGGTTGTGTCATCAGTTCCTCCTCGTTGAAGTTCGCGAAGTCGTTGTCTATTATCTCTCTATCGATCATCGAAAGGTATTCCGATGACAATCGTAAGCGTGCCCAAGGCCAATACCGAACTCTCTGAACTCCTCAGCCGTGTCGAAGCCGGCGAGGAGATTATTCTGGCACGCGACGACAAGCCGCTGGTGAAACTGGTGCCTGTCGAGACCGATAAGCAACAGGTTCGCGGTTATGGCCGCTTCGCCCACCTGCGCGACAAAATTCCGAGCGATATCTTTCTCGAGCCTATGTCAGAAGACGAACTGGCTGCGTGGGAAGGAAAATACTCATTTCCCGGCGATAACGGCGAATGAATATTCTGCTGGATACGCACGCATTCCTATGGTGGCTCACCGCTAATCCGAAGCTCAGTGCGAAAGCGAAGGCCGCAATCGAAGACTCGAGCGCCACACGCTATATCAGTTCCGCCACCGGATTTGAGATCACCAACAAAGTCCGCATCGGCAAGCTCGATTTTGGTCGCCCCATTGTCGAGAACTTCGATTCCATTCTTGCCGACGGCGGGTTTGCCAAATTGTCCCTTTCCATGGCTCATACTTTTCTTGCCGGTCAGATGGCCGGTGTTCACAAAGATCCTTTCGACCGCATGCTTGCCGCTCAATGCAAGCTCGACAACCTTTCGCTCATATCGGTCGATCCCGCCTTCCGGGAATTCGGGATCGACATCGTCTGGTAGTGGCAGATCACTCCGCCGCCTGCACCTTCTTCACCGGCCGCCGTTCCAGCAGTTCCTTGAGGAACTGGCCGGTATAGGAGCGCTTTTCCTTGACGATCGCCTCGGGCGTGCCTGAAGCCACGATTTCGCCGCCGCCGTCGCCGCCCTCGGGGCCGAAGTCGAGGACCCAGTCGGCGGTCTTGATGACCTCGAGATTGTGCTCGATGACGACCACCGAGTTGCCCTGGTTGACCAGTTCGTGCAGCATTTCGAGCAGCTTCGCCACGTCATGGAAGTGCAGGCCGGTCGTCGGCTCGTCGAGAATGTAGAGCGTGCGGCCGGTCGAGCGCTTCGAGAGTTCCTTGGCGAGCTTGACGCGCTGGGCCTCGCCGCCCGACAGCGTATTCGCCTGCTGGCCGACCTTGATGTAGCCGAGGCCGACGTCGAAGAGCGCCTGCAGCTTGTCGCGCACGGCGGGGACGGCGGCGAAGAACTCGACGCCTTCCTCGACGGTCATGTCCAGCACGTCGGCGATCGACTTCTGCTTGAAGGTGACGTCGAGCGTTTCACGGTTGTACCGCTTGCCGTGGCAGACGTCGCAGGTGACGTAGACATCAGGCAGGAAGTGCATCTCGATCTTGATGACGCCGTCGCCCTGGCAGGCCTCGCAGCGGCCGCCCTTGACGTTGAAGGAGAAGCGGCCCGGTTGATAGCCGCGCGCCTTGGCTTCCGGCAGGCCGGCGAACCAGTCGCGGATCGGGGTGAAGGCGCCGGTATAGGTGGCCGGGTTGGAGCGCGGGGTGCGGCCGATCGGCGACTGGTCGATGTCGATGACCTTGTCGATATGCTCGAAGCCGTCGATGCGGTCGTGATCCGCCGGGATTTCGCGCGCGCCCATGACACGGCGGGCGGCGGACTTGTAGAGCGTCTCGATCAGGAATGTGGACTTGCCGCCGCCGGAGACACCCGTGACTGCCGTGAAGACGCCGAGCGGGATCGATGCCGTGACGTTCTTCAGGTTGTTGCCGCGGGCGCCGACGACCTTGATTTCCTTGCCCTTCTTCACCTTGCGGCGCTCTTCCGGCACGGTCACGCCAAGTTCCCCCGACAGGTATTTACCGGTCAGTGACTTCGGGTTGGCCATGATATCCTGCGGCGTGCCGTGGGCGATGACCTGACCGCCATGAATGCCGGCGGCCGGGCCGATATCGACAACGTCGTCAGCCTGCAAGATGGCGTCCTCGTCGTGCTCGACGACGATGACGGTGTTGCCGATGTCACGCAGGTGCTTCAGGGTTTCGAGCAGGCGCGCATTGTCACGCTGGTGCAGGCCGATCGACGGCTCGTCGAGCACGTAGAGAACACCGGTGAGACCGGAGCCGATCTGCGAGGCCAAGCGAATGCGCTGGCTTTCGCCACCCGAGAGCGTGCCGGAGTTGCGCGAGAGGCTCAGATATTCGAGGCCGACGTCGTTCAGGAAGCGCAGGCGGTCCCTGATCTCTTTCAGGATGCGGACGGCGATCTCATTCTGTTTTGCGTTGAAGCTGTCGGGCAGCGTTTCGAACCAGTCGCGGGCGATGCGGATCGACATATCCGTGACCTGGCCGATGTGCAGCTTGTTGACCTTCACGGCCAGCGCTTCCGGCTTCAGGCGGAAGCCGTTGCAGGACGGGCAGGGGGCGGCCGACATGTAGCGCTCGATCTCCTCGCGCGCCCAGGCGCTGTCGGTTTCCTTCCAGCGGCGCTCGAGGTTGGTGATGATGCCTTCGAAATTCTTGTGCGTCGTGTAGGAGCGGGCGCCGTCGACGTAGTGAAACTCGATCTTCTCCTCGGTGCCGTTGAGGATCACGTCCTGTGCCTTGGCGGAGAGGTCGTTCCAGCGGGCGCCGAGCTTGAAGCCGAAATGCTTGCCGAGCGCTTCCAGCGTCTGGTTGTAATAGGGCGAGGACGACTTGGCCCATGGGGCGATGGCGCCGTCTCGCAGCGTGCGCTCAGGCTCCGGCACGATCAGGTTGGCGTCGATCTTCTGCTGGGCGCCGAGGCCGTCGCAGGTCGGGCAAGCGCCGGCCGGATTGTTGAAGGAGAAGAGGCGTGGCTCGATCTCCGAAATCGTGAAGCCGGAGACCGGGCAGGCGAACTTTTCCGAAAACAGCACGCGCTCATGTGTTTCGTTGAGCGACTTGTTGGCCGAGCCGCCGGCGGCGGTTTCTTCCACCGGCAATGGCTTGTCGGCGAATTCGGCGATGGCGAGGCCGTCGGCAAGCTTCAGCGAGGTCTCAAGGCTGTCGGCCAAACGCGCCGAGACATCGGAGCGCACGACGACGCGGTCGACGACGATATCGATGTCGTGCTTGTATTTCTTGTCGAGGGCGGGCGCATCGGCGATCTCATAGAACTGGCCGTCGATCTTGACGCGCTGGAAGCCCTTCTTCATGAGCTCCGCGAGTTCCTTCTTATACTCGCCCTTGCGGCCGCGCACGAGCGGCGCGAGGATGAAGAGACGCGTGCCTTCCTCGAAGGCGAGGATGCGGTCGACCATCTGGCTGACGGTCTGGCTCTCGATCGGCAGGCCGGTGGCCGGCGAATAGGGAACGCCGACGCGCGCGAAGAGCAGGCGCATGTAGTCGTAGATCTCGGTGACGGTGCCAACCGTCGAGCGCGGGTTACGCGAGGTCGTCTTCTGCTCGATGGAGATCGCCGGCGAGAGGCCGTCGATCTGGTCGACATCGGGCTTCTGCATCATCTCGAGGAACTGGCGGGCATAGGCCGACAGGCTCTCGACGTAGCGGCGCTGGCCTTCGGCATAGATGGTGTCGAAGGCGAGCGAGGATTTGCCCGATCCCGACAGGCCGGTCATGACGATCAGCTTGTTGCGCGGCAGATCGAGGTCGATGCCCTTCAGATTGTGCTCGCGCGCGCCACGGATTGAAATCGTCTTCAGTTCGCTCATCGTCTTCTGCTTCTGTGCTGGAACAAGCCCCTTATTTAGTGATGCCGGCGGGCGAGTCGAGGCTCAATGTCTAGATGGTGCAAGGTTTTCGATTCGGTTGACATGATCATAGGGATAAAATAGAACAAATAAAGAACAAAATTCCTTGTGGATGAACCGCTATGGACGTCCATTGCGCCGCCTCTATGGTTTAAGGTGCATCGATTGTTTCAAGCGCCGCCGGGCAGGGCGGCAGGTAGGGTGAAAAGTATGGCTGGCAGCGTGAACAAGGTAATTCTGATCGGAAATGTGGGTGCAGACCCCGAAATCCGTCGGACGCAGGACGGCCGGCCGATCGCCAACCTCCGCATCGCGACATCGGAGACCTGGCGCGACCGCAATTCCGGCGAGCGCAAGGAAAAGACCGAGTGGCACACCGTCGTGGTCTTCAACGAAGGCCTGTGCAAGGTGATCGAGCAGTACGTCAAGAAAGGCGCCAAGCTCTATATCGAAGGCGCGCTGCAGACCCGCAAGTGGCAGGACCAGCAGGGCCAGGACCGTTATTCAACGGAAGTCGTGCTGCAGGGCTTCGGCTCGACGCTGACGATGCTCGATGGACGCGGCGAAGGCGGCGGCGATCGTTCTGGCGGCGGTTACGGCGGTGGCCGTGGCGGCAATGCCGGCGGTGGTGATTTCGGCGGCGGCGGCGGTTATGGCGACGATTACGGTTCGCCTTCGCAGTCGTCCGGCCGTGGTGGCTCGGGCGGCGGTGCGTCTTCCGGCGGTGGCGGCAATTTCTCGCGCGACCTCGACGACGATATTCCGTTTTGATCGGACGACCGATCACAAGGTGTCAGACGGCGCGCCTCAGGGCGCGCCGTTTGCGTTTTGATTGAACGTGATCTCTCAGACGGGCGAGGGAACGAGGTTCATCGCCGACTTGATGCCATCCACCACGAACTGCGTGGCGAGCGCCGCCAGGATGACGCCGAGCAGGCGCGTCAGGATGGCGCGGCCGGTGACGCCGAGGAAGCGGTCCAGCCGATCGGCGATCAAGAGCGCCAGGAAGAGCAAGAGCAGGCTTGCGGCGATCACGATGATCAGCTGCGCCAGCTCGAAGGCCGTCTGCATCGAGCCTGCGATCAGGATGGTCGCGGAGATGGCGCCTGGGCCTGAGATCAGCGGGATGGCCAGCGGGAAGACAGCGATGTTCTGGATGTGATCGACGGTGATCGCGGCCGTGCCGGTCTTCTCTTTGCGGTCCTGGCGCTTCTCGAACACCATTTCAAAGGCGATCCAGAAGAGCAGCAGACCGCCGGCGATGCGGAAGGCGCCGATCGAGATACCGAGCACGCCAAGCACGCTCGATCCGAAGAGCGCGAAGACGGCAAGAATGATGAAAGCGATGATCGTGCCGCGCAGCGCCACCTGCTTGCGCTGGGCTCTGCTCATGCCAACCGTGAGGCCGAGAAAGATCGGCGCGAGACCGGGCGGGTCGATCGTCACGAGCAGGGTTGTGAAGGCGTTTATCAGTTGGTCGGCGCTTGCCATTATGTCTCCGTATGCCCATATCCGGGCTTGGTTTTCGCGCGATTGTGATGTGGGCAAACCGATTTTGCAAATGGCGCGGCGTGCGTGATGGTGTTTGGGGCGGATAAGCCCCGTTTTGCCCTGATTAGACCGTAAAAGCCTGTTCAAAACTTCCTGCAAAATTGGCTTAGGAACAGCCTTTCCGCTATAAATCTTCAAGTGATTCTAGAAGAGATGTGATCCATTTTGACTGAGCAAACACCCCCCGGCGGCGGGAAGCTCCCGCCAGGCATCGAGCCCATCTCCATTATGGAGGAAATGCAGCGGTCGTATCTCGATTACGCGATGAGCGTTATCGTCAGCCGCGCGCTTCCTGACGTGCGCGACGGCCTCAAGCCCGTGCACCGGCGCATCCTCTACGGCATGTCCGAGCTCGGCATCGACTGGAACAAGAAATACGTCAAATGCGCCCGCGTGACCGGGGACGTGATGGGTAAATACCATCCGCACGGCAACACCGCGATCTACGACGCGCTGGCGCGTATGGCGCAGGACTGGTCTCTTCGCCTTCCGCTGATCGACGGCCAAGGCAACTTCGGCTCCGTCGACGGCGATCCGCCGGCGGCCGAACGCTACACCGAATGCCGCCTCGAGAAGGCCGCGCATTCGCTGCTCGACGATCTCGACAAGGAAACGGTCGATTTCCGCGACAACTACGACGGCACACTCTCCGAGCCCGTGGTCGTTCCGGCGAAATTCCCGAACCTGCTCGTCAACGGCGCCGGCGGTATCGCCGTCGGCATGGCGACCAACATTCCGCCGCACAATCTCGTCGAAGTCATCAATGGCTGTATCGCGCTGATCGACGATCCGGCGATCGAACTGCCGGAGATGATGCAGATCATTCCGGGTCCCGATTTCCCGACCGGCGCCAAGATCCTCGGCCGCTCCGGCATCCGCTCGGCTTACGAGACGGGCCGTGGCTCGGTGATCATGCGCGGTGTTGCGACCATCGAGCCGATGCGCGGCGATCGCGAACAGATCATCATCACCGAGATCCCGTATCAGGTGAACAAGTCGACGATGATCGAGAAGATGGCCGAGCTGGTGCGCGACAAGCGCATCGAGGGCATCTCCGATCTGCGCGACGAATCCGACCGTCAGGGCTACCGCGTCGTCGTCGAGCTGAAGCGCGACGCCAATGCCGACGTGATCCTGAACCAGCTCTATCGCTATACCCCGCTGCAGACCTCTTTCGGCTGCAACATGGTGGCGCTGAACGGTGGCAAGCCGGAACAGCTGCAGCTGCTCGACATGCTGCGCGCTTTCGTCTCTTTCCGCGAGGAAGTCGTTAGCCGGCGTACCAAGTTCCTGCTCCGCAAGGCTCGCGAGCGCGCGCACGTCTTGGTCGGTCTGGCGATTGCTGTCGCCAATATCGACGAAGTCATCCGCGTCATCCGCCAGGCGCCGGACCCGCAGTCGGCCCGCGAAGAGCTGATGACCCGCCGCTGGCCGGCGCATGACGTTGAAAGCCTGATCCGGCTGATCGACGATCCGCGCCACCGCATCAACGACGACATGACCTACAACCTCTCGGAAGAGCAGGCACGGGCCATTCTCGAACTGCGTCTCGCCCGTCTGACGGCCCTTGGCCGCGACGAAATTGGCGACGAACTCAACAAGATCGGCGAGGAAATCAAGGATTACCTCGATATCCTGTCGTCGCGCGTGCGCATCCAGTCGATCGTCAAGGACGAACTCGCGGCTGTCCGCGACGAGTTCGGCACGCCGCGCCGCACCGAGATCATGGATGGCGGCCTTGAGATGGACGATGAAGATCTCATCGCCCGCGAGGACATGGTCGTCACCGTCTCCCATCTCGGCTACATCAAGCGTGTGCCGCTGACGACCTACCGCGCGCAGCGTCGCGGCGGCAAGGGTCGCTCCGGCATGACCACCCGTGACGAAGACTTCGTTAGCCAGCTATTCGTTCTCAACACGCATACGCCGGTTCTGTTCTTCTCCTCGCGCGGTATCGTCTACAAGGAAAAGGTCTACCGCCTGCCGATCGGCACGCCGACCTCGCGCGGCAAGGCGATGATCAACATGCTGCCGCTTGCTCCAGGCGAGCGCATCACCACGATCCTGCCGCTGCCGGAGGACGAGGACAGCTGGGCAACGCTCGACGTGATGTTCTCGACGACGCGCGGCACCGTTCGCCGCAACAAGCTGAGCGACTTCGTCCAAGTCAACCGCAACGGCAAGATCGCGATGAAGCTCGAGGAAGAGGGCGACGAAATCCTCTCCGTCGAGACCTGCACCGAGCATGACGACGTGCTTCTGACGACGGCGCTCGGCCAGTGCATCCGCTTTGCGGTCGATGACGTTCGCGTCTTCGCGGGCCGCAACTCGATCGGCGTACGAGGGATCAATCTTGGCGATAACGACCGCATCATCTCGATGACGATCGTCGGCCATGTCGATGCTGAGCCGTGGGAACGCGCCGCTTATCTCAAGCGCGCTGCCAACGAGCGCCGCCTGACGACGGGCGAAGCCGAGGAAATCGCGCTGGTCGGTGAAGAAGTCACCGAAGAGGGACAGCTGAGCGACGAGCGCTACGAAGAGCTGAAGGCACGCGAACAGTACGTGCTGACGGTTTCCGAGAAGGGCTACGGCAAGCGGTCTTCCTCCTACGACTTCCGCATCTCCGGCCGTGGCGGCAAGGGCATCCGCGCCACCGATACGTCGAAGACGGGCGAGATCGGCGAACTCGTCGCTGCCTTCCCTGTCGACGACAACGACCAGATCATGCTGGTTTCAGATGGCGGTCAGCTGATCCGCGTGCCGGTCGGCGGTATCCGCATCGCCAGCCGCGCGACCAAGGGCGTGACGATCTTCTCGACTGCCAAGGACGAGAAGGTCGTGTCGGTCGAGCGCATCCGCGATCCGGAAGACGAGGTCGAGGAAGGTGCCGAGAACGGCGACGAGACCGCCGTTGTGCCGGGCGAAGAGCCCGCCGCAGAGGCTGGTGACGAAACGCCGCCGGACGCCGAGACGTAAGAGTCTCCGCGCACCGGGTTTCCGGTGAGTGGATCTGAAACAGAAGGGCCGGACCTTATGGGTTTGGCCCTTTTTGTTTGAGTTGCGGAGGCCTGGCGTAGCTCCCCTGCAAGGTCATCTGCACGAATGTCGATGGCTCCGCTGACAGCAAAAGGGCAGTTTTTTCTTGGTAAATCCTTGGGTTGCGGTCCTCGTTGTTTTTGGTGAATATTCCTCAGTATGCAACCAAATGGCGATTCGCTGGCATGATGGAGGATCTGCCCGCCGATCGCTCGATGACCAGTAGGAGGACGTCATGCACCCGTATTTGCTGCAATCACTTGAGACCGCTCAAGCCTCGGATCGCGTTGACGTGGCCGATATCGCGCAGAAGCGGATGCTCGTCATATCGGCCGCGAGAGCGATCCATCGCATGCATGCCGAGCTGGGCATTGATCTCGCCCAGAACGAGTTGCGGCGTGGCCATATCGTCTACGACCTCGCGGAGCTTGCGACGCTGATCGATGACGGTGTGCCGGATCATGTGGTGGCCGCCGGACTGAAGGAGGCTGCTGAAGTGATGGCAAGTCTTTGCCATTTGCTGACGGATAATGCTGCCGCGGAGTGAGTTCTCGACGCCGTGATCGGACGCGCCAGCGATGACCTTCGGGCATTGCCGCCCAGTCGCCCAAACAAAAAGGCCGCATCGTTTCCGATGCGGCCTTTTTTTAGTGTCTCTCGTTCCGCCTTAGTTCAGGCGGCCTGCCGCGTGGGCGAGCATGGTGTAGACCTTGCCGGTGTCGGAGGTCAGGTAGGACTGGGTGATCGTCCGGTCGCGGTCGGTGCGGGCGACGTCGGCGAGCAGCTTTTCGAAGTCCGCGATGTAGCGGTTGACGGCGGTGCGGAATTCCGGCTCGCGGTCATACTTGTGCTTGATCTCGTCGAAGGTCTGCTGGCCCTTCAGCGTGTAGAGGCGGCGCGTGAAGACGTCGCGTTCGCCGCGCTGATAACGGCGCCACAGATCGACCGAGGCATCGTGGTCGATGGCGCGGGCGATATCGACGGAGAGCGAGTTCAGCGATTCCACCACGTGGCGCGGATTGCGGTTGTCGCCGGCGCGCGGTGCCTGGGGAGCCGGTGCCTCTACGCGGGGTGTCGGCTGGCGCGCAACTGCTTCTTCTGCACTCTCGTCGCGCGATGCACCGCGCAGCAGGTCGCTGATCCAGCCGCCGGATGCCGGCGAAGCGGCAGGCGCCTGGGTCACGGCAGGAGCGCGCTGCGGCGTTGCCGGCGTTGCCGCCGCAGTGCCGAGCGAACCGCGCAGGCCGAAGCCTTCGATCGAGGAGGGCGGAATGGCAGCAGCAGCCGGAGTCGAAATCGGCGCGGGGGCCGGGGCCGGAACGGGAGCCGGTTGCGGCTGCTGCTGGATCGCGGGCTGCACTGGCGCCTGGCGCGGGGCAGGTTGTGGCTGCTGTGGCTGGGCCAGCGTGCGGGCGGCAGGCTCGGAGACTTCGAGCTGCTGCGTCGAGCGGCCGACGATGTGCGAGATGTCCTGCAGCGCCTTGATTTGCTCGGAGACGGCGCGGCGCATGGCGGCGGCGCTCTCCTTGGCTTCCTCGGGCAGGTCGAACGCGCCGCGCTTCAGCTCGCTGCGCGTCATGTCCAGTTCCTTGCGGATATCGCCGGCGGAGCGGCGGATTTCCTCGGTGGCGCCGGAGAAGCGGGCGACGGCTTCGTCGACGGCTTCGCGCAGCGATTCACGCATCTGCTGTGCCGCGCCATCCGACAGGCGACCAGCGTCGCCCATCATCCGTTCAACCTCGGACAGCGACGCCGTTAGGCCGCCGCGGACGCGGTTGGCGAGTTCGCCGGAGCGGCGCTCGGCATTGCCAAGCGTAGTGTCGAGCGTCGCGTTGACGTCTTCGCTGGCCTTGCTGACGCTGCTGCGCATCGCTTCGGCGGCTTCCGCAGCGCGCTTTTCGGCATCCGAGAGCGTGGTGCTGATATCGGCGAAGGAGGACTGGACGCCCTGGCGCAGGTTATGGCTGACCTGGTTCGAGCGCTGTTCGGCGCGATCGAAGGCCGAGTCGACCATGCTGCCGAGGGCACGCATCGTCTTTTCGATGTCTTCCGAGCGCTGGACGAGGCCGACCGACAGCGTCTGCAGCGCGGATTCGCGATCTTCCAGCGTCGAGACGAGGTTGGACTGGGCGGCGCCGAGCAGGCTGGAGGCCTGCGTCAGAACCTTGGAGTGCTCGTCGAAGCGGCCGATAATGCTGCCGACCTGCGAAAGCGTCTGGCCGGAGATGTCGGAGAGGCGATCGACCTTGCCTTCGAGAAGGCGGGTCGAGGCTGCGACCATCTCAGCCGCCTTGGAGGCCGAGTCGGTGAAGCGCGAGGTGGTGTCGCCGAGGCGGCTATCCACGGCGCCCAGCTCTTCGGCCGCGCGGGTCATCATCTGGCCCATGACCATGCTGTTGTCGGACAGGCGGTCGATCAGGCGGTTGACGTTGGAGAGCAGGCTGTTTTCGATCGCATCGACGGCCGAGGTGGCGCGCTCGGTACGGGCGTTGATCGCGTCGATCAAAGCGGTGTTTTCGGCGCGCAGGCGCTCGGCGCTCTGGTCGCTCGCCGCCGTGAGCTGTGCGGCACTCTGCTCGCTGGCAGCGGTGATCTGTGCCGCACTCTGTTCGCCGGCAGACGTGATCTGCGCTGCGGCCTCGCGGCCGGTCTGCGCGTAGCGATCGATCATCGGGCGCGCGGTCTCGTCGAGAATGCGCGACAGCTCGGTCGTGCGGCCTGCTAGCATGGAGTTCAGCTCGCGGGTGCGGTCGTCGAGGGCGGCGCGGATGGAGCTGCCGCGTGCTTCGAGCGCCTGCTCAACCGTGTTGAGCGTGCCATCGAGTTCGCGCGAGCGCTCTTCAAGACCGCTGCGGATCGCATTGCCGCGGGCTTCGAGCGCGCGGTCGACATCGGCCATGGTGGAGGCGATCTCTTCGCTGGCGCTTGCGATCGTCGTGCGGATATCCGTGCCGTGGCTGGCGAAGGTGTTCTGCGCGTCGTTCAGTGCCTTGGAGATGGCGCCGACCTGGCCGCTGACGAGCGTTTCGGCCTCGGCCACCTTGTTGATGATGGCGTTGCCTGCTTCGGAGAAGGTTTGGGCGACGGCTGCGGCCTGGCCGGCGAGGCGGTTCTGCGCCTCGGAGACGCGACCGACGATCTGCTCGGAGCGCTCGCCCATCGAACGTGCGAAATCGCTGCTCTTGGCGTCGAGGCCCTCGGCGAACTGCTGGCCGGTCTGGCTGAGGGAGGCCGCGGCGCGCGTGGCTTCCTCGTCCATGCCCTGCGTGGTGTCGGCAACCGCGCTGCGCAGCGAGGCGGCGAGGCCGGCGGCCTTGCCTTCGATGGTGCGATTGACAGCGTCGAGGCCGACGTTGAGCGCGCGGTCCATGGTGGACAGGCGCTCGTCGATCTTGGCGGTGCCACGGTCCATGGCTTCGCCGATGCCTGCGGTGCGGGCATCGATACCGTCAGTCAGGCTGGCGGCGCGGCTGTCGATCTCGGAGGCGAGGTGGCTGGTGCGGCCATCAATCGTCTCGGAGAACTTGGCGATGCTGTCATCGACGGCGGATGCGATGCGGCCGGACGTCTCGTCGCTGAGAGCGCCGAGCCTGGAAATGCCATCGCTCAGCGTGCCGGTCAGGCGTTCGCCCGCGGCATCGACTTGCTGGGCAACACCGCCAACGCCGTCGCGGATGCGGTTTTCGAGCGCCGCGAGGCCGGCTTCGACGCGCGAGCCGGTGTCGGCGAAGCGGCCGGTCATGCCTTCGATCGACTGGTCGAGGTGCGAGGCGAAGCTCTCGGTCGAGCGCGAGATTTCGTCGGCCGCGGTCTGGAAGCGACCGGCGATGTTGCCAGTGCTGTCGCGCAGGCGGTCTTCGAGCGACTGGGCGCTGTTGTCGATCGCCTGGCGGATCGAGGCTTCGCGATCTTCCAGCGACATTTCGAGCATGCTGACGCTTGCGGCGATCGAGGCGCCGATGGTGGTCGCCTGGTCGGCAAGCGTTTCGCCGATCTGGTTATGCGCTTCGTTGAGCGTCAGGTTGATCGCCTGGGTACGGTCGTCGAGCGTTGCGCGGATGCGGGCATGTGCCGAAACGAGGCCGTCTTCCAGCTTGGTCGTGGCATTGCCGGTCAGCGCCTCGAAGCGGTCGGCAGCCGAGGTCAGGCCACCTTCGATGCGGTCGGTGCCATCGGTGATGGTGTTGGAGATCGAGGAGGCGTGTTCGGCGAGCGTGCGTTCCAGGCGCTGCTGGTTTTCGGTGTAGGCACCGCGGATTTCCTGGGCCTTGTCGGTGAAGGCGCCGGCGACGCGGGCTTCGGCTCCGGCGACGCTATCGATCAGCGCATTGGTGCGGGCATCCAGAACCTCGTCGAAGCGACTCTGGCTGTCGCCGAGCGAGATGGCGAGCGCCATGGACTTTTCGGCGAGCGTGTCGGCGAGGCGGTCGTGGACGTCGGCAACCGTGTCGTTGATCGACTTGGCGTTCTGCGACAGCGTGCTTTCGATGCGGTCGTGGCCGCTGACGAGCGAGTTCGCAATGCTTTCGGCGTGGTGGCCGAGCGTGTCCTCGAGGCGCGAATGACCTTCATTAAGGGCGATCGCGAGACCCATGGCCTTGTCGTCCAAGGCTTCGTTGATCCGGTCGTGGCCGCTGGCGAGAGAGGTCGCGATGTTGCCGGCATGGCGGCCGAGCGTGTCTTCGAGGCGCGAGTGGCCTTCGTTGAGCGCAATCGCGAGGCCCATCGACTTGTCTTCCAGCGCTTCGCTGATGCGGTCGTGACCGCTGGAAAGCGAGGCCGCGATACCATCGGCGTGGTGCGCCAGCGTATCGGCGAGGCGGCCCTGGCTGTCGTCGAGCGAGATGGCGAATGCCATGGCGCGGTCGTCGATCGCCTCGGTCAGCTTCTCCTGGCCGGCGGCGAGCGATTGCGAGATCGCTTCCGCGCGGGTGTCTAGCGCGGTCTCGATCAGGCTGCGGCCCTCGTTCATCGAGGCGTTGAAGGCGGCGCTGCGTTCGGCGATGGCGTCGGCAAGCTTGCGTTCGCCTGCTGCCAGCGACTGCGAGATGGCGCCGGCATGCGAGCCGAGCGTGTCCTCGATGCGGCTGTGGCTTTCATTAAGCGAGATGGCGAGCGCCATGGCGCGGTCGTCGAGCGTTTCGGCAAGGCGATCATGGCCGGAGGCGATGGAGCCGGCGATGGCATCGACCTGCGAGCCAAGCGTCTCCTCGAAGCGGCTCTGGCTTTCGTTGAGCGAGATCGCGAGCGTCATGGCCTTGTCGTCGAGCGTATCGGCGAGGCGGTCATGGCTGCCGGTGACGGCTTCGATGATCGCTTCCGAGCGGCTTGCAAGGGTGTTTTCGAAGCGCGACTGGCTGTCGGACAGGGCGCCGAGGAAGACGCCGCTGCGTGCCGACATGACGTCGTCGATGCGCTCATGGGCGGAATCCAGCGCCTGGGTGATATCCTCAGCGCGCTTGGAGATCGTGGTGTTCAGCTCATCGGCGCGTCCGAAGGCCGAGGTGATCTGGTCGGTACCGGCCGAAACCGCCGAGCTCAGATCCGACGTCGTCGACAGCAGGGTGTCTCGGAATTCGGTGGCTCGGGCCGACAGGTTGTTATGGAGCTCAGAAGTGCCGGAGGCAAGCGCCAGCGAGATTTCGGACGTGGCGTGGCTGAGCGCCGAGGTCATTTCGGCAGTGCGGGCGCCAATCGCGCTCGCGACTTCGTCGACCTTGCCCGAAAGCGTGCTTTCCAGCACTTCCTGGCCGGTCGAAAGCGCCGTCGTCAGCGCGAAGGACTGGTCGGTCAACGACGAGCCGATGCGCTCGATGCTGGAGCTCAGGATGCCGTTCAGCGAGTCCGAGCCGCCGGTCAGCGTGTCGTTGATGCGGTTCAGGCTCTCCATCAGCTTGGTGTCGAGCGTGCCGGCGCGCTTGTCGAAGGCGTTGGCGAATTCGGCGACACGTTCGTCGAAGGAGGTGGACAGCTGGGCGACGGTTGCCTGCAGGCGCTCGTCGAAGAAGCCGGAACGCAGGTCGAGGTCCATGATGGTGTCATCGACGCTGGACTGCAGGCTGTGGCGGAAGCTGGTGCCGCGCTCGTCGAGCGTGCTGTTCAGCTTGGCGAGAACGTCGTCGAGCGTGCTGGTGATGGTGCGTTCGCCGCCGGTCAGGCTCTCGTTGATATCGCGGGTGCGCGCGATCAGGATCTCGTTCAGCTGGCGGGCACGGTCGTTGAGTGCCGCGTTCAGCTTCTCGGCGTTGCTGTCCATGGTGGACGCACGCGTCTCGAACTGGCTGAGAATGGTGTTGCCGTGGTCGCTCAGGCTAGACGTCAGCGAATCCAGGCGGTTATCGAACTCGTTGGCGAGCGCGAAACCGGAGGAGGTCAGCGTCTGCAGCAGCGAATCGGTCTTGGCGGCGAGCAGGGTGCCGAGCGACTGGATGGCGGATTCCGACTTCTCGGTGATCGTGGCGGCTCGCGTGTCGATCATCGAGGCGAAGGCTTCGCCCGAGGTCGCCAGGCGCACGGCGATTTCTTCGGTGGCCAGCGACAGGTCTTCGCGCAGCTGGTCGTGAACGCCGACGATCGAGGTGCGGATGCGCTCGGCGTGATTGACGATCGCCTCGCGCTCGGAGCCGAGTTCATGGACGAGACCGCGCACGCGCAGTTCGTTGTCGGCGTAGCTGCGCTCCAGCGCGTTGACTTCGGAGTGGACGAGGGTTTCGAGCTCGGAGGCCCGGGCGATGGTGCGCTCGATGCCTTCGTTCATGGCGGAGACTTCACGACGCACGGCCTGGCCGACGGTCATGATGCGTTCCGACGCGATGGTTTCCGGCTCGGAGAGGCGCAACGCCACTTCCGCCATAGAGCGGGCGGCGTTTCGCATGTCCTGGGCGCGCGCCATCATAATGGCGAAGGCGTAGAACAGGAGAACCGGGATGATGATGCCGACGAGACCGGCGATCACGCCGGGCAGGGCGACGAGGTCGGAAATCGAGCGGATCTGCCAGATCTGCGGCGAATAGAGGAGCGACATCAGGCCGAGGCCGCCGACGATCCACAGAAGTGAAACAAGCGTGGCGTTACGCAGCGCCGGACGGGCGGAGCCGTTGTCGAGCGATTTCAAGAGCGAAGCGGGGCTGACCCGGCTGCCGTCGTTGGCGGCAAAGGCCGGCGCGCGCGATCCCTGCTCGGGGGAGCGGGGTGTAGCGGCGCGCTGCTGCTTGGCATCGTCTTTACGCTGATTGCGGACAGTTGGCTTTTCGGACACTTTTGCCTCCGAGGCGTCTTGCTTCCTGACTTGTGGAGACGGCGCTTCATCGTCCTCGAAGTCGATCTGCAGGGCTTCATCCAGCGCCTTGAACGCCTTGTCCTCGATCGATTCGTTGTACTTGTTGTTCGCCATTCCGTTACGCCTCGTTACATCTCAGCCGGTCTACACGCATCCGGGTTTCCGCGTCACCCGAACAAACCTTGCCTCTGAACCTGTCCGCCCAAAATTCGTAGAGCGGATAAGTATGTCATTTCAGAGTGGATAGCTGCTTTCGCACACTTACGGTATCAAAACATTACCATTATCCACTTGGCGAGCAAAGGCTTCCACAACCCAGCTCTCCCAGTCGTATCGTAGTGACACATCCGGACCTGCTAGACAATTAACGCCTTCGGTCAAATGCCGAGTTATTAACGCTTGATTAACCCGGATTAACGCCGGCGCGGCCTTGAAATCCAATGTGTTAGAAGTGTTTGACTGATGTTAACCATATGACGAGAAATTCGCCCTGATTGCGCCCGAATTTAACGCGATTGGCACTGCGCCCCCGCAACATCATTCACACGGCGGGACCTAAGACGGGAGAATTGGCATATGGCAGCAGTCAGTATTGCGTTCGCGGCGCCAGATCATGGCAAGGGACAGGTTCCCTCGCAACAGCGGCCGGTCGACCTTGTTCACCTGGCCAACCAGACGATGGGCGACAAGGCGCTTGAACTTGAAGTCCTGCAGATGTTCGCGCGCCAGGCGCGCGCCTGCCTGCACGACATGTCTTCCGGCGACGGCAAGGCGATCGTCGCAGCCGCCCACAAGCTCAAGGGTGCGGCAAGCGCCGTCGGCGCCTTCCGCGTACGCGATGCCGCCGAAGCGCTCGAAGGCAATTGCGGCGATGCCTCGAACATGGCCGCCGTCGGCGTCGCCGTCATCGAGGCGGAGAATTTCATCCTGAAACTTTGCCGCTAGGCGGTAATGACGCCATCAGGTGTTCGATCATGGGACCCGTTGCTCCATTGCGGAGCAGCGGGTCTTTTTATTGCTCTTGGCGTGGCGCAATCTGACAAGCGTGTCGCTTCCAAATCTGGAATGAAGAGGCAAGGGCGGTCGTTGTTGACTGCCTCGCGTAATTGTTGGAAGTAAAAATCCAAACCCATCCCATTGATGATCACCGGAAAACACCATGCCCAAACTGACCATTGTCGCTTTCGACGGTACGCGCTTCGATCTTGATGTCGATCAGGGATCGACCGTCATGGAAAACGCCGTGCGCAACTCCGTGCCGGGCATCGAAGCCGAATGTGGTGGCGCCTGCGCTTGCGCGACCTGTCATGTCTACGTCGACGAGGAGTGGACCGAGCGCGTCGGTCCGCCCGAAGCGATGGAAGAAGACATGCTCGATTTCGCCTTCGACGTCCGCCCGACCTCGCGTCTCTCCTGTCAGATCCGCATGAAGGCGGCGCTGGACGGGCTGACCGTGCATGTGCCGGAGCGCCAGGCCTAATTCTCCCAGGCATTATCCTCCCGAGGATGAACCGGCCAAAAAAAGCCTCGCTTGCCGATGTGACGAGCGAGGCGAGGTAGGCGCATTACCTACGGCCAAGGGAGGATCGACCGCGGCTTCGCAACGCGCCAGGAGAACCCAGAAAACGAAAGTCCCGGCTAACGGACCTGAACTTTCGAATGACTGAATATTAGCGCGTTGTGTTTCACAAATCTATGGTGAGAAATTACCATTCATTGGCTGGGGCCGTGCCGGTTTCGCACAATTTTCATTGCGCGGCTAAGGTCCGGCCGTCGATTTCCGCCCGAGAATCAGCTACTTTTCGCCGTCCGATGGTTTCAGGCGGTTATTGAGGAGGCGCAGCATGCGCTTCTGGAAGTTCACGGCCTCTACCTGATCGAATCGTGCCTGCAGCCTGTCGTGCTCGGCGATCCCACGTGTCGATACCTCCGTCACCAACTCCTGCATGGCTTCGCAATTGGGCTGCGGCGGGAGCGCCATGATCTTGCGTTCCATGTTGCGCGCCTGGGTTCGGGCGATCTCGGCATGGCGTTCCTCATGCCGCTTGATGTCGCTCGACAGCGTGTCCCAGATCATCGACAACTCAGGGCTGGCGCCGCGACGATTGTTCCAGCGCGGCAGGATGATCTGCGTGTGCACGGTGACGCGCGCGGTGCTGACGCGGCAGCGGCCGTTTTCCTCGACATAGGTGGCGTCGCCGCCGAAGCGGATCTTGGTAGCGCCGGGATGGCGGGCAGACGAGCCGTTGGCCGTCGGGCCGCGTGTGCTCAGCTGCTCGTCCAGTTCGTCGGCGGTTTTGCCCTTGATGTTGAAATAGGAATAGCTCTTGGTGGCCACCACGGCGGCGCTTGCGGGATAGCCAGCGGACAGCGAGACGGAAATGGCGAGGAGGAGCGGCATATAACGCGACACGGACGGCATTCTGCAAATACTCATGTTGAAGTTTGCGGGAGCTTGGGGCATAGCCACCGCTAGCGCAATATGATGACGCTGTTTTTTCGATCGATAGGATGAATGCAGGTGGCAAAGCTTGGCAGCAGTATCTGGCGCGTCGGGCATGACCGCGAGATTGAGCTTGGCTCGACCGCGGTTATCATGGCGATCGTCAACGCGACGCCGGACTCTTTCTCCGACGGTGGTCGCTATGACAGCGTCGACAAGGCCGTGGCGCATGCCCTCAAGGTTGTCGAGGACGGTGCCGGCATTATCGACATCGGCGGCGAGTCCACGCGACCGGATGCCGCGAATGTTGACGCCCAAGAAGAGCAGGCACGGGTGCTGCCGGTTATCGAGGCGCTGCGCGACAAGACCGAGGCACTGATTTCCATCGATACCTATCGCGCCGAGACCGCCCGCCTGGCTGTTGAGGCCGGTGCGCATATCGTCAACGATATCTTCGGGCTGCAGAAGGAGCCCGATATCGCCGATATCGCCGCGAAGACCGGCGCGGGGCTCTGCGTGATGCATACCGGTCGCGACCGCGACAAGCTTGATGATGTCGTCGCCGATCAGTTTCTGTTTCTTGAGCGGTCCTTGGAGATCGCCGGGCGCGCTGGCGTGGCGCGCGACCGCGTCGTTCTCGACCCCGGCTTCGGCTTCGCCAAGGACACGGACGAGAACCTCGAACTGATGGCGCGTTGCGACGAGCTTCAGCGTCTTGGCTTTCCGATCCTGGCCGGCACCTCGCGCAAGCGCTTCGTCGGTGCGGTCACGGGCCGCGAGGCGGCCGATCGCGATGCCGGCACGGCGGCCACCAGCGTGCTTTTGAGACTGAAGGGCGCCGCGATTTTTCGCGTACACGATGTCGCAATCAACAGGGACGCACTTGCCGTGACTGATGCTATGCTGAAGGCACGCGACGCATTCGAGCGGAAGGGCACGTTATGAGCACCACCTACACCATCACCTTGCAGAACTGCGCCTTCTTCGCCCGCCACGGCGTTCACGACGAAGAGGAGTTTCTGGGGCAGCGTTTCTTCGTCGATGCCGAGCTCGATGTCGTGACCGGCACCGCGCTGGAGACGGATTCGATCGACGATACCGTCAATTACGGGATTGCCTTCACCGTCATCGAGGAGATCGTCACCGGCAAGCGACGTTATCTGATCGAGGCGCTGGCGCTCGATATCGCCAAGGGGCTCTGTCAGAAATTCCCGCAGATCAAGCGGGCGAAAATTACCGTGCGCAAGCCGAACGCGCCGGTTCCAGGCGTGCTTGATTTCGTCCAGGTGAGCGTCGAACATTTTGTCTGACATGGCTTTTGAGGCCGCCACGCTCGGGCTTGGCGGCAATATCGGCGATCCCGTCCACTCCATGGCGCAGGCGCTGAAGGCGCTGGATGCGCGGGCGGATTGTCGCGTGGTCGCTGTCTCCCGGCTCTTCCGTACGCCGCCATGGGGCAAGACGGACCAGTCCTTCTTTTTCAATTGCTGCGCCGAAGTGTCGACGTCGCTTCAGCCGGAAGCACTGCTCGATGTCTGTCTCGACATAGAGCGCGGCATGAAGCGGGAGCGTATCGAGCACTGGGGGCCGCGCACGCTCGATATCGATGTGCTGACCTACAACGATATCAGCCAGGATGCGCCGCGGCTGGAGCTTCCGCATCCCCGGATGACCGATCGCGGCTTCGTGCTGATGCCGCTTGCCGACTTCGCGGCCGACCTTGTCGTCAAGGGTGTCGCGGTGCGCGACTGGCTTGCTCGCGCCGATATTCAGGGGATCGAGGTCGCCGATCAGAGCATGGATTGGTGGCGTGACGCCTGAAACGAAAGAAGCGACCATTTGGCCGCTTCATCGTATGCTTCACTTGTCTCTATCGATTATTCGACCGAGCCGACGGTTATTTCGTCGACCTGGCGCGACAGCGTCAGGCCGATCACGGGGATCATCTGGCTTTCGACCTTGACCGAAACCGTGACGTTCATTGTCTTGTCGTCGCGGACGCGGGCGATCATCGCGCCGTTGAGCTTGGCGCGGTTGAGGCCGACCACGACGGTGTCTTCCGTGACGGTGCCGGAGACGACGTCGAGACCCTTGCCGGCGGCGCCGTCGAGGAACTTGCCCTTGTAGCTATTGCCAGACTGGGTGATCAGTGCGCTCATCGGCTGCTTGAAGACGCCGACGCGGCAGCTGCCGTCGAGCTTGACGCCGGTGCCGTCGGTGACGGGTTCGCCGATCAGGTTGCAGGTGAACTTGGTGCCCTTGTACTTGCCGGCGACGATTTCGCCCGGACCTTTCCACGAGCCTGCGACAGATTCGAAGAATGCCTTGTCACGCGTGGCGGCGGTGGCTGCTGGAGCCGTTTCGGCAAAAGGCGACAGGGCGATTGCCGCGAGACCGAAGAGGTAGAGAAACTTGCGCGAGTACATGGATTTTCCTTGGCGAACCATATCGCTTAACTGGTGCCAAGTTTTGCCGAAAAATGGTTAATGCTTGGTTTCCAATGGGTCGAAAACGGCGCGTCTGCGGGGTTTTCGGTGCCGGACGCGCGCCGGCCTGTGTCGCGTAAGTTGTTGAATCGCATCGGATTCCTGAAGTCGACCGTTTGGAACGAATGGTTTACGGGTCCCGGCTCAATTCCGCCCGTTGCCGTCACTCTTCGTCATCGATGGCGTGAGATCGCCGATGAAGTCACCGATTCCCGGACGCTTCAGGGCGCGGAACGCCAGCGGGCGGCAAAGGTCCATGGCGGCAATGCCGATGCGGGCGGTCATCAGGCCGTTGATCACACCTTCTCCCAACCGTGCAGAGAGCCTGGATGCCAGGCCGTGGCCGAGAACCTGCTGGACGAGGCTGTCGCCGACGGCGATCGAGCCGGTGACGGCGAGATGGGCGAGAACGTCGCGCATCAGCCGCAGCATGCCGAATGTGCCGGGCCGGCCGCCGTAGAGATCGGCCATGGCGCGGATGAGCTTGGCGGCCTCGTAGAGAACGTAGAGCAGGTCGACGATGGCGCGGGGGCTGACGGCGGTGACCACTGAGACTCGTTTTGAGGCGTTGAGGATGAGGCTACGGGCTTGCCGGTCAAGCGGCGCAAGCAGTTCGCGCTCTGCGAGCGCCACCAGATGCGGGGCGTCGATGATATCGGTCTCGGCGGCCTTCAGCGTGGCCCGGCCGCGCGCGGTCTCCGGCTTGTTGGATAGCAGATGCTCCAGGCTCTTGACGAGCGCACGCGCCTTGGCGGGCTTGGTCTCCAAGATCGCCGCTTCCGCCTCGGACTTGATGGTCTGTACGGCGGCCAGTCGCATCATGCCAGCAGTCTCCCTGACGACCATCGCGATGACAGCCAGGATGCCGATGCCGACGGCGGCAAGCGCGGTGTAGCCGAGCCAATCGGCGCGGCTGAATAGGTTGCGGATCAGGCTGTCGGTCCAGAGCCCGAAGGCGAGCGAGAACAACACACCAAAAGCACCGAGAGCGATCTTGCCGAAGGAGGTGCCACGTTTTCGGGGCTGGGCGACGGGCAGGGCCGGGAGGTCCTTGTCCGGATTGATGAAGGGATCGTCCTCGTCCGATGTCAGCGTGATCTCGCCCGAGAAGGCTGCTGGCTTGCGGGGCTCTGCCGTCGGTCGGCCGGCTTTGGTCTCCGGCTGCTCACGCTCGTCCTCATAGGCGAAGGCGGCGGGCGTGCGGCGCGGGGGCTGGTCGGTGGGCGGCTTGATCATGCTAGGCGATCTCCGAACAGAAACTGCATGGCCCGGTCGAGCCGGATATGCGGCACCGACAGCTTGATGCCGCCGCCGGTCTCCTCAAGGCTCGGCGGGCGAAAGCGGACGACGTTCACGTCTGGCAATTGCACATTCTCGTCGCCCGATTCGATGCTTGCAAAGAGGGCGGAGGGGTCTTCGAGCAAGTCGCCTGGGAAGATCGCGGTCTTCCTGATGCCGTCGAAGGTTTCGCCCGATATCGTTTCGCCCTCGATCGGCGTGCCGACGATGACGGGCAGCTCATGACCGTCGCGCTTGACGGTCGCCTCGCGTGTTGCCCGAACCGAGGCGAGTGCCATGACATCGATGCCGGCGCCGGCCATGCCGATGCGCTGGATGGCGCGATCGACAAGGCGGCGCGTCAGGGCGTCGAGGCGGTGGTGGCTTTCGTGATGCAGGTGGTCGGCCTTGGTGGCGGCGACGAGAACGCGGTCGATCCGGCGGCCGAGCAGCGACGACAGCAGTGAATTGGTGCCCGGGCGGAAGCAGGCGAGCACGTCCGTCAGTGCGCGCTCCAGGTCCTGCACGGCCTCGGGGCCGCGATTGATCGCCTGCAGCGCATCGACAAGGACGATCTGGCGGTCGATGCGGGAGAAGTGCTCGCGGAAGAACGGCTTGACGACCACGGACTTGTAGGCCTCGTAGCGCCGCTCCATCATCGCCCAGAGCGATCCCTTTTCGGGCTTGCCCGTCGGCGGCACCACCAGCGGCGCGAAGGTCAGCGCCGGCGAGCCGTCGAGATCGCCGGGGAGAAGGAAACGGCCGGGTGGGAGCGTCGAGAGGGAACGCTCGTCGGCCTTGCAGGCCTTGAGATAATCGGCGAAGGCGGTGGCGAGTTCGCGGGCGCGCATTTCGTCCGCAGGGGCGGCGATGTCGCAATCGTCGGTCAATGCCAGCCATGGCCTGGAGAGTTCCGTGCGGATGCCTGTGCGGGCCAGTGCGATCGTCTCTTCGCTGAAAGTGCGGTAGTCCTTGGCCAGCAGCGGCAGGTCGAGCAGCCACTCGCCGGGATAATCGACGATGTCGATCGAGAGCCTGCCTGGCGAGAAAAAGCGGCTCCACCCGCTGGCGCTTTGGTAATCGATTGTCAGCCGAAGCTCTGAGATGGCGCGCGTGGAATCGGGCCAGATCCGGTCTTTCACCAACGCCTTGATGTGATCCTCATACTGGAAGCGCGGCACGCTGTCGTCGGGCTGCTCTTCGAGCCGGACAGCGGAGACGCGGCCCGACTGGACGGCCTCAAACAGGGGCAGGCGGCCGCCATGCAGCAGGTTATGGACCAGCGAGGAGATGAAAACCGTCTTGCCCGCCCGCGACAAGCCGGTGACGCCGAGGCGGATCGTCGGGTTGACGAGGCCGGAGGCGCGGTCCGACAGGGTGTCGAAGGCGATGCGCGCGTCGTCGGTGAAGGATGTCATGCTTGGCGGCAAGGCGAAATTCCGATTGCTGGTAGACGCCATATAGGAACCGGCACGCCGAAGAAAAAGAAGGTTCCGCGCCTGTCAGTCGATCATGAAGTCGATCAGGCGCCAGTTGTTGCGGCCCTGGTCGAAATCGAGCACCGCCAGACCGCCGGGCGGAAAGCCGTTCGGGAGTGCCTGCGCCAGCAGCTGGTGGCCGATCAACGCTTCGAGCGTCTGCTCGATGACGGGATTATGGCCGACGAGCATGACGGCGCCCATATCCTGCTGCGCGCCGAGGATATCGAGATAGATTTCGGGCGTGGCGTTATAAAGCGCGTCGACGAAGCGGACATCGAGGTTTTCGCCCATCGCGCGGTGCACGGCGTCCGCCGTCTGGCGGCAGCGTATGGCGGTGGAGCTGACGACGAGATCCGGCTTGTAGCTTTTGTCGGCCGCGTTCTCGGCCAGGATCTCGGCTGCGGCATAACCGCGCTCGCTCAGCGGGCGGTCGAAATCGCTCTGGCCGGGGGCGGGAAATGCCGCTTCGGCGTGTCTCAGAAGATAAATCCGGGAAGGCGGCGGCACGATTGCGGTCATCGGAAAGTCCCCGGTCGATTGATCTATTTCAGTAGCGCCAGCCCGGTGTCTTCGTCAACCGGCGCACAGAATCCAGTGGGCAAGTTGCACGGGCGCTGCTACTTCAGCTGGCAAGCTGAAACGGTGGCTTTGAAAAATAGTGACGTAAAAATAGCCTGTTAGCTCAAAATTGTGACAGATTTAAAAATGTGTTTACCTAGCGGATTGGGCTTGAATCGAACGCCGTGGTCGGGATATACAGCCGCCAGATGAGATGTTCTTCAGGAGAATCGCGTTGAGTGAGAAGATCGATCTTAGCAAATACGTGCCCTCGGAAGAGGAAGAGTTCATGAACGGTAACCAGCGCGCCTATTTCAGGGCGAAGCTGATTGCCTGGAAGAACGACATCCTCAGAGAGGCGCGCGAAACCCTCGAGCATCTTGCCGAGGAAAGCGCAAACCATCCGGATCTCGCCGACAGGGCGTCGTCCGAGACGGACAGAGCCATTGAGCTGCGCGCCCGTGACCGCCAGAGAAAGCTGATATCCAAGATCGACGCCGCACTGCAGCGTATTGAGGAAGGCACTTACGGCTATTGCGAGGAAACCGGTGAACCGATCGGCCTCAAGCGTCTCGACGCCCGCCCGATCGCAACGCTGTCCATCGAAGCGCAAGAACGCCACGAGCGTCGTGAAAAAGTCTACCGGGACGAATAATCCCGGTTACATCACAAACTAAAAAAGGCACCGCCATCGCGCGGTGCCTTTTTTGTTTGCATGAAAGGGGCGGCTGTTGCCGCCACCGATCATTTGTCGCGGTTGACGCTCATTTCGCCGAAGATGCGAGCCACCTCGTTTTGAAGGGCGGCGTCGGCGCCTGTGATCGGGGCCATCTCGGGATCGCGGCGCGGCATGTTGGAAGGCGCGGGGCGAGCAGGCGCGTTCTGCACCGGCGGTGCATTGTGCATCGGCGCATTATGCGCTGCCATTGGGCGCTCAGCCGCCAGATTGCTCGTCATTTCCTCTTCCAGAACACGCTGGAAATCGCTGGGCTGGGCCGATGGGGCCGGGCGAGCGACGGGTTGGAACGCGGCCGGCTGCGGCGTTGGCGCTTGCGGTGCCGGCGGATAGAGATCGACGCGCTGCGGCGGCGTGGGCGGGCTCATCACCTGTGGCTCGATCCTCTGCGGCGTCAGGACGCGCTGGCGCGCCGAATCGAGGATATCGACGGCTTCGGCCGTTTCGATCGGCGCAGGCTCCGGCCGCGAGAATACCGGAGGCTGCGGGCGCGGTGCGACGGGTGCTGGCGTGATCGATACCGGCGCGACTGGCACGGGGACGGGGCGCGGAGCGGGTTCGATCTCGGGCTCGAAGACCTGATGCTGTGGTGCAGGTGGCGGTGCGATCGGTGGGGTGTCCAGGCGCTCGGCGCTCGGTGCGAACTCTTCGATCGGCGACAGGCCACGCGTCGGGGCCGGGCGCGGTGCGGGCGGGACGATGACCGGGGGCTCTGGTTCAACCACGGCTGCTGTCATCACGGGCTCCGCGGGCCGCTCGCTGGGGGCGGCCGGCTGTGGTGCTTCCGGGCGTGCCGGCTCGCTAATGGTCTCGACCTGCCCATCCGGCAGGATGCGGCTTTCGATGACGATATCGGATGGTCCGCCGATCATGATCAGATGTTCGACATCGTCGCGACGCACCAGCACGAGGCGGCGGCGGGCGTCGACGGCGGCGGCGTCGAGAACCTGAAGACGGGGCTGACGGTTGCGGCCGCCGCGAACGAAGGGCGAGGATGCCCGGTTGCGCATGATCCAGAGGACCGCGACGAGCAGCAGCAGGGCGATGGCCACGCCGCCCGCGGCAATGATGAAGCGGCTGCCATAAGATTCCATGATGCCATCGAACATAGTCACGTACTCCTTTGCGGCGTTCAACCACATGACGACTTTTAAGCTTCCTAGACAAGGGGGAGGCGGCTTGTCCAGTCACCGAAAGGTGCGACGCAATGTCTGTGGAACGTCTCAATCTACATTTAACGGCAAAACTGGCGCTGTAGCTTGTGAATTCAATCACTCTTCATGGAGTGTGGTGTTTTTGGCGGGGCAGCAAATTGCTAAGAAGGAAGAGGCGCCTGATTCCTGCTTCGTATGTTAGTCACGAATGAAGGCCGGCGGGCAATGCGAGGAAGTACATGACGAAATCCCGTCAGGCCGACAATTTTAGCGAACCGCTCGTGGACCGTGGAGGGCGCGCGGGAACCGCCGTGCGTATCCTGCTTCTGGCGCTGGTGCTGATCGGCGTCGCCGCCGCCTTCGTGGTGTTCAAGACCTCGCTCGACAACGAGATGGTGCTCGGCGTTCTCGGCGTGCTGGCCATGGTCGGCATCTTCTTCCTGGTGTCGTCGATCATCGGCTTCATCGAAGTGATGCCGCAGCGCCAGTCCGACAGCCTTGCCCGTGCCTTTCTCAACAGCCATCCCGACGGATCGCTGATCACCGACGAAAAAGGCCGGATCGTCTACGCCAATGCCGCTTACGGCGCGCTGACCGGCGCCCGCAAGCCGACAGAGGTGCAGACGCTGGAAGCGCTTCTGTCGCGCCACCGCGAATCCAACGAGGCGCTCTACCGGCTATCCAACGGGCTGCGCGAGGGCCGCGAGGGACGCGAGGAGTTCCGGCTGCTGCGCGCGCTGGGGCCATCGCCGAACGGATCGGGCGCTCATTGGTACCGGCTGAAGGCGCGTATCCTGCAGAGCGAGGAAAGCGGCGGCCGGCCACTGCATATCTGGCAGATCAGCGACATCACATCGGAGCGCGACGACCAGGAGCGGTTCTTCAAGGAGCTGCAGAACGCCATCGACTATCTCGACCACGCGCCTGCCGGCTTCTTTTCGGCGGGCCGCAAGGGCGAAATCTTCTATCTCAACGCGACGCTTGCCGAGTGGCTGGGGATTGACCTCACCAAGTTCATTCCCGGCTCGATGACGATCGGCGACATGGTGGCCGGCGAGGGGCTGGCGCTGATCCAGTCCGTGCAGGCCGATCCCGGTCTGCAGAAGACGGTTACGCTCGATCTCGACCTGAAGAAATCGAACGGCCAGGGCGTTCCGGTGCAGATCGTTCACAGCGTTACCTCGATGCGCGACGGCGCGCCCGGCGAAAGCCGCTCGATCGTTCTAACGCGCCGCGACAGCACGGCTGGCGATCAGTCGGCGTCGGCTGCATCGATGCGTTTCACGCGCTTCTTCAACAATACGCCGATGGCGATCGCCTCCGTCGATGGCGACGGCCGCATCCTCAGGACCAATGCGCCGTTCCTGAAACTCTTCTCCGGCATCGTGTCGCGCGATGACGTCGAGAACGGCGCGCTGTTCGAAACCATCGTGCAGGATGTCGACAAGCCGAGGCTGCAGGGGGCGCTTGCCGCCGCCAAGGACCGGCAGAGCGATATTCCACCGCTCGATTCCAAGACGCAGGCCGACGACAACAGGCATTTCCGCTTCTACGTGAATGCCGTGATCGACCAGAGCGACGAAGCGCCTGAAGAGGCAGCGATCGTCTACGCCGTCGAGGTGACCGAGCAGAAGGCGCTCGAGGCGCAGATGGCGCAGACGCAGAAGATGAACGCCGTGGGCACGCTCGCCGGCGGTATCGCGCACGACTTCAACAACGTCTTGACCGCCATCCTGCTCTCCTCCGACCATCTGCTGCTGCAGGCGCGGCCGGCCGATCCGGGTTTCGCGGATCTGATGGAAATCAAGCGCAACGCCAACCGCGCGGCCGTGCTGGTGCGTCAGCTGCTCGCCTTCTCGCGCAAGCAGACGATGCGGCCGAGCGTGCTCAATCTCACCGATGTCGTCGGCGACTTGAGAATGCTGGTCGACCGGCTGCTGTCGGGCACCAACGTCAAGCTCGACGTCGAATATGGGCGCGATCTCTGGCCCGTGAAAACCGACCTGTCGCAGTTCGAGCAGGTGCTGATCAACCTTTGCGTCAATGCGCGCGACGCGATGCCCGAGGGCGGCAAGCTCACCGTGCGCACGAAGAACGCGACGGCCGCCGAAGTCGCCGCGTTCAATTACTCCTACATGCCGCACGAGGACATGGTTCTGGTCGAGGTGTCGGACAACGGCACCGGCATCGCGCCTGAAATCATGGACAAGATCTTCGAGCCCTTCTTCACCACCAAGGAGGTGGGCAAGGGCACGGGTCTCGGGCTTGCGATGGTCTATGGCATCGTCAAGCAATCCGGCGGCTACATCCAGCCGGAATCGGAAGTCGGCAAGGGCACGACCTTCCGCGTCTTCCTGCCACGCCACATCGTCGAACCGGCGATCGCCGCCGAGGCCGATGCGGTCACGCCGAGCGCAGACAACGTCGTCGCGCTGTCGCCCACCAAGCCGGAGCAGCCGGAAGACCTGACGGGTTCGGCCGTCATCCTGCTCGTCGAGGATGAGGAGGCGGTGCGTCGCGGCGGCAAGCGCATGCTGGAGACGCGCGGCTACACGGTTCACGAAGCGGGATCGGGTGTGGAAGCGCTCGACATCATGGACGAGCTCGATGGCAAGGTGGATATCGTCGTCTCCGACGTCGTCATGCCTGAAATGGACGGGCCGTCGCTGTTGCGCGAACTGCGCAAGAAATATCCGGATCTGAAGTTCATCTTCGTCTCGGGCTATGCCGAGGACGCGTTTGCCCGCAACCTGCCGCCAGAGTCCAAGTTCGGCTTCCTGCCGAAGCCGTTCTCGCTGAAGCAGCTGGCTGTGGTGGTCAAGGAGACGCTTGAGGGCTGAGGTGAGGCGGGGCCGTTTGGCGTGTGCGGTGAACGCACTCTATAGGGCTTGCCGTGTGAGACCCCCTTGTAACTTGACGATTGCCGCATCGGATCTAGCTCCTCCCTGCGGTGACGGACCGGAGCCCGCTACCCCCTTGGGCGTTAAAGCCCGCGTCAGAGCCGGGGCCAGGTCCGTCGTTCCATCGAACCCGAACAGTCGCCAGGGC